>NZ_BAAATZ010000009.1:213046-410809 GCF_039533685.1 Actinocorallia aurantiaca | reverse complement strand
GCGGAGGGGTCACCGCCGGCCGAGGATCACCTCGTCGGCGGGCACGGCCCGGGTCCGGGCCGCCGCGGCCGGGGGCTGCGGCTGGGGCAGGGCGTCCACGTGGACGATCTTCTTCTTCGGAAGGCGTCCGGTGAGCAGGTAGTTCTCGAAGTAGGCGTCGATCCTGGTGTTGCCGCGCTGGACGACGCCGTGGGTCAGGCCGCCGTCCTCGACGACCAGGTGGCCGCCGAGCCTCTTGCGCAGCTCGACGCCGCCGGCGTAGGGGGTGGGGGCGTCATGGGTGGCCTGGAACAGCAGGATGTCCGGCAGTCCGGCGCGCTCGCGGACGTTCACCGGCTTGCCGGCCTTGGCGGGCCAGTAGAGGCAGGAGGTGTTGTACCAGGTGTTCCCCCACGTCACGAAGGGGTGCTTGGCGTGGACGCGCTCGGCGTCCCGCTTCCAGGTCTTCCACTTGCGCGGCCACTGCACGTCGGTGCACTGGACGGCGTTGTAGACGGGGAAGCCGCTGGTGGGCTCCTCCGTGGCGCCGAGGTTGACGTAGGCGTTGGCGATGCCGGTGTCGGATCCGGCCTTGCGTTCGGCGAGGGCGGTGGCGAGCAGGCCCCAGATGCCGCTGCTGGCGCGGTATCCGGCGACGAGGAAGCTGTCCTCGAGCTCGGAGGACCCGACCTTGGTCAGCTCGGCGGGCTTGGCGGGGTCGAGCGCGACGGAGACGGGCTTGGCGGCGAGCTCGGCGCGGGTCTTGTAGTAGAAGGCGCGCACGGCCTTGCGGGTCGTCCCGACCTTGTAGGTCTTGTCGTGCTTGGCGACCCAGCCGAAGAAGACGTTCAGGTTCCGGTCGAAGGCCTTGTCCTGCTCCAGGTTGGCCTCGTACCAGACCCTGCTGGGCGCGACGTTGGAGTCGAGCACCATGCGGCCGACCTTGCGCGGGAACAGCGTCGCGTAGACGCCGCCCAGGTAGGTGCCGTAGGACGCGCCGTAGAAGTTGAGCTTCCGCTCGCCCAGACGCTGCCGGATGAGCTCCATGTCGCGGGCCGAGTCGGTCGTCTTCATGTTCTCCAGGAGGCGGCCGTACTTCTTGCCGCACGCCTTGGCGTAGTCCTTCGACTCCTTCAGCCAGTAGGCGATGTCGCCCTTGTCCTTGGGCCGGTAGTCCGGCCGGACGGGGTCGAAGTGGTCGGCGACGCAGCTCATCGCGCCGCTGCCGCCGGTGCCGCGCGGGTCGAAGCCCACGATGTCGTAGGCGGCGCGGAGCTTGGCGGAGGCGCGGCCCGCGACCGGGACGGCGAAGTCGGTGCCGGTGCCGCCGGGACCGCCGGGGTTGACGACCAGGCTGCCGCGCTTCTTGGCGCCGGTGTGCTTGATCCGGGAGAGCGCGAGGGTGATCTTCTTGCCGCGGGGCCTGTCGTGGTCCAGCGGGACCTTGATCTTCGCGCACTGGAGGGTGGCGCCCTTGAGGGTGTCGTACGCCGCGGCGTAGTCCACCAGGTCCTGCCCGCATGCTCCCCACTTGACGGGGCTGTACCCGGGCGCGGCCGAGGCCGGCGCGGGCACTGCCAGGCCGGCGAGGACGAGCCCCGCCGCGGCGGACGCCCCGATCAGCTTCTTCATCGACTCCCCTTGTCAGGTTCAGATAGGGCAAAGCGAACAAAGGGAGAGTCTCACGATAAGTTCCGGCAAAATAGAAGATCGCTAACAAGAACTACGCCGAACCGTGATGGATCTTTAAAAAACGGCACGCTGCGTGAGCATGAGAGCGATCCACAACTCCGCACGGGTACCGGCGTCCTCCAGGTCACGGTCGAGCAGCCGGGAGATCCTGCGCGTCCGGTGGCGCAGGGTGTGCCGGTGCACCCCCAGCGCGCGGGCCGCCGGATCCCCCAGGCCGCCCGCCTCCAGATACGCCCGCAGCGACGCGCGCAGCGTCTCGTCCAGCGGGGCGAGCAGCCTTTCGGCCATCGCCTCGGCCTCCGGCCCGTCCAGCAGCCCGAGCAGCCCCCGGACCGGCAGCTCGGCGTACCGGCGGACCCCGGAGACCGGCCTGGCCCGTTCGGCCTCGGCCAGCGAGCGGGGCACGTCCCCCAGCTTCGCCGGGTCCCCCACCCCCACCGGCCCGTACGCCTCCACCAGGGGGATGACCTGTTCGACCAGGGGGTCGGAGACGATCAGCACGCATCCGGCGGGATGCGGCACCGCCAGGCAGCGCTCCCACACGGGGTCGTTCTCCAGCCCCTTCGGCGCGTCGGCTCCGCAGACCAGGACCCGCAGCGGGTGCGGGGGCTCCTCGGGCTCCCACCCCAGCAGCAGGCTGCCCAGCGCCGCCCTGAGCCGCGCGTCCCCGCGCGGCGCCTCGGAGCCGAGGGTGAGCAGGGAGACCGCGACGCCCACGATGGTGTGCTCGACGGGGTTCAGCGTCCGCGGGGTCCCGACCGCCAGATAGCCGCGGGGCCGCCCGCCCAGGCCGATCGCCTGGACCACGACCGGGCCCGGCAGCGCCAGGCTCGCGGCCCCGCCCGCCAGCCGGTGCAGCTCCGAGGCGATTTCGTCCAGGCGGTTCCCCGCGTACTCGGGCACCGCGTGCCGCAGCTCCCCGGACGGCCCGAGCAGCAGCGCCCAGCCGCGCAGTTCCCTGGCCAGCCGGTCGGTCAGCGCCCCGGAGCCGCGCAGCGCGGCCCTGGTCAGCTCCCGCTGGGCCTGGAAGGCCCGGGTGACGTTCTCGTACTGGGCGGAGGCCAGCGCCCGGGAGACCGCCTCGCCGATCGCCACGAACGGGACGGGCCGGGGCACCTCCAGCAGCGGCAGGCCGTGCCGCTCCGCCGCCTCGACCAGCGCGGGCGGCACCTCGGCGTGGCCGAGCCCCACCCCGAACCCCAGCCCGGCCACCCCCCTCGCGACCAGTCTGGCGACGTACGCCTGGAATTCCCCGTCCTCCCCGGGGCCCGCCGCCCACATTCCGGTCGTCAGCACCAGCTCGCCGCCCTGCAGGAAGGGCGTGGGGTCGGGCAGCTCGCTCACCGCCACCCAGCGGACAGGGACGTCCGGGGACGCCGTCGTGAGCCCGCGCAGGCCGAGCCTGGGCAGGGACGCTACGGAGGCGAGAGTCGGCGCCATGACACTGTGTCCAATCGCGAGGCACTGAGTTGTCCAGAATGTCAGCGTCTCAGGCTTGGACGCGCGGCTTATCGTCAGGGGTATGAGCAGCTTGAACGGCGGCCCGGCCCTGCCGCAGGAACGCAAGATCGTCACCGAGATCCCCGGACCCCGCTCCCGGGAGCTCCAGGAGCGCCGGAAGAAGGCCGTGGCCCCCGGGGTCGGCTCGACGCTGCCGGTCTACGTCGTCGCGGCGGGCGGCGGGGTCGTCGCCGACGTCGACGGCAACAGCCTGATCGACTTCGGGTCCGGGATCGCGGTCACCGGCGTCGGCAACGCCCATCCGGAGGTCGTGCGCAGGGTCCGGGAGCAGGTGGGGGCCTTCACCCACACCTGCTTCATGGTCACCCCCTACGAGGCGTACGTCGCGGTGTGCGAGAAGCTGAACGAGCTGACGCCCGGCGACCACGAGAAGCGCACGATCCTGGTGAACTCCGGCGCGGAGGCCGTCGAGAACGCCGTGAAGATCGCGCGGTACGCCACGCGGCGTCCCGCGGTCGTGGTCTTCGACCACGGCTACCACGGGCGCACCCTGCTCACGATGACGCTGACCTCCAAGAACATGCCGTACAAGGAGGGTTTCGGCCCGTACGCCCCCGAGGTGTACCGGATGCCGATGGCCTACCCGTTCCGCTCTGAACTGGACGGTCCGGCCACCGCGGCACAGGCGATCGACCAGATCACCACGCAGATCGGCGCGCACAATGTGGCCGCGATCCTGGTCGAGCCGATCCTCGGCGAGGGCGGCTTCATCGAGCCCTCCCCCGGTTTCCTCCCGGCTCTCGACCGGTTCGCCAAGGAGAACGGGATCGTCTTCATCGCCGACGAGATCCAGACGGGCTTCGGCCGCACCGGGCGGCTGTTCGCCAGCGAGCACGAGGGGATCGTCCCCGACCTGGTCACCACCGCCAAGGGCATCGCGGGCGGGCTGCCGCTGGCCGCCGTCACCGGCCGGGCCGACCTGATGGACTCCGTGCACGGCGGCGGCCTCGGCGGCACCTACGGCGGCAACCCGCTCGCCTGCCAGGCGGCTCTGGCCGTCTTCGAGGCGATGGAGGACGGGAGGCTCGTCGAGCGGGCCGGGTGGATCGGCGAGGTCATGCTGTCCCGGCTGCGGGCGCTGGCCGAGAGGTTCCCGCAGATCGGCGACGTGCGGGGACGGGGCGCGATGACCGCGATCGAGCTGGTCGTGCCGGGGACGAAGACGCCCGATCCCGGGGCGGCCGCGGCGCTGGCCAGGGCGTGCCACGAGCGGGGGCTGCTGGTGCTCACCGCGGGCACCTACGGCAACGTCCTGCGGTTCCTGCCGCCGCTGGTCATCCCCGAACACCTGCTGCTGGAGGGGCTGGATCTGCTGGAAGAGGCGTTTCAGTAAGTAAGGGGGAACCCAGCAGCTTTGCCAGGGTTTGGTTCCGACATTCCCCCGATCTCAGACAACAGCACGTAGAAAGGAGGAGAACCGAGGAACGGTCCACCGAATGTCAGGGAGGTGAGCAATGAGCCGAAAGACCTATATGGTCCCCGGCGCCGGCGCTCGCGCCCGCATGTCGGGCGGCTCAGGGGTGTTCGCGCATGCCATCGTCGGCGTGCCCGCCCTGCCGGTCTCCCTTCGGGGACCGTCCGCGGTTCCAAGTGGGTGAGTGAACCTCACTGGATACAGCGGGGCCCCGGGCTTTCGGGGGGTTGGCCCGGGGCACCCGCTCCCATGAAAGGGACGCGAAGACGGCGGTCTTTCGCCCACGCGTCCGCGAGGCGGGTCCGACTGGGGGCGGTCGGGCCCGCCTTCGTCATGTCCTGACGCCGACGCGACGACGCGACGGCCGGGAGCCGGGTCAGCCGAGGGAGGACCACGCCTCCGTCCAGTCCGACCAGTCCGCGCACTCGGAGTCCTTCTCGCACTCCTCGTCGGGGATGCGGGGGAAGACCAGCCCGTCGATGTAGGCGCGGTCCCCCACGTGGTAGGCGGTGCAGAACCCGGGCCGCAGCAGCCCGCAGGCCCGGCTGTCCGCAGGCGAGACCCCTCTCCACTCCGCGACCTGCTTCTGCACCTCGGGAGTGCTCACCCAGTCCAGCCACTGGTACATGCAGTTGGGGTGCCGCACCCGGGGGTTGATCCCCCACGCGGCGTACCAGCCGGTGACCCCTTCTTTCGGGGCGGCGACGGCGATGGGGCGCCCGCCCCTGGCGAGCACGTCCAGCTCGTGCAGGCCGCCCATCCCGACCACGGCGTCCCCGGCGGCGAACGCCTCGATCGACTGGATGCCGTCCTTCCACACGCTCAGCACGTTCGGGCGCTGCTCGCGCAGCAGCGAGACGACCTCGTCCAGCTGGCCCGTGGTCAGCGCGTAGGGATCGCGGATCTTCAGGGAGCGCTTGCGGTGCTTGAGGTAGAGCGCGGCCGACGCGATGGCGTGCGGGCCGTCCCGCCAGACGATCCTCTTGTGGTGCGGCTTGCTCTCCCCCGGGTCGAACACCGCGCCCCAGGAGGCCGGCTGCGCCTGGCCCGTCTCGAACAGCAGCAGGTTCGCCCCCCACGCCGCGGGCACCCCGTAGGTCTCGTCCCCCTGCTTCACCAGGCCGCGCAGCCGCGCGTCGAGGGACTTGTAGGAGGGGAGCAGCCTGGTGTTCACCGGGGCGAGGCCGTCCGCGGCGACGAGCCTGCCGAACGCCTCGGACGGCACCAGCGCGCCGTCGTAGAAGTCCCCTCCCGACATCCGCTCGTAGACGTCCTGGGCGGTGCCGACCGTGCGGACGTTCACCTGGCAGCCGGAGCGCTCCTCGAACGGCTTCACCCAGTCGACGGACCGGTCCTCGAAGCCCTCCTCGACGTAGCCGGGGAGGGACAGGAGGTTCAGGGCCCCCTCCGCGGCTCCGACCGTCTTCAGCGGCTCGGCCTTCCCGCCGGGGGCGTCCTCGGCGCTGCACGCGGAGAGCGTCACGACCAGACCGGTGCACAAGGCCGTACAGAGCGCCAGTACCGACCGAAGATGACTCATGAACGGGCAGCTTACTGAGGAAGACCCCGGAAAGCGGCGGGGGTTGCCCGGCTGAGCATTCTCACGGAGGAACGTGATGGAGGGTGAATGCCTCGCCTGTGCGCTTTCCGGGGTCTCATGCCGCTGCGGCACGGAGCCGGGCCGGGGAACAGCGGGTCACCTTGCAGGGTCACCCGGCCATGCCGCCAGCGGCACCCGTCGGACCGGGGGCGCGCCGAGCCGGAGGATGCTCGACGGGTCCCGGTACGGCGGGAGTTCGGATTGGATCTCCTCGATGTGCTCGATGAGTCCGGGCAGGTCGGCCGCCTCGACGAAGTCGCCGATGTCGCGCTCCCTGGGGGGAAGCGCCCACCAGCTGCCGGTCGCGAGGCCGTACCAGATGGTCCACTCGGGATAGCGTCCGACGAGGAAGGAGAGCTCCGTGGAGTGGTCCTCTTCGGTCATCTCCGCTCTCCCTTCCCGTCATTCTCGAGTGTGTCCAGTGAAACAATTCGGGTCAAGTCTTGTAGAAATATTCCTTATTACTCACACACCGCCGAAAATGGGTAACGCGCAAATAAAGGATGCAAAACCCTTCCGGCGGGACCGTTCTCCAATGGGATTCGTCAGCGGCGCGGCGTCCCGGCCGCCCATGCGATCTCCGCGTCCCGCGGCGGCCTTCCCCACTGACCCGCGGGCCAGGTACCCGTGGCGCACGTCATATCGACGGGGAGGCCGGGTTGCGGTTGAGTGAAAACGTGGTGGAGCAGAGCATCCTGTCGTTGTGCGCCGAAGCGGGAATTCCTCCGGCTCCCGTGGAGGTGAGCGGAAGGTCCGGGCTCCTGCCCTCCGTCTTCCGGGTGGACCTCCTGGCCGCGGCGAGCGTCGGCGCCGTGAGCTCCGCGGCGGCGGTGTACTGGGAGCTGCGGGGCGGGCCGCGCGCCTTCGCCTCCGTCGCCCGCGACCACGCCGAGCTGGCCTTCCTCTCCGAACGCTTCTTCAAGATCGCCGGCAACGAGCTCGAACTGTGGGCCGACCTGTCCGGCGACTACCGCACCCGCGACGGCTGGGTCAGGCTCCACTGCAACTTCCCCGCGCACCGCGACGCGGCGGTCCGCGCGCTCGCCTGCCCGCCGACCCGCGACGCGGTGGCCGGGGCCTGCCTGGAGCGCGGCTCCCTGGAGGTGGAGGAAGCGGTGCTCGCCGAGGGCGGAGCCGCCGCGGCGCTCCGGTCCCGGGACGAGTGGGCGGCCTTCCCGCACGAGCCTCTGGTCAGCATGGAACGCCTCTCCGAAGGGCCCGCCGTCCAGCCGAAGAACGCCGACCGGCCGCTGGAGGGCGTCCGGGTCCTCGACCTCACCCGGGTCATCGCCGGTCCCGTCGCCACCCGGACGCTGGCCGCGCACGGCGCCGACGTCCTGCGCATCGGCGCCTCGCACGTCCCCGAGGTCCCCGGCCTGGTGCTCGACATGGGCTTCGGGAAACGCTCCTGCCACCTGGACCTGCGCACCGAGGACGGCCGCGACCGCCTGCGCGGGCTCGTCGCCACCGCCGACGTCCTGGTGCAGGGCTACCGGCCGTCGGCGCTGGCCGCGCTCGGATTCGGGCCGGAACAGCTGCACGAGCTCAACCCGTCGATCGTGAGCGTCGACATCTCGGCGTACGAGCCGGGCAGCCCCTGGTACGCCAGGCGCGGCTTCGACAGCCTGGTGCAGCTCGCCACGGGCCTGGCCCACGAGGCGATGCTGGCCGCGGGCTCCGACCGTCCGGTCGCGCTGCCCGCGCAGGCCCTGGACCACGCCACCGGCTACCTGGGGGCGTTCGCGGCGATCTCCGGCCTCGTCCACCGGGCCACGACGGGCGGTTCCTGGCACGCCAGGCTGTCCCTGGCCGGCACGGCCCGCTGGCTGGACTCGCTGGGGCGGCGGGAGCCCGCTCCCGCGACCGTCCCGTCGGACGACGTGATCGCCGCGATCGACAGCCCGCACGGGGTTCTCAGCTTCGTCCTGCCGCCGGGGGGCGTCTCCGGATGGCGGCCCCGGTGGGATTCGCCGCCGCCCCTGGACGGCTCTTCTCCGCCCGTCTGGCTGTGACGTTTTCCCGAGTGGGGACTTTTGTGTAAAAGGACGGTCCGCGCCCCGAGAATTGCGCGAAATGAAACCATTCAATACGGGATTTCATCAGTAGTGGTCGCGGCGCACCGATGCCAGGGCCAGGAGTGCCACGTGCAGTGACGTGCACGTTTCGACGTCGTCCAGATCCACGTTCAGGACGCGTTCGACACGGTGAAGGCGCTCGTAGAGGGCCGGACGGGAGAGATGGGTGCGCCGGGCCGCCATGACCTTGTTGCGCCCGCAGTCCAGGTAGGCCGACAGGATCCCGGTGAGGTCGCCGCCGCGCCGGGCGTCGTGCTCCAGGAGCGGGCCCAGCTCGCGCTCCACGAACGTCTGGAGGCGGGCGTCGTCGCGCAGCAGGTGCAGCAGGCCGCGCAGGCGCAGGTCGGGCAGGCGGTGGAAGAGGCGGTCGCCTCCGCTGCGCACCACCACGTCCGCGACCTGCTCGGCCTCCAGGAAGGAGCGGCGCACGTCCCGCAGGGAGTCGACGACGGAACCGGCCGCCATCACCGGCTCGGACGTCCCCGCCGAGGCCCGCAGGCGGCGCGCCGTCTCGGTGAGCACCGGCTCGGCGTCCGCGCGCGGCGGCAGCGCGGCCAGCATCCCCACCCGCGCCTGCGGGGTCCACTCGTCGAGCAGGCCGACCAGCGCGGAGAGCCCGGCCCCCCGGGCCGCCGCCGCGGCGGCCTCGGCCAGGTCGGTGAGCCCCTCGGGCTCCGCCCCGGCTCGGGCCCGCACGACGACCCCGAGCAGCCTGCGCCCGGCCAGCCGCACGCCCAGGGCGCGGGCGCGGGCCGCCGCCTCCTGCGGGTCGGAGTAGGAGCCTGCGAGGATGCCGCTGATGAGCGTCCCGTGGGCCTGGCGCTCCAGCGACGCCTCGTGCCGGTCCAGCAGGCGGCCCAGGGCCAGGGTCGTCGCGGCCCGTTCGATCAGGACCGTGTCGCGCGGGGTGGGCGGGGCGCCCAGCGGGACGATCAGGCGCCCCCAGTCCTCGCCCCGCGCGCCGACCGTCGTCACCAGCCAGCCGGACGCCTCGTCGTAGCCGGTCCGCCCGTCCGGGCGGACCGCGCGGGAGCGGCTCTCCCAGCCGTCGAGCAGGCCCGCCGGGTCGCTTCCGGAGGCGGCCAGCACCTGGTGGGAGAGGTTCTCCAGGACGGCCGGGCGGCGGGAGAGCGTCGCGACCTGGCGCACCACCTCGCCGGGGGCCGCCCCCTCCACGCTGAGCTGGGTGAAGATCTCGTGCAGCCGTTCCGAGGCGCGGAGCTCGGCGAGCTGGGCGTCGAGGATACGGGCGTGCACGGCCTCCGTCACGTCCACGAAGGGGATCTCGCGGCGCAGCACGATCACCGGGAGGCCGAGCCGTCCGGCCTCCCGCACCAGGGCGGGCGGGAGCTCGTCGGCGTAACGCCGGCCCAGCTCGACCATGAGGCCGCTGACGCCGACCTCGGCCAGGGCCGCCACGTACCCGCGCAGCCGGGACGCCTCCTCGGGGAAGGCGATGCCGGTGGTCAGCACCAGTTCGCCGCCGCGCAGCAGCGGGGCGATGTCGGCGATCTCCGCGACATGCACCCAGCGGATCGGGGAGTCCAGCCGGTCGGCGCAGGCCACCGCCCGGGGCAGGCCCCGGCGCACCGGCTCCAGCTCCAGCACCTCGGCCAAAGTAGGCAGCATCGCTCTCATCTTAGGACACAGTGTTAAAAATCCGTCACCGCTTGTTAACAGGTTGTCAAACCTTGCGCCTGGGTAAGGAGACCTGCATGGAGAACGGATGGGAGAACACGGGCCACGCCCTCGTCCGGGAGTTCGTCTTCTCGGACTTCGCCGGGGCCATGGCCTTCGTCAACAGGGTCGCCCAGGTGGCCGAGGAGAAGAACCACCACCCCGACATCCAGATCCGGTGGAACAAGGTAACCCTCACCCTGTCCACCCACACCAGCGGCGGGCTCACCGAGAAGGACTTCAGGCTCGCCGAGGCGATAGACAGCCTGTAAGAAGACTCCCCCCTTCGCCGACACTCTGCCCCCTGCCCCGCCGTCTCCGAGCCGAAAAGACTGGGTACATGTCGGAACTCCTCGCCCGCCACCGGGCTGTCATGCCGCAGTGGACAGCGCTCTACTACGACCGGCCCATAGAGATCACCGGCGGCAAGGGCAACCGCGTCTCCGACGCCGAGGGCCACTCCTACCTCGACTTCTTCGCCGGCATCCTCACCAACATGATCGGCTACGACGTGGCCGAGGTCCGCGAGGCCGTCGAACGGCAGCTCGCCACCGGCGTCGTGCACACCTCGACCGTCTACCTCCTGCGCGGCCAGGTGGAGCTCGCCGAGAAGATCGCCCGGCTGTCGGGCATCCCCGACGCCAAGGTGTTCTTCACCAACTCCGGCACCGAGGCCAACGAGGCGGCCCTGCTGCTCGCCACGTACGAGCGGCGCAGCAACCAGGTCCTGGCGATGCGGCAGAGCTACCACGGCAAGTCGTTCGGCGCGACGGCCGTCACGTCCAACCGGGCGTGGAAGAACAGCGGGCTGACCCCGTTCAACACCGTGTTCCTGCACGGCGCCGACAGGCACCTGCCGCAGTTCGCGGGCCTGTCGGACGCCGACTACACCAGGGTCTGCGTCGAGGACCTGCGCCACACGCTTGCCACCGCGACCGGCGGCGACGTCGCCGCGCTCATCGCCGAGCCGATCCAGGGCGTCGGCGGGTTCACGATGGCCCCGGACGGCCTGTTCGCCGCCTACAAGGAAGTGCTGGACGAGCACGGCATCCTGTTCATCTCCGACGAGGTCCAGACGGGCTGGGGACGCACCGGGCAGAGCTTCTTCGGCATCGGCAACCACGGCGTCACACCCGACGCGATGACCTTCGCCAAGGGCCTCGGGAACGGCTTCGCCGTCGGCGGCGTCGTCGCGCGCGGCGACCTGATGGACGCCCCGCACGCCGTCGGCCTCTCCACCTTCGGCGGCAACCCGATCGCCATGGCAGCCGCCAACGCGACACTGGACTACGTGCTCTCCCACGACCTCCAGGCCAACGCCGCCGCGCAGGGCGCGTTCATCATCTCCGGGTTGAAAGACGCCGCGCCGCGCTTCCCGTTCGTCGCGGACGTGCGGGGCAAGGGCCTGATGTTCGCGCTCGACCTGGTCGACCCCGAGACGGGCGCGCCCTCCCCCGCGCTGGCCGCCCGCATGATGGAGGAGACGAGGAAGCGCGGGCTGCTCGCCGGCAAGGGCGGCCTGTATGGCAACGTCATGCGCATGGCCCCGCCGCTGACCCTCACCTCCGAAGAGGCCGCCGAAGGCCTGAAGATCCTCGTCGACTCCCTGGAAGCGATCTCCTGATGACCTCGCACGTGACGCACTGGATCAACGGCAAGCCCTGGACGGGGACGGCCTCCCGGCAGGGCGACGTCTACAACCCGGCGACGGGCGTCGTCTCCGGGACCGTGGACTTCGCCTCCGTCTCCGACGTGGACGAGGCCGTGGCCGCCGCGAAGGCCGCGTTCCCCGAGTGGCGCGACGCCTCGCTCTCCCAGCGGGCCCGGGTGCTGTTCCGCTTCCGCGAACTGCTCGTGCGGGACTCCGAGGAACTGGCGCGGATCATCTCCTCCGAGCACGGGAAGGTCGTCTCCGACGCGGCCGGTGAAGTGGCGCGCGGCCTGGAGGTCGTGGAGTTCGCCTGCGGCATCCCGCACCTGCTCAAGGGCGGATTCTCCGAGAACGTCTCCACGAAGGTCGACGCGTACTCGATCCTCCAGCCGCTGGGAGTCGTCACGGGGATCACCCCGTTCAACTTCCCGGCGATGGTGCCGATGTGGATGTTCCCCATCGCGATCGCCTGCGGGAACACGTTCGTGCTGAAGCCGTCGGAGAAGGACCCGTCCGCCGCGATGAAGATCGCCGAACTGTGGGCCGAGGCGGGGCTGCCCGACGGCGTCTTCAACGTCGTGCACGGCGACAAGACCGCGGTGGACGCGCTGCTGGAGCACAAGGACGTCAAGGCGGTGTCGTTCGTCGGGTCCACCCCGATCGCTCGGTACATCTACGAGACGGCCGCCCGCAACGGCAAGCGCGTCCAGGCGCTCGGCGGCGCGAAGAACCACATGGTGGTGCTCCCCGACGCCGACCTGGACCTCGCCGCCGACGCCGCCGTCAACGCCGGTTTCGGCTCGGCCGGCGAGCGCTGCATGGCCATCTCGGTGCTGGTGGCGGTCGAGCCCGTCGCGGACGCCCTCCTAGAGAAGATCAAGGACCGGGTGTCCGGGCTGGTGACGGGCCCCGGCGACGACCCGACGTCGGAGATGGGCCCCCTCGTCACCCGCGCGCACCGCGACAAGGTCGCCTCCTACCTGGCGTCGTCGGTGGAGCAGGGCGCGACCCTGGCGGTCGACGGCCGCGAGGGCCTGCCGTCGGGCGACGGCTTCTGGTTGCGCCCCACCCTCATCGACAACGTCACGCCCGACATGGACTGCTACCAGGACGAGATCTTCGGCCCGGTGCTGTCGGTCGTCCGCGTGCGGACGTTCGACGAGGCCATGGCCCTGGTCGACGCCAACCCGTACGGGAACGGCACCGCCATCTTCACCAACGACGGAGGCGCCGCCCGCCGCTTCCAGAACGAGGTGGAGGTCGGGATGGTCGGCATCAACGTGCCCATCCCGGTGCCGATGGCGTACTACAGCTTCGGCGGCTGGAAGGCCAGCCTCTTCGGCGACAGCCACGCCCACGGCACCGAAGGCGTGCACTTCTACACCCGCACCAAGGCCGTGACGTCCCGCTGGCTCGACCCGTCCCACGGCGGCGTCAACCTGGGCTTCCCCACCAACGGCTGATCCCTTCCCTTCCAGCCGTCACCGTCCGGCCTCCTCGACCACCCCCGAGGAGGCCGGCCGCCTTTCCAGCTCCACCCACACCGTCGTGCCCGTCTCCCCGCACACCGCTCCCCACCTTCGCGCAAGGCCGTCGACGAGCAGCAGCCCCCGTCCGTCCTCGTCCTCCTCCCCCGCCTTCTTGACCCGCAGTTCCCGTCCCGGCCCCGAGTCACCTACTTCGATCCGCACGAAGTCCTCGTTCACCGAGACCGCCAGGCCGAACTTGCCCGAACCCCCATACGCGACGGCGTTGGCAGCCAGCTCGGTGACGACGAGCGACGCCTCCCAGTCCTCGATCCCCTCCTGTTCGAGCAGTCTCCGCGCATACCGTCGAGCCGCCGTCACCGCCCGTTCCTCTCCCTCGAACTCGACGATCCCCAGCACGGCCAACGCCCCCATCACGCCTCCCGGTCTCCTCGCTTCCGCTCCGCTCCCCCGAGCGGCTCCCGCCAGGATGACGACGAGACGACGTCGTCGCTCTCGTCTTCGGATCCGTCGCCGGATATCCCTTCTGGAAATTTCCGCTCTCGCCGATTTCCGCGGCCTCCCTGACAGCGCGACAGCAAAATGAAGTCACGAGATCACAGGGAGCAGCCGATGGCGGAAACACCACAAAACGAACGGGCCCGGCGGCTGGGCGTGGAACTCCGCGCCATCCGCAGGGAGCAGAACCTCACGATCGCCACCGCCGCCAAGAAGGTGAAACGCTCCCTCGCCTCGCTGAGCCGCATCGAGAACGGCCAGGTTCACCTACCGGAACGGGACCTGATGGCCCTTCTGACGCTCTACGGAGTGGAGGACTCCGCTCGCCGCTCTCAACTCTTCCTGCTCTGCAGGGAGGCCGAATCCGGCTGGTGGGAGAAGTACAAAGACGGACAGAATTCCTTCGAGACCATCAGCTTCGAGGCCAACGCCAGCAAGATCTACACTTACGAGCAGATGGTCGTCCCCGGCCTGTTCCAGACCCGCGGCTACATCGAAGCCCTGTTCCGGACTTCGACACCCCCGCTCGATCCGACGGCCTTCCGCAGAGCCGTGAGGGTCCGACTCAACCGGCAACTGGTGCTCTGCCCTCCGGCCCCCACCCCGGTCCACGCCCTCATGTCCGAAGCCGCTCTCCACAACAAAGTGGGGAGCGACGAGACCATGCGCGCTCAGTTCACCCGGCTGCTCGCCATCTGCGAGCTGGGGCACGTCAAACTTCAGGTTCTCCCCTTCAGCAGAGGCGCTCACACGACAGCCGCCAACTCCTTCCTCATGTTCGACCTCCCCCAGATGGGCGATGTCCGCCTCGTCTATGTAGACCTCATCCGAGCCCATTGCATCCACGATGAGACCGATGTCAACGCATATAACCTGGCATTCGGGCATCTAGCTTCGGCAGCACTTTCGGAAACCGACTCACGAGACGTCATCAAGACGATGGCATCCAGCTACTGAACCGAGGAGACCGGCAATGTCCTCCCTCATCCCACCAGCTCCCTTTTGGCGCAAGAGCTCCCACTCCGGCTCAGACCCCACCAGCAACTGCGTCGAGCTGGCCGCCGCCCGCCGCGCCGTCGCCGTCCGTGACTCCAAGCATCCCGGCGGCCCCGTCCTCCGCCTGTCCCCCGCCGGGTTCCGCTCCCTGCTCCAGGGTCTCCGGAACATCTGAGCCCGGCGGCCCCGGACGAACTCTTAGGGTTCGAGCATGCATCTCGTCGTCGACAAGATCGCCTGGATCCATCTGGACCAGGGCAGGATCCTCAGCACCCGCTCACGCGGCAAGGACGTCTACTACCTCCCCGGCGGCAAACGCGAACCCGGCGAAAGCGACCTCGACACCCTCGTCCGGGAGATCGACGAGGAACTCGCCCTCGTCATCGACCCGACCACCGCCATCCACCTGGAAACCTTCCATGCCCAGGCCCACGGCTTTCCCGACGGGTCCACCATCCAGATGGCCTGTTACACCGCCGACCACCGGGGAACCCCCACCCCCTGCAACGAGATCGACGAGATCGTCTGGCTCACCTACGCCGACCGCCCTCGGAGCTCACCCGTCGACCAGCTCGTCTTCGACCACCTCCACCGGACCGGCCGACTCCACTGACCGGACCCCGCCCGAGACCTCGTCCTTCCCCATGGCCAGCCGACCCGCTGAGAAGGCTGCCGGCCGGAGACGCCCCTCCGCCCGCCTTGGAACCTGACCGGCGGAGCGCGGCAGCCCTGGCGGCCTCGCCAGCGCTCTGCGTCACCCGGGCTCTCTACGAAGCCTGGGACCTCCAGAGCACCGGGATCCATGGTGGCGACTACAGCGATCACGACTGTCCCGGCTGAACCCGTGCGGTACCCGTCCGCCCGGCCGTGAGGACGTCCTCGATCCGGCGATGACGCCGATGCCGTCCAGAGCCGAGCGTTGTCCCGTCCGCTGCCGGATGCACTTCCATGGAACCGGGTAACAACGACGCGCCCGCACCAGAAATGGATGAAAGTCCAGGAGATTCCAGAAAGGATGAATGAATCTCCATAGAAGAGTCGGCATGGTCGATGGTTGCCTTACCGGCATGGAAACCACGACCGCCGAAGGGCGGATGGTCGTTCCCGCCCGCACCGGACGAGGGGTGCGGGTGGCCGCGGGCCGGCGGGTCAGCGTCGTCGACCTCGAAGGCGGCCAGGTCGGCGATGTCTTCGCCTTCACCGCCGACATGAGCGAGCACCTCAGCGCCGCCCACACGCGCGCCGCCACGGACAGGCTCTTCCCCGCGCAGGGCCGGCACTTCGTCACCGACCGGCGCCGTCCGATCCTCGCGCTGGTCTCCGACACCTCGCCCGGCCGGCACGACATGCTGATCCCGGCATGCGACCCGGCGCGCTACGCGAGCCTGGGAGCAGAGCCCGGCCACCCCTCCTGCGCCGAGAACCTGCACCGCGCCCTCGCCGAGCTGGGCACGGCCTCACCCCTCACGCCGCAGCCGGTCAACGTGTTCATGCACATCCCCGTGGACGGGGACGAGCTGCGCTGGCTGCCCGCCACCACCCGTCCGGGCGACGCCATCACCTTCCAGGCGGTCGTGGACTGCGTGTTCGTGGTCTCAGCCTGCCCCCAAGACCTGGTGGACATCAACGGCGGCGACCCGACACCACTCGCGATCGACCTTCTACCCGCCGACTGAGAACGGAACCGACATGACCACGCATCCCGCACTCCAGCCCGCACGACTCGGTGAGCTGGAACTGGCCAACCGGCTCGCGGTCTCCCCCATGACCCGGGTCTCGGCCACTCCCGACGGCACCCCGACCGCCGAGATGGCCGACTACTACACCGGATTCGCCGAGGGCGGCTTCGGCCTCGTGATCACCGAGGGCACCTACACCGACACCCTCTACAGCCAGGGGTACTTCAACCAGCCGGGCATCGTCTCAAAAGCCCACGCCGCCGCCTGGCTCGGCGTCACCGAGCGGGTGCACGCCGCCGGGTCGCGGATCGTGCTGCAGCTCATGCACGCCGGCGCGCTGTCCCAGGGCAGCCACTACCGCGACGACACGGCGGGCCCGTCGGCCGTGCCGCCCCTGGGCGAGAAGATGCCGGAGTACGGCGGGCAGGGGCCGTGGCCGACGCCCGAGGCGATGAGCCAGGACGACATCGACGCCGCCGTGCGGGGCTTCGTCGACTCGGCCGCACGCGCCCGCGAGGCCGGATTCGACGGTGTCGAGGTGCACGCGGCCAACGGCTACCTGCTGGACCAGTTCCTCACGGCGTACACCAACGAACGCGACGACTCCTACGGCGGCCCGGTCGAGAACCGGGTGCGGCTGACCGCCGAGGTGGTCGCCGCCATCCGGGCCGAGGTCGGCGCGGAGTTCTGCGTGGGCGTACGGCTTTCGCAGACCAAGGTCAACGACTTCGTCCACCGCTGGCCCGGCGGCGCGTACGACGCCCGGGTCATCTTCGCGGCCCTCGCCGAGGCCGGAGCGACCTACCTGCACATCGCCAGCGAGGGACGCGACTGGATCGAGACCGCGCGCCTGGACAGCGAGACGACGATCACGGGCCTGGCCCGCCTGGCGACCGGCCTGCCCGTCATCGCGAACGGCGGCATGCACGATCTCCCCCAGGCCGCGCAGGTGCTCCGGGACGGCCACGCCGACCTGCTCTCCATCGGCCGGGGCGCGCTGGCCAACCCCGACTTCCCGCGGTGCGTCGCCGAGAACCGGCAACTGGAACGATTCGACCATATGATGCTGCAGCCCATGGCGACTCTGGCCAACGCCCGCCGCTGGCGGCAGACCGCGGCGAACCGCCATCCGGCCCCCGCCGGAAGCTAGGAAGGCACCGATGAGCGAGAGCTGGCACCGCGGAGCCGCGGCTGTCGCCACGCTGACCTTCGACGTGGACGCGGAGACGCCGATCCTCGCCCGGAGCCGCGGCTACGCCCGGCACGCCGGCACGATGTCGCACCAGGCGTACGGGCCGGACGTCGGGCTGCCGCGCATCCTCGACCTGCTGGACGAGCTCGACATACCGGCCACCTTCTTCGTGCCGGGATGGGTGGCCGAGCACCGGCCGGGGCTGGCGCGGTCGATCGTCGAGCGCGGGCACGAGGTGGCGCACCATTCCTACAGCCACCGGCCGCCCACCTCGATGACGCCGGAGGACGAGCGCGCCGACTTCGAACGCGCTCTGGCGGTCTTCGCCGACCAGGACATCGAGGTCGCCGGGCATCGGGCCGCGCTGTGGGAGGCCAGCTGGCAGACCGCCGAGCTGGTCGCCGAGTACGGCCTGCGCTACGACTCCTCCCTCATGGGCGACGACCGGCCCTACCGCGTCGCCACGGCGTCGGGCGACATCGCCGAGCTGCCCGTCCACTGGTCGCTCGACGACTGGGAGCAGTACGCGTTCCTGCCCGCGCCGGACATCGGCTCGGTCATCGAATCGCCGGAGAAGGCGCTGGAGCTGTGGCGGGCCGAGCTCGACGGGATGCGCCACTACCGGTGCCTGTTCAACCTCTGCATGCACCCCTTCCTGTCCGGCAGGCCGGGCCGGGCGATGGCGCTGCGCAGGCTTCTGGAGTACGCGCTGGAGTGCGGGGACGTGCGGTTCGCCCGCTGCCGTGACGTGGCGGACGCCGCGCTGGCCGATCCGGGGCTGCCCACCCGCCGGCCGCAGGCCCCGGTCGTGGACCCGGACGTCTATCCCGTCTGAGCCGTCCCGTCCCGCTCATGCCATCGCGTCGATGGCCAGGGCGAGGAACAGGTCCACCCGGTCCTCGGTGCGCCCCACGTCCCTGCCGGTCAGCTCGGTGACACGGGCCAGCCGGTTGCGCAGGGTGTTGACATGGACGTGCAGTGCGGCGGCCGTGGCCGCCCACTGCCCGTCGTGGTCGAGGAACGCGCGCAGCGTCGGCTCCAGGTCGCCGCCGCGCCGGGCGTCGTGCTCGCGGAGCGGGGTGAGCAGGTCCCGCGAGAACGCGCTCAGCGTCTCGGGATCCACCAGCCCGAGCAGCAGCCGGTGCGTGCCCAGCTCGCGGAAGCCGCGCACGGCCGGGCCGCCCGGTGTGCGGCGGAGCACCCGGCACGCCTCCCTCGACTGCAGCAACGGCTGCCGCAGGTCGCCCGCGTGCGCGACGACACCACCGAGACCGGCCACGGGGCGCCGTCCGGGAGACCGCTCCGCCACGTTCGCGACCAGGCGTTCCCCCAGCGCGGGCAGCTCGTCCTCGGAATCCCGCCAGGCGAGCACGGCCACCACGTCGTTCGTGCCCCCCGCGACGACGGCGGGAACGCCCTCGTCCGCGAAGAACTCGCCGACCATTTCGGCCAGGCCGTGCACGGTGGCGGCTTCCCCGCTGAAAGCCACCGTGCACACCGCCAGAGCTCCCGTGGGGTCCACGCCGAACGCCTGCAACCGGCCCGCCACCTCCGACGCGCGCCGCCCACCGGACAGCACCATCTCCAGCAGCTCTCCGGCGAAGCGCATCTCGATGGCCTGCACGGCCTGCTGCCTGGCCACTTCCAGGCTGAGGAACCTGGCGGCCTGCTCCAGCGCGTCGCGCTCGGTGGCGGTCAGCTCGGCCAGCGGCCGCAGGCAGACGAGCGCCGCGTCGACGTCACCGACCGCGCCCACGAGGAACAGCGCGGCACGCCCGTCCCCCAGGTCCAGCTCCAGTGCCGGCGGCCGGCGCGCCAGCCCCTCGGCCACGGTCCGCAGCTGCCCGGCGTCCAGCTCGGCCCCGTCCGCCGCCAGCAGCCGTCCCATCCGGTCGACCACCGCCAGCGGCAGGTCGCGGTCACGGGTGAGCACGCGCAGCACGCCCGAGGCGCCCGTCCCCCGGGAGAGCGCCGTGGCCAGGGCGTCGCCCCGGCGCACCATGCCGATCAGATCCCGCTGGCGTTCGTCGGCGTACATCGCGGAGAACGCGTGCGAGACCGCGGTGAACGGAACCGCCGGAGAGATCTCCAGCAGCGGGAGACCCGCCTCCCCGCAGGCCGCGACCAGGCCTTCCGGGGTGCGCGGCCGCTCGGCGCGCAACCCGAACACGATCCCGGCCGCTCCGGCGCGCCTGACGTTCGCCACGAACTCGGCCGGCGTCACCTGATCGATCCACAGTCCGTTGGTCAGCACCAGCTCCTTTTCCCGGATGTACGGGGACGGGTCGGGAAGCTCGGTGTTGTGCACCCAGGTCACCGACTCCGACAGGGCTCCCGACGTGCCGGATTCGAGGATCCTGAGCTCCAGCGCGGCATTGCCGACGAGCGCGCCAATGGTGATCATCCTGTGAATCTATACATGCCTACCGAGCATCGTGAGATGTTCATCCACCGTCTGGTGCGACGAGCCGGTTCCCTCGTCGGCACGCGACTCGACCCCATGGCAGCAGTCCTGGATCTGGTCGGGCACCGAAAAGGACACTTCGTGGTCATGACCGCGGAGGGTTCGGGCCTGTGGGGAGTCCGGGTCTGAGGCCGTCGGAGGGGTAGGGGGCGGTCTCGGCGATGGGCGGTGGGGAAGGGCTGTCGTCCGGCGACGGTTTCCGGCGTCGCCCCACCTTCATCCACCACGTCATCGAGGGCGTGCACTTCTCCAGCTGCGCCGAGGCCGTGACATCACGGCGGCTCGATCCGTCCCACGGCGGAGTCGAACTCGGCTTCCCGGCCGGTGCTTCCGGCCGTTCTCACCCGGTCTCCCCGGCCAGCCCCGAGGAGACCGGGCGTTTTTCCAGTTCCGCCCATACGACCGTCCCGTCCCCGTCCTCGTGCACGCCCCATCTGCGTGTCAGCGCGTCGACGATCAGCAGGCCCCGTCCCTCTTCGTCCTCATCGGCCGCCTCCCGGACCTGAGGCTCCTTGCCGACGACCCCCGAGTCGGCCACTTCGATCCGCACCACGTCATCTCCGACCGACACCGTCAGCCGGAATCCGCCTTCGCCTCCGTGCGCCACCGCGTTGGTGACCAGCTCGCTCACGATGAGCTGCGCCTCCCCCGCGTCGACCCCCTCTCCGTCCAGCAGCCCACGCGCATACCGCCGGGCCGCCGGCACGGCCGAATCCTCTCCGCCGAAACCGACGCTTCCCAGCACGACCAGTGAACCCATCTCGTCTCCCCCGATTTCCCATATCCGATCCCGCTGCCTCCCGGGCGGCCCCTCGTCACAATGACGACGCTTTGTCTCTTCTGCCCATGTCAAGGCCACTCCAGCCCGGTATCTCCTAAAGAATTGCCACGCTCCCCTACTTTTAGTGATCAAATAGCCATTTTCATTACTTAAACGACCAGATCGCTCACTCTTCGCTACCGATCCGCCCTCGCCGAAGTCGCGGCGCTTCACTCCACCGGGAAGGTGACACCGGGAGCCGCGTGGTCGACGGGGCCGTCGAACCGGGTCGAGGCGCGCGCCACCGCCTGCTGCGGGGTGAGGAAACGCCCGACATGCGTGACGACCAACCGTCCCGCCCCGGCCGAGCGGGCTGTGTCCCCGGCGTCCTCCGGAGTGTGGTGGACCCGCTCACCCTCGGCCGGGGACCGGTCGCTCTCGGCCTCGCACAGCAGCACATCGCATCCCTCGGCCAGACTCGTCAGCGCGGGGCAGGGCGCCGTGTCGCCGGAGTACACCAGCGAGCGGTCCGCGGACTCGACGCGCAGGGCGAAGGCGGGCATGCCGTGCTTCACCGCCCGGCTGGTCAGTGTGAGCGCGCCGACCCGCACCCGGTGCCCGTCGTGCAGTTCCTCGACGGCGAAGGCGGATTCGATCGGGCTGCGGGTGTCGGTGTTGGTGAGGAAGTGGGCGAGCCGGTCGGCGATGCCCGGCGGGCCATACAGGGGGATCGGCGCCGCGAGCTCGATGTCGGCGTAGAGCGCGCCGTAATAGGCGGTGAGAAGGTCCGCGCTGTGATCGGCGTGCAGATGCGAGATCCAGATCGCGTCCAGCCCGTCCAGCCCGACATGCCGTTGCAGCTCGCCCAGCGTCCCGCTGCCCGCGTCCACCCACACCCGGGCGCCCCCGCCGGACACCAGGTAACCGGAACAGGGGTTGCCCACGCTCGCGTAGGGCGTCGCGCAGCCGAGAACAGTGAAACGGAGAGGGTCGTTGGTCATCCACGCACCCTAGAAGACCCGGTCCACGGGCATCGAGTGCGGCCGGACAGCGCGAAGGTCAGGGGATCCGGCGGAGGGCGGCGGTGGTGGCCTCGGGGCTCGCGGACAGCAGCGGCAGGCGGACGGCCGGGGTCGGGATGGCGCCTCGTGCGGCGAGCACCGCCTTGATCACCACCGGGTTGGGCTCTGCGAACAGCGCGCCCGACAGGCCCGCCAGCTCGTGGCCGAGCGTTCGGGCCTCGTCGATGCGGCCGGTCCGCCACAGTTCGACGAGCCGTGCGAAACGGGCGGTCTCCAGGTGGGCGGAGGCGAGGACCGCGCCGGACGCGCCGAGCGCCAGCATCGGCGAGACGTAGAGGTCGTCGCCGGCGAGCACCGCCGTGTGCTCCGGACGGCCCGCCATGAACGTGATCGTCGCCTCGTCGACGCCTCCCGCGGCGTGCTTGAACCCCGCGACGCCCGGGATCGCGGCGAGCCTGAGCAGGGTACGGCCGCTCAGCGGACGGCCCGTCCGGTAGGGGACGTGGTAGATGACCAGCGGCACCCGGGAGGCGGCGGCCAGCGTCTCGAAGTGGGCGACGACTCCGTCCTCCGAGGGCCTGACGAACGCCGGGACGCCGACCATGGCCGCGGTCGCACGCTCGTCGAGCGCGGTCAGGGCCGCGAGCGTCGCGGCCGTGGAGGCGCCCTCGACCCCGGCGGTCAGGGGGACCGAGCGCTCCGCGCAGACGGCGGCGCAGATCTCCAGGGCCCTGCCGCGCTCGTGCTCGGTGAGGGAGGCGGCCTCCGCGGTGGTGCCGAGCGCGACGATCCCGGACGCCCCGTCGTCGAGGACCGTGTGGGCGAGGCCCTCCAGGGCGTCCTCGGCGAGCGTGCCGGAGGAGGTGAAGGGCGTGATGAGCGGAATGTGGAGACCTGTGAAAATCATGGATCGAGGGTGTCCCGACCTTGAGCATCAGGTCCAGTTCAGGTTCGTTCAGTTGAGCGTAAGCTGAGCTGATGCTCGATGTGCGCAAGTTGAGGCTGCTGCGGGAACTGGCGCATCGCGGGACGATCGCGGCGGTCGCCGAGGCCCTGTCCTACACGCCCTCGGCCGTCTCCCAGCAGCTCGCGGCGCTGGAGCGCGAGGCCGGGGTGGCGCTGCTGGAGCGGACCGGACGCCGGGTCGAGCTGACCCCCGCGGCCCGGACGCTCGCGACGCGCACCGAGACGGTCCTCGCGGCGCTGGCCGAGGCCGAGGCGGAGCTCGCGGCCTCCCGGACCGGGCTCACCGGGACCCTGCGGATCGGCGCCTTCCCCACGGCCGTGCGGACCGTCCTGTCCCCCGCGCTGGTGACGCTCAGCAGGACCCATCCGGGGCTCGACCTGCGGGTCAGCGAACTCGATCCGGCGGTGGTGCCCGACGCGCTGCGGGCCGACGCGCTCGACGTCGCACTCGTCCAGGAGTACGACTTCACGGCCTCGCCCGACCATCCGGGGCTGGAGACCGAACCGCTGCTGGAGGAGACCGTCCACCTGGCGGCGCTGTCGGCGGGTCCGCCGAGCGCCCACCGGGACGCCCCGTGGATCGCGGCGACCCCCGGCACGCTCTGCCACACGATGACCGTCCGGGCCTGCGAGGCCGAGGGCTTCACTCCGAGGATCCGGCACCACGCCGACGACTTCGGGGCCGTCCTCGCCCTGGTCGCCGCAGGCCAGGGCGTCGCGCTGGTTCCCGACCTCGGCCTGCTCGACCCGCCGCCCGGCGTCGTCCTCACCCCGCTGGCCGCGCGCCGCCGCACCCGCATCGCCTACCGCCGAGGCGCCGCAGCCCACCCCCTGATCGCCGCGGCCCGAGCCGCCCTCCACGCCGTCTGACGCCGGTCCCGAGTCAGTCGAGGCCCAGCTCGCCCATCCTGCTCCAGCCGGACGCGCCCTCGATCGTGGTGCTGACGATCTCGGGGGCGCGCTGGACGAGGGGGCGCATGGTCTCCATCGCGGCGCGGAAGTGGTCGGAGTCCACGTGGGCCGCGGCGGCATCATCCTGGAAGGCCTCGACCAGGACGTAGGTGTTCGGGTCCTCCAGGCTGCGGGACCACTCGAACCAGAGGTTGCCGGGTTCCGCGCGGGTGGCCCGGGTGAACGCCTCCACGTGGGACGGCCACTCTTCGGCGTGCTCGGGCTTCACGGGGAATTTCACGACGATGAAGATCATGCTTCCAGCTTACGGACCCGGGGTCGGGCTCCGGCGTGTTCTCCGCCACCGGGGCGATGTCCGCTTCCTCATGCGGAGGTCGATTCGGCGGTCAGGTGTCCTCTGGTTCCCAGGGGGTCGTCTCCACGATCCGGGGGACCGTCATGTGGCCGTCGACGATCTCCACCTCGATGACCACGGAGACGGGGGTGTCCGCGCGGCAGCACCCGGCCGTCTCCCTGATTCCGGTGGAGGTCACCATCTTGGCGGCGGCGTAGGTGCCCATCGTGCCGCAGCCCGCGAGGATGACCAGGCGCCTGGAGGGAGAAAAGGGATTGGGCAGGAAGCTGATGACCGCGAAGTCCCGTACGGTCTTCTCCTCTTCGATCTCCTGGGCGAGCTTCCGATTGTCGGAGAGACGTATGAGGTTCGCACTGCGGGGGAAGAGCTCGAATGCGTACGGCATTTCCAGGCGGCCATCGAGCCGCTTGTAAAAGTCATTCGCGTTGGGACCTCCGATGACGACCAGGTGGCTGTCGGCGTCTCGTCTCAGGGAAAAGGTCTTCGACCGTTCGATCCTGATCGTCCTCACGCCGAGCGCCGTGCTCAGATAATGGTCCACAGTCGCTGCGGCCATGGCGTCGCCCTCGTACAGGGTCGGCAGCGGCGTGTCGCCCCCCGGCCCGTCGGACTGCACGATGACCACCTGTTCGGAGGACTGGACGCGCCAGAACCGCCTCGCCGGGCCGATCGACCTCCACCGCGCGTAGAGCCCTCGGGCCAGGGCTCCCAGAAGAAAGGCGAGAAGCGAGGACAGCAGGTTGAGCGCCAACGCCGAAGTCATGGTTCCGCCACCTCAGAGTTTTTCACAACAGATCGTCACCGACGATTTCGTCGAAGACCAGTGAATAACTGAGACGCATCACCGGGATCTGCGGTTTCATCGGCGCGCGACTCGGAAGCAGGGGCCGCGAGGGCGGTTCCGCGAGATGAAAAAGACATCCGGAAAGCCCGTGGCCGTGAATCCGGAAATCTTCGGCGTCCGAAACCCGAGTATCTTCGCCCCGTCAGACCCCACCGCTCCAGGCCCGGAGGGCGTGGCCCTTCCAGCAGGCCCCCCCTCGGCTCGGCGCGTAGTAGTCGAAGGAGTTGACGGCGCCGCAGGCGCATCGCACGTTCACGCCCGGGAGAACGGTTTCCGGTTTCCCCTGGGGCGAGGGGCCCCCGTTCTCGAAGGCGGCCCGCGTTCCGTCGAACCGGACGAGTTCGAGCGTCCTGGCGGCCCTCCGCCTGGAGACGAAGGCCTCGACCCTCCCGTCCTCGCCCAGCAGCACGATGCCGGGAATCTCCTTCTCCTCCAGGAAGATGAAGCCGACGGCGCTCTTCACGAGCTCGTCCAGGGTGGCCGTGGACGGGGCGACGGCCACAGGGAGGACGCGTCCGTCCTCCCCCGCCACCCCGTAAGGGGTGCCCTGCTCGTCGATCAGGACGAACGGGCCGTGCTCCGGCCTCCCGGCGTCGTCCGGGGCGACGACGGTGAAGGGGTCGCTCCCCAGCTCCCCGATCTCGTGGTGCACGATCGCTCCCCTCCCGCAGGCGGCCCGCAGGCCGGTTCCGGTCCCCGGGGAGATACCCGGACGGAAGCCCGGCCCCGCCGGACACGGGAAATCAGCGGAGAAATTTTCCCCTTCGGGGTCAGCGCAGGCCGTGGCGGTCGGCCCAGGCGGAGACCGCGGCGGCGATCTCCCCGGGACGGTCCTCGGGGGCGTGGTGGCCGGCCTCGCCGCAGTGGACGGTCTCGAGGGAGGCGATGTTCGCCGTGCACCAGGCCGCCATCCTCTCGTCGACGAGAAGGGTCGGCGAGCCTTCGAAGGTCATCAGGAGCTTGGGGACGTCCGGGCTCTTCGCCAGCCAGGCGTCGTAGGCCTCGATCCGGGTGACGAGTTCGGCGGGCTCGCCGCCGAGGGGCATCTGCCGGGCCCAGGCCAGCAGGGGGCGGCGGCTGTCGCGGGTCGGGTAGGGGGCGAGGTAGGCCTCCAGGTCCGCCGCCTCCAGCGGGGTGAGCACTCCGCCGGTGAACGCCTGCCGGACGGCGAGGTCCTGGTCGAGCATCATCTTCTCGCCGGTGCCGGGCGTGCGGATGGCCTCGGAGCGGGCGCGCGCCTGCGGTGAGAGGTCCTCCCAGGCCATCGGCTTGACGATGCTCTCCAGGAACGCCAGGCCGAGGACGCGCTCGGGATGGCGGGCCGCCCAGTCGAAGGCGAGCGCGCCGCCCCAGTCGTGCCCGACGAGGACGACGCGGTCGAGGCCGAGCGCGTCGAACCAGGCGTCCAGATAGCGGGCATGGTCGGCGAACAGGTAGGGGATGTCCGGTTTTCCGGAGAGCCCCATGCCGATGAGGTCCGGGGCGAGCAGCCGGCCGGGCCCGACGCCGGGCAGGACGTCGCGCCACAGGTGCGAGGAGCCCGGGTTGCCGTGGAGGAAGACGAAGTCCGTCCCCGTTCCGGAGTCCCGGTAGTGGATGGTCGAGTCGAGAACGTTCACTTCGGGCATGCGGGGTCCCTTCTAGGGGGTCGGGGTGTCGAGAGGGGCGTCCAGCAGGGCCGTCAGGTCCCGGACGAACTCCTCGGTGCGCGGATCGTCGCGGCCGCCCAGCGGGGCCAGCAGCCGTTCCAGCAGCACCCGGACGGTGTCGAGGGCGGGCCGGACGGCCTCGTGCCCTCGTTCGGTCAGTTCGAGCCGCACCGTCCGGGTGTCGACGGGATCGCGTGTCCGCGCGATGAGCCCGTCGGCCTCCAGCGTCCGCGCCAGCTTGGACACGTACAGCGCCTCCATCCCCGCGTGGTCGGCCAGTTCGCGCTGACTGGGCCGCAGCCCGTCGCGCCGCATCCCGTACAGCGAGGACAGCAGCACGTACTGCGCGTGCGTCAGCCCCAGCGGCGCCAGCGCCCGGTCGACGGCGACCCGCCATTTCATGGCCAGCCGCCACACCAGGTGGCCGGGCGTCCCTCTCTCACTCATGCCATTTAATGTACATGGCTACTATGTACATGACTACTGTTTTCGGCGCGAAAGGCTCCCGGAGGCGAAGGGGCGGACCCCGTCAGGTCAGAAGAGGGGGCGGGAGACCGGCCAGCGGAGGGTCTCGGAGAGCCAGTCGAAGGCCTGCTGGGTGAAGCGGGAGCGGTTCCACAGCTCGCAGTGGCCGGCGGCTCCCTCGGCCCGGGTGAAGGCCCTGAAGGTCTTGGGGCCGGGGAGGCGGGCGTAGAAGGTGCCGGCCCGGGCGGACAGCAGGTCGGCCTCGGTGGCGCCCACGAAGGTCGGGCAGGTGATCTCCTCCACGACCTCGGAGATGTTGTAGCGGGCCAGGTCCAGGATGTACTCGGCGGGCGAGTCCACGCCGTGGATCCACTGGCCGCGCTGGACCAGCTGCCAGCGGTGCACCCGGTCCTCCAGGAACGGCTCCAGGTAGGGCGCCAGGTCGGCCGGGTCGACGTCCGGGAGGGCGTTCTTGATCTCGTCGGGGAAGGGGGCCTCCTCGCGCAGCAGGTCGATCTGGTCCCACTGGCCGGGGTCGACGACCAGCGCCTTCACCCGGGGGTCGCCCGCCACGCCGCGCGAGGCCAGGTAGCCGCCGAAGCTCCAGCCCATGACGACCAGCCGGTCCGGGTCGACCTCCCCGTAGGTGAGGAGCCGCTTGAGGATCGGCCCCAGGACGTGCTCCCAGTCGTGGCGGATGTGCAGGCCGTACTCGATGAGATTGCGGCCCTGGCCCGGCCCGTCCATCAGCAGGCAGTGGTATCCGCGTTTCAATGCCGGAATTGCGTGGGACCAGTACATCTCGTGGAGGTTGGAGTCGTATCCGTTGACCGCGACCACGGTCGGGCGAGTCTCGTCCTTGGCCGCGAGGCAGAGGTAGCCGCGCAGTTCGACGTCCTCGTAGGGGACTTCCATGGGGCGCAGGCGCCGCAGTTCCGCCGAGCGCCCGAAGGCGTCGAACTCCTTGCGGAAGGTCTCGGCCAGGCGCGGGTCCACGGGGCTGCCGAAGAGCGGGAAGTTCGCCACGCGGTAGTAGGTGGAAGCCCTGTGGTAGGCCTCGGCGGCGCTGACGGCGTGTCCCTTGTCGTCGCTGCGGGCGCCCCATTCGGCGACCATGTCGGCGGTCGCCGTCCACTCGCGGTGCCAGCCGTCGGCGTCCCTCCCGGTGATCCGGGAGGCCGTCAGGGCGCACTCGCCGTACTCGGCGCCGCCGCCCGTCATGGTCATCAGCGCGCGGTCGGCGAACTGCTGGAACAGCCGATCCTCGAACAGGCGCATATCACATCCATACCCGCATATCACGTACCTACCCGGAAAGAGCACAAGTCGGCAGATGCCACTTACCAATCGCTTGCTTGTTTTATGTCGCGACGAGGCGGCACCTCCCTGCCTCGCCACGGAAGACCGGCGTCCTCGGCGACTCACCACGCACCACCCCGCCCACCCCCGAGTCGGCGATTTCAATACATCCGGCCCCCCAGCGACTATTACGCAACAGCGATAGGCCGGTCATGGACGGATTCATGACGAGCGGCGCAGGCGATCAGATTTTCACGTCGTTTCATTGACACGATTTCCACTCGATAGAGCCGCGCCATTTGACTCTTCTCTAGGGCCTCCTATTTTCCAGATGTGGCGGTTTTCGCGTTTCCGGTTTTTCGGCTGGAACCGATGAGACGTCCACCCCTACCGAAGACCGTTAGGTGACGTTCCGGTGCCGGCCAGGCACTACTCCGACGCCCACAGGGACCAGGTCGAACGGCTGGCGACACCCCCATTCACCACGTCCCCTACCAGCGGATACCTTTCCGGCATTCCGCGACATGACGCCGATCGAGATAGCCGCAGAAAACGCTCGGCCAGGCGGACAGGCGTCGAATCATTCACTTCGGTGAAATCATTGATCTCGACCTATTCGACGACTTTCTCGGCAGCCGTTTGAAGATCGATAACTGTGTGTTTGCAATTCTCAGTGGTTCACGCCCGCGCTCCCTGGAGAAAACAGCGGTGTGCGACTCACCGCGCAGGAATATCCGGGTTTCACGCACCACTGATCACTCCACGAGGGAAGTTGTGATTGGTCAGTGAATCGCCCGACTGTGACGGCTCTGCGTCTTCACAAACGCGACAGACGGGGATGTCCGGTACTCGTTAATAGGAGAAAGATTCGCTAAATGAAAACTATCCTCACTCGCGTCTCGCGGAGTTCACCGCGAAGTTCGCCCTGGCGCTCTCGGCTGGCGGCGGCCTTCTCAATCCTCCCGGTGATAGCCCTGACCATCGCTGTGCAGTCCAGCGCGCGCGCCGCGACGGCTCCAGTGGATCTGGGAACTGCCGAAAGCTTCGCGGTTCTGGCCGGAACCACGGTCACGAACACCGGTCCCAGCAAGATCATCGGGGACCTGGGCGTGAGCCCGGGCAGCGCGGTGACCGGGTTCCCTCCCGGCATAGTGATCGGGGCGGAGCACGTTGCCGACGCCGTCGCCCTCCAAGCGCAATCCGACCTGACCACCGCGTACAACGACGCCGCCGGGCGACCCTCGACCGGCTCCGTCTCGGGCGACCTCGTCGGTCAGACCTTCGTCTCCGGCGTCTACACGGCCACGTCCTCCATCGGGCTGACGGGCACGGTCACTCTCGACGGCCAGGGTGACCCCAGCTCCGTCTTCATCTTCCAGATCGGTTCCACGCTCATCACCGGATCGGCCAGCCGCGTCAGGCTCATCAACGGCGCCCGAGCATGCAACGTCTTCTGGCAGGTGGGCAGCTCCGCGACGCTGGGAACGAACTCCACCTTCGTCGGCAACATCCTCGCCCTCACCTCGATCTCGGTGACGACCGGCACCACCATCGCCGGCCGGGCGCTGGCCCGCAACGGCGCGGTCACCCTTGACAACAACGTCATCACCAGACCCCAGTGCTCCCCTCCCGGACCGACAGGACCACCCGGACCGACAGGATCACCCGGGCCGACAGGACCCGAGGGGCCGGCAGGTCCGGGTGGACCCGCGGGACCGGGTGGGCCCGCAGGACCGGCGGGACCCGGTGGACCCGCAGGACCGGCGGGACCCGGTGGACCCGCAGGACCGGCGGGACCGGGTGGTCCCGCGGGACCCGCGGGACCTGAGGGTCCGGCAGGACAGCCCGGGCCGGCAGGACCCGGGGGACCCGCAGGACCCGGGGGACCCGCAGGACCCGCAGGACCGGGAGGACCCGCGGGACCCGCGGGACCCGCGGGACCCGCAGGACCCGCAGGACCCGCAGGACCCGCAGGACCGAAGGGTGACCACGGCGAGTGCCGCGACAGAGACGACAAGTGCCGCGACAGGTGTCACGACCGGGGCGACAAGTGCCACGAGAGGGGCGACAAGTGCCACGAGAGGGACTACAAGTGCCGCGACAGGTGCCGCGACCGGGGCGACAAGTGCCACGAGAGGGGCGACAAGTGCCACGAGAGGGACTACAAGTGCCGCGACAGGAACAATAAATGTCGCGACAGGGGCGACAAGTGCCATGACAAGAACGACCACTGGCGCCGCGTTTCCAAGAACAGCTGATCGCTCCACGTCGAACCCATGAAGACCACTCCGGCCCAGCCAGATCTCTGGCTGGGCCGGAGTGGTCTGTACGGCGTGGAACGGGACGCTGAAGCGTTGCGGGACCGGAAGGAGGCGCTCACCGGGACCGGCCCGGCCGACCGTCGCCCTCAGGGCGGGGCCACCGGCGGCAGGTGGACGTCCGGCGGCCGTCCCTTCCCCTCGCCCGTCATCGGCGTAACCTCGGTGATCCTGGGACGGATATCACACGCCCGCCCGACAAAATCATGGCCAAGTGGGCAATACACAACCGAGTGCCTGCCTGGTGGGCATATGCGATGATCGAAATTTTCTCCAGAAATGAGAGGAGCGTGCACATGGGCGTGCAGTGGGTGGCCGCGCACCGGGCGGCGATGGTCAGCCCCTACGACGGCCTCAGCTTCACCAAACCGCGCGGCGGGTTCAGCGGGCGCACCGTGCGGCAGGTCGTCCACCTGCACCGCGGCGGACCGCAGCTGCGGGTGTGGCTGAGCAACCAGTTCGGCAGCGGCCCGCTGCGTATCGGAGAGGCCCGGGTAGGCCGCCATCTCGGCGGCGGGCGGATCGCCGAGGACCAGATCAGGCTGTCGTTCGGTGGTTCGAAGTCGGTGGAGATCGTGGCCGGCACCGAGGTGGTCAGCGACCTCACCGACTTCGAGGTCCCCGACGACGCCGAGCTCGCGATCAGCCTTTACGTAGTAGAGGACAGCGGGTTGGCCACCAACCACCCCGAGGCCCTGCAGACCGGTTACGTCGCCGCCGGGAACACCGCCGCCGACCCCGAGCCCGGCCTCGCGGAGGAGATCGCCTCCCTCTACTGGATCAAAGGGGTGGACCTCCGGCTGGAACGCTCCGGAGACGAGCCCGTCGTCGCCGCGTTCGGCGACTCCCTCACCGACGGCTCCGGCACCACCCCCGGAGCCCACCAGCGCTACCCCGACCACCTGTCCCGCCGCCTCGGCCTGCCCGTCCTCAACCTCGGCATCGGCGGCAACCGCCTGCTGCGCAACGGCTTCGGGCCCGCGGGACTGCTCCGCTTCCAGCCGGACGTCCTGTCCGTCCCCGGCCTCACCCACGTGATCATCGCCCTGGGGATCAACGATCTGGGCCTGCCGGCGATGCTCGGCCAGCCCAAGACCGGCGCCGAGGAGATGATCGCGGGTTTCACCACCCTGGCCCGCCTGGCGCGGGAGGCGGGGGTGGCTCCGATCGGCGCGACCCTGCCGCCCTACGCCGGGACCACCTTCCCCGGCTACCACTCCGAGAAGGGGGACCGGATCCGCGAGGCCGTCAACGACTGGATCCGCCGGACCCCGGAGTACCACGCCTGCCTGGACATCGACGCCGCCGTGCGCGACCCCGAACGGCCCTCCCGCTTCCATCCGGACCTGCACTGCGGGGACGGCCTGCACCCCAACGACGAGGGCGCCCGGGCCATGGCCCACGCCATCGGCCTGGACGCCTTCCTGACGCGGCGGGTCAGCCGCTGAACGGGGACTCCGCCGGGAGTCCACTCCCCCGCCGCCGAGCCACCTGCCCGAAATTCAGCAAAATGTGCGTTCCGTCCGGGATGCCGGTGCGTTAGGTTCCTGCGTTCCCCCACCGAAGACGTTCTCGTTTCCAGGAGTGTGATTCCGATGTGGCAGCGGCGTGACCTCCTCAGGGCCGCGGTGCTCTCGGCCGGAGCCGGCGGCGCCCTCCTCGCCGGTCCCGCCGGGGCCGCGGGAGCGCGGGTCGTCTCGGAGAAGAAGCTGAGCTCCCGGGTCCGCGACCTGACGATCGCCTCCCCCGCGATGCGGCGCAACATGAAGGTCAGGCTCGTCCTGCCCAAAGGCTGGAACCGGAAGCGGAAATGGCCGCTGCTGTGGCTCCTGCACGGCGGGAACGACGGCTACCGGGCATGGTCCGAGAAGTCCGACATCATCACGAGGAGCGCCCGGCACCGGATGATGGTCGTCATGCCCGAGGGCGGCAGCGGCGGAGGCTACACCGACTGGCTGGTCGGCCCCCAGTGGGAGACCTTCCACCTGAAGGAGCTGCGCGGCATCCTGATGAGCCGTTACGGGGCGTCCAGGCGGCAGGCGGTCGCCGGGCTGTCGGCCGGGGGCTACGGAGCGCTGATCTACTCCGCCCGGCACCCCGGCATGTTCGCGTTCACCGGCAGCTTCAGCGGCTACGGCGCCACCCTGGTGCCCGGCGCCCCCGAGGTGCTGCTGACCGGCATCCCCGGCTCCGGCGCCGAGAAGTTCCTCATGTGGGGGCAGCCCCAGCTCAACCGGGACGTCTGGGAGGCGCACGACCCGCTCAGCCGGGCCAGGGGGCTCCGCGGCACCAGGCTCTACATCTCCTGCGCCCGCAACGGCGAGAAGGGGCCGCTGGATCCCGAGACCGCCCACGCCGCCGACCCCGCCGAGGCGTTCTGCCACTACACGACGGCCCCTCTGGTCGCCCGGCTGCGCAGGCTCGAGATCCCCGTCACCGCCGACCTCTACGCCAGGGGCACCCACACCTGGCCCTATTTCCGGCGGGGCCTGAAGCGCTCCTGGCCCATGATCACCAAGTCGCTGGGGGTCTGAGCAGGGACTCCCGCCCCGTCCGCCCCCGGCCGAACGGCACCCCGGGACTGGCCTCAACACCAAACCGGCTGATACCTATATCAGCTAGGGCGACCTACAGAGAGCCAGGACAAGTGGGGCAAAGTACTGCGGAGATCTTCCTGAGCGGCCAGGACGACCCCGGACCATGAACACGAGCTGCGCCTGGCCCGAATGCGCCGGCACCGTGGCGGACGGCTACTGCCTGGAATGCGGGCTGGCCCCGGAACCGCCACCGGAAGGCCTCACCCACCCCGACCACGGACTCCCCCGCACCGGCTCCCAGCACCCCGGAACCTGGACGAGCACGGCCCGCAGCACCGCCCGCAGCACCGGCGGGTCGGCCAGCGGCAAGTCCCGGCGCGGGCTGCTCGGCGCCGGCCTGGTCGAGGTCCCGCCCGTCCCCTACAAGGACCCCGCCGAGGCCGTACTGGCCGACCCCGTCGTCGCCGAGCGCAAACGCTACTGCCGCTGCGGCGAGGCCGTCGGGCGCGGCCGCGACGGCGGGCCCGGGCGGGCCGAAGGCTTCTGCCCCCGCTGCGGCGCCTCCTACTCCTTCCTGCCCAAGCTGCGCCCCGGCGACCTCGTCGGCGGCCAGTACGAGGTGCTCGGCTGCCTCGCCCACGGCGGCCTCGGCTGGATCTACCTGGCCCGCGACCGCAACGTCAGCGACCGCTGGGTGGTACTCAAGGGCCTGCTGGACACCGAGGACCCCGAGGCCGGCGCGGTGGCCGCCGCGGAGAAGGCGTTCCTGGCCGAGGTCGAGCACCCCAACATCGTCCGGATCTACAACTTCGTCCAGCACCCCGACCCGCGCACCCTGCGGATGCTCGGCTACATCGTCATGGAGTACGTCGGCGGCCACGCCCTCAAGGACGTCCTGCACGAGCACCGCCGCGAGCACGGCGAGGGCGCCGCCCTCCCCCTCGGCCAGGCCATCGCCTACGCCCTGGAGGTGCTGCGGGCCATGGGCTACCTGCACTCCCTCGGCCTCCTGTACTGCGACTTCAAGCCCGACAACGCCATCCAGTCCGAAGAGCAGCTCAAACTGATCGACCTCGGCGGGGTGAGGCGCATGGACGACACCGAGTCCGCCGTCTACGGCACGGTCGGCTACCAGGCTCCCGAGATCGCCGGGCTCGGCCCGTCCGTCGCCTCGGACCTCTACACCGTCGGCCGCGCCCTGGCCGTGCTCAGCTTCCCCTTCCACGGCCACACCACCAAGTACGCGGCGAGCCTGCCGCCCCGCGAGCAGGTCCCGGTGCTGCGCGAGCACGAGTCCTACGACCGCCTCCTGCGCCGCGCCACCGCCCGCGACCCCTACTCGCGCTTCCAGGACGCCCAGGAGATGGCCGAGCAGCTCACCGGGGTGCTGCGCGAGGTGCTCTCGGCCCAGGACGGGCGGCCGCGCCCCGCCCCCTCCGCCCTGTTCGGACCCGAACGCCGCATCCCCGCCGAGCGGCTCACGCCCCGGGCCGCGCTGCTGGCCCTGCCGACCCCCCTGCCCCGCCCCTCGGACGGGTCCGCCGGGTTCCTGGCGTCGCTGACCGTCGACGACCCCCGCGCCCTGCTGGCCGCGCTGGCCTCCGCCCCCGCCGACTCCCCCGACCTCCGGCTGCGCCGGGTGCTGGCCCATCTGGAACTCGACGACCACGACTCCGCCCGCCTGATCCTCGCCGGACTGCGCGAGGACTGGCGGTCCGAGTGGTACCGGGCGGTGTCCGCGCTGGGCGCGGGGGAGCTGCGGGAGGCCCGCCACCGGTTCGACGACCTCTACGACCTCACGCCCGGCGAGGCCGCCCCGAAACTCGCCCTCGGCTTCTGCCACGAACTGCTCGGCCGCCTGCCCGAGGCCGAGCGCTACTACCAGACCGTCTGGCGCACCGACCAGACGTACGTGAGCGCCGCCTTCGGCCTGTCCAGGGTGCGTTCCGCCGCCGGGGACCGGGCCGGCGCCATCGCCGCGCTCGACGCCGTCCCCCCGGCCTCCAGCCACTTTCCGAGCGCCCGGATCGCCGCCGTCCACCTGATCATTTCCGGTCGGGAACCTACCGGTCTGTCCGAGCGTGAACTGATAGACGCCGCCAGTCGTCTCAGCCGTCTGGGCCTCGACGCGCAGCGCCACTGGCGGCTGTCCGCCGAGATCCTTCACTCGGCCCTGGACCGGGTGATGGCCGGGAATCCGTCCCGGGCCCGGATCCTGGGCGTCCGCCTGACAGAGGAGGAACTGCGCCGCGGCCTTGAACGCGCCTACCGGGCCCTGGCCCGGCTCGCCGACGACCCCCCCGAACGCCACGCCCTGGTCACCCGGGCCAACGCCATCCGTCCCAGAACCCTGTTCTGACCCTCCCAGCGAACGGACTCCGATGCCCTGCCCCTCCTGCTCCGCCCCCGTCCTCGCCGGCGACCTGTTCTGCGAGGCCTGCGGCCACCGGCTGCGCACGGGCGCAGAGCCGTGGCCGGAGACCGCCGACCACCGGGAGATCGACCTGGGCGGCGACGCCGCCGCGGTGAGCGACCGCGGACTGCGGCACAGCACCAACCAGGACGGCATGGAGCTGTGCCGCGTCCCCGGCGGCCTGGCCGCGGTGGTCTCCGACGGCGTCTCGGCCTCCCCCCGTCCCGAGGAGGCCTCCCGCACCGCCGTCGGCACCGGCATCGCCGTCCTGACCCGGGAGCTGGAGGCCGGCTCCGACCCGCGCGACGCCACCCGCACCGCCGCGCTGGAGGCCGCCAAGGCCGTGGCGGGCCTCACCGCCGACCGGTCCTCCGCCCCCGCCTGCACCTACATCTCGGCGGTCACCGGGGAGGCCGACGGCCGGCCCGTCATCACCGTCGGCTGGATCGGGGACAGCCGCGCCTACTGGATCGGCGCGACCGGCGACGAACTGCTCACCGAGGACGACTCCTGGGCCGAGCACGTCATCGCCCACGGCATGATGACCGAGGCGGAGGCCTACTCCGACCGCAGAGCGCACATGCTCGTCGGCTGGATGGGCGCCGACGCCAGGGAGATCGACGTGCACGTGCGGGTCTACGCGCCCGAGGTGCCCGGCGTGCTGGTGGTCTGCACCGACGGCCTCTGGAACTACATGGCCTCGCCGCTGGCGTTGGCCGCCGCGTTGGCCGACCCGCTGGCCGACCCGGTCTCCGGGCCGCTCACCGGGCACCGGGGCGGCAGCCGCACCCCGCTGTCGGTCGCCCGCGAGCTGGTGCGCGCCGCGCTCAACGGCGGCGGCCACGACAACATCACCGTCGCGATCATCCCGGTCGAAGGGGACGGCCTCGAACTATGACCACCAGGACCGCCTTCACCGTCTCCGTGGACCAGAACCGCTACCTGCCCGACGGCGGGACGGACCTCCACGCGATCGTCTCCGTCACCGGGACGGGCGACCCCGACGAGCCGGACGGGGACGTCCTCCTGCGGGTGACGGTGCCGCGCGGAGTCTCCCTCCGCTCCCTCAGGCAGGTGCTGCCGGCCGAGGAGGACCTCACCGGGAGCGCCTCCGAGAGCGCCCCGCGCGTCTTCGACCACCCCACCGGGCGCTGGGGCCGCCGCGAGACCCGCGAGTACCACCTGCGCCTGCGGGTCCCCGCCCACGAACTCGGCCTGCGGATGCGCGCGGCCCGGATCTCGCTCCTCGACGGCGGCCCGTCGGGCGCCGCCGACGTGTTCGCCGAGTGGACCGACGACCGGACCCGGTGCACCCGCATCGACGCGAGGGTCGCCCACTACACCGGCCAGAGCGAGCTCGCGGCGCGGATCCGGGCCGGGCTGGACGCCCGGCAGGCCGGGGACGCCGGGACCGCCGCGGTCGAGCTGGACGGCGCGCTCCGGCTGGCCCGCGCCCACGGAAACGTCCCGCTGGCCACGGTGCTCAGCCGGGTCATCGAGGGCGACGAGACCACCTGCACCTTCCGGCTGCGCCGCGGCGCCTCCCGCGCCGAGCCCCCACGGCCCGTCCCCGCCGTCGCCGTGGACACCCCCTGCCCCGAATGCGGCCTGCCCGGCTTCGGACGCTTCTGCGAGGGCTGCGGCCACGACTTCGCCACCGGCGTGCCGGGCCCGCGGCCCGCGCCGCGGGACGCCGCCGGGTTCCGGTGGCACGTGGTGATCAGCACCGACCACGACTACCACCGGCAGGTCCTCGCCGAGAGCGGGCCCGACGCCGGACGGCTGCCGCGCCCGCCGCGGCGAGCGGAGCGGAGCCTCCCCCTCACCGGCGGCCGGGTGCTGCTGGGCCGGCGCAGCGCCCTGCGCGGCACCGTCCCCGACATCGACCTGGCCGGCACCAGCCGGGACCCCGCCGTCTCCCGCACCCACGCCGTCCTGCTCGCCCGCGGCGGCGGCTGGTCCCTGATCGACCCCGGCTCGGCCAACGGCACCCGGCTGAACGAGGCGGCCGCCCCGCTCTCCCCCGGCGCCGAGATCCCGCTCCGCGAGGGCGACCGCATCCACCTCGGCGCCTGGACCACGGTCGAGCTGCGCGGAGAACCGGCCCGAGAAGGCACGGGCCGGGAAGAGTCCCCCTCGTGACCGGCCCCGCCGCCAAGGCCGCCGGCAAGGCCGCCGGCAAGGCCGCCAGCAAGACACTGCGGCGGCTGACCGGGCGCGGAGCGGTCCCACGGACCGTGCCCGGCCGCATCCGGGGCTGGACGGCGGCGGGTCTGGTCGCCGTCATCGTCCTGGTCGCCGCGGTCTCCACCGGCCTGGAGGCGGCCCGCCAGGGCGTGCGGCTGGTCGGCGAGGACGCCGGGCCGCAGGTGGTGCACACCGGGCACCTGTACTTCGCGCTCAGCGACATGGACACCCAGCTCGCCGGGACGCTGCTCATCGGCCGCGAGCACGACCTGGGCGTCGGCCGGGACCGCTCCGAGGCCCTCTACAGCGACCGGCGGGGCGAGGCCCACCGGGCGCTGCTGCAGGCCTTCGAGATCGCCGGGACGGACACGGCGAGCCGGCGCACCGTCCAGGAGATCCTGGACCGCCTCGGCACGTACGAGCAGCTCGCCTCCCGCGCGCTCCTCCTCGGCGACCAGGCCGCGCACCCGGCCGGACCGCCGCCGGAGGAGGTCCTGGACGTCTACCGGCAGGCCACCGACCTGATGCGGCTGGACATCCTCCCCAAGGCCTACAACCTCACCCTGGAGAACGCGAGCGTCGTCCGCCGCGCGTACGCGGACGAGCGCTCGCACGTCCTGCGCTCCCGGGTCACCGTCGGCGTCGCCTCGGTGCTGCTGCTGGCCGCGCTCGCGGGACTCCAGATCTACCTCACCCGCCGCTTCCGGCGGCTGGTGAACCCGGCGCTGGCGCTGGCCACCGCGCTGACGCTGGTGCTGGCGGGCTGGGCGCTGCTCGTCCTGGGCAGCTCCTCTGCGCACCTGCACGACGCCAAGGAGGAGGGCTTCGACCCGACCCTCGCCTTCACCCGCGCCCGGGCCATCAGCAACACCGCCGCCGCCGACCAGACCCGCTTCCTCCTCGATCCCCGGCGCGCCGACACCTACGCGCAGGTCTACCTCGACACCTCCCAGGCCATCGCCTACCGGGAGGTCGGCAGCCTCGCCGACTACTACCGGGGGCTGGCCTCGCAGCCGACGGAGCTGGGCTTCCTGGGCGGCGTGCCGCGCCACGCCGAGGTGCTCGTCCGCTACCGGGCCTTCCAGCAGCAGGACGAGGCGATGCGCGGCCTGGTGCGCGAGGGCCGGGACCGGGAGGCCCTCATCCTGCGCACCGGCCTCATGTCCGAGCTCTTCACCGCCTACGACCTCGAGCTGAGCAAGCTCATCGCGAAACGGAACGCCGACTTCGAGCGCGAGGTCGACGCCGGCGCCGCCGCCCTCGACGGCTGGAACCGGGGCCTGCCCGCGGCGGGCCTCGTCCTGGCCGTCCTCATCGTCGTGGGCGTACGGCCCAGACTCGCGGAGTACCGTTGACCTGCACCGTTCCCAGACGCCTCCTGGCCGCCCTGCTGGCCGCCGTCCTCGTCCTGCCCCTGGCCTCCTGCGGCGTGAAGGGCTCTTCCGGCGTGGAGGGCAGGAAGGTCCTCAAAGTCGGGGTGAAGTACGACCAGCCGGGCATCGGGCTGCGCGTGCCCGACGGCTCCTTCCAGGGCTTCGACGTGGACGTCGCCTCCTACGTCGCCCGGCGGCTCGGGGCCGACAGGGTCGAGTTCGTCGGGCTCACCTCGAACGACCGCGAGGAGTTCCTGGCCGAGCGGAAGGTCGACCTGGTCGTGGCCAGCTACTCCATCACCCCGCAGCGCAAGACCGTGGTCGGCTTCGCGGGCCCCTACTACGTGGCCCACCAGGACATCATGGTCCGCGAGGAGGAGAAGGGGATCCGCGGCCCGCGGGACCTGAGGGACCGCAGGCTGTGCAAGAGCGAGGGCTCCAACTCCTGGAAGCGGGTCGTGGAGGAGCTGGGCGTCCGGGCGAGGCTCGTCGACGCCGGGACCTACGGCGAGTGCGTCCAGCTCCTCCTGGACGGCGAGCTCGACGCCGTCACCACCGACGACCTGATCCTCGCGGGCTTCGCCATGCGGCAGCCCGACGCCTTCCGCATGGTCAACGCCAGGTTCACCGACGAGAAGTACGGCATCGGGCTGCACAAGGACGACATCGGCGGTTGCGAGGCGGTCAACCGCGCCCTCACCCGGATGTACCAGGACGGGACGGCGGAGCGGCTCCTGACCCGGTGGTTCGCGCCGACCGGGCTGAAGACCGCTGCCACCGTCCCGCAGTTCGAGGGCTGCGACTGAGCCCCCGGGCGGCCCCTAGCGGGCCGCCCTCATGCGCATGGCGTGCTGCACCAGGGTGATGAGCACCTCCTTGCTGGACTCCTTCAGGCGGGCGTCGCACAGCAGCACCGGGATGCCGTCGCCGATCTGCAGCGCCTGCTTGACCTCGTCGGCGTCGTACTTCCGCGCGCCGTCGAAGCAGTTGACCGCCACGATGAACGGGGTCCCGCGGCGCTCGAAGTAGTCGATCGCGGGGAAGCAGTCGGCCAGCCTCCGGGTGTCGGCCAGCACCACCGCCCCGAGCGCCCCGAGCGCCACCTCGTCCCACATGAACCAGAAGCGCTCCTGGCCCGGGGTGCCGAACAGGTAGAGGACGAACTCCTCGCCGAAGGTGATCCGGCCGAAGTCCATCGCCACCGTGGTGGTCCGCTTGGTCTCCACCCCGCCGAGGTCGTCGACCCCGACCCCGCGGTCGGTGAGCACCTCCTCGGTGCGCAGCGGCTCGGTCTCCGAGACGGCGCCGACCAGGGTCGTCTTCCCCGCGCCGAAGCCCCCCGCCACCAGGATCTTGATGGCGGTGGGCATCTTGCGGCGCGTCCCGGACGTGCTAGAGGGCGCGGAGGCCATCGATCACCGCCTGGTACATCCTGAGGTCCTGCATGTCGATCTCCGGTTGGGGTTCCTGGACGGTGACGAGACCACGGTCGAGCAGGTCTCCCAACAGCACCCGGACCGTGCCGGTCGGCAGGTCCAGGTGGGCCGTGATCTCGGCCACCGACATCATCGTCTGGCAGAGGCGGAGGATCGACAGGTGCTCCGGTCCGAGGCCTATGCCGACCGCCGGAGCGGGACCGGTCGCCTCGACCAGGGTGATCAGGTCGAATTCCCCGCGGACCGGCTGGAGCCGGCCGCTGGTCATCACATACGGCCTGACCAACGGGCCGGCGCTCTCATCCATCCAGCGCTCATGCTCGGGCTCCTGAGGCGGGTATTTCACGCCGACTCCGTCACCCGGGCGGGCGTGGAGAGATGGTGCCCCAGCTTGGTGACCATCATGGCCATCTCGTAGGCGATGAGGCCGACGTCGGCGTCCTCGCTGCTGAGCACCGCCAGGCAGGCTCCCTGCCCGGCGACGGTGACCAGCAGGAAGGCCGACCGCATCTCGATGATGGTCTGGCGGACCGCGCCGCCGCCGAACCGCTCTCCCGCGCCCTTGGCCAGGCTCTGGATACCCGCCGCGATCGCGGAGAGGTGCTCCGCGTCATCCCGGCCGATGTCCTGGGACTGCGCCATCAGCAGCCCGTCCGCGGACAGCACGATCGCGTGTTCCGCCTCGTTGACCCGCTTGACCAGGTCGTCGAGCAGCCACGCCAGATCGGCGCCGGCTCCTGTCTTCTGCATCACTCGGTCTCACTCTCGACGGAGGCGGCCCTGCCTCGCAGGGTGCCGCTTTGGAACGCGCCCACGATCCGGCGGATCTCTTCGGGCGAACGGCCGGGGTCGTCTTCGGCGGTCGGCTCCCCGCCGTTCGTCTCGTCGCGCAGCGGCGGGGCGAGGCTGGCCTGGGGAACCCGCACCGGCAGACCCGACGAGGTCACCTCTCCCTGGTCCTGGTTCTTGGTCTGCCGGACCGGCAGCGGCGCGTCGGAGTCGGAACTCGGTGCGGCCAGTGGTTCTTCGGGGGGTGACGGAACCAGGACGGGAGTGAACCGCTCCCTGCCCTCGGACTCCATCGGGTCGGTGACTTCCGGCATGGTCGCCCCGACGACCGTCAGGGACTGCGACGGCGCGCCGGACTCTCCTTCCTCGAGCAGTTCCCGCGGGATGATGACCACCGCGGTCGTTCCCTTGTAGGGCGAACGCTTCAACGTCACTTGCACGCCGTACCGTTCGGCGAGCTTGCCGACCACGTACAGGCCGAGCTGCACCGAGCTGGAGAGGTTGAACTCCGGCGGGTCGGCGATCTTGCGGTTGATGGATTCGAGGTTGTCGTCCGACATGCCCAGGCCGCGGTCCTCGATCTCCAGGGCGTACCCGGAGGCGACCATGTGGCCGGAGATCTGCGCGTAGGTGTAGGGCGGCGAGAACGACACGGCGTTCTCGATCAGCTCGGCCAGGAGGTGGGCGATGTCGGCTACGGCCCGGCCGACGAGGTGGACCTCGTCGATCGGCATGACGGTCACCCGGGTGTAGTCCTCGACCTCGGCGACGGCCGAGCGGACCACGTCGACCATGGGGACGGGCTTGCGCCAGCCGCGGGCCGGCGTCGCGCCCGAGAGGATGATCAGGTTCTCCGCGTTGCGCCGCATACGGGTCGCGAGGTGGTCGAGGCGGAAGAGGTCCTCGAGCTCCTCGGTGTCGATCTCGCGGCGCTCCATCTGGTCCAGCAGGTTGAGCTGCCGGTGTACCAGCGCCTGGGAGCGGCGCGCCAGGCTCAGCAGGATGTCGCGGATGCCGCGCCGCAGCTCGGCCTGCTCGACCGCGGTGCGGATCGCGGTCTCCTGGACGGCGTTGAACGCCTGCCCCACCTTGCCGATGTCGTCGTCGCCGAACTCCAGCGGCGGCGCCTCGGCCTTGACGTCCACCTGCTCACCGTGGCCCAGACGCTCCACGACGTTCGGCAGCCGCACGTCGGACAGCTCGTGCGCGGCCTCCTGCAGCCGTTCCAGCTGCCGCACCAGGTGCCGGGCCGTGGTGATGGCCAGCACCACCGAGGCGAGGACCGCGAGGAAGCCGAGACCGCCGGCCAGGGTCAGCCGGACGATGACCCAGGTCGCGATGGGGACGGCGTCCTTGACGAGCTGGTCGCCGGCGTCCCACGTGATGTCCTGCGAATCCGCCAGCCAGGCGGTGGTGGCGTTGTTCCAAGCGGTCAAGGAGACGGTCTGGATGGGCTTGCGGTGGTTGTTGCCCATCATCGCCAGCAGGCGGTCCTCCAGGGCCGTCACCGCGGCCAGGGACTGGCTCCCGTTGTGTCTCTCGACCGTTTCCGGGGCGAACTCGGCGAGCCGCTCGATCACCTCGGCCCGCGCGTGGCGCTGGACGCCGAGCAACCGGTGGAAGTCGGTGTAGGAGGCGTTGGTGAAGCGCCCGGTGGCCAGCACCCCGGAGACCAGCGCGTCCTCCTGGGAGAACAGCTCGTTGTACTGGTTGAGCTCGACCAGGATCCGGGTCCTGGCGGCGAAGTCGTCGTCGTCGAGGGTCGCCATGCCCTCGTACACCCGGTTGATCGAGCCGATCGCCTCCGTGTAGAGCGAGCGGGCCCAGTCGGGCGACCTGCCGTCGGGCGCGTCGAACCAGGCTCGCGCCTTGTCCAGTTCCTGGAGCGCCGTGAAGGACTGCGCGAGCTGCGCCTCCAGGGCGTCGCCCGCGGCCAGCTTCGTCATGGTCGAGCGGGCGTCCCGCAGGTACTTCGCCTTTTTGCGGTCGGTGCTCGCCCGCTGGTCGCGCAGGGCGTCGGCGGTCACCTGCGTCCGGCCGCCGGCGAGGATCACGGACAGCCGGCGCTCCTTCTGGAGGTCGACGATGAGGGGGTCTCCCGGCTGGGCGATCCCCTTGTCGAGCTGGTTGACCCACAGGAGGTTCACACCCTCGCGGAGTGTGACCCAGGCGGCGAAAACCCACAACGCGGTGAGCGAGAGCAGCAGGGCCGTGATTTTGGTCCGCACACTGGAATTGCGGAGGCGCATTACAGCCGCTCCATCGCATCAATAGACAAGAAGGCCGTTGAACTCTAGCAACGTGCCGTTAACAGTGCCGTATCGAGCGGTTCCGGACATCTCCGGCAGAACCGCCGTCAACGGACGGGAGAACGATAGCAACTTAGCGAACAACCCACCAAAATACCGGCAAGATTCCTACATCTCCCCCGCCTCCGCAAAAACAATGCGTTCCGGAGTATAAGGATAATCCTAAGTAACCAGCGTGCCGCCGAGCTGCGCCCGGGCGAGATGGGAGGCGGCCAGCACCGCGGCACGCACGATCGCGATCGGGAGATACAGATCCTTGTCGTGCCAGAGCGCCGGCGGCTCGCCGTCCGAGGCCTCCTCCAGGAAACCGGCTCCCGCCCGCACCGCCTCGGCCGCGTCCTCCGGCTCGCCGGCGAGCAGCAGGACGTGCAGGGCGTAGGCGCTCTCCTCCGCGGTTCCGCCCCACACGCCCCAGGAGCCGTCGGGCCGCTGGGTGCCGCGCACCCAGCGCACGGCCGCGCGGACCGAGTCCGCCGAGTCCTCGCCCCCGAACTCCGCCAGGGCCAGGGCCGCCGCCATCGTCGCGTAGTAGGGCGAGACGTGCCAGCGGTCCGTCCAGGAGCCGTCGACCCGCTGCACGTTCCGCAGCCACGCCGCGACCTTGGCCGCGGTGGCCTCGTGCCCGGCACCGGGCTCCAGCCGCGCGTACTGGCCGAACGCTTCCAGAACATGGGCGTTGGTGGTGACCGAACGCCCCTGCTCGCCGCCGGTCCAGGTGCTGAAGTTGGTCTCCGTCTCGTATCCGGTGAGCGGGTCGGGCGCGACGCGCCTGCCCAGCAGTGCCAGGGCGTAGAGGACCGCGGAGGTGGTGTCGGCGTCCGGGGGCAGGCCCGGCCCGGTGGCCACGCCGTCCGGGCCCAGCGGCTCGGACAGGCTCAGCAGCAGTTCCGGGTGGGGGTCGAAGGCCAGCCCCGCCCTGTTCAGCAGGGTCAGCACCCAGGACCGTTCGAAGACGGTGATCGGCAGTCCGCAGGCCACCGGACCGCCGTGCTGGCGGGCGGCGGTCTCCAGGAAGCGCCGGGAGGGATCGGACGGCGGAGGCTCCGTCCGGCCCAGCCAGGCGGCTGTCGCGGCGGGCGCCGCGCCCACCCCGCCCATGCTCTCCACCGGGACCCCGGGCAGCCCGGCCGCGGCGGGACCGATGATCTCGAGCGCGTGCCACATCTTCTGCGGCAGCGGCCCGCCCTGCTTCGCGGCGGCGATGACCAGGTCCAGGGTGCCGTCGTCGAGCGCGGCGGGCGCCGGCAGCGCCCCGGGCAGGCGGGAGTCGACCGAACGGATCAGCGAGGCCGAGATCAGCTCGATCGCCGGGGTGTCCGGGAGCGGCGGCAGCGCGGCCAGCAGCGGGCGCATCCGGTCCAGCCCGCGGCGGGCGGCGGCCACCGCCTCGGCCGACCCCTCGGCCAGCAGCGCGTCGATCGCGCTGAGCGAGGGCACGAGGAGGTAGCCCGGTTCGCCGTCCGGTCCCCAGGCGCCGTCGGGCCGCTGGGTGCGGAGCAGGAAGGCGACCCGTTCGGCGTGCCCTGCCAGCCAGGGGGTGAAGGCCACCAGCCGCCCGGTCTCGTAGACCGACGGCGAGACCTGGCCCCAGGGCTCGGCGAGCAGTCCGTCCACCAGCTCCTGGGCCCGGAGGTCGACATCGCGGATCAAAATTCGACACCCCAGTAGTCGGTGACGCCGTAGAAGCCGCCGCAGAACTCCATCTGCCGGCGCATGTAGCCGCCGTGCTCCGGCGGGAGCGGCTCCAGCAGCCGCACCGCCTCGGCGGACAGCTCGGCGACCTTCCGCTCGACGGTCGGCCGGTCGACCCCCAGCAGCAGTGCGTTGAGGTCGCCCCACTGCAGGTCGCGCTCGTAGGTGCCCAGATCGTTGAGCAGCCGGATCACCTGCTGGACGGCCCGGCTGGCCTTGCGGACCTCCGCGAGTTCGCCGGACGCCCCGTTGGCGATCCAGTGCGCGAAGAAGACGAAGGCGAATCCGAGGTTGTCGGCGTTGTCCAGGTACTCCTCGAAGGAGGGGCGCGGCCCGCGGCTCTTCCAGCGCCACTCCAGCGCCATCCCGTCGAGCATGTCCCGGAGCTCCTCCCGCCAGATCGCGCGCAGGGCGGGGTCCGGGGGGAGGTCGTCGCGGAGTTCGGCGAGGAAGGCGGTGAGCTCGTCCTCCGGCTCCGCCCCGTCGGCCACCGAGGCGACCCGGGCCAGCAGCGCGCCGACCTCCTCCTCGCTCTGCGCCTGGTAGTCGACGAGCCAGTCCAGCCCGAACGCCCACAGGCAGGTCTTGTTGGCCGCGGTGAGCTGGTCGGCGTCGTACCAGGGACCGCTGAAGGCGGTGGCCTGGGCCAGGGTGCCGAACAGCGCCGGGTCGAACTCCGGTTTGTCGTACAGGCCCGGGTACTTCTGCGCCCAGGCGCGCATCCGGCGCTGCGACTGGCCTCCGACGGCCGCCGCCACTCCGCAGCTCCGGGCGTTGAGCAGGTCGTTCACCACATGTCCTCGTGTCGTTCGGGCTCAGCGGGCGGGCCGCACGACCATCTCGACCTTCTCCAGCGGTTTGATGGTGGCTCCCACCACCCGGGTGGGTTCGGACGGCGTCACGTTCACCAGGCGGAACCTGCTGAAGAGCCCCGCCAGCAGCAGCAGCGCCTCCGTCGCGAAGAGGTGGTTGCCGATGCAGAGGTGGCCGCCGGCCCCGAAGGGGAAGTAGGAGTAGCGGTTGGGGGGCGGGGCGCCCGGGGCGAACCGCTCGGGGTCGAACTCCAGGGGCCGGTCCCAGTACTTCTCGCTCCGGTGGCTGATGAACGGGCTGATCAGGATGTCGGCGCCCCGGGGGATGCGCACTCCGTCGATCACGTCCTCGTCCACCGCGACCCGGCTGAACAGCCAGCCCACCGGCATGTAGCGCAGCAGCTCGTCGATGACCTGCTTGGTGTAGACCAGGCGCGGCAGGTGCTCGGGGCCCACCTCGTCGGCCCCGACGACCTCGTCGATCTCGGCGGTCAGCTTCGCGTGGACCTCCGGGTGCCGGGCCAGGATCGGCATCAGCCAGACCATCGCCGAGACTGTGCTCTCGCTCGCCGCGCCGTAGACCCCGGAGAAGTTGTCACGAAGCCACTTGGGCGAGGGCGGGCCGCCGTCCGGGCCGGGGGCTCCCAGGAGCAGGGTGAGCAGGTCGTCGTCGCCCTCCCGCGGCCGGGCCGCGGCCACCTCGTACATGTGCTTGTCGAAGACCTTGATGGCCTCGGCGAACACGCGGTCCTTGGGCCGGGGGAACCACTCGGGCAGGAAGGGCGTGACCACCCGGGGGATCATGGACGGGATGAGGGTGTTGGTCGCCGCGGTCAGCTCGTCCGCCTGCTCGCGGCTGATCCGCTGGCCGAAGATGAGGCCGACGACCGCCTTCGTCACGATGGAGGCCATCAGGTCGTCGACGTCCACCGGGGCGCCCGTGCGGGCCGGCTCCTCCAGCGCGTTCAGTCCCTCGTTGATGAAGCCCGCCATCCGCGACTGGATCAGCTTGATGTGCCGCGCGGTGAACATCGGCTGCATGATCCGGCGGCTGTGCACCCAGGTGTCGCCGTCCGCGCCGAGGATGCCGTCGCCGAACAGGTCCTTCAGCGGGGAGTAGAAGATGCCCCCGCGGGCGTAGTTGTCCTGGTTGCCCCGCAGGATGTGCTGGACGTGATCCGGCGCGGTGATCAGATAGGGACTGCAGACCTTCGCGTCGAGGCGGACGATCTCGCCGTCCGCCTGGCGGCCCCATTCCGCAAACGAGTTCAACGGGTCCCGGAGGAGGCTCGGAATGTCTCGGTAAATAGGCAGACTGCGCGCTTTTACAGCCGACTTCACGGAAGTACTCAGGGCCATCGGTCCGACGCCTCTTCTTCTCACCGGTTCATCCAGGGAACACCTGAAGCTGGAACAGATCAGACAAATCCGACAACTCGTAAGTTTTTCATGATCCACTTACGTATCAAGAGTGCACGAAGCCGACACAACAGACAAGCCAATGTGATGCAGAGCACACGAACACGACAAGTGATCAACGCCGAACTCTCCGTCGCAAACCTTTCTCGAAATAACCCTCCGTGATCGGGCGGTCATCGAAAGATGCTTACGGGAATGAAACACGAATGGCTTATCCTGCGATATTTCTTTGCCAGAGTTGACATGAAGATCTGTTGTAGTGGAAAGGGCTGCGAATGACGCCCGGTACGCTCACCCCGCCGGACGGGGTCACGGGGACGCTGGACGAGACGAGGCGATGGATGCGTCCGGCCATGCAGGAGGCGGTGGAGCGGCTGCATCCCGTTCCCCGGTTGATCTCCGGATTCACCCTCGGCTGGCTGACGGTCGGCGGCAGCCCCCGGACGGGTGCCGGGGGCAAGGGCGTCCGTCCCGCGCTGGCCGGGCTGGCGGCGGTCGCCGCCGGCGGGCGCGCCGAGGACGCCGCACCGGGCGCGGCGGCCGTGGAGTTCGTCCACGCCTTCTCCCTGGTGCACGACGACATCATGGACGGCGACGAGCTGCGCAGGCACCGTGCGACCGCGTGGAAGGCCTACGGGGTCGGAGCGGCGGTCCTGACCGGGGACGGGCTGCTGGCCCTGGCCCTGGACACCCTCGCCAGGACCGGCAACGCGGACGCGGTGCTCCGGCTGACCTCGGTGCTGGTGGAACTCGTCAACGGGCAGGCCGCCGACACCGCTTTCGAGAGCCGGCCTTGGAGCGGTCCCGACGCGGTCACCGTCGAGGAGTACCGCGCGATGGCCGTCGGCAAGACCGCGTCGCTGCTCGGGTGCGCGGCCTCGATCGGATGGCTGCTGGGCGGCGGCGACCGCGAGGGCTCGGAGAAGATGGACCGGATGGGCCGTCACCTGGGGCTGGCGTTCCAGGCCGTGGACGACCTGCTCGGCATCTGGGGCGAGACCGAGGTCACCGGCAAGGCCGTCTACAACGACCTGCGCCAGGGCAAGAAGAGCCTTCCGGTCGTCGCCGCGCTGCGGGCCGGGGACGAGGAGCTGGTGCGCCTGCTGGAGGCGCGGCCCGCGGACGGGCTGGAGGCGCGGCGGGCGGCCCTGCTGATCGAGCGGGCGGGCGGACGCTCCTACACCGAGGAGCTGGCGGAGCGGGAGACGGCGGCGGCGCTGGCGCTCATCGACGAGGTCGGCGGGCGCGCCGGTGAGGAGCTGGCGGCGCTGGCCCGATACATCGTCGCGCGCCGCGCCTAGCGAGTCCCGGCGGGGGGGACGCCTCTCCGCCGGGAGCGGGTCAGAGGGCCTTCAGGTCCTCCAGGACCCGCTGGAGGAGGGCCTGGTCCGCCTGCACCATGCGGCGGCCGGGCTTTCTGACCTCCAGAAGCCCCAGGTGGCACATCTCGCCGGCGAGCACCTTCACCACGCCCAGCGGCAGGTCGAGGTCGGAGGCCAGGTCGGCGATCGCCGCGGGCTGCCAGCACAGGGCCAGCATGCGGGTCTCCTCGCGGGACAGCCGCGTGCCGTGCGGCGGCTCCCTCCCCGTCGCGCTCAGCAGGCTCACCAGGTCCAGCGCGAGGCCCCGGGGCTGGGTGCGGCCCCGCACCACCGCGTAGGAGCGGACGATCGGCCCCGCCTCTTCGTCCACCCAGCGTTCGTCAAATCTGCCCATCGCCGACCCCCGGCTGCCTCGGAGCCGCGGACAGCAGGCGGCGCACCCGCTTGACCAGCATCGACATCTCGTAGGCGACCAGTCCCGCGTTGGCCCCGGCCTCGCTCAGCACCGCCAGGCAGGCGCCCTGGCCGGCCGACGCCACGAAGAACAGGCCGGTGTCCAGCTCGACGATCGTCTGCCGGACCTCGCCCGCGCCGAAGTGGACGCGGGTCCCGCCCGCCAGGCTGTGCAGCCCGGAGGCGAGGGCCGCCAGGTGGTCGCCCTCCTCCCGGCTCACCCCCTGGGAGACCCCCATCACCAGGCCGTCCCTGGACAGGACGACGGCCTTGCGTACCTCGCCGACCCGGGTGACCAGATCGTCCAGAAGCCAGCTCAGTTCGGTGGCCGCGGCGCGGGTGTTAGTCATGATCTGTATCCGTCCTCGTCGTTCTCGTTCCTGGCACGCTGCCAGCCGGCCTGCAGCGAACTGAAGAGATCACGGCTTTCCTCGGGCGCGCGGTCCTCCGGGACCCCGGAGCCGGTGGGGGCGGAGAAGGTGTCCTGACGCAGCTGCGGAGCCAGGTTGTTCTGCCTGACCCGGCGGGGCAGCCCGCCCTCCTCGTTCGGCGGAATGACCCCTGAGACCGGGGCGGGGGTGCGCGCCGGGGCGGAGGTGCGTGTCGGGACGGGGAAGGCGCCGGAGCCCGAGCCGGGGGCCGGGTCGGACGCGGGGAAGGCGCCGGAGTCCGAGGCGGCCGGGGCGGAGATCTGGCCGGGCGCGGTGTAGGAGAGGGGCGCCTGCGCCCGCGGGGCGGCGCGGCCCGCCGGAGCCGAGGACGGGCGGGCCTCGATCGAGGGCTGCTCGTCGTCGATCGCCGTCTCGGGGACGATCAGCGAGTGCGGCATCACCACGACCGCGCTGACGCCTCCGTAGGCCGAAGGCTGCAGCGTCACCTTGATGCCGTGCCGGGCGGCCAGGCGCGAGACCACGAACAGGCCGAGCCGGTCGGTGTCGGCGAGGTCGAACTCGGGAGCCCTGGACAGGCGCTCGTTGAGCTCGTCGAACTCCGCGGGGGTGAGGCCGACGCCCCGGTCGACGATCTCGACGGCGAACCCGTTGCCCACGACCTCGCCGTGCACCAGCACCTCGGTGGGCGGCGGCGAGTAGGCGGTGCCGTTCTCGATGAGCTCGGCCAGCAGGTGGATGACGTCGGTGACGGCGGCGCCGGTCAGCGCCACCGGGGAGTTGGACACGGCCTCGACCCGGGTGTAGTCCTCGACCTCGGCGACCGCTCCGCGCAGCACGTCCGACATGTGCACCGGCTTGCTCCAGGAGCGGCCGGGCGCGGCGCCCGAGAGGATGATGAGGCCCTCGGCGTGCCGCCGCATGCGGGTGGTGAGGTGGTCGAGCTGGAACAGGTCGTTGAGGGTGTCGGGGTCGCCGGCCTTGCGCTCGAGGCCGTCCAGCATGCGCAGCTGCCGGTGCAGCAGCGACTGGCTGCGCCAGGCCAGGTTGAGGAAGACCCGGCTGATGCCCTTGCGCAGGTGCGCCTCGCCGACCGCGGTCTGCATGGCGGTGTTCTGCACCCGGTTGAACGCGTCGGCCACCTTGGCGACCTCGGTGGTCCTGGCGCCGATGTCCAGCGGCGGCACCTCCTGGGCCACGTCGACGTTCTCACCGCGCCGCAGCCTGCCGACGACCCAGGGCAGCCGCCGTTCGGCCAGCTCCCAGGCCGCGTTCTGCAGCTGCGCGATCTCCTTGACGAGGCTGCGGACGAGGGCCACGGTCAGCACGAGGGAGACCACGACCGCCAGCAGGCCCGCTCCCGTGGCCATGGCCAGCCGCCAGATGACCTCGTCCCCCACCTTCTCGGAGTCCTTCTTGATGACCATGCCGGCCTTGTTCACGTTGTCGGTCCACAGCGTGACGAGCTGGTCGGTGGTGGCGGCCCAGTCCTTGGCGACCGAGGCGGGCAGCCGCCCCGAGGGGCCGGCCGCCGCCTGCAGGACCTGGTTCTCCAGCTGGCTGAAGGCCGCGTAGTGCGGGGAGTTGAAGATCTCCTGCATCAGGGCGGCCATCGAGGCGCCCAGGTTCTCCTGGGACATCGCCGTCATCTGCCGGTGTCCGGTGACCAGGATGCCGAAGGACTGGGACTGCGCCTTGGTCATGCGGCCCTTGTCGGCGAGCGCGGTGAGGACCACGAGGTCCTCCCGCAGGACGAACTCGCGCGCCCAGTTGTAGGAGATGAGGGCGTTGCTCTTGCGGTAGAGGTCGACGTCGTCGGCGAGCAGCAGCGAGCCGAAGACGTTGAGGCCCGCGTTGACCGCCTTGGTGTAGCCGTCGGTCGCCGCGGCGGGCTTGACGAGCTTGCCGTCGACGTCCTCGCGGAGTTCGGTCAGCTTGTCGAGCTCGGTGCTGAAGGTGTCGATGAGCTTGGCGGTGTCGTCGCCGACCGTGTCGCGCACGTCGCTCGTGAGCGCCTTGGCGCGGTAGGTCTTCAGGAACTGGTCGACCTGGGTGCGCACCCCCACGAGCTGCTGGTAGACCTCGCCCTCGGGGCCCTGCTTCCCGGCGACGTGCAGGACGCTCAGCTTCCGTTCGTACTGCAACGCCCCCATCAGGGAGGCGGAGGGGAGGCCGACGCTCTCGTACGCGGTGTCGATCTTGAACTTGCTCTGGGCGTCGGGAAGCGTGAGGCTCAGCGCGAATCCCCAGAGCCCGACGAGCGAGAGCAGCGGAACGACGAGGAGGAGGGCGATCCTGGCCCGGATGCTACGTGTCCGGGGCTTGAGCGAAGCCATGACAACCTGCGCAATCCTGTAATAGCCGTCACACGGCTTTCAGAAAGCTCATGTTGCACGTCGGGCTCATCGTAGGTCAACCTCGCCCAAACTCAACAAAGGGGTCACTGAAAGTCAGCGCTGGGTGTACATGTAACCCAGCCTCCTGACCGTGACGATCCTCTCGCGGTAAGATCCGAGCTTACTGCGGAGTCTATGCACGTGAACGTCCACCGTGCGAAGCGAGCCCGCGTCCGTGTGGCCCCACACCGCGCGCAGGAGTTGACCGCGGGAGTGCACCCGGCCAGGACTGGCCGTCAGATGGGCCAGCAGCTCGAACTCCTGGTACGTGAGCGGGACCGTCCGCCCGTCCGCGCGCACGCATCGGGCCACGGGGTCGACGGCCAGGCCGTCGCCCAGCGGCCGGACGGGGAGGTCCGCCGGCTCCCCCTCGCTTCCGAGCTCCACCAGGTGACCGACTATCACCAGCGCGGTGCGGGTGCCCTCCATCGGGACGACACCGAGCAGCCGCCCCTCACCGGGGGCGAGGCCCTCCACCTTGGTGGCGAATGTTGTGGAATCCATGACGCCATATTACCCACCTAGTTGGTCGAGTTTATAGATTTACTTCACGGCCGATCCCGGACCGCGAGACCGGGGCGAGCGCCCTTCCGTGTGCGATGCTGAAGCCGTGCGCTTCAACCAGGTGATGGTCGTACGGGAACGAACCAGGGCCCGTGTGTTCCGCAAGTACCTCATGGAGAACGAGGGCAACGTCATCGCGGTGCGCCGCCACCCCGCCGTGCTGCTGCGCTACTTCTGCGAGGTGCTCGGCGGGCTCATCGCCGCCGGCGCGCTCACCGGCTGGCTCGGCGGAGGCGCGGCCGTCCTCGCGGTCTGGGTCGCCTGGCTCCTCGTCCTCGGCCGGCTCGGCTGGAAACTGGTCACCTGGTCGGTGGAGTTCTTCATCGTCACCGACCTCCGCCTCCTCTACATCCGGGGGCTGGTCGCCCGCCGCGTCGGCATGATCCCGCGCGGCAAGGTCACCGACATCCGGATGGAACGCACCGTGCTGGGCGAGATCCTGGACTACGGCACGTTCTTCATGGAGAGCGCCGGAGACGACCAGGCGTTCAGGGTGGTGACCTTCATGCCCTACCCGGAACAGCTCTACTACGAGATCTCCTCCGCCCTCTTCTCCGCCGAGAACCTCGACGACTGACACCGCCCCGGGATCCCGACGGGACCACAGCCCCTGTTCCCCGGGACCCAACCGACCCCATAGTCGCTGCGTCCAAAGGTTTGGACGGCACCACTCCACCAGCGAACGGGGAACGGGCGACGTGACGACACCTCCTACTCACGGTGATCTCTCCCAGGAGCTCCTGAGCAGTCCGCTGTGGACGGATCGGATGGTCGCCGCCTCCGGCATTCCGGTGGTGGACGTCCCCTTCGTCACCGTCGGAGGCGGGATCGGCTCCTTCGTGACAGTCGACTACCTGCGCGTCTACGGGGTCCCCACCTCTCAGATACGCGTCCTGACCAACCTCGACCACCCCTGGCAGACCTACGAGTACCTGACCCGCTGCTCGCAGATCCCGCGGACCGAGCGCATCCGCTCCGACTCCAGCTCCCGCCCGGACAACCTCTGGGGGTTCCCGTCCTACGCGCTGGAGGAGGCGTGGAAGGACAGGTCCCTCAAGCACCTCTTCAACATCGCCACGGAACCCGTCTTCAACGACTACTGGACGCCCAGGGCCGGCACCGTCTTCGACAACCTCGAACGCGAGGCCAAGCGCATCGACTACTTCTCGATGGTCGCCAAGGGCAACGTCCGCATGGTGCGCAAGCGGGCGGACGGCGGGTACTTCACCATCCTCACTCCCCCGCCCGGCGCCACCCCGACCCGGCGCGTCGCCTTCCGGTCCCGTTTCGTGCACCTGGCCGTCGGCTACCCGGGGCTGAAGTTCCTGCCCGACCTCCAGGAGTTCCGCGAGAGGCACCAGGACTACCACCACGTCGTCAACGCCTACGAGCCGCACGAGCACGTGTACGAGTTCCTGAAGACGCAGCCCGGCGCCGTGATGGTGCGCGGCGGCGGCATCGTCGCGTCGCGGATCCTGCAGCGGCTGATGGACGACCGCGAGAAGTACGGGCTGCAGACCCAGATCGTCCACGCCTTCCGCACCTTCGTGACCGGCTCCCACGGCCCGCACCTGTGGAGCCGCCGCCGGGGCGGCGACGGCTGGGCCTACCAGGGCTTCAACTACCCCAAGTCGGTGTGGGGCGGGCAGCTCAAGGCGGAGATGCGCAAGCTGGAGGGCGCCGAGCGCGCCGCCAAGTACAAGCAGATGGGCGGCACCAACACCCCCAGGCGCCGCCGCTGGCAGTCGCAGATGAAGAAGGGCCGCCAGGAGGGCTGGTACCACAACATGCAGGGCGTGGTCGACAGGGTCGAGCCCGGCCCGAACGGCCGGCTCGTCTCCCACCTGCGCAGCGAGGACGGCCGGCGCCAGAGCTTCCTGTCGGACTTCATCATCGACTGCACCGGCCTGGAGGCCGACATCTCCGAACACCGGGTGCTGGAGGACCTGCTGAGGCACTCCGGCGCCCAGCGCAACCCGGTGAACCGGCTGGAGGTCGAACGGCACTTCGAGGTGAGGGGCACCGCCAGCGGCGACGGCGCCCTGTACGCCTCGGGCACCGCCACCCTCGGCGGCTACTTCCCCGGCGTCGACACCTTCCTCGGGCTGCAGATCGCCGCCCAGGAGATCGCCGACGACCTGGCGCGGCGCGGGTTCTGCGGAAGACTCGGTCCGATCCGCTCCACCTCCCAATGGCTCAGGTGGGCCCGGAACAAGGCGGTCTGAACATGGTCCCCACACTCCTCGGCCGGATCCAGACCCGGCTCTTCCTCCTCGCCACCGTCGGCCCCGTCGTCACCCTCCTGCTCGTCCCGGTCCTGCCCGGCGTGCCCGCCGGGACCCCTCTCGGCGACGTCCTCACCACGGCACTGGTCGTGCTGGCGTCCGTCGCCGTCCTCGGGATCGGCTGGGAACTCCTCTACCACCTCCTCATGCAGTTCCGGTGGGAGAAGGACTGGCCCTCCCTCTTCGGCCTGCTCAACCTCCTCAACGAGGGCGTGCTGCTGTTCGTCCTGCTGAAGGCCGGCCTGGTGCCCGGCATCCCGGCGACGCCCTCGGCCGCGGCCTTCTGGACGCACTTCACCGCGGTGTGGCTCGCCGTGTGGCTGGCCGCCAACGGCCCGATGCGCGTCCCGTTCATCCGCTGGCGCTTCCGCGGCGGGCGGCTCATATGACGCCGTCCGTCAGGCCGCTGCGCGGCGAGGGGATCGTGGCGAGCGGGAACGGGCTGCTGATGGTCTGCGCGGACGGCGCCTCCGGCACCGAGCGGCTGCTCCAGGCCTTCACCGAGGTGGCCGAGGCGGGCGGCGGGGGACACGACCTCGCCCGCCGGGTGGCGCGGATCCTGTCCGCCCTCCTGCCGGAACCGCACTCCTGCGCGGTGGCGGGACCGGCCGAGGGCGGAGTCGCGGTCCTGGTCAGCGGCGGCGCGACCGCCCGGATCACCGGACCCGCCGGAGAGGTCGGGCTCGACGGCAGGGACGCCCTCACCTGGACCGACCGGCTCGTCGGCGGCCGGGTCGACCAGATCGAACTGAGGCTCCCCGGCGCCTCCGCCGGCGACACCCGCTGGCGGCTCGACCGCGGGATCGTCCCCGGGGGCGGGCTGCTCTGCCTGACCGGCTCCCCGGGTACGGGCCGCGCCGCCGAGGTCGAGGGGCCGACGGCCAGGGCCAGCGAAGTCGAGGGACCCACCGCGCGGGACGGAGCCGCGCCCGGACGGGCGGAGCCGGTGCAGGTCGCCAACGTCACCCTGGTCGAGGACTACCGGGACCAGCCCTTCGAGTCGGTGCTGCTCCTGCCCTCCGAGCAGGCCCCCTCCCCTCCGCCGCGCCCGGCCTCCGCGCCGGAGCCCGACTCGCGGCCGCTGGTGTGGGGTGCCGACTGCAAGAACGGGCACTTCAACGACCCGCGCGTCCAGTACTGCGGGATCTGCGGCATCGCGATGGTGCAGATGAGCCTGATCCCCCGGCAGGCGCCGCGCCCTCCGCTGGGCGTGCTGCTCCTCGACGACGGGGCGACGTTCCGGCTCGACACCGGCTATGTGGCGGGCCGCAGCCCCGAGCCCGCCGCCGAGGTGCGGGACGGCACGGCGCGGCCGATCCTGATGACCGACCCCGAGGGCTCGGTGTCCCGGCGCCACGTGAAGGTCGTCCTGGACCAGTGGGACGTGCGGATCACCGACCTCGGCTCGGTCAACGGCACCTTCGTGACCGAGCCCGGCCTGCCCGAGCGCAGGCTCCGCCAGGGGGAGACGGTGACCCTGTGTCCGGGCAGCCTGGTGCGGGTGGGCGGCATCCGCACGTTCCGCTACGAGTCCCATAGGAAAAGCTGATGCTCCGGGTCGATCTGCTGCTGCTGGACCTCGTCGTGATCCTCGTCCTGGCCAGGCTGCTGGGCGCGGGGGCGCGGCTGATCGGCCAGCCGCCCGTCATCGGGGAGATCACCGCGGGCATCCTGCTGGGCCCCTCCCTGCTGGGCGATCTCATCGGCGAGGACCTCTTCCCCTCCGGGATCCAGGCCCCGCTCAAGGCGCTGGCCGACGTCGGGCTGGTGCTGTTCATGTTCGTCGTCGGGCTGGAGCTGGACCAGCGGCTGGTCCGGGGCAGGGGCAAGGTCGCCGCCGGGGTGTCCCTCGGCTCGACGCTGCTGCCGTTCGGGCTCGGCGCCCTCCTGGCCCTGGCCATCGCCGACGAGCACGTCGACGGCGGCGACAAGCTCGCGTTCGTGCTGTTCCTGGGCGCGGCCATGTCGGCGACGGCGTTCCCGGTGCTGGCCCGCATCCTCACCGACCGCGGCATGCACCGCACCCGGCTGGGCGGGCTCGCGCTCGCCTGCGCCGCGGTGATCGACGTGCTGGCCTGGACGGCGCTGGCCGCGGTGGTGGCCCTGGCCGGATCCGGCGAGGGCCAGTGGAAGATCGCGTTCGCGCTGCCCTTCGCACTGGTGATGATCCTGGGGGTGCGGCCCGCGCTGCGGCGGCTGGTGCCCGCCTACGAGAAGGCCGGACGGCTCACCCCCGATCTGCTCGCGATCGTCCTCATCGGCCTCTTCCTCTCGGCATGGGCGACGGAGTGGCTGCACGTGCACTTCATCTTCGGCGCGTTCCTGTTCGGGGCGGTCATGCCCCGGGGCGGAGCCGCCGAGCGGCTGAACCACGAGATCCTGGAGCGCCTGGAGCAGCTGGCGGTCCTGCTGCTCCTGCCGATGTTCTTCGTCGTCTCCGGGTTCAACGTCGACCTCGGCGCGCTCCAGGTGTCCAGTTTCGGCACCCTCGCGGCGATCCTGTTCGTCGCGATCTTCGGCAAGCTCGCCGGAACCTACGCGGCGGCCCGGCTGCTGGGCGTGCCGAACCGGGAGAGCGCGGGTCTCGCCGCGCTCCTCAACACCCGGGGCCTGACCGAGATCGTCATCCTCAGCGTCGGGCTGGAGCGGGGGATCCTGGACACCGAGCTGTACTCGCTGATGGTCCTCATGGCGCTGCTCACCACCGCGATGACCGGCCCGCTGCTGAGCCGGCTCTACCCGCGCGAACGGGTCGAGGCCGAACTCGCCGAGACCGGACGGCTCGCGCCGGGCGAGCACCGCGCGCACCGGATCATGGTGATCGTGGACGACCTTTCCCGGGCCGCGGAGCTGGCGGCCGAGGGCGCCGCCCGGGCCGCGGGCCGGGAGAGCGCCGAACTGGTGCTGGCCCATCTGCGCCCCTACCCCGTCGAACGGCTGGAGGTGGGCCTCGGGCTGTCGTCCGAGCTGGCGGAGATGGCCGACACCCTGTCGGTCCTGAAGGCCGCCGCCGCCTCGGTCTCGGACGCCTCCCTGTCCGTCCAGGTGATCAGCCGGTTCAGCGCCGACGTCGAGGGCGAACTGGCCGGCCTCCTCACCGCCGCCGCGCCCGACGAGGTGCTCGGCGCCCCCATGCCCCCCGCGCCCCCGCTCCCGCGGTCTTGAGCACGATCCCTTTTCCGATCAGGAGACCTGTGATGCAGGGCATTGCCGACTACGAGTTCCTCCGTTCGCTGGGCCAGGGCAACCATGGCGAGTTCTTCCTCGCCAGAAGGCCGCCGCGGCTCCCGGTCGAGGCCGACCTGGTGGCCGTGAAGGTGGTGGGCGGCACCGGCGAGGACGCCTTCCGCCGCGCCACCCGCGAGCTGAAGGCCTTCGCCGCCGTCACCTCGCCCCACCTGGTCACCCTGTACGACGCCGGGCAGCAGGGCGGGGTCTTCTACTACTCGATGGAGTACCTGCCCGACGGGTCGCTCGCGGCGCCCTCCCGGCCGGCGGAGACCGCCGAACGGGTGCGGGCGGTGGCGTGCGCGGCGCGGGCGGCGCAGGCGCTGCACGACGCGGGGATCGTCCACCGGGACGTCAAACCCGGCAACGTGCTGCTCGCCGGGCGGGGGGCCAAGCTGTCGGACCTGGGCCTGTCGCAGGTGCTGACCCCCGGCGTCCAGGTCACCGGGATGGGGAGGATCAGCTCGGTGGAGTTCACCGACCCCGGGCTGCTGCGCGGTGAGCACCCCTCGCCCGCGGCGGACGTGTGGTCCCTGGGCGCGACGCTGCACTGGGCGCTGAGCGGCGGCGGCCTGTACGGGGACCTGCCGGCGGACGACACGATCCTCACCCTTCGGACGGTGCTGAGCACCCCTCCCGCCGTCTCCCCCTCGATCTCCCCGGGGACGGCGGAGGCGATCCGCGGCTGCCTGGCGGAACCCTCCGACCGGCCGAGCGCGTTGGAGTTCGCGGTGCGTCTTGAATCCCTTCCGCCCGCCCTGTTGTGACCTTCGTCCGTATCCGGGGAGTTCGGAGGGATCCCTAGACTGGCCCAGATCAGCCTCCCCCGAGCCCCAGGAGTCCCCCGTGTCCCGCGTCCGATTCCTCGTCCCCGTCCTCGCGCTGTCCCTGTTCGCCGCCGGCTGCGGCGGCGGCGAGGAGGAGCCGACGGCCTCGGCCACCGCCTCGTCGGAGGCGACCGCCTCACCGGAGGCCACCGCCGAGGCGACGGAGTCCGCGGCTCCCGGTGAGCCCGCCTTCGACGGGACGCTGGTCAAGGTGGACATCAACGGCAGCAAGGTGGCGCCCCGGCCGTCCACCCACAAGGTCGCCAAGGGCGACAAGGTCCGCATCGAGGTCACCAGCGACAAGGCCGATGAGCTGCACGTCCACGGCTACGACAAGACCGCGGACCTGAAGGCCGGCCAGACCGCCGTGGTGGAGTTCACCGCCGACCAAAGCGGCCGGTTCGAGGTCGAGACCCACGACTCGGGGCTGCTGCTGTTCAACCTCGAGGTCTCCTGATGGTCCTCGCCCACGGGATCGGCGGCCGCCAGGACCTGCCGATCCCCCTGTCGTTCCTGATGGCCGGGGCGGCGCTGGCCGTCCTGGTCTCCTTCATGGCGGTGGGCGTGCTGTGGCGCGACTCCCGCTTCGACGGCGAGAAGGGGCGGCCCGTACCGGCCGGACTCCAGTCCTTCGCCGACTCGAAGATCACCCGGTTCGTCCTGCGCGCGATCGGAGTCGCCGGCGCCGTCCTGACCGTCGCCGCCGCCCTGTTCGGCGCGGGCGGCGCGGCCAACCCCGCGCCCTGGACGGTCTACGTCGTCCTCTGGGTCGGGCTGGTCCCGCTGTCGCTGCTGTTCGGCCCGGTCTGGAAGCTGCTGAACCCGCTGCGGGCGGTGCACGCGGGCCTGTCTCTGATCAGCGGGGGCAGGCCACTGGCCCAGCCGCCCCCCTGGCTGGGCTACTGGCCCGCCGCGATCGGCCTCTTCGCCTTCACCTGGCTGGAGCTCGTCCCGCCCGACCGCGAAGAGGGCTGGGCGCTGCTCACCTGGTACGCGGTCTACGCGATCGTCATGATCGTCGGCTCGCTGGTGTTCGGCAAGGAGTTCTTCGACAAGGGCGACCCCTTCGAGGTCTACTCGGCGTTCATCGGCCGGCTGGCCCCGCTGGGCCGCCGCTCCGACGGCCGCCTGGTGCTCCGCAACCCGTTCGACGGGCTGGCCGGACTGCGGTCGGGCCCGGGCCTGGTCGCGGTCGTCTGCGTGATGCTCGGCTCCACCGCCTACGACGGGTTCTCCCGCTCCCCGTGGTGGGCCGGGCAGGTGCAGTCGGGACCGCTGCCGCGCACCCTGATGGGCACGCTCGGACTGGCCGCGCTGGTGGCGCTGGTGGCGCTCACCTACTGGCTGTGCACCCGCCCGATCGGGCCCGGAGCCCCCGCCGCGCTCGCCCCGTCGCTGATCCCCATCGCGGTCGGCTACCTGATCGCGCACTACTTCACCCTGCTGGTCTTCGGCGGCCAGCAGGCGATGAAGCTGTGGACCGACCCTTTCGCCACCCAGGCCGACCACCTCGGCACCCGCGACTGGGTGATCGACTACGAGATGCTCAGCGACACCACCCAGGCCGTCATCCGGGCCGGGGCCGTGGTCGTCGGGCACGTGCTCGGCGTGTTCGCCGCCCACGACAAGGCGGTCGAACTGCTGCCCAAGCGCCGCGCCCTCACCGGACAGCTCCCGCTGCTGCTGCTGATGGTCTTCTACACCGTCGGCGGCCTGGCCCTGCTGTTCGCCACCTGACCGACCGGCCCGGTGCCGGGCGGGAGACCCGCCCGGCACCGGCCGCTCAGCTGTCGAACCCCAGCCCGAACCGGTCGAGGGTGCGCAGCCACAGGTTGCGCCTGCCCTGGTTGGCGTCCGCCCGCGCGATGGACCAGCGGGTCAGCTGGATCGCCCCGAACCGGAACGGCTCGGGCGGGAACGGCAGCGGTTTGCCGGTCACCATCGCCAGCCCCAGCCGTTCGGCCCGCTCGTCCGTCGCGGGCCCCACCTCCAGATGGTCGAGCATGACCTCGGCGCCGAACCTCGTGGCGCCGACCCCCAGCCCGGTGTAGCCGACGGCGTAGGCGAGCCTGCCGCCCATCGCCTTGCCGTAGAAGGCGCAGAACCTGCTGCAGGTGTCGATCACCCCGCCCCACCTGTGGGTGAAGTTCACCCCTTCCAGCTGCGGATAGGTCCTGAAGAAGTGCTCCGACAGGCGCGCGAACGTCTCCGGGCGGGACTCCAGCTCCGAGCGGACCCCGTTGCGGAAGTGGTAGATCGCGTCGTAGCCGCCCCACAGGATGCGGTTGTCGGACGTCAGCCGGTAGTAGTGGAACTGGTTCGCCGCGTCCGACAGGCCCTGCCTGTTGCCCCAGCCCAGCGAGGCCAGCCGCGCCTCGGACAGGGGCTCGGTCATGAGCGCGTAGTCGTAGACGGGCACCAGGTAGTGCTTCAACCGCTTCAGGAGAGGCGGGAAGGCCCCCGTCCCCAAAGCGACCTTCCGTGCTCGGATGCGTCCGTAAGGAGACCTCAGGAGGACTCCCCCGCCGTCGCCTTCCATGGACGTGACGGGCGTGCGCTCGTAGATCCTGACACCCAGCGCGGCACAGGCCTCGCGCAGCCCCCACGCGAGCTTGGACGGGTGGAGCATGGCGGCCCCGTCCACGTCCCACAGCCCGCCCAGATAGGTGGGCGAGTCCACCTCCGCGCGCATCTCGTCGCGATCGAGCAGCCGCATGTCGTGGCCCAGCGCGGCGCCGTGCCCGGCCTCCTCCTCCAGTTCGGGCAGCTGCCACGGCTCGGTGGCGACCTTCAGCTCGCCGGTGAACTCGAATTCGCAGTCGATCCCGTACCGGTCGACGGCGGAGGCGATCTCCGCCAGGTTCTCCTTGCCGAGCCGCTCCAGGGTCTTGATCTGGCGCGGCCAGCGTTCCATTCCGTTCCACAGGCCGTGGGTGAGGGAGGCGGCGCAGAAGCCGCCGTTGCGGCCGGAGGCCGCCTCACCCACGAGGTCCGCGTCGACCAGCACCACGTCCAGTGACGGGTCGCGTTCCTTGGCCAGCAGCGCGGTCCACAGGCCGGTGTAGCCGCCCCCGATGACGGCCAGGTCGCAGGTGGTCGTCTCCACCAGCGAGGGGTAGGGCTCGGGACGAGCCGGGTCCTGCAGCCAGAACGGTGTCGGCTCCGCCTCGGCGAGAGCCTTGAGCACGTTCACGATTCCCTTCTTCTGCGTCCCCTGGGCCCCGGCCGGGGTCCGTGCCACGATGACCACGGATCCTTCCCCGACCGGGACTAGGGCCACGTGTCAGGTCTTCCTGCGGCGTGCGCCGACCACGTTGACGATCGCGATCAGGACGCCGACGGCGAAGATCAACGTGCCCATCACGTTGACCTGGGGAGGGGTGCCGGTCCGGGTGGAGCTCCACACCCACAGCGGGAACGTCACGGTGGTCCCGCTGGTGAAGTTGGTGATGATGAAGTCGTCGATGGACAGGGCGAAGGCCAGCAGCGCGCCGGAGAGCACCCCCGGCATGATCATCGGCAGGGTGACCAGCCGGAAGGTCTCCCAGTCCGAGGCGCCGAGGTCGGCGGCGGCCTCCTCCAGGGCCGGGTCGATGCCCACGGCCCTGGCCCGGACCGTCACCGCGACGAACGCGATGGAGAACATCACGTGCGCCGCCACGACCGTCCCGATGCCGCGGGGGATGTTCAGGGTGACGAACATCGACAGCAGCGACGCGCCCATCACCAGCTCCGGGGAGGAGATCGCGGCGAACAGCACGATGTTGGACAGGCCCTTGCCGCGGAACCGGTACCGGCCCAGCGCCAGGCCCACCAGGGTGCCCAGGACCGTCGTGACGACGGTGCTCAGCACCGCGATGAGCAGCGAGTTGACCAGCGCCCGGGTGAGGTCCTCCTTCTCGAACAGGCGGGCGTACCACTTGAGCGTGAAGCCCTCCCAGACGAAGTTCTGCTTGCTGGAGGTGTCGTTGAAGCCGAACAGGATCATCACCGCGATCGGCAGGACCAGCCAGCCGACGAGGATCCAGGTGTAGATCTGGAGGCCTCGCCCCTTCACGGCGCCTTTCATCCTCACGGTGCCTTTCGCCTTCACAGCCCCCTTCATCGCTTCGCCGCCTCGAGCACGTCCTCGGTGCCCAGGGCCCGGGCGTAGAGGAAGATCCCGACGAGCAGGATCGCCATCAGCGTGAACGACAGCGCCGAGGCCGTCGGGTAGTCGCTGTTGGTGAAGTACTCGGTCTGGATGATGTTGCCGATCATCACGTTGTCGGGACCGCCCAGCACGTCGGCGTTGACGTAGTCGCCGGAGATCGGGATGAACGTCATGATCACGCCCGCGAACACCCCGGGCAGCGACAGCGGCAGCACCACCCGCAGGAACGTCTGGACGCGCGAGGCGTACAGGTCCTGCGCCGCCTCGACGACCCGGAAGTCGATGCGCTCCAGCGCCACGTAGATCGGCAGCGCCATGAACGGAAGGAAGTTGTACGTCAGCCCGGCGATCACCGCGAAGGTGGTGCCCAGGACGTGGAAGTCGCCCGGCAGCAGCCCCCAGTCCTTCAGGGTGCCCAGCACGATCCCGTTGTCGGCGAGCACGAACTTCCAGGACACCGTCCGCAGGATGAACGACACGAAGAACGGGAGCAGCAGCAGGAGAAGGTACGCCGACTTGCGGCTGCCCGCCCTGAAGGCGATCCAGTAGGACGCCGGATAGGCCAGCACGATGCACGCGCAGGTCGCCAGGAAGCCGTACCAGAGCGAGCGGACGAACTTGTCGCCGTAGCGCTCCAGCCCTTCGGTGTAGTTCTGCCAGTGGAACGTCGGCCGGAACCCGTCGATGATGTTGCCGGTCATCAGCGAGAACGACAACATCATCACCAGCGGGACGGCGAAGAACGCCAGCAGCCACAGCCCGCCGGGCAGGACCATCAGATAGGGGGTGAGCCTCCTGCGCACTACGAGCCCTGCGGGATCGGGGTGAAGATCTGCTGGTACTGCTCCTTCTCCTCCTGCGAGAGGGTCCGGAAGCGGCGCAGGCGGGCCAGATCCTGCTCGCTGGGGTAGACCAGCGGGCTGGTCAGGAACGACTCGAGTTCCTCCTTGTCCTCGCCCGAGGCCGCGTCCGCCTTCTTCCGCAGGACGTCCTTGGTGCCGGGGACCGGCGTGATGTAGGTGATGAACTCCGTCAGCGGCGCGTTGACCTGCGGGTCGTACAGGTAATTGATCATCTCCAGCGCGTCCACCGGGTTCTCGGCGGTCTTGGGAATACAGAGGTTGTCGGTCCAGATCGTGCCGCCCTCTTCGGGGATCACGAACTTCACCTCGGGCCCCGCCAGGCTGTAGGCGTCGCCGGACCAGGCCATCGTCATCCACACGTCGCCCTTGGTGACGGCCTCGATGTAGTCCTGGTTGTAGTACTTGCGCAGCAGCGGGCGCTGCTCGCGCAGCTTGGCCGCGGCCTTCTCCCAGTCGGCGGGCGTCGACTTCTCCGGGTCCACGCCGGTCAGGAACATGCCGACGTTGCCCAGCTCCTGGGAGTCGGCCATCATGCCGATCTTGCCCTTGTACTTCGGGTTCAGCAGGTCCGCCCACTTGGTGATGGGCTCCTTCACGTACTTGGTGTTGTACGCGATCCCGGTGATCCCCGACATGAAGGGGACGGTGAAGGTGTTGTCCGGGTCGTAGGTGGGGTTCTTGAACGACGCGCCGGCGTTCGCGGCGAAGTTCGGCAGCTTCGCGTGGTCCAGCGGGGCGAGGTAGCCGAGCTGGCGGCACTGCTCCAGCTGGATGCCGTTGGTCATCACCATGAGGTCGAAGTCGATGGACTGCCCGGCGCGCAGCGGCTCGTTGATCTTCCCGAACCACTCGCCGTTCTCGTTGATGACCTCCTTGTACTCCACCTCGATCCCGGTGGCCTTGGTGAAGTTCTTCAGGGTCGCCCGGTCGTCCTCGATGTAGCCGACCCAGTTGGCCCAGTCGAGCCTCCCGTTGCGGGTCTTGCCCGCCCAGAACTCCTCGACCTGGGACTTGGTGACGTTCTGCTGCCCGCCCTGCCCGCTGACGCCGCACGCGGCGGCGGCCAGGCCGAGCCCGCCGACGCCCATCAGCCGCAGGAAGTCGCGTCGGTGGGTGAGCCCGCGCTGGAGGAGGGGGTTGCGTTCGTTCATGGGTCAGGCTCCGATCGCGTAAGAGTGCCGCGGTTCCCACGACAGCCAGACGCTGTCCCCCCGTACGGCTATGTCATTGGCGTTGTTGGCGTTCTGGACGAAGACCACGACGTCCGCGCCCGTAGAGGTGCGGACGTTGTAGTTGGTGGAGGTCCCGAGGTAGATGACCTCGGTGACCGTGCCGCGGACCCGGCTGCCCTCCCCCGACGGCTGCTCGACGCTCAGGTCGATCTTCTCCGGACGGACGGTCAGCTCCAGCTCCCCGCCGGCGTCCGCCTTCACGGGCACCACGATCCGCTCCTCCGGGCCGAGGGAGATGACCGCGTTGTCCCCGACCCGGTCGGTGATCTCGCCGGACAGGAGGTTGGAGGTGCCGATGAACCCCGCGACGAACCTGGTGCCGGGCCGTTCGTAGATCTCCCGAGGGGAGCCGAGCTGCTCCACCCGCCCGTCGTTCATGACGGCGATCCGGTCCGACATGGTGAGGGCCTCGCCCTGGTCGTGCGTGACGAACACGAAGGTGATGCCGACCTCGCGCTGGATGCGCTTGAGCTCGACCTGCATGCTCTGGCGCAGCTTGAGGTCCAGGGCGGCCAGGGGCTCGTCCAGCAGCAGCGCGCGGGGGTCGTTGACCAGCGCGCGGGCCAGCGCCACCCGCTGCTGCTGGCCGCCGGACAGCTCGGCGGGCCTGCGTTTCTCCCGTCCGGTCAGGCCGACGACCTCCAGCATCTCGCCGACCCGGCGGGTGATCTCGGGTTTGGAGATCTTCTTCCTGCGCCTGAGCCCGAAGGCGACGTTCTCCGCGACGCTCATGTGCGGGAACAGGGCGTAGGACTGGAACACCATGTTCACGTCCCGCCTGTTCGGCGGCACGCCCACGACGTTCTGACCGTGCAGGAGGACCTCGCCCGAGGTGGGCTCGTCGAAACCCGCGATCATGCGCATGGTGGTGGTCTTGCCGCACCCTGACGGACCCAGGAGGGAGAAGAACTCTCCCTCCCCGATCCGCAGGTCTACGCCCTTGACGGCTTGGACGACCTCTCCGTGCGACGTGAACTCCTTCACGACGCCGGAGAGTTCGATGGCGGGGGTCTCCGTCATTGCGTTGGTCCTTCGGGGGTTGTGCGGAGCCCGGCGGGGGCGGTCGGGGGACGCCGTCCGCCGGGCTGGTGGAGCCGAGGGGTCAGGTGCCCAGGTAGTGCATGACGTGCTTGATCCGGGTGTAATCCTCGAAGCCGTACATAGAAAGATCTTTTCCGTAGCCGGAGTGCTTGAAGCCGCCATGCGGCATTTCGGACACGAAGGGTATGTGGGTGTTCACCCAGACTGCACCGAAATCCAGCCGCCGGGTCATCCGCATAGCCCTGCCGTGGTCCTTCGTCCACACCGAGGCCGAAAGACCGTACTTCACGCCGTTCGCCCAGCGCACGGCGAGGTCCTCGTCCGAGAACGGCTGGACGGTGATGACCGGCCCGAAGATCTCCTCCTGGACGTGCTCGTCGTCCTGGCGCAGGCCGGAGATGACGGTCGGGGCGAAGAAGTAGCCCCGGTCGCCCACCCGTGCGCCGCCGGTCTCGACCGTGGCGTGGTCGGGCACCCGGTCCAGGAAGCCCTGGACCCGGGCGAGCTGGTTCGCGTTGTTGACCGGACCGAAGTAGGCGTCGGGGTCGTCCGGGCCCGCGGTCTTCAGGTCGGCCGCGGCCTCCGCCAGCGCCGCGGTGAAGTCCCCAGCGATGCGCTCGTGCACCAGCACCCGGGTCGCGGCGGTGCAGTCCTGGCCGGCGTTGAACAGGCCCGCGCCCGCGATTCCCTCGGCGGCCGAGGCGATGTCGGCGTCGTCGAACACCACGACCGGGGCCTTGCCGCCCAGCTCCAGGTGCACCTTCTTCAGGTCCTTGGCGGCCGAGGCCGCGACCTCCTTGCCCGCCCGCACCGAGCCGGTGATGGAGACCATCTGCGGGACCGGGTGCTCCACCAGCGCGCGGCCGGTGTCGCGGTCGCCGGTGACGACGTTGAACACGCCCGGGGGCAGGAACTCGGCGGCGATCTCCGCCAGCAGCAGCGTACTGACCGGAGTGGTGTCCGACGGCTTGAGCACCACGGTGTTGCCCGCCGCGAGCGCCGGCGCGAACTTCCACACGGCCATCATCATCGGGTAGTTCCACGGCGTGACCTGCGCGCAGACCCCGATCGGCTCCCGCCGGACCGAGGAGGTGTGGTCGGCCAGGTACTCCCCGGTCGCCTTGCCCTCCAGGATCCGGGCCGCGCCGGCGAAGAAGCGGAGGTTGTCCACCATGGGAGGCAGCTCCTCCTCCATGGTGAGCTGCACGGGCTTGCCGGTGTTCCTGCACTCGGCCGCGACGAGCTCCTCGCCCCGCGCCTCGATCGCGTCGGCGAACCTCAGCAGCGCCAGGCTCCGGTCCTTGGGCGTGGCGTCCCGCCACCCCTCGAACGCGGCGGCGGCCGCGGTGTAGGCGCCTTCGACGTCGGCGGCCCCCGACACCGGGGCCTGCGCGTAGACCTCGCCGGTGCTGGGATCGACGACGTCCGAGAACGAGCCGTCCCGTGCCTCGACGTACTCCCCGTTCACGAAGTTGCGCAGGAGTGCCTTGCCGGTCATCTTCGACCTCCGCGATCTGTCCTTGTCGACTGACTTTTGCAGAGCATAACCACGCGTAACAAGGGATTCCGTTGTTAAGTTCAAGTTTCGCAACGAAATCCCTCGAAAAGGGACGCCCTGCGGGATGATGTCGCAGCAGGGAACGATTCAATGGGATGCCCGCGTGTTCTGCGGCCTTCCTTACCCACCGGGAACCGGAAAGATGTCGTCATGAGCGAGACAGCGCGCCGAGCCCCCCTGGACGAGACCTCCAAGAGGATCATCGAACAGCTCCAGGAGGACGGCAGGCGCTCCTACGCCGCGATCGGCAAGGCCGTCGGGCTGTCCGAGGCCGCCGTACGCCAGCGCGTGCAGCGACTGCTGGACACCGGCGTCATGCAGATCGTCGGGGTCACCGACCCGATGATGCTGGGATTCTCCCGCCAGACGATGATCGGGATCAAGTGCCGAGGCGACCTGGAGGAGGTCGCCGACGAACTCGCGGCCATGCCCGAGATCGACTACGTGGTGATCACGGCCGGCTCCTTCGACCTCCTGGTCGAACTCGTCGCCGAGACCGACGAGCAGCTGCTCGAGATCCTCGGCCGCATCCGATCCGTCCCCGCCGTCGTCAGCACCGAGAGCTTCGTCTACCTCAAGCTCAGGAAGCAGACCTACTCCTGGGGCACCCGCTGACGTCCCTCAGAGCTCCGCCCGGATCCGTTCGGCGTAACCGGCCATCTCCTCGGCCGAGTCGTACCGGTGGCGGGGCCAGAAGAAGCCCTTCAGGCCGTCCTTGGGGTTGCGCGGCACGACGTGGACGTGCAGGTGCGGCACACTCTGGCTGATCTTGTTGTTCATCGCCACGAAGGTGCCGCCGGCCTCCAGGCCCCGCTGCACGGCGCCCGCCAGGCGCTGCGCCAGTGTGAACAGCGGCCCGAGCTTCTCGGGCGGCACGTCCGTCAGGGTCTCGTGGTGCTCCCTGGGCACCAGCAGCACATGCCCCTTGATCAGCGGGCGGACGTCCAGGAAGGCCACCGCCTCCGGCTCGTCCAGCACCAGACGGGCGGCGGAACGCCCGGAGACGATCTCGCAGAAGACGCAGTCGGCCATGGTCGGCCAGCCTAACCGGACGCGCTCCCGGCCCGCTGGAGGTGGTCGAGAGCCGCGGCGAGCTCGTCCAGGAACCGGTCGACCTCGACCTCGTCGTAGCCGGACCCCAGGAACGACGAACCGAACAGGCAGTCCCGGATGTCCTGGCTCGAGACCGCCGGGGCCACTCCGCGCAGCCCGGCGATCACCCGGTCCAGGAACTCGTCGACTTCCTTCTCCCGGTAGCCCGGACGCAGCCGGGTCGGCGTGAACTCCGCCTCCTCGATCCACCTGACCAGCCAGGGCACCTGCCCCGCGACCGTCTCGGTGTAGGGCTCCCGGTCGCCCCGCTCCCGCTGCTCCAGCTCCCGCACGTACTCCAGCAGGGCGCCGTCCACCGCGTGCGGGTCGTACCCCCGCAGCACGACGCTCAGCCTGGTCGCGCGCAGCTCGTCCGCGGTGATCGGGGGCACCTGCGCGTCGTTCCGGCCCAGCGTGGCCTCGATCCGCAGCAGCAGGGCGTCGACCTCTATCGCGAAGTAACCGCGCAGCACGCGGGGGAACCGTGCCACCGGGGGACCTCCTAGGGGCTGGCCGTCAGGTCTGCACGGCGGCGGCCAGCTGGCCGCAGGCGCCGTCGATCTCCCTGCCCCGGGTGTCGCGGACGGTCACGGCGACGCCGTGCGACTCCAGCCTCCGGACGAACTCACGCTCGTCCTCGGGCCGCGAGGCCGTCCACTTCGATCCCGGAGTGGGGTTCAACGGGATCAGATTGACGTGAACGAGCTTGCCTTTCAAGAGCCTGCCCAGCAGATCGGCCCGCCAGGCCTGGTCGTTGATGTCCTTGATCAGCGCATACTCGATCGAGACCCGCCGGCCGGTCTTGCGCGTGTACCCCCAGGCGGCCTCCAGCACCTCCTGGACCTTCCAGCGGGTGTTGATCGGCACCAGGGTGTCGCGCAGCTCGTCGTCGGGGGCGTGCAGCGAGACCGCCAGCCGCACCGAGAGGTCCGCCTCGGTGAGCTTCTCGATCGCCGGGACCAGCCCCACCGTCGAGACCGTCACCCCCCGCTGCGAGATGCCCAGCCCCGACGGGCTCGGCTCGGTGATCCGCCGGACCGCGCCCAGCACCGCCTTGTAGTTCGCCAGCGGCTCGCCCATGCCCATGAAGACGATGTTGCTGACCCGGCCCGGGCCTCCCGCGACCCTGCCCTGGTTGAGCGCCCGCTGTCCGGCCGCGACCTGCTCGACGATCTCGGCGGTCGACAGGTTGCGGGTCAGGCCCGCCTGGCCGGTCGCACAGAACGGGCAGTTCATACCGCAGCCGGCCTGGGAGGAGACGCACATCGTCACCCGGTCGGGATAGCGCATCAGGACGGACTCGAACAGCGAGCCGTCGAAGGCCTTCCAGACCGTCTTGTGGGTGTTGCCTCCGTCGCACGCCAGGTCCCGCACGGGGGTGAGCAGCCGCGGCAGCATCTCCGGGACCAGCTTCTCGCGCAGCGCCTTCGACAGGTCCGGCATGTCCGCCGGGTCGTCGACCAGGCGGTCGAAGTAGTGGCGGGACAGCTGGTCGGCGCGGAACGGCTTCTCGCCCAGCGCCGCGACGGCCTCCCGCCGCTCGGCGACCGTCAGGTCGGCCAGGTGGCGGGGCGGCTTGGCCCGCCGGGGACCGGCGAAGACCAGCTGTCCGGGCCGGGGCGGGACGCTCTGGGTGTTCTCTTCCGACGACATGCTTCCAGTCTCGCTCACGCGAAGGAGTGGAACGTCTGGAGCAGGATCCACACCACGGGGACGGTGATCAGCAGGGAGTCCAGCCGGTCCATCACCCCGCCGTGGCCCGGCAGCAGGCTGCCCAGGTCCTTGATCCCCAGGTCCCTCTTGATCATGGATTCGACGAGGTCGCCGAGCGTGGCCGTCAGGACCACGCAGGCCCCCAGCACCACGCCCTGCCACCAGGGGGAGTCCAGCAGCCAGACCATCAGCCAGGCGCCGACCCCCATGCAGGTCAGGGCGGAGCCCGCGAAGCCCTCCCAGGTCTTCTTCGGGCTGATCTTCGGGGCGATCTTGTGCTTGCCCAGGTAGGCGCCGACGAAGAAGCCGCCGATGTCACTGGCCACCGTGACGGCGATGAACGTCACGATCTGGTGGGCGCCGTTCTCCGGCTCCAGCAGGAGCATCGCGAAACCCACCAGGAACGGCAGGTAGACGACGGTGAACACCCCGGCGGTGGTGTCTCGGACGTACCCCTCGGATCCGTCCTTCATCCGCCAGATCAGCAGGACGAGGACGGTCGACGCCAGGGTGACGACCATGCCACCGGGGCCGTAGAAGAAGGCCACGGGGAGCATCGCGGCGCTGCCGATCGCGACGGGCGGCATCGGGATCCTGATCTGGCGGCCGGCGAAAGCCGAGTTCAGTTCCCACAGCGCCACCCCGCCGAAGACCAGCACGACCAGGATGAAGGACTCGCGTACCGTATAAAGCGAGACCAGGACCAGCGCGGCCAGTCCCAGTCCCACTCCCACGGCCACCGGGACGTTGCGTCCCGGATTGCGTCTGGCCGCGGGCTCTGTCGATTGGGCCATCAGATTTCGAGCAGCTCGGCCTTCTTGTGCTCGAGTAGCGCGTCGATGGAGGCCACGTACTTCTTGGTCACCTCGTCGAGCTCCTTCTCGGCACGCCGGACCTCGTCCTCGCCGGCCTCGCCGTCCTTGACGAGCTTGTCGAGGACGTCGTTGGCCTTGCGGCGGATGTTGCGAATCGAGATCTTGGCGTCCTCGGCCTTGGTGCCCGCGATCTTGATGTACTCCCTGCGGCGCTCCTCCGACAGGTCGGGGAAGACCACCCGGATGATCGAACCGTCGTTGCCCGGGTTCACGCCCAGGTCGCTGTTGCGGATCGCCTTCTCGATGGCGGCCAGCGAGCTCTTGTCGAACGGCTGGACGACCACCATGCGCGGCTCGGGCAGGTGGAAGGAGGCGAGCTGGTTCACCGGGGTCATCGCGCCGTAGTACTCCACCATGATCTTGTTGAACATGGCGGGGGTGACCCGGCCGGTGCGGATACCGGTGAAGTCCTCCTTGGCGACCGAGACCGCCTTCTCCATCTTCTCCTCGGCTTCGAGGAGGATCTCATCGATCACTGCACTGGCTCCCGTCTAGTTCTGTGCCGGGCTGACGAGGGTGCCGATCTTCTCGCCCCGCACAGCCCGCACGATGTTGCCCTGCCCCATGAGGTCGAAGACCACGATGGGCAGGCCGTTGTCCATGCACAGGCTGATGGCGGTGGCGTCCATGACCTTCAGACCGCGTCGCAGGACCTCACCGTAGTCCAAATGGTCGAAACGCACCGCGTCCGGGTTCTTCCGGGGATCGGCGTCGTACACGCCGTCCACCTGGGTGCCCTTGAGCACCGCGTCCGCGCCGATCTCCAGCGCGCGCTGGGCGGCGCAGGTGTCGGTGGAGAAGAACGGCTGGCCCAGGCCCGCACCGAAGATCACGACGCGGCCCTTCTCCAGGTGGCGGACGGCCCGGCGGGGAATGTACGCCTCGGCCACCTGCGCCATCGTGATGGCCGTCTGCACCCGGGTCTCGACGCCGATGCGCTCCAGGAAGTCCTGCAGAGCCAGGCAGTTGACCACGGTGGAGAGCATGCCCATGTAGTCGCCGCGGGCCCGGTCCATGCCCCGCTCGGACAGCTGCGCGCCGCGGAACATGTTGCCGCCGCCGCAGACCACGGCGACCTGGACGCCCTCGTCGACGGCCACCTTGATCGCTTCCGCGACGTGCTGCACCACGACCGGGTCGATGCCCAGCGGCTGGCCGCCGGCGAACGCCTCGCCCGACAGCTTCAGCAGCACCCGCTTCCAGCCATGGTGAGAGGCCGTCGCTGCGTCATTCTGATGGATTTCCGGCACGGCGACGGCCTCCTCGGTGTTGCTTCACGTTCTACCTTAGGTTTCCCCCGGCTAAGGAGAAAGTGGATCAGCCTCTGGGCGAGAGCCTCAGGCCTGGCCGACCTTGAAACGGACGAAACGCTCGACCTTGACGCCGGCCTCGTCGAGGAGCTTGGCGATCGTCTTCTTGTTGTCCTTGACGAAGGCCTGCTCCAGCAGGACGAAGTCACGCAGGTAGGCGTTGACCCGGCCATCGACGATCTTGGCGATCGCGGCTTCGGGCTTGCCCTCCTCGCGGGTCTTGGTCTCGGCCAGCGCCCGCTCCTTCTCGATCACGTCGGCCGGGATCTCCTCGAAGGTGAGGTACTTCGGAGCCATCGCCGCGATCTGCTGGGCGACGTCCCTGGCGACCTGCGGGTCGACCTTGTCCAGCTGGACCAGCACGCCGGTGGTCGGCGGCAGCTGCGGGTCGGACTTGTGCAGGTAGCTGGCCACGTACGCACCGGTGAAGTGCACGAAGCGGCGCAGCTCCAGCTTCTCGCCGATGGTGGCGGAGTTCTGCTCGATCAGGGCCTGGACGGTCTTGCCCGGCTCGATCTCCGCACCCAGCAGGGCCGGGACGTCCGCGACGCCGGACTCGGCGGCGAACTTGGTGATCTTGTCGGCGAGCTCGATGAAGCTCTCGTTCTTGGCGACGAAGTCGGTCTCGCAGTTGAGCTCGAGCAGCGTGCCGTCGCCCTCGCCCTTGAAGTACTCGGCGACCAGGCCGTTGCCGGCGGTGCGCTCGGCGCGCTTGCCGACGTCCTTCGCGCCCTTGAGGCGGAGGGTCTCTACGGCCTTCTCGAAGTCGCCCTCGGCGTCGACGAGCGCGTTCTTGCAGTCCATCATGCCGGAGCCGGTGAGCTCACGGAGCCGCTTGACGTCGGCGGCGGTGACGTTCGCCATGGTTCTTGAATCCCTTTTCGTGGTCTGCTCTGGCACGAGCACGGCCCCGTGCGGGGCCGTGCTCGCGAGGACTTACTCCGCGGCGGGGGCCTCGGCGTCGGAAGCGGCCTCGGCGGGAGCCTCGGCGGCGACTTCGGCGGGGGCCTCGGCTGCGGCCTCGGCCGGAGCCTCAGCGGCGGCCTCGGCGGGCGCCTCAGCGGGAGCCTCGGCGGGCGCCTCGGCGGGCGCCTCGTCCTTCTTGCCCTCGAGCAGCTCGCGCTCCCACTCGGCCAGCGGCTCGACGACCTCGGCGGCCTTGTCGGCGCCCGCGCCTCCGCCGGAGCGGGCGAGCAGGCCGTCGGCGGCGGCGTCGGCGACCACGCGGGTCAGGATGCTGACGGCGCGGATGGCGTCGTCGTTACCCGGGATCGGGTAGTCGACCTCGTCGGGGTCGCAGTTGGTGTCGAGGATCGCGACGACCGGGATGTTCAGCTTCTTGGCCTCGCTGATCGCGATGTGTTCCTTCTTGGTGTCCACGATCCAGACGGCGGAGGGGACCTTCGCCATGTCGCGGATACCGCCGAGGGTCTTCTCCAGCTTGTCCTTCTCGCGCTTGAGACCCAGCAGCTCCTTCTTCGTCATGCCGGAGCCGGCCACGTCGTCGAAGTCGAGGAGCTCGAGCTCCTTGAGGCGCTGGAGCCTCTTGTGCACGGTGGAGAAGTTGGTGAGCATGCCGCCCAGCCAGCGCTGGTTGACGTAGGGCATGCCGACGCGGGTCGCCTGCTCGGCGATCGCCTCCTGCGCCTGCTTCTTGGTGCCGACGAAGAGGATCGTGCCGCCGTGCGCGACGGTCGCCTTGATGAACTCGTAGGCGCGGTCGATGTGCCCGAGCGACTGCTCGAGGTCGATGATGTAGATGCCGTTGCGCTCGGTGAGGATGAAGCGCTTCATCTTCGGGTTCCAGCGACGCGTCTGGTGGCCGAAGTGCACGCCGCTCTCGAGCAGCTGTCGCATGGTGACGACGGGAGCCATGGGCCCGTACTCCTTCTTGTGTTCGGTTGCCTGTCACGTCCGGACGCACCCCGCTGCCCCGTCACGAGGACGATGCAGACCTGGGAGGCGCGTCCCGCCTGGGCGGCCGGCGGACGCTGAGAATTCGGGCACGTGGACAGAGTCCACGCGCACCGTGTCATCAGTTTAGGGGAATGCGCCCCCGACCACGAATCGAATGGGCGGCCGCCGTCCCCAGAACGGGGTTCGGCCGGTCATCGGGGAGTTCCGGGGCCGATGCTGACGGCATGATCCTTCCGCTGCCCGTCCCCCCGCCGCCCTGGGAGTGGCCTCTACCGCCTCCCGTCCGCGTCGTCCGCGCCTTCGCCCCTCCCGCCGCCCCCTGGCTGCCCGGCCACCGCGGCGTCGACCTGGCCGCCCGCCCCGGCACGGGCGTCCACGCCCCCGCCGCGGGCCGCGTGACCTTCGCCCGCGACCTGGCCGGCCGCGGCGTGATCACTCTCACCCACGGCCCCCTGCGCACCACCTACGAGCCGGTCCTCCCCGCCGTCCCCCCGGGCTCCCCCGTCACCGCCGGAACCCTCATCGGCACCGTCCAGCCCGCCCGAACCCACTGCGCCCCCGCCACCTGCCTCCACTGGGGCCTCCGCCGCGGCACCGCCTACCTCGACCCCCTGCTCCTCCTCTCCCTCCCCCGCATCCGCCTCCTCCCCCGCCTGCCCGCCCCCTGACCGGCCGCCTTGTGGCCCGATCACCTCCATCCGGCTCCCTATCTCCCGGCCTCCCGGGCCATCCAGCCACCCGGCTCCCGGGCCGCCCGGCCATCCAGGCCACCCGGGCCACCCGGGCTACCCGGCTCCCGGGCCACCCGGCCTCCCATGCCTCCCGGGGCGAGGGCCGGGAGGTCTCGCACCGCGCCCGGGCGGATCCCGCTCGCCGCCCGCCGAGCGGGATCCGCCCGCTTCCTCTCCAACACCCACGAGTACGGATCATCGGCGCGCTTCGCGGGTAGCGTTACCGGGGTGAACGGGCTGGGTCTGGTGGAGTTCGAGCGGCATCTACGGCTGGAGCGCGGCCTGTCGGCGCACACCGTCCGCTCCTATCTGAGCGATCTGCGCGACCTGGAGGCCCACGCCCTGGCCCGCGGCCTGACCTCCCCCGCCGACCTGCACATCGACCTGCTCCGCGACTGGCTGGCCCGCCTGCACGACTCGGGCCTGGCCAGGTCGACCCTGGCCCGCCGCACCGCGGCCGTCCGCACCTACACGGCCTGGGCCCACCGCGGCGGCCTCCTCCCCGACGACCCGGGCCCCCTCCTGGGCGTCCCGCGAGCCCCCCGCGCCCTTCCCCGCATCCTCCGCCGGGACCAGGCCGCCGAACTCCTCGACGCACCCCGCGACCCCTCCCCCGAGCCCCTGCGCGACCTGGCCGTCCTGGAACTCCTCTACGCCACCGCGATCCGCGTCGGCGAACTGTGCGCCCTGGACATCGACGACCTGGACGAGGAGACCGAGACCATCCGGGTCCTGGGCAAAGGCGGCAAGCAACGCACCGTCCCCGTCGGAAGGCCGGCCCTCGAGGCCGTCCGCTCCTGGCTGTCGGCCCGCCCCGCCTGGACCACCCCCCGAAGCGGCCCCGCCCTCTTCCTGGGCTCCCGAGGCTCCCGCCTCCACCCCAACACGGCCCGCCGCGTGGTCCACCGCGCCCTCCAGAAGGCCGGCCTCCCCGACCTCACCCCCCACGGCCTCCGCCACACCGCCGCCACCCACCTCCTGGAGGGCGGCGCCGACCTCCGCACCGTCCAGGACCTCCTGGGCCACGCCTCCCTCCAGACCACCCAGCTCTACACCCACCTCACCCCCGCCCACCTGAAAGCCGTCCACTCCCGAACCCACCCCCGAGCCTGACCCTCCACCGCCCTCCACCCGCGGCCCATCCCCAGGAGAACGCGCGCCCGGCGACGCACCGCCCGCGCCCGAACGGCGCTACGCACACCGGAAGTTCCACAGAAGCAACATGCGCCCGGCAGCGCACCACCCGAGGCTGAACGCGCCACGCACACCGGAGTTCCACAGAAGCAACATGCGCCCGGCAGCGCACCACCCGCGGCTGAACGCGCCACGCGCGCTGAACAGCCCGCAGAAGAACATGCGCCCGACGGCATACCGCCCCGTGGCTGACACGCACTGAACGATCCTTAGAAGAACGCGCGCCCGGCGACGCACCGCCCGTGACTGAAGGCGCGCCGACGTGCGCCGAGTCATCCACAGAACGCGGTTCGGTCACTTTCGGCGACATTCCATGCCTCAGGGTGATGGCCAGGAGGTGATGGCGATGAACGCCGGACACGAGCTGGGGCGTCGCGGGGAGAACGCGGCGGTGCGCTATCTGGAGGGCATGGGGTGGCGGGTGCTCGAACGCAACTGGAGGTGCTCCGAGGGGGAGCTGGACATCGTGGCCCACGACGGGCACCGGCATGTGGTCTGCGAGGTGAAGACGCGGCGCACCCGGGCCTACGGCGACCCCGCCGAGGCGATCACGATCTCCAAGGCGCTGCGGCTGCGCAGGCTGGCGCGGCGCTGGGCCAGGGAGCACGGCGTCCGGACGATGTCGGTCCGGATCGATCTGATCGGCCTGGTCGGCGGCGGGACCGGCGGCTTCACCGTCGACCACCTGAAAGAGGTGGCGTGATGGCTCTCGCCCGGACCAGAGCGGTCGCCCTCGTGGGGGTCTCCGGCCATCTCGTCGACGTCGAGGCCGCCATCACCAGCGGTACCCCGGGCCTGCACCTGGTCGGCCTGCCCGACACCGCGCTCAGCGAGGCCCGCGACCGGGTACGCGCCGCGATCATGCACTCGGGCGAGGAATGGCCCGTGAGACACACGACCGTGGCGCTGGGGCCGGCGGGGCTGCCCAAGGCCGGCGCGGGCTTCGACGTGGCGATCGCCGTCGCGATCCTCGCCGCCGCCGGTGAGCTGCCCCTCGCCGACTGCGCCGACCTCGTCATGCTCGGCGAGCTGGGCCTGGACGGACGGATCCGTCCCGTCCCCGGGGTGCTGCCCTGCGTGCTGGGCGCCGCCGAGGCGGGCTGCCGCACCGTGGTCGTGCCCCGCGCCAACCAGGGGGAGGCCGAGCTCGTCCCCGACGTCAAAGTGATCGCCGTCGGCAGCCTGCGCGCGCTGCTGTGCCATCTGCGCCACGAGCCCCCGCCCCTCGAACCGGACGAACCCGTAGAGCTCCCCGCCCCTCCGAAGGACAGGTCATCGGCCCGTTCCCGGCGAGGGTCCCTGGACCTGGCCGACGTGCGGGGCCAGGCCGAGGCCCGCCGCGCGCTGGAGGTCAGCGCCGCGGGCGGCCACCACCTGTTCCTGCTGGGCCCGCCCGGCTGCGGCAAGACGATGCTCGCCGAACGGCTCCCCACCCTGCTCCCGCCGCTGGACCGCAGGATGGCCCTGGAGGTGACGGCCGTGCACTCCATAGCGGGGGCCCTCCCCCCGGACCGTCCCCTCATCGAGCACGCGCCCTTCCAGGCCCCGCACCACAGCGCCACGAAGTCCGCCATCATCGGCGGCGGATCCGGCCGCCAGGTCCACCCCGGCGTGATCAGCCTCGCCCACAACGGCATCTTGTTCATAGACGAGGCCCCCGAGTACACGGGCGGCATCCTGGACTCCCTGCGCCAGCCCATGGAGTCGGGCGAGGTCTGCATCGACCGGAGCGGCGTGAGCACCCGCTTCCCCGCCATGTTCACCCTGGTCATGGCGGCCAATCCCTGTCCGTGCGCCGCCGCCAAGGTCCTGCAGTGCCGCTGCACCCCTTCGGTCCGCGCCCGCTACCTGGCCAAGATCTCAGGCCCTCTCCTGGACCGGGTGGACCTCAAGCTCGAGTTGAGCCCCGCCACCCGCGCCGAGCTCCGCTACGACCTGGAGAACGCCGAGTCGAGCCGGACGGTGGCCGCCCGCGTCCAGGACGCCCGCGACCGCGCCCTGGCCCGAATGTCGGACCTCCCCTGGCGCAGCAACAGCGAGATCCCGGGCCCCGAGCTCCGCCGCCGCTTCCCCGTCTCCCCCGAGGCCCTGGCCCCCCTGGAGCGGGCCCTCCAGGAGGGCTCCCTCAGCGCCCGGGGCATGGACCGCGCCCTCCGCACCGAGAGGGCAGAGAAATAGCAGAGGTGAGACCATAACGTCACCAGGGGGACAGGTCAGACCGCCCGGACGAGCCGGAGCAGCTCCCGGGAGCCGTCAGCCCCGTCGAGGGCCTTGACCACCCGCAGCCCCCGGGTCCGGACCTCCCCGTCTCCCGGCTTCTCGTACCGGTGCAGCTCCCCCAGCGTCGCCATGGCGATGGTGACCGCCTCGTCCGTCCGGCCCGCCAGGGCCACGGCCCGCGCCAGGTTCAGACTCGTCCGGATCGAGATCAGGCGGCTCCCCGTCTTCGGGTAGGCCCTCAGCCCCGTCTCGATCAGCTCGACGGCGTCCTCCTCCCCCGCGTCGGCGGCGGCGTCCCCGAGTCCCGCCGTGATCTGGGAGGCGGTCACGGACAGGGCCCCGAGGGATACGTCCGGGAGGTGCCGGGCGGCGGCCTCCGCCCTGGAGCGGGCCCGACGGTAGACGTCGAGGAGGTCAGTGCGGTCCTCCCTCGATCGGCGGGCCGCCGCACGGGCCAGCGTCACAGCGGCCCATATATAGAGGTCGTCCCCCTCCTGCCGGGCCAGCGGGGACCGGGCCTGCTCCAGGGCGGCGGCGGACAGCTTGCAGGCGTCGAACGCCGTCCCGTGGTGAAGCTCGACGGTGGCCCGCCGGATCGCGGCGAACGCCTCCGCCCTCCGGTTCCCGGACCGCAGTCCGGCACTCCGGGCCATCAGGGCGTAGGACCGGGCGGCGGGCACGTCCCCCGCCGCGAGGCACACGGTAGAGAGGAGACCGAACTGCCAGCCCTGGAGGGCAAGGGCCCGGTCGGCGATCCGGTGATGGGTCGAGGTCTCGATCAGCCGGGCGGCCTGCTCGGTGTCGGACTTGAGCGAGACCCGCAGGGCGATCGGGGAGTGCCCGGAGATCAAGGACTCGGCGAAGACCCGGAGGCGGCTGTCGAGGTGGTCGAGGGTGTCGTAAGTGCTGGTCATGCTCGGGAGTCTAGGCAACCTGTTCCATCCTGTCCCTACCTATCCCAGGCAGTCCCGGCCTGTATCGCATCGTCCCAGGTCACCTAGGGTCAGGATCATGTCCGAGATCGACTTCGACGGCCCCGACCCGATCTATGTGCAGCTTTCGGCCGTCCTGGAACGCCGGATAAAGGACGGGACCTATCCGCCCAATCGCAAGATCCCGCCAGAGGCGGGCCTCCGGGAGGAGTTCGGGGTCGCCCGGAACACCGTCCGGGCCGCGATCAAGGTCCTGACGGACAGGGGGATGCTCCGCCCGGTCGTCGGCCGTGGCGTGTTCGTCCTGCCGTGGGCGGTCGAGGGCACCGGGCCGGAAAAGGACTGACCCCGCCTCGCTCACCGGGCCGGAAGGAAAGAGCCCAGAGGTGCCGGAGCGAAACGGGGTCAAGCGAGCGCAGGTGGATCACAGCGGGCGAGAAGGGGAACACTTAACCCGCTACGCACCTTGGCTTCCGGACGCCCCAACAACTAGGGGAAGAAAGACGCCGGACGGCTTTGACGCTCACGATCTAGGTCACGGGATCAGCTCCACTTGACGGCCTCCCGTAGCTCGACCGCCCGGGGGCGGGAGCCGGGACGAGCCGACTCGGTCACGGGCGTCGAGGAGGTCGAGGTGATCCGCCCTCCGACCTTCAGCCGGGAGTACTCCCTCAGCGCCTCGACAAGGCCCCCATCGGCCCGCAGCCCCGCCCAGTCCCCGAACGCCACCTTCTGCCGGAGGTAGCCCCGGGCCTGTCCGTCGCTCATGCCGTGGATCTCGACGGCCGTCCGGACGGCTTCCTCCCACTCCGGGAGGCTCTCGACCGTGGGAGCGGAGCGAACGGGGCCCCGACCGGCGGCGGCCCGCCGCGCGGCCGACTCGGTCAGTCCCATCTCGGTGAACGCGGCTTCGAGCCGGTCGGCCGGAGCGGTGCTCTCCCTGATCAGCCCGGACTCGGTGACAGCGTCGAGGGCGGCCGACTCGCTTAGCCCCAGCTCACGCCACGACTCGTAGAGGCTCCGGGCCTGCCCGGTCAGCTCCTCAGCGCTCATGCTGCCCTCCGTGTCATGCGTTCGATCTCGTCCCGGTCAAGGCACCACCGGCCGGTAGCGTCCCGGTGGCCCAGTCCCCCGGCGGCGAGTTGCTGCACTCGACGGCGGGTGAGCCCGAGCAGCTCGGCGGCTTCGCTCGTCCCGATCGGGTCATGTGGCCAGGATGCCCCGTCCCGGCTGTCGGCCGCTTCGGCGGCGAAACGTGCCTGCCCGTAAGCCCGCGCGGCCCTTCGCATCGCCTCTCTCACCGCCATCTCGTCCGGGTCGGCGAGCCTGTCGAGGACGGCCCGGACCTTCGGGGAGTCCAGAACCTTCCGGTAGATCACGGCGACGTGGCCGGGAACGATCACGGCGTGCTCGACGTACGCGGGCCCGGTCACGACAGGTCCATGTCGAGGAGGTCGATGATGCTGTACCCGGACAGGTCGACCGGCTTGGGATCGGTCGGCGACACGGCGGGGGCGGGCTCGATCCGTTCGAGGAGGTCGCGGTACTCGGCGCTCTCCTCCTCGTCCAGCCGGAACAGGGATTCGTAGGGGTCGAACGGAGGGATCCTGCCGGAGCGCACCGCCTCGAAGTGCTCCTCTTCCTCCCGCAGCTTCTCCGCTTCCCTCTCGGCTCTCTCCTGTTCCCGCTCCTCCATCCACGCCCTCCACTCTGCCCACTCCCTCCTCCGTTCGGCTTCCGCCTCAGCCTCGGCCTCGGCCCACTGCCGCTCCCGCTCAGCTTTAACCCTGGCCTCGGCCTCCAGCCGGACCCTGTCCTCCTCCCGCCGGATCCTGTCCAGGGCAGCGCGTACTTCGTCCCCGTCCTTGGGGGTGAAGAGGGCCGGGTTGATGCGATCCCACATGCTCGGAGGGAGACCCTGACGCTCCCCCCATTCCGCTTGTAGTCGACGCACCGTCGCCTTGTAGGCACGGCGGGCGTCTTGTACTCCCGGGTCCTCATCCATAGGTTCCACGGTGATCATCTCCAGTGTTCGGGAGGTCCGAGCCTCGGTCGAGGCCCGGAGGACTTCACATGATCGGAGTCATGTGAGACCGCGAGGCGGGCCCCGCCCTGACTTACGGGAATGTTCGTTCCCGACACTCAGACGGCCGACAAGGCACCGTGAGAGGCTGATCGGAGAGGTAGCAGGATGGATACTCAGGGTCACGCAGAAGGACCCCTGCCGACCGGCAGGGGTCCGTGGCCCGAGGGTCAGCCCTGACGCTGCTGGAACGCCTCGGTGAATCGGTGGATCGTCGAGGCGAGAGTGAGCAGGGCGTACGCCTGAGCCGCCTCGTAGTTCTGCTCTCGGACGGCTTCCATCGTCAGAGCTTGGAAGTCGGTCGGATGATGCATCGCAGTCCTCCCCCATCGGCTGGAGATTCCAGGGGAGCACGCGAGGGTCCGAGGAGAAAGCGAGACGGCCGGAAGCGGCCCGCCTCACCCCGATACCGTGGGGGCGAGACGAGCCCGTTAGCCGCGGGCTCGTCTCACTCGTCTTGTCCACCGGGCTCACACCGCGTCCGCGATAGCGGCCCGCCGCCAGACCCCGGGACGGACCCGCTCGACCCGGCCCTCTGACAGGAACTCCTTCAGCCGGTCATCGCAGGTCTTCTGAGACAGACCGGCGACCTTCTCGACGTCCTTCCGGTGGACCTCAGAGCCGTCCTCGGGCAGCGCCGCCCACACAGCCGCCCTGCTGTAGTCCTTCCGGTCGAGACGCACCGACGGGGCGGCCTCCCGGACCGGCTCGTCAGGCGACGGCTGAGCCAGCGCCGCCCGCAGGTCACGCGGCCCGCCACGGTTCACCCTGACCGGCGGGGGCGCGGTCGACAGGTCGGCCTCCTGCTGAGCGTCCGACAGGTAGAACGCCTTGCCCTGAACCGGCTCCCCGTAGGTCGGGCTCTTGATCAGGAAGGTGTTCTTCGGCAGGCAGTGAGCCGACCAACCTTCCTTCTCGGCGGTGTCCCCGAAGACGACCCGGTTCGCCGTCGAGTCCCGGACCCTCAGCCCGATCGTCTGCGGCAGGTTCCGCTTCACCTTGGCGGGCACCGAGGCCGCCACGGGGTTCTGTGTCGCCAGGACCAGCGTGATCCCGAACTTGCGGCCCTCAGCGGCCACGCTGACGAGCAGGTCCCCGTACCCCTCCTCGGTGAGCACCTGCGCTTCGTCGACCACGAACAGGATGTGCGGGTGCTCCGGGGTCGGGTGCCAGTTCTTGAGCCCCCGGGCCTCCATCTGCTCACCCCGCCACTGCCGCTCGGCGAGCAGGACGTCAATGATCCGCTCGGCGTCCTCGGTCGAGGTCCCGACCACGTCGGCCCGACCCCGCCACGCCCCGAACTCCGTCGCCCCCGAGCCCATGTCGAGGAGGACCAGGGACAGCCACTCGACCCGGCTCGCGAGCCGGAGCAGGTTCTGTAGAACCATCGACTTTCCCGCGCCGGTCTCCCCCGCTACGAGCGTGTTGACCCGCAGGTCGAACCGGACCGGCTCCCCCGTCTCGAAGATCCCGAACTCAAGGAGCGGCTCAGCCAGGCTGACCGGGACGAACGCCGGGGGCAGGATCGCCTCGGCGTGCGGGTCCTCCGTCATGACCCGGACCCGGATCAGGCGGGCCTTGTTGTTCTCCGGCACCGCCAGCACCCGAGCAGAGCCCCGCTGGGCGTCGAGGGCACGTTCGAGGGCGGGCAGCAGGTTCCGCACTTCGGGGATGCCGTGCTTAACCGTGGTCCGGATGTCGACCGAGGCGGACCACTCGTCACAGGTGATCCGGACGAGCTTCATGCCCACGGTCCCCAGGTCCCGGCAGGTGTAGGGCCAGCGCTTCACGAACCGGCGGGAGGACCGCCATGCCTCGACCCGGGGACGGAGCCCCCGGACGGCGCTGATGTCCACCCGGACGCCGGAGCGCCGCCAGTTGTGCCGCCACCAGGCCAGCGCCGCAGCGCCCGCCAGCGGCCCGGTCAGCTCGACCGGGGGGAGGTCGAGGAGGAAGGCGTCGATCCCGGCCAGGGCCGCCGTGCCGTAGGCGGGAGCCATCACGCGACGGGTCCGCCACGTCCGGGCGATGACCTTCCGCTCGAAGGACCGCTCAGCCTTCCGTGCCGCCTTCTCGGGGTCCTTCGGTACCCGGACGTAGAAGACGTCACGGCGCAGGGCCCGGAGGATCGCAGGAGTAGGAGCAGCCTCGCGCCCCCGCGTAATCGGGGTGTCCGGCGTGGCCGCTCCTCCTGCTCCTGTGCCCGCGCCGCCCGAGCCGGCGAAAGTCTCGACCGACTCTCGACCGAACTCGTCGTCCGACTCCGGGCCTTCCTCGAAGGGCTCGACCGGGTCGGGTACTGCCTTGAGCCATCGCCTGTCGCGCGGCGTCTCGTGTACGTCCGTCATGGTGTTCCCCTATGTCCTCTCGTCGGTGCTGGCCGGTCGGTTGGCCGGTCACGTGGCCGGACATGTCCGCATGTCCGTCCGCGTCATCGGTCACTCGTGTCCGGGGCGGACATGTCCGCGTGTCCGGATGTCCGGGGCGGACATGTCCGCTGTCCGGCTTCATGTCCGCGTGTCCGCGTGTCCGTGTCCGGGGCGGACAGGAGGGGCAGATGTCCGTGTCCGGATGTCCGCGCCCTGCCTGTCCGCTGTCCCATGTCCGTGTCCGCCTTCGTGTCCGTGTCCGGATGTCCGCGTGTCCGGGGCGGACATGTCCGTCAGGCCGACTTCCGAGCGGGCATGTATCGGCGGGCCTGCCTGACCGAGACGCCCAGCTCAGCGGCCAGCTCAGCGGACGTGATGTCCGGGCGGGCGGACATCAGGGCCAGAGCCTCGGCCTGACGGCCCTTCCGGGCGGACATGTCCGTGACCGTGGCGACCGGAGCGGACACCTTGTCCGGGGCGATGTCCGGGGCGGACATGTCCGTGTCCGGCTTCGTGTCCGCCTCGATCGCGGGGAGGATGTCCGCCTCGATGCCCGGGACGATGTCCGTGTCCAGCCTGTCCGCGCGGACCTTGGTGGGCTCCGGGTCCGTGTCCGGCTTCGTGTCCGGCTCGACGGCCGGAGCGACGAAGCCACTCGGGCCGACGGGCAGGGTCTCGGTCCAGGCCCGGAAGCCGTTGAAGGTGGAGTTGAAGTGGAAGGTCAGCCGGAGGACCCAGAGGAACAGGCCCTTGGCCTTGCGGATCGGGCCGTCCTCCTCCTCGGTGACCATGAGGCGGCGGACGTTGGAGATCAGCAGGTCCGAGGTGAGCGCGTAGACCACGGGGGCCATCGCCCACACGGAGATCGAGGCGACCCCCAGGTCAGCGGAGAAGACGTTCATGGCGACGCTCGCCCCGATGAACAGGAGGTTGAGCACCCGGCACATGAACGCGCTCATGCCCTTGAGGGCGAGAGCGAGACCGATCATCGCGACGATCACGGCCCCGCCGTCGAGGATCAGGGACTCCAGGACGGCGGCGGTGTGGTCCTGCTTCTCGGCATAGATGAAGGCGTACTGCGCCTTGAAGGACACGAACATCGCGGCGGCGGCCACGGCGAATAGCAGGACGCTGGAGGCGATCAGGAGGGCGTTCCCGGCCTTGGCCTTGCCCTGACCCTTGCCGGTCATGTCGTAGATGTTGGCCCCGCCTTCGATGCGGGGTGTGGGGTTGACGAGCGACTCGATTCCCTTGGTGACCATGGTCGTTCTCTCCTTCTCGTAGGGGGGTTAGTGCTTCTGTCGGGGTCCGCAGGTGGGGCAGTGGGAGCCCCTCCTCTCCCGTCCGTGCTGCTCGCGGATCGCTGTGGTGAAGGGTCCGGCCTCTTCGAGGTCGTAGCCGCCCCTCAGGGGGGAGGACTCGCACCGGCAGTGCGAGGCCCGGGGCCCGGCGGGGAGCCCGTGGACGTGCCAGGTCCTCTCGTGCTCGCACCAGACACGGAGGGTGGAGCCGTCCCGGTAAGCGGGGAGCACGGGGTCGTTCGGCAGCCCATGGGGTTCGGCGAACGCGGGGGTCTTCACGGCGTCTCCTCCTTCGTCTTCCTGGCTCGGGCGTGCTTGGCCCGGTGCCGCTCGGCGTCGCAGAGTCGGCATTGGATCTGCTTGTCCCCGGTCCACGTGTTCTCGGGGGTCCGGGCGTGCCCTCTCGGGCAGACCACTCGCCGGATGGGGAGTCCGGTCAGGACGAACCATCGGCGCGCGGCCTTGATCAGCGCGTCGGCGGCTCGGGCCGCCTCTGGTGCTTCGTTCGGGTCGGGGAGCATGATCACCTCCAAAAAGAGAGAGACCAGGAACGGCGACTTCCATTCCTGGTCTCTCTTTAATTTTAAGAGAGGAGGTGTGTATAAAGCACCCTTTTTCCCATGCATAAATGGCTTGGATTTCAGGGGCTTCAGGGGTCGAGGCAGGCGTTCCCGCAGGTCATCGACCCAGAGAGGCCCGCCGTCGGAGGGCCAGGGGCTTCAGGGGAATCCGGGGTACGAGCCCGGGGCATAGGGCGGCGGAATTGGAGTCGGCCCAGATATGGCCCTGCTGTATAAAGCCAGTCGGCGAACCCCTGATGCACCTTCCGGCGGGCCCGGCCTACGGTGTCAGGCGGTCGGCTGCCTGACTCTGCCCCCCTGACACAGGGCCTCCTGACGCGGCCCCCATGTCAAGCCGACAGGGTCAAGCCGTGCTCCGCTTGACGTGGATCGAACGGGGCCCCCGGACCAAGACAGGCCCGGCGGGAGAAGGAGGGGGGTTATGGGGGGTGTAGAACCCCCTCGCCAACTCCCTCGTCTCTGGAACGTGTTGGTTGAGTTATAACCAACACGCCATAGGGGCCAGGGGGCTGGCCGGGACCCTCTACACCCCCCATAACCCCCCTCCTTCTCCCGCCGGGCATGAAGAAGCCCCGCCGGGGATCCCGGCGGGGCTCGGTCGAGCGGGTCAGCCCTGGTGCTCCATCACCCAGAACTTCGCCGCTCCCTTCCGGTTGGGGGCGGTCCCCAGGGCGAGAGACGCGGCGTAGCGGTTCGCCCGGTTGCTCATCCACTTCCCGAGGGACTTGGTGAATCCGGCCTGGTGGCCCGGCCCGGCCTTGGTCCACTTGTCCGCCAGGTCGCCCGGCAGGTATTCGGCCTGGAACTTGCCTTCCGGGAGGCTCTCCTCCTCGGCGTCGGCCCAGACTCCGGACGGGGTGCTGTCCGTGATCGTCCCGACCAGGTCCCGGGCGGTGAACCGCCGGTCGCCCATGACCCGCCGGACCTCCTCCAGGAAGAGGAGCCACTCGCGGTCGTCCTCGCTCTCGCTGCGCCGCTCGTCCACGATCCCGAACTTGTCGGAAATCCCGGCCCAGGACAGCAGGCTCGCCATGGCGGCGTCCCACGTGGCGAAGCTGTCGCCACGGCGCTCCGTCATCTCCGGGCGGCCCGCCTCGACCCACCCGGCGATGACGGTCAGCAGGGCCGAGACGATCGCCGCCCGGTTGGCCGGGACCCAGGTGGTCAGGTTCAGCTTGAACCCGGTCCGGTCGTACGGCCTCGGGGTGTTGGCGTTGATCGTGACCCAGTAGCACCGCCGGGCCAGGTCGCCCCCGAGGGAGGCGTTATTCGCCGTGACGAGCCACAGCCGGTCATTCCGCAGGGTCAGGTACTTGTTCTGACCGAGGAGCCGGTCCGTGTACTCCTCGGAGGTCAGCAGGCTTTCGAGCGTCGCGCTGGATATCTTCCCCTTGACGTTGTCGAACGTGACGACCGGAGCCGTGGTGTTGTGGAGGATCGTGGTGATCTTCTTTCCGACCTCCGCCTCGCTGTCCGGCCAGCCCGAGGCCATCACGCCGCCGTGGACGTCCGCGAGGATCTTGGCCAGGGCGGTCTTGCCGGAGCCCTGCTGCGGAGCGTCGATCACGAACATCGGGTAGGGGCTCGGGTACATGAGCTTCAGGAGCGGGGTGAACAGCGCCCCGAACCAGTTGGCCCGGTCCGTCTCGGTGACGAAGGGGAACTGCTCGACCGGGCGGGTGATCAGGGCGACCGCGTCGGCCACGGCCGCAGCGTCACAGCGGACCTCCGGGAAGGTGACTCCCGCCTCGGGCAGGTAGAGGGTCCGGGTCTCCCCGTCGTAACCGGGGGTGTCGAGGATCGAGCCGTCCTTACGGATCAGCGGGGTGTGCCCGACGCCCGTCAGCCTCCGCAGGTTCGGGACCTCCAGCCCGTTTAGGCATGACCTGTAGAGGTTGCTCGCGGACTCCATGGACAGGTTCTTCGGCTCCCACCGCTTCTCGGGCTTGGGCTCGCCGTCCTTGCCCCTCACGGTGACGGTCCGGCTGACACCCAGGGAGAGCCGGATCTCGACCATCGTCTTCAGGTCGAGAGCGTCCATGACCCGGACCTGCGCCGGTCCATCGTCGCCGGTCTTCGGCGGAACGTACCCCTCCTCTCCGACCCGGGGGGTGTAGACGAGTTCGGGGCCCCGCAGGAAGATTCCGGACAGCGGCCCAGTCCCGATGATCTCCCTGATCCGGTTCTGCGCCCGGTTCTTGTTGCTGACCGTGATCCGGATCTTCCCGTCACGGCCGACGCCGGTCTCATCGTCGTCGTGAGCGGGGGCGGTCATGGTGTCGTCTCCTTCGGGGGTGTCGTCTTCGTCGTCCAGCTCGGGGAGGGTGTCGGTGCAGTGCTCGGCGTCGAAGTGGAGGGTCGAGGTCTTGCTCAGGGCGTCCCGGAGGGCGTCCTCCCACTCCTTCTCGGTGTCGTGGCCGAGTCGGCGGCTGCCCGGGTCGGACTCGATCTCGTAGACGAACCAGTCGCGCAGCTCGTCTAGGGCCTCCTGGCCTCCAGGGTGGCCGCCACGGGCGTAGCAGACGATGGCCCACTGGGAGTCCCGGCAGGTGTCGTGTCGGCCCTTGACGGGGCTCTGAGCCCTCTCCAGGACGTCCTTCATGTGGCTGCACATCGCCCCGTCGGAGACCTCGTCCCACTGGGCGTCCAGCTCGACGGCGGTCAGGTCCGAGCGGTGCAGGGTGGCCCTGTGCTCCCCGCGCAGCTCCTCCAGCCACGCGGCGGGCAGCTCGGGCAGGTCGGCCACGGCCGGGACCTCATCGCCCTCCCACCGGTAGGTACGGCCCTCCGGGTGCAGGGACGGCCACACGACGGCGTACCGGTGGGTGTGCTTGATGATGTCGATCCCGTCGAGGCCGTCCCTCAGGGGGACGTCGGCCGGGACCCGGTAGAACCGGATGCCGCTGACGCCGTCCCGGCTGGACGACTTGGGGCTGTACGGCAGGGGACCGAGCTTGGCCTCCAGCGCGGCGAGGGTGACCCCGCCGGACTTCGTGCCGTAGTCGTCCACGTCGAGCCCGACGACCCCCTCGGGCATCCGGACACCGAGGTTCCCTTTCGGGCAGGCCCGGATCTCGTCCTCGATTTCGCCGCGAGTGGCGGCGATCCCGTCGGCTCCGGTCCGACCCTTCGGCGGCGGGAACTTCTCACCCGGGGGCAGAAGAAGGGGCTCCCATCCCTTATCGAGATAGGTGACGGCTTCGAGGTACGGGGTACCATTGGACGTAGGAACTGAGACGCTCATGAGAGGGCCGCCCTTGTGCCGGGGGCGGCTTTTCTCGTTATGCAGCATCGGTCCGGACCCCCTCCAGCAGCAGGCCCGCGAGCCGCTCACGCTGCTCGACGGTCAGCGGGGGCGCGGTGTCGACGATGGCCCTGATGTGGTCTTCGAGGGTCTGGGCGTTGAGGTCCCGCCGCAGGTCATCGACCTTCTCGGGGCTGAAACGGGAGGCACTGGCAAGCTGCTGCCGGATGCTGATCCGGGCAGCGCTCGCTTTGATCTTGCTCGCCATCTGGCAGAACTCCTGATTGCTGAGTCTGCGGGCCGTCCCCAATGGCGAGTCGGGGTCCGCTGGTGTGGCAAGTTGTGATGGCGCAAGCGTGGTAAGCCCGGATCAGGGGTGAGGTTGCCGACCTACTTGCCGAACCCCTTGTTCGATCCGCCGCTTACAGCATATCCCAGTTCCATTGGCATTGGAATGGTATGAACAATGGATAATTTGAAGGGGTCACTTTATACAGAAGGGAGTTCAAGCCATTCTGTATAAAGTGCATCGGGTACCGTCGAGGGCGTGCTGCTCGACCCTGACGACCCCCTGTCCGAGGTCCTGACGATCCCCGAGGCCGCCGCGAAGGTCGGCCGCTCCCCCGCCGTCCTGCGGGACTGGATACGGCGGGGGCTGCTCGTACCGCTCCGCCTGCCGGGCGACCGCCGGACGTGGACGACGGGGCGGGCCTGCCGGGAGGTCGAGGCGGCCATCTGGAAGCGCAAGCACCTGAAGTGACACAGCCCCCGGCGTCCTGCCGGGGGCTGTGTTAAGCCCTCAGAGTTCAGTGGTCCTGTTCACCGCCACTCGATCCGCACCGTCTCCGGCCGGAAGGTCCGGGTGCCACGCCCCGGAGGGTCGAGGCGGACGACCATGAGCGTGTCGACCACGAGCCGCTGCCGGTCGACGCCGAGAGAGTCCCAGACGGCCCGGACGTCCTCTGCCCCGATCAGAGGGCCCAGTACGCTCACGCGGCCCGCGTCGGCAAGCTGGGACTCGACCTCCGCCAACTTCCCGGACAGCCGCTCGTTCGCCGTCTTCATCTGGGATCGGGTCAGGACCCCGTCGGCGTAGTCGAGGGCCAGGTTCTCGATCCGCTGGCGCAGTGCGGCGGCGTCGGTCCGCAGCGTCCCGGTGTCCGGGCGGCCCCGGTCGGCCAGCAGCTCGACGGCGTCCAGCCGTGACAGCCTCTCGACCACGACGGCGGACACGAACTCCTCGACCGGGAGGGCCATCCGGGAGACGTGGCCGGGAAGGTCCGCGCCGCCCTCGATCGCCCCCTTGCCGGAGCACCGGTACATCGGAGCCTTGTTCGCCGCTCCCCCCGCGTGGACGGTCGCGTCGCACACCCCGCAGAGCCCGACGCCGGTCAGAAGCCGCTTGGCACCGCGCGGAACCGCCCGTGCGGCGTTGCCCGCGAGCACGTCGAGGGCGGCCCGCCACGTCTCTTCGCTCACCAGGGCGGGCCACTGGGCGGCCCCCACGACCTCCCCGCGTAGGGCTCTGAGACCGGCGTAGCGGGGGTTACGGAGCACCCGGCGGACCGAGTCCCATGCCCACGGACGGCTCTGCGCGGTGAAGCCCTGAGCGTTCCACTCCCGGGCGATCTGACCGAGCGGGACGCCGGACAGCAGGGCGGTGTACCCGGCCTTCACGGCGGCGGCCTCGACCGGCCTGACGGTCATCCCGTCGGGCTCGTAGCCGAACGGCTTGCGCCCGGAGACCCACAGTCCCTTCTCGGCGGCCTGCTCGACGGCCCGGCGCTGCCGGTCGCCCTTCTGGTCGATCTCGTGCTTGGCGACGGACGCCATGATCTCGGCGACGAGCCGTCCGTTGGGCGTGGACATGTCGAGGTCGCTGCCGCGCACCAGGGCGACCGTGACGCCGTTGCGCTGCCCGGCCTCGATCAGGGTCAAGGTGTCGCGGGCGTTGCGGGAGAGCCTCGACCAGTCCCAGGCGATCACGTTAGCGGCGCGACCGGCCTCGATCAGGTCGAGGAGTTCGGTGAAGCCGGGGCGGGCCTTGCGGCCCGAGGCGGACGTGTCATTGTCCGTGAGGATCTTGACGACGGTCCATCCTCGCTGGGCGGCGAGCTGCTCGCAGTCCTCCCGCTGGCGGCTGACGGCGAGCCCGTCGCCGCTGCGGTCGAGGGACTGCCGGACGTAGATGAGGGTGCTCTCGGGGGGCGCTTTATACATCTCCACATCTGCGAAGTTACTGCCCTCCGCACCGCCTGGACCCTCGCCGACCTGGGCGGCCGCGACGCCCCCGCCCCCTGGGACACCGCCGAGGCCCTGGACCTCTGGCGAGGCCACCGCCCCTGACCCGCCCCCGACCCGGGACCTGTGGTCACCCGAAGCGGTGCGTTCGATCCACCGCTTCTCGAGCGAAGGGCTTCGGCCTGTTGAGGCGTTGACCATCGCGTCGATGGGGCCTGTCGTACCCGAACGTGTGCCTGCCCTGGCGCATGGGCGGGGCCGCCGAAACGGGGTCGTGGTCCTGAAATTCAGAGGAATTGCGAGTTTTGAGGAGGAAGAAATGGATGGACGGGTCGTGGAGCGGCTGGGGGGCGACGGGGAGGGGGCGGCCCGGGCCTGGCTCAGCGGGGTGTGCGAGCCGGGGGACGAGGCGGCGTGGCGGCTGGTGGCGCGGCTCGGTGCCGAAGGGGCGGCGGAGGCCGTCCGGCGCGGACGGGTGCCCGGCGGGCTGGGGATCACGGAGAAGAAGCTCGCCGGGTGGCGGACGCGCGCGGAGGCGTTCGATCTCGACGGGGTCCTGTTCCTGGCGGAGAAGGTCGGCGGGCGCGTCCTGACTCCGGGGGATCCCGGCTGGCCGACCACGCTCGACCAGCTCGACGAGAGCGCCCCGCTCATGTTGTGGATACGGGGCCGCGGCGACATGCGCCAGCTGTGCCTGCGGTCGGTCTCCGTGGTGGGAGCCCGCGCGGCGTCCCCCTACGGCCGCCGGTTGGCCGCGGAACTCGGCGCGGAGATGGCCGAACGGGGCTGGACGGTCGTCAGCGGAGGCGCCCTGGGCGTCGACGGTGAGGCCCACCGGGGAGCCCTGGCCGCGGACGGCGTCACCATCGCCGTGCTGGCCAACGGCGTGGACGTCCCCTACCCGCCACGCCATGCGGGGCTGTTCGCCGAGATCGCCCGCACCGGCCTCCTGGTCAGCGAATGGCCGCTCGCCTCCCATCCGACCCGCCCCCGCTTCCTCGTCCGCAACCGGGTGATCGCGGCGCTCACGAAGGGCACCGTCGTGGTCGAGGCCGACCTGCGCAGCGGCGCCCTCAACACCGCCCACCGCGCCCGCGACCTGGGCCGCCACCTCATGGCGTTCCCGGGCCCGGTCACCTCGGTCATGTCCCGCGGCTGCCACGACCTCCTGCGCTCCACTCCCCCCGCCGCCCGCCTGGTCACCTGCGCCGAGGACGTCATCGAGGAGGTGGGCAGCATCGGCGAGGGCCTCGACCGCCCCCACGGCGGCCCCGTCCTCCCCCGCGACCACCTGGACCCCGACTCCCGATCCGTCCTGGAAGCCGTCCCCGCCACCCCCTCGGGCGCCCCCGCCCACGCCATAGCCGCCTCCGCCGCCGTGGACCTTCCCACCGCCCGCAGCCGCCTCTCCCTCCTGGCCGCCACCGGCTTCATAGACCGCACCCGCACCGGCTGGCGCCTCCGCCCCGCCCCCTGACCCTTGGCCGGTGCGGTCCAGACGTCGATTTCGGCGCAAGGCGAGGGGCGGGATCCGTGCATGCGGAAACCGGGGGTGGCGCATACCAAGACCAATGGCACAAAAGCCAGTCAAGAAAAGCACATGGCGAAATCGAGGAATGCGTTCGATTCGATATCAGGGAATTCCCGGAAGGCCGGGAGGGGATCAATTGGGGAGTTGAAGGTCCGGCTTGGCCAGTTCCTCGACGTTCACATCATGGAAAGTGACAACTCGGACGTTCTTGACGAAACGCGCTGGCCGGTACATGTCCCAGACCCAGGCGTCCTGCATGGCGACCTCGAAGTAGACCTCGCCGTTGTCCAGGCTGCGGACCTGGAGGTCGACCGAGTTGGTGAGGTAGAAGCGGCGCTCGGTCTCCACCACGTAGGTGAAGAGGCCCACGACGTCCCGGTACTCGCGATAGAGCTGGAGCTCCATCTCGGTCTCGTACTTCTCCAGGTCCTCAGCGCTCATCGTCCCCTCCCACCTTCTCGTTCTTCCCCGTCCGCACGCTCCGTCCCACACCCGCGAGGGGCCTGGATCCGCCCCCGGCCCTCGAGATCACGTTCGAGAACGAGAAGCGGTGCTCCGGGCAGGGCCCGTGCAGGCTGAGCGCGGCCATGTGCTCCGCGGTGTTGTACCCCTTGTGGACGTCAAATCCGTACCCGGGATGGGTGAGGTGCATCTCGGCCATGATCCTGTCCCGGGTGACCTTGGCGACCACCGAGGCCGCGGCGATGCAGGCCACCGCCCGGTCGCCCTTGATCACCGGCAGGCTCGGAACCTCCAGGCCCGGGACGCCGAAACCGTCGCTGAGCACGTACGAGGGGCGCTCCGGCAGCGCCGCCAGCACCCGGCGCATCCCGGTGATGTTGCTGCGGTGCAGCCCCACCCGGTCGATCTCGGCGCTGGGGATGACCAGGACCCGCCACACCGCCTCGGCGGTGATCTGCTCGTAGAGGGCCTCGCGGCGGGCCGGGGTGAGCAGTTTGGAGTCCGCCAGCCCCTCGATCCTGAGGCCGTCCAGGATCACGGCGGCCACCACCAGCGGCCCCGCGCAGGCGCCGCGCCCCGCCTCGTCCACTCCCGCCACGCGGCGGAATCCGCCGTGTGCCAGGGCCCTTTCATAGCCGTACATCCCGGCGTCCCTGCGCGGCGTGAACCGCAGGGGGCGCCTGATCTCCCAGTTGGCCGAGATCATCGGAGGCACCGGTAGTGAAGGCTGTGCATACCCGGAACCATACGCCCACCACAGGAGATCCGCCCAACGCCCTGTGGACGGCCGTCCCGGCCTCAGGAACGCGGCCTGCGGCGCAGCCAGAACACCGGCACGGCGCCCGCCGCGCCCAGAGCCGCCGGCGTCGCGCCCAGCGCGGCCCCGCCGAGCCCCGGCTGCCGGAAGGTCTCCGGGATCTCCAGGACCTGCCAGTGGGCGATCGGCCAGATCACCACGAAGGCCCGCCCCACCACGCTCTCCAGCGGGATGGTGCCGCTGCCCCTGTCGGCCTGGTGGCCGCGGGAGTCCCAGGAGACCTCGCGGTGGTCGCCCATCACCCACAGCCGTTCGGGAGGCACCACGACGTCGAACTTCTGGGACGACGGAACGTTCTGCTCACCGGTGTTCGGATCGGTGTAGAGGTAGGAGTCCTCGTCCAGGGGCGTCCCGTTCACCGTGATCCGCCCCGTCTTCTTGTCGCAGCAGATCACGTGGTCGCCGGGGAGGCCGATCACCCTCTTGATGTAGTCCTTCTCGCCCGGGACGATCCCGAACGCCTTCCCCACCGCTTTCAGGCCCCTGCCCAGCGGGTTCGACCCGGACTCGTCGAGGGCCGGATCCCAGCTGTCCAGCCCGCTGAAGACCACGACGTCACCGCGCTCGATGTCCCGCACGTGGTAGACGAGCTTGTTGACCAGCACCCGGTCGCCGATCTGGAGCGTGCTCTCCATCGACGCCGACGGGATGTAGAAGGCCTGGACGACGAATGACTTGATCACCAGGGCCAGGACCAGCGCGACCCCGATCAGCAGGGGCAGCTCCCGCCAGAAGGATCCCCGTTTCGCCGGGGGCTCCTCCTCTTCCCCTGAGGATTCGGCGGGCTCGGCGGATTCGGGGGGCTCGGACTCCGCCCGCCCGTCGCCCGCCGCCCGCTCGTCGGGGGCCGGTCCCTCGGTATCGGAACGCACTTCTCTCCGCCCCTCCGCAGGTACGGGCCTGTCGGCCCTGCCGCCGGACCGTCCCTCGTCGTCACTCATCAAGGAACGAGCCTAGCGCCGCCCGACCCCGGACGAAGATCGAGGAAGGCTCCAGAGTCGCCAAGAAGATCCCCAAGAACGGCCGAACGCCCGGCCCCCACGGGACCGGGCGTTCGCCGGAATTCCGGCGGAGTCTCTCAGAACTCGCGCTTCTCCTTGATGCGGGCGGCCTTGCCCCGCAGGTTGCGCAGGTAGTACAGCTTGGCGCGGCGCACGTCACCGCGGATGACGACCTCGAGCTTCTCGATGGCCGGCAGGTTCAGCGGGAAGGTCCGCTCCACGCCGTAGCCGCCCTTGCTGACCTTGCGGACGCTGAAGGTCTCGCGGGCGCCGCCGCCCTGACGGCGGATCACGACGCCTTCGAAGACCTGGATACGGCTGACCTTGCCCTCGGTGATCCGCACGTGCACCTTGACGGTGTCACCGGGGCGGAAGTCCGGCAGGTCCGACCGCAGCGCGGCCTTCTCGATCTCCTGGATCAGGGTGTGCATGACTGTCCTCGCTGCTGAGCTGGCCCGTGCCGTGAGAGGCCCCGGAATCACCACTGGGGGCGTCAGGCCGGGAACGAATGAGCGCACGCGAAAGCGCGCGACGCTCTAGTCTGCCACAGGATCGGAGTGCTCGGCCAAATCGAGCGACTCCAGCAGCCTGCGGTCGTGCTTGTCCAGGCCTTCGCGGCCCAGCCGTGCCAGCAGGTCGGGGCGCAGGGCGGCGGTGCGCCTCAGCGCCTCGTCGCGCCGCCAGCGGGCGATCCTCCCGTGGTGGCCCGACGTCAGCACCTGCGGCACCTCGAGCCCCCGCCAGACGGGCGGCTTGGTGTAGACGGGTCCTTCGACCAGGTTCTCCATGCGGCCGGGGGCGAAGGAGTCGTCGCTCACCGACTCGGCGTTGCCGAGCACCCCCGGCACCAGCCTGCTGACCGCCTCGATCATGACGAGCACCGCGACCTCCCCTCCCGCCAGCACGTAGTCGCCGATACTGAGCTCGTCGACCTCGACCCCGGAGGACGGGGAGGAGTAGTGCGCCATGACGCGCGAGTCGATGCCCTCGTACCGGCCACAGGCGAAGACGAGTTGAGGGGAGGCCGCCAGTTCGCCGGCGACCTTCTGGGTGAACCGGCGCCCGGACGGGGTGGGCACCACCAGCCGGGCCCCGGGGGTCAGGACGTCGTCCAGCGCCTGGCCCCACGGTTCGGGTTTCATGACCATGCCGGGCCCGCCCCCGTAGGGGGTGTCGTCCACGGTGCGGTGCCGGTCGTAGGCCCATTCCCGCAGGTCGTGCACGCCGAAGGACAGCAGCCCCCTGTCCTGGGCCTTGCCCAGGAGAGAGGCCGACAGCGGAGTGAAGTACTCCGGGAAGATCGTGATGATGTCGAAGCGCATGGGCTAGTCGAAGAGCCCGCCGGGCGGGTCGACGAGCAGCCGGCCGCCTTCGAGGTCCACCTCGGGGACGATCGCCGACACGAAGGGCACCAGCTTGTCCCCTTCGTCGGTGGAGACCACCAGCAGTTCCTGCGCGTGGTGCAGGACTTCAGAGACCGTCCCGATCCGCTCGCCCCCGGTGGTGACGACCTCCAGCCCGATGAGCTGCTGGTCGTGGAACACGTCCGGGTCGGACGAGGGAAGGATCTCCGAGGAGTCGATCACCAGCCAGGTGCCGCGCAGTTCCTCGGCGCGAGTGCGGTCGGAGACCCCTGTGAACCGGACGACGAGCCTGCCGCTGTGCCAGCGGGAGGTGTCGACCGTCAGGGGACCGGCCGTCACGGGATCCGTGGCGAGCGTCGCCCCCGGCGCGAACCGGACGTCTGCGTCGTCCGTGCGCACGTCGACGGTGACGTCGCCGCGGATCCCGTGCGGTTTGCCGATTCGGCCCACTACCAGTTGCACCGGTCAGCGGACCTCGTTGACGTCGAGCAGGTCCACCCGGACATAGCGACCTCCGGAGAGGGCTCCCATGACCGTGCGAAGGGCCTTGGCGGTACGACCGCTGCGACCGATCACCTTGCCGAGGTCCTCGGGGTGCACGCGCACCTCGAGGACCCGGCCACCGCGGATTCGCTTGGCGTGAACCAGGACATCGTCAGGATGTTCGACGATGCCCCGCACCAAGTGCTCGAGCGCTTCTTCGAGCACTTAGGCCTCGCTCGCGGCTTCGGCCTCGTCGGCCTTGGGCTCGGCCTTCTTCTTGGCCTTCGGAGTGGGCGCCGCGCCACCGTCGAGGTTCGCGGCCTCCTTGGCGGCGGCGGCGAAGACCTCGGCCTTGTTCGGCTTGGGCTCGGCCGTCTTCAGGGTGCCCTCGGCACCGGGGAGGCCCTTGAACTTCTGCCAGTCACCGGTGATCTTGAACAGCTTCTCGACGGCGTCGGTCGGCTGGGCGCCGACTCCCAGCCAGTACTGCACCCGCTCGGAGTCCACCTCGATCAGCGAGGGGTCCTGCTTGGGGTGGTACTTGCCGATCTCCTCGATCGCCCGGCCGTCCCGCTTGGTGCGGGCGTCGGCGATGACGATGCGGTACTGCGCGCTACGGATCTTGCCGAGACGCTTGAGCTTGATCTTGACAGCCACGGGTGTGGTAACTCCGGTTTCAGTAACAGGAGAACAGCCTCCGCCCGTGTGGGGAACCGGACCAGGGCTGCTCGGATGGACTCCGGTCGTCAGAGCGAGAGAGGGCGCCTCACGTGCCGGGTTTCCAGTGCTCCATTGTGCCAGATCTCCGTGACTACTCCGTCACGCCGCTCCGGCACCGGCCGCGCCGGCCCCGCCGTCCCGCTCCCCGCCCGGAGGTTCAGTGCTTCTTGCCCAGATCGCCGAGGTCGGGCAGCTGGAAGCCGGGAGGCAGCTGGCCGGGCACTCCGCCGCCGCCGAACGCCGGGGGCAGGCCGCCGGCCTGCTGCGGCTGCGCCTGCTCGCCCTTGGACCCCGCGCCCGTGGCCCGCTTGCGCGGGTCGCCCGAACGCTGCTTGCCCTTCTTGGCCTTGACCTGCTTCTGGCCCTTGCGCCGGGTGCCGGGCATCCCCGGGATGCCCATCCCGCCGGCCATGGACTTCATCATCTTCTGGGCCTGGAAGAACCGGGTGACCAGGGAGTTGACCTCCCCGACGGTGACCCCGGAGCCCTTGGCGATGCGGGACCGGCGCGAACCGTTGATGATCTTCGGATCGCTGCGCTCGCCCGGGGTCATCGACCGGATGATCGCGGCGACCCGGTCGAGGTCCCTGTCGTCGATCTGGTTCACCTGCTGGCGCATCTGCCCCATGCCGGGCAGCATGCCGAGCAGGTTCCCGATCGGACCCATCTTGCGGATCATCATCATCTGGTCGAGGAAGTCCTCGAGCGTGAAGTCCTCGCCCGACGCGAGCTTGTCGGCCATCCTGGCCGTCTGCTCCTCGTCGAACGTGCGCTGGGCCTGCTCGATCAGGGTGAGGATGTCGCCCATGTCCAGGATCCGGCCGGCCATCCGGTCGGGGTGGAACAGGTCGAAGTCCTCGAGCTTCTCACCGGTGGACGCGAACATGATCGGCCGCCCGGTGATCTGGCGGACCGACAGCGCGGCGCCGCCCCGGGCGTCGCCGTCCAGCTTGGTCAGCACGACCCCGTCGAAGCCGACGCCGTCCATGAAGGCCTGGGCGGTGTTCACCGCGTCCTGGCCGACCATGGCGTCGACGACGAACAGCACCTCTTCGGGCTCGGTGGCCCGGCGGATGTCGATCGCCTGCTGCATCATCTCGGAGTCGATGCCCAGGCGGCCCGCGGTGTCGATGATCACCACGTCGTGCTGGGCGCGCTTGGCCTCGGCGATGGAGGCCTGCGCGACGCGCACCGGGTCGCCCACGCCGTTGCCCGGCTCGGGCGCGTACACCGCGACCCCGGCCCGCTCGCCCATCACCTGGAGCTGCTGGACGGCGTTGGGGCGCTGGAGGTCGCAGGCGACCAGCAGCGGGGTGTGGCCCTCTTCCCTGAGCCAGCGGGCCAGCTTGCCCGCCAGGGTGGTCTTGCCCGCGCCCTGCAGGCCGGCCAGCATGATCACGGTCGGCGGGGTCTTGGCGAAGCGCACTCGCCGGGTCTCCCCGCCCAGGATCTCGATCAGCTCGTCATTGACGATCTTGACGACCTGCTGCGCCGGGTTGAGGGCCTGGGAGACCTCGGAGCCCTGGGCGCGCTCCTTGATGCGCGCGATGAAGTCCTTGACCACCGGCAGCGCCACGTCCGCCTCGAGCAGCGCGACCCGGATCTCCCGTGCGGTGGCGTTGATGTCGGCCTCGGACAACCTGCCCTTGCTGCGCAGGTTGGTGAAGACCGAGGTCAACCGATCGGAGAGATTCTCGAACACTTGCCCGTCCTAGCCCGACGCCTGATGAGAACTCTCCAAGCCTATCCGCCGCGCGGCATGTCGCGCGCCCGCGAGCGCGGGGACAGGCCCTTCCCGCCCCTCACCCGTCCCCGGCGACGGCGTCCGATCCCGGCGCCGGGCGCAGCGAGACGGTGAGGATCAGCGGGGCCAGCAGCGCGCCCAGGGACACGGTGATCGAGAGGGCGCTCCAGGCCATGTCCGTCTTCCTTCCCATGCGGCTTCCGCCGGGGAAGACTCTGGAGCCGTCCGGCGACCGGGAAGAAGGCAGGGAATGACCTCTTTCCCTCCATCAGCTGAATAGTCGACTAATAACCCACATCGGCCATATCGCTATATCAGCCGAGGGCCGCGAGAATGCGCTCCTGGACGTCGGCGAGGACCGCCTGGTCGGAGACGGGCAGCCCCTCCCCGTCCACCACGTAGAAGACGTCGACGGCCTCCGAGCCCAGCGTGTCCACCTTCGCCGCCCTGATGTGCAGCCCGAGCTCGCCGAAGACCCGTCCGATGCGCCACAGCAGCCCCGGCCGGTCGGAAGCGCGAACCTCCACCACCGTCGCGGTCTGCGAGGCCTCCTCCACGAGGTTCACCTTCGGCGGCGCCACCGGCACCCCCCGCCGGTTGCGGACGGACGCCGCGCGCTTCTCCAGCCGGTCCGCGACGTCCAGCCGCCCCGCCAGCACCCGGCGCAGGTCCGCCTCGATCGAGGCCGGGTCCGGCGGGCTGCCGAACTCCGGCTGGGCGGTGAACTCGATCACCGCGTTGCCGCCGCCGTGCGAGAACGTCCGCGCCGTCCGCAGCACCAGCCGGTGCAGCGCCAATACCCCGGCCGCCTGCCACAGCAGCCCCTGGCGGTCGGCGGCCACGACGGTGACCGTCAGCCCTCCCCCGGTGTGCTTGGCCCACGAGCCGCGCACCGAGCCGCTGCTCACCCGCACGGCCACCCCGTCGTGCCGGGCGAGCGCCAGCTGGCCCGCGGTCGGCTCGGGGGTGCGCGGCGGCGCGTCCCCCTGCAGCAGCTTGTCGGTGCGCCGCACCAGCTCGTCGATCAGCCTCGCCTTCCAGCCGCCCCAGGCCGCGGGCCCGGTCGCGCCGGCGTCTGCGACGGCGATGGCGTGCAGCAGCTCCAGCACCACCGGAGAGCCGACCGCTTTCGCCGCGGTCTCGATCGTCAGCGGATCGTCCAGATCCCGTCGGGTGGCGGTGTCGGGCAGCAACAGGTGGTGCAGAACCACCCGCTCCAGGATGTCCACGTCCTCGGGAGGGAAGCCGAGCCGGGCCGCGAGCGGACGGGTGTACTCCGCGCCCACCACGGAGTGGTCGCGCCCGGAGCCGTCCTTGCCGATGTCGTGCAGCAGCGCGCCGACCAGCAGCAGGTCGGGCCGGGCCACCTCGCGGGTGAGGCCGGCGGCCCGCGCCGCGGCCTCCACCAGGTGCCGGTCGACGGTGTACTTGTGGACGGCGTTGCGCTGCGGCCTGTTCCGCACCCGCGACCAGTCGGGGATCATCCGCACCACCAGGCTGGCCTGGTCGAGCGCCTCCCAGGCGCCGATCGCGGCGGGACCGGCGCCCAGCAGCGACACCAGCGCGGTGCGCGCCCGCTCCGGCCAGGGGTCGGGCAGCCCGGTGAAGGACTTCGCGAGCTGCTCCACGGTCGCGGGCGCCAGCGGAAGCCCCGCGTGCGCGGCCGCGGCGGCGGCCCGCAGCGGCAGGGACGGGTCGGCCAGGTCCGCGTCGCGGGCCAGGACGGTCTCGCCCGCGAACTCGACGAACCCGTCGGCCAGCGGACGGCGCTCGCTCCTGCTCGGCGACGTGCCCTGCCGTTCGACGTGGCGCCAGACGTGCTCACCGGCGTAGGTGATCGTCCTCGCGCATTCGGCGACCGTCCCCAGCAGCTCGTAGACGTCCTTCAGCCCCAGGTGGTCGGCGACGGGATCCTGCTCCTGCAGCAGGAGCCGGTCGCCTGAGCGCCCGGTGACGGCGTGCAGCGCGTGGCGGATCTCCAGCAGCCGCCCGTAGGCCGCCTTGACCCGGGGGCCCGGCGGGGGCACCACCCAGGTGGCCACGACCGCCTCCATCACGTGGACGTCCCGCAGCCCGCCGTGAGCGTCCTTGAGGTCCCCCTCCTGCAGGAACGCCAGTTCCCCCAGTCGCTCCCAGCGCTCCCTGGTCATCCGGGCGAGCTCCGGCAGCCGGGTCTTGGCCGCGGCCCTCCAGTCGGCCAGGACGGCGCCGCGCACCTCCTCGGCCAGCTTCGGGTCCCCCGCGATCAGCCGGGTGCGCAGCAGTCCCATGACCGCCTTGATGTCCTCCGCCGCGACGTCCCTGGCCTCTGCGACGGTGCGGACGGAGTGGTCGAGTCTCAGGCCCCGGTCCCAGACCGGGTACCAGATCTTCTCGGCGAACTCCCCGATGTCGTCCCTGCCGTCGTGCAGCAGCACCAGATCGAGGTCTCCGCCGGGGGTCAGGTCGCCCCGCCCGAAGCTGCCGACGGCCAGCAGCGCCACCCCCGGCTCGTCTCCCACCAGGCCGGCCAGCCAGGCGTCCAGTTCGGCGACCCTGGCCGCGCGTTCGTCCGCGAAACTCCGCAAATCCCTCTACCTCCCGACAGAGTTAGGGGCGTCCCGGATCTTCTCCGGAACGCCCCTGCGCTCTCCCCCGAACCCGCTGCCCGCTTAGAGGGCCTCGGCTCCGGTCTCTCCGGTCCGCACCCGGACGACCGTCTCGACCGGGGTCGCCCAGACCTTGCCGTCGCCGATCTTGCCGGTCTGCGCGGCCTTCACGACCACGTCGATGACCTCCTCGAGGTCCTCGTCGTCGACCAGGACCTCGAGCCGGATCTTCGGCACGACGTCGACCTTGTACTCGGCACCGCGGTAGACCTCGGTGTGGCCCTTCTGGCGGCCGAACCCGCTGGCCTCGCTGACCGTCATCCCCTTGACCCCGAAGGTCTCCAGGGCGGCCTTCACGTCGTCGAGCTTGAAGGGCTTGATGATCGCGGTGATGAGCTTCATGCGTCGGCCTCGACCTTCGTGGTGTCGGCGGCGATCGGGGCGGCGGAGGAGCCGCTCAGGCCGCTGCTGCTGGAGGTGTTCAGATCATAGGCGCTCTCGGCGTGCTCGACGATGTCGATGCCCGTGACCTCCGCCTCCTCGTCGACCCGGAAGCCCATGGTCATGTCGAGCACCTTGCCGATGATGAAGGTCACCACGAAGGAGTAGACCAGGGTGGCGCCGATCGCGATGGCCTGCTTGCCCAGCAGCGAGGCGCTGCCGGCGGACAGGAGGCTGTCCGCGCCGAGGGCCGCGGAGCCCCAGACGCCGATCGCCAGGGCGCCGATGATGCCGCCCACCAGGTGGACGCCGACCACGTCGAGCGAGTCGTCGTAGCCGAGCTTGTACTTCAGGCTGACCGCGACGGCGCAGATCGCACCGGCGACGAGGCCCAGCACCAGGGCGCCGACCGGGGTCATGGTGGCGGCGGCCGGAGTGATCGCGACCAGACCGGCGACGATGCCGGAGGCGATGCCCAGCGTGGTGGCGGCGCCGTCGCGCATCTTCTCGACGACGATCCAGCCGAACCCGGCCGCACCGGTCGCGACGATGGTGTTGATGAACGCCAGGGAGGCGGTCTCGTTGGCGGCCAGGGCGGAGCCGGCGTTGAAGCCGAACCAGCCGAACCACAGCAGACCGGCGCCGAGCAGGACGAACGGCAGGTTGTGCGGCCGCATCGGCTCCTTCGGCCAGCCCTTGCGCTTGCCCAGGACCAGGGCCAGCGCCAGCGCGGCGCAACCGGCGTTGATGTGGACCACCGTGCCGCCCGCGAAGTCGAGGGCGCCGAGCTTGAAGATCCAGCCCTCGGCGAACCAGACCGAGTGCGCGATCGGCAGGTAGACCAGGGTGATCCAGATCGGGACGAACACGCACCAGGTCGTGAACTTGGTGCGGTCCGCGATCGCGCCGCTGATCAGCGCGACGGTGATGATGGCGAAGGTCGCCTGGAAGGCCACGAAGGCCAGGGCCGGGTAGCCGTCGCCCTCGGCCTCGAGGCCGACCAGGCCCCAGGCGTCCAGGCCGCCGAAGAAGGCGGGGACGCCGCCCTCGCTGCCGAAGGCCACCGAGTAGCCCCAGAGCACCCAGACCATGCTGACGATGCTCATGCTGACGAAGCTCATCATCATCATGTTGAGCACCGACTTGGCCCGGCTCATACCTCCGTAGAAGAAGGCGAGACCTGGCGTCATCAGAAGGACGAGCGCAGCGCTCGTCAAGATCCAGGCTGTATTGCCGCTGTCGATTTCCATTTCGGAGAGCGCCCTCCTTGTGCGGGTTTTCCTTCGCCGAGAAGACTCTTCCTCGGCCGTTTCGCCCGGGGGGCACTGATGTTTCCGACGTGTGAAACATCCAACAGCGATGTTTCCTAAGTGTTTCCGTCCCCAAACCGTTCCAAGAGCCTTCCGCCACGGCGCTCCGAGGGGCCCGCAACGCGGAACCGCCGCCTTCCGGAGACTCCGGAGGACGGCGGTTCGGAACGGTCCGGCTCAGCCCCGTTCGCCCGGCGACGACCCGTGCGGGCCGGTGCTCTGGGAAGAGTCGCCGGCGCCCTGAGCAGGGCTCTGGTGCGTGCCCGGTTCGACCCATTCCATGCCGGGGACGGACTCGGACGGCCGCTCGCCGCGGGATTCCAGGTAGCCCCAGATGGACAGGGCGGCCAGGGCGATGCCGGAGGCCATGGCCAGGTACCAGCCGGTGTCGAGGCCGACTCCGGCGTTGGCCAGGACCAGCGCCTGGGTGTCGCCCAGGATGGCGGGAATGTTCAGGGCGTCACGGAAACGGAATCCGAAGATCACCGTGGAGATGAACGCCAGGACCCCGCAGACCGCCGAGACCAGCAGCAGGGTGTTGCGGCTCAGTTCCCGCCAGTAGAGGGCGGCCAGCGCCGCCGCCCCCGCGAGGAACGCCAGGATCAGCGTGATCCTGCCCTCCCAGATCCGGACGCCGCTGAGCGTCGCCGCGCTGAAGAAGGTGACGCTCACCCAGGGCAGCAGGGTGGCGATGATCAGCACTCCCGCGGAGATGGCGGCGCCCTTGGAGGCCAGCCGGGAGGTGCGTTCCTCCTCCGTCAGCGATGGGAGCCCACCTGTCCGAGTCTCTTCCGCCGTGGCTCCGTGCTCTCTACCGGTACGTGTGGCCATGCAGATCAACCCCCGATCCCTGGCGCCTGCGAACAGCCGTTGCGGGCGGTCTCCGGCGCCGCAGGCGGCCGCACTTCCTTTCACGGAACCACAGATCGACCGGCCGGGGACCACGGGAGGGTCCGGCTATCCCAAAATGGCGTCCACGAACGCGCCGGGGTCGAACGGGGCGAGATCGTCCGGGCCCTCGCCCAGGCCGACCAGCTTGACGGGCACTCCCAGCTCGCGCTGGACGGAGATGACGATGCCGCCCTTGGCGGTGCCGTCGAGCTTGGTCAGCGCGATGCCGGTGATGTTCACGACCTCGGCGAACACCCGGGCCTGGGTGAGCCCGTTCTGGCCGGTGGTGGCGTCCAGCACCAGCAGCACCTCGTCGACCGTGGCCTGTTTCTCGATGACCCGCTTGACCTTGCCCAGCTCGTCCATCAGGCCGGTCTTGGTGTGCAGACGGCCCGCGGTGTCGATGATGACGGTGTCCACGCCGTCCTGGATGCCCTGCTTGACCGCCTCGAAGGCGACGCTGGCCGGGTCCGAGCCCTCGGGGCCCCGGACGACCCGCGCGCCGACCCGCTCGCCCCAGGTGGTCAGCTGCTCGGCCGCCGCCGCGCGGAAGGTGTCGGCCGCGCCCAGCAGGACCTGCTTGCCGTCGCCGACCAGCACCCGCGACAGCTTGCCGCTGGTGGTGGTCTTGCCGGTGCCGTTGACCCCGACGACCATCACCACGGCCGGGTGGCCGCCGTGCGCGTCCACGTGCAGGGCCCGCGGAAGGTCGGGGCCGATCTGCGCGACGAGCTGCTCGCGCAGCAGCGCGCGGACCTCGTCGGGGCTCATCTGGCCCGCCACCTTCACCTTGGTGCGCAGCTCCTCGACGATCATCCGGGACGGGGCGACGCCGACGTCGGCGCTGATGAGGAGGTCCTCGATCTCGTCCCAGTCGTCGTCGGTGAGCACGTCGCGGGACAGCAGGTTCAGCAGGCCCTGGCCGAGGGTGCTCTGCGAACGGGCCAGCCGGGCGCGCAACCGCTGCAGCCGGCCGGCGGACGGGGGCGGCAGCTCGATCTCGGGCGCCACCACCGGCTCGGCCAGCGGCGGGCGCTCGGCGGGCCGGGTGACGACCGCCTCTTCTTCGGCGGGAGGCGCCGGTCTGGTGATCGTCGGAGCCTCGGGCGGCGCCTCCAGGGTGCCGGGGCCCGACCGGGATCTCAGCAGGGCGACCGTTCCACCCACTGCCAAGATGACGAAAAGCGCGATACCGAGAATCAGATATTCCATAGCCCGTCCAGTCTCGCAGACTCCACCCGACCGCTGATTGATCCCCTTCCCGGAACGGCTTCACCTCCCCGGGACGGAAAAGTCAGGCGGATTCGGCGTCCCGCAGCCGCTGGCTGATCACCTGGCTCACGCCGTCGCCGCGCATGCTCACCCCGTACAGCGCGTCGGCGCCCTCCATGGTGCGCTTCTGGTGGGTGATGATGATCAGCTGCGAGGACTCCCTGAGCTCCTCGAACACCTTGATCAGCCGCTGGGTGTTGGTGTCGTCCAGCGCCGCCTCGACCTCGTCCAGCACGTAGAACGGGCTGGGCCTGGCCTTGAACACCGCGACCAGGAAGGCGACCGCCACCAGGGAGCGCTCGCCGCCCGACAGCAGCGACAACCGCTTGACCTTCTTGCCGGGCGGGCGCGCGGAGACCTCGATGCCGGTGGCCAGCATGTCCTCGGGCTCGGTGAGGGACAGCGAGCCCTCGCCGCCGGGGAACAGCCGGCCGAAGATCCCCGAGAAGTGCTCGGCGGTGTCGGCGTAGGCGGCGGCGAAGACCTCCTGCACCCGCCGGTCGACGTCCTTGACGATGTCGAAGAGGTCCTTGCGGGTCTTCTTCAGGTCCTCGAGCTGCGCGGTGAGGAAGGCGTGGCGCTCCTCCAGCGCCGCGAACTCCTCCAGCGCCAGCGGGTTGACCTTGCCCAGCTGCGTCATCTGGCGTTCGGCGGCCCTGGCCCGCTTCTCCTGGACGGCGCGGTCGAAGGGCTCGGGCGAGCCCTCCGGGTCCTGCGGGGGCACGGGCTGGTCGGGGCCGTACTCGGCGACCAGCCCCTCCACCTCCATGCCGTACTCCTCCAGCGCCCTGGTCTCCAGCTGCTCCAGCCGCAGGCGCTGCTCGGCGCGGGCGACCTCGCTGCCGTGCACCACGTTGACCAGCCGCTCCAGCTGGGTGCCGTACTCGCGGACCTGCCCGCGGACGACCTTCAGCTCCTCCTCGCGGTCGGCCCGCCGCCGCTCGGCCTCCTCGCGTTCGGCGACCGCGACGGCCAGCGAGCGCTCGATCCGCTCCAGCGCGAACGCCGCCCCCTGGCGGACGGCCTGCGCCACCCGGGCCTGACGCTCCCGCCTGCGCCGCCGCTCCACCGCCTGGGCGCGCTCCCTGCGCTCGTCGGCGGCCTGCCGCTCCAGCGCGTCGGCCCGGCCCGCGAGCGCGCCGGCCCGTTCCTCGGCGGTGCGCACCGCCAGCCGCGCCTCCATCTCGGCGCCGCGCAGCTCCTGGACCCGGTCGGCCAGCTCGTCGCGGATCTCGGTGTCCGGCTCGTCCTCGGGCTCGTTCGCCGCCTCGGCCTCGAAGTCCTCCTCCAGCGCGGCGAGGGCCTCGGCGTCCCGGTCCCGGTTCTCCTCGGCGTTCGCGACGTTCAGGGCGAGCCGTTCGGCCTCCTGGCGGGCCGCCTGCGCGGCGGCCTGCAGGCGTGCCTCCTGCTTGGCCTCCTGCGCCGCCGCCGCGTCGGCCTGGCGCAGCCGCGCCCTGAGGGCGTCCAGCTCGGTCTGCGCGCGGCCCACTCCGGACTGTGCCTGGTCGGCGCGCGCCTGCGCGGCCTCCACCAGGCTCTGCGTCCGGCTTTCTGCCTCGGCGGCCTCCTCCAAACAGGCCTCGGTCAGCTCGGCGGCCTCTCCGGCGGCCTCCAGCGACGCGCGCGCCGCGTCCAGCGTGGCGCGCATCTGCAGCAGCCCCTGGCCTGCGGCGCTCCCGCCGCGCGCCCAGTGCGCCCCCAGCAGCTCTCCCGTCCGGGTGACCGCGCGCAGTCCGGGCTCGGACCGGACGAGCTCGGCCGCCCGGTCGAGGTCGTCCACCACGACGACGCCGTCGAGCAGGGCCCTGACCGCGGGCTCCAGGGGTGCGGGGACCGTGACCAGCTCCGTGGCCCAGACGCTCCCGTCCGTGCGGGCGGGCCGCTCCTGCGGCGCGGGGGCGGAGCCGATGACCAGCCCGGCCGCGGCGTCGCGCTCGGCCAGCAGGGCCAGTGCCCGGGCGGCGGCCTCCAGCGAGGCGACCGAGACCGCCTCGGTGAGCGGGCCGAGGACGGCGGCGATCGCCGTCTCGGCGCCCGGCCTGACCGAGAGTTCGGCGGCCAGGGTGCCGAGCACCCCGTCCAGGCCGGAGTCCAGCAGCACCTCTCCGCCGTCGGCGGCCGAGCCGAGGCTGAGCTCCAGCGCCTCGATCCTGGCCTGCAGCGCGGTGAGCTCCTTCTGGGCGCGCTGGTCGGCGGCGCGGGCGGACGCCACCTGGTCGCGGGCGGCCTTGAGGGCGCGCTGCGGCTCCTCGACCGCGGCGCGGGCCTCGGACGCGCTCTCCTTGGCCGTCTCCAGCCTCTCCTCGGCCAGCTCCAGCTCCTCGGCCAGCGCCGGGTCCACCGCGGCCCCCGCCTGGAAGGCCTCGGCCTCGGCCAGCGCGGCGGCGGCCCGCTCCTCGGCGGACAGCCGGGCCTCGGCGAGCCGGCCGATCTCGGCCTCCGCGGCCTGCAGGCGGCTGCGCAGCGACTCCAGCCGGCCCCGCTTGGCGACCAGCGCGTCCCTCCGCTCGGCGGCGGCCTTGGCCAGCGCCTGGAGCCTGCGGTCCTCGGCGGCCAGCGCCGACTCCGCCCCGGCCCGCTCGCCGACCGCCTCCTCCAGGCGTTCGCGCGCCTCCTCCAGGCGCTCCTCCAGGACCTCCTCCTGGGCGCGGACCTCCTCGGCCTCGCGCTCCAGCTCCTCGGGATCGCGGCCGAACCGCTCGTCCTGCCCGGAGTCCGCGGCGTTGCGGTGCCGTTCGGCGGCCAGGTCGGCGACGCCGCGCAGCCGCTCCTTCAGGGACGACAGGCGGAACCACGTCTCCTGGGCGGCGGCCAGGACCGGCGAGGCCGCAGCGGCCTCGGCCTCCAGTTCCTCCTCGCGCGCCTGCGCGGTGGCCAGCGCCCCTTCCACCTCGGCGCGGCGGCGCCGGACGGAGTCCTCGTCGGCGGCCTCCCGCTCCAGCCTCGCGCGCAGGGCGACCAGGTCGTCGGCGAGCAGCCGCAGCCTGGAGTCGCGCAGTTCGGCCTGGATCACCGCGGCCCTGCGGGCGATCTCGGCCTGCTTGCCCAGGGGCTTGAGCTGGCGGCGCAGCTCGGCGGTGAGGTCGGAGACGCGGGCGAGGTTGGCCTCCATGGCGCTGAGCTTGCGCAGCGCCTTCTCCTTGCGCTTGCGGTGCTTGAGGACGCCCGCGGCCTCCTCGACGATGGCGCGGCGGCCCTCGGGGCCGGCGTTCAGCACCTGGTCGAGCTGGCCCTGGCCGATGATCACGTGCATCTCGCGGCCGATGCCGGAGTCCGACAGCAGTTCCTGGACGTCCAGGAGCCGGCAGGCGTCGCCGTTGATCGAGTACTCGCTGGAGCCGGACCGGAACATCAGCCGGCTGATCGTCACCTCGGAGTAGTCGATCGGCAGGGCGCCGTCGGAGTTGTCGATGGTCAGGACCACCTCGGCCCGGCCGAGCGGGGCCCGGTTGGCGGTGCCGGCGAAGATGACGTCCTCCATCTTGCCGCCGCGCAGCGACTTGGCGCCCTGCTCGCCCATGACCCAGGCGAGGGCGTCGACGACGTTGGACTTGCCCGAGCCGTTGGGGCCGACCACGCAGGTGATCCCCGGCTCGAAGCGCAGCGTCGTCGAGGAGGCGAAGGACTTGAACCCGCGCAGGGTGAGACTTTTGAGATACACGCGCGGCGGTCCCCCTCACGGTGTCCGGTACCGGCGACGGCTTCGGCGTGGCCTCGGCTCGGGCGCGGTCCTGTGCTTCGGCGCGGTCTTCGGCGCGAAAAAGCAGCTTAGTGCCGGTGAGCGGCTTCACGCGTGTGCATCATCGTGCCACCACCAGGGGGGCTCCGCCGGGTTTTCCCGGACCCGGGCCCCGCCGGTGAATGACAAGGGTGAATGACAAAAGGGACGCCGTGGTCGACGTCCCTGTGCTGTCGGCAACCGCTCGACGCGGGTGCGAACCGGCGCCTCAGGTGAGGGCGGGTTCACGGTCCTTCACGGAGTGCACCACCTCGGACGAGGAGAGCGCTTCGTTCTCTTCCTGGAGCCTGACAAGCTCGGCTTCCAGATCCCTGACACGCCGCTGGAGACGTCGCATCTCCGCGACCATCCGGGGGTCGGGACCGCCGACGTGGCCTAGTAGAGCCTTCGCCATAATTGAGGGTCCTCCACGCTGAGTAACCAGCAGAGATCACACTGCGCCCCCTGATTGAGGGCGGTGCAGAATCAATTCACATTGGGTGTTCCGGCCCGCATGCCGGTCAAGCTGGACATCACAGACCAGTAACAACCTTGTTCTACAGAGTTTAGCAGGTCGCGGACGGAATACCCACCCGGTCATCTCTCAACGAAACCGACATTGTTCCCACGCGCCACACCCCACTGTTCCGTCACACCCGTCACACGGCCGGGGGCCCTCTCCGAACTCAGCAGTTCGAGCAGCTTTCCGCAGGCCACGGGGTCTCCCTCGGCGACGACCTCCACCCTGCCGCCCCTCAGGTTCGAAGCCGAGCCCACCAGGCCCAGTTCCAGCGCCCGCGCCCTGGTCCACCAGCGGAAACCGACGCCCTGGACCTCCCCCCGCACCCAGGCGGTCAGCCGGACGTGACCCGTATCACCGGACAAGTCGCGGCCTCGGCTGGCAGCGCGGGCAACTGTAGGAGGAGCGATTCATGAAGACCTCTCTCAGAATCGCCGTTCCGCACCTCGCGCAGGGCTCGTCACGGCGGCCGTAGGCGTTCAGGGAACGTTCGAAATATCCGCTTTCGCCGTTCACGTTCACGTACAGGCTGTCGAAGGACGTGCCGCCGGCCCGCAGCGCCTCGTCCATGACCTCCCGCACCGACCGCAGCAGGAGCGCGGACTGCGCCCCGGTCAGCCTCGCGGTGGGCCGCTCCCCGTGCAGCCCGGCCCGCCACAGCGCCTCGTCGGCGTAGATGTTGCCCACCCCGCTGATCAGCGACTGGTCGAGCAGCGCCCGCTTGACCCCGGTCTGCTTGCGCTTGAGGGCTTTGAAGAACGCCTCGTCGTCGAACACCGGCTCGAACGGGTCCGCCGCGATGTGGGCGATCACGTCGGGCACGCCGCCCTCGCCGCCCCGCGGATCGGGCACCAGGGGGCAGACCATCAGGTGGCCGAACGTGCGCTGGTCGACGAACCGCAGGTCCAGCCCGTCGTCGGCGAAGGCGAGCCGCACCCGCAGATGGCGCTGCGGCGGGGCGTCCGCCTCCCCCACCAGCAGCTGGCCGCTCATGCCCAGATGGGCCAGGACCGCGGCGTCCCCGAAGGGCAGCCACAGGTACTTGCCGCGCCGCCGGGGCTCGTCCAGGGTGCTCCCGGCGATCCGGGCGGCGAAGTCCGCCGCCCCGGGCAGGTGGCGGCGCACCGCGCGGGGGTGCAGGACCTCCACGGAGGCGACCGTGCGGCCCGAGGCCCAGCGCGCCAGCCCCCGCCGGACGACCTCGACCTCGGGAAGCTCAGGCATCGGCGGTCTTGCCGGCCCGTTCGCCGGGCCCCCCGTCCCCGACGCCGGCGCGGATCTCCGTCCAGGCGGCCTCGGCGGCCTTCTGCTCGGCCTCCTTCTTGCTGCGGCCCCTGCCCTCGCCGTAGGTGCGGCCGCCGACCCGCACGCAGGCGCGGAAGCTCTTCTGGTGGTCGGGGCCGCTCTCGGTCACCAGGTACTCGGGCACACCCAGGCCCTCGTCGGCGGTGAGCTCCTGGAGGGAGGTCTTCCAGTCCAGGCCCGCGCCCAGGTTCGAGGAGTGCTCGATCAGGTCGTCGAAGAGCCGGTGCACCAGCGCCGAGGCCTCCTCCAGCCCCTGGTCCAGGTACACCGCGCCGATCACGGCCTCCAGGGTGTCGGCCAGGATGGAGGCCTTCTCCCGGCCCCCGGTGCCCTCCTCGCCCCGGCCGAGGCGGATGTGGGCTCCCAGGTCCAGCAGCGAGCGGGCGACGCCGGCCAGCGCCTTCATGTTGACCACGGCGGCCCGCAGCTTGGCCAGCTGGCCCTCGGGCAGGTCCGGGTGGTTGCGGTACAGGGTGTCGGTGACGACCAGGCCGAGCACCGAGTCGCCGAGGAACTCCAGGCGCTCGTTGGTGGGCAGCCCGCCGTTCTCATAGGCGTAGGAGCGGTGGGTGAGCGCCCGCTCCAGCATGTCGGGGTCGAGCCTGAGGCCGATCCTGGCCTCGAGTTCGGAAGTCGGGACGGTCATGTCTCACTCCTCGCGTGACGGGCTCACGAAGGAGGGCGCCGACCTCGCGGACGGACGTCCGCGGCGCCGGTTGCCCGGATCCCAGAAGACGAGGTGCGCGCCGGGCGGAACCCGCGGTGATCTCCACGGGATCCGGCGTGCACCACGGCCTCGGGTTCTCCTGGTCCGCCCTCCAAGAAACCGGGGGGCGGACCGTGCGGCGCACGGAACCGACCCCCGGGTCACTCTTCTCAGGCGGTTCAGGCCGTCTCGACGACCTGGCGCTTGTTGTAGGTACCGCAGGTGCCGCACGCGATGTGGGGCAGCTTCTGGTCGCGGCACTGCGGGCACTCCACCAGAGCAATGCGCGGCGCCTTCCACTGCGACCGGCGGTGCCGGGTGTTGCTGCGGGATTTCTTCCGCTTCGGGACGGCCACTTGTCAGCCCTCCTGGCTTTCTTCTCGTGTTTCGACAAGGCCCTGCAGTGCCGCCCACCGGGGGTCGGCGACGTCGTGTGAATGATCGGGACCGACATCGGCCAGCCGTTCACCGCACTCCGCGCAGAGGCCGGGACAATCGTCCTGGCACAGGGGGGACAACGGCAGTGCGAGCACCACCGCGTCCCTGAGCACCGGCTCGAGATCGAGGAGATCTCCCTCCAGACGGCGTTCGTCTTCGTCGGCACCCGCCGCGGAGCGGGTGTCGTCGTAGACGAAGAGTTCCTGGAACTCGACCTCCATGGTGAAGGAGATCTCGTCCAGGCAGCGTGCGCACTCCCCCTCGATGGGCAAGAGCGCCGTGCCCGAGACGAGCACGCCCTCCATCACCGATTCGAACCGCAGGTCCAGCTCGAGTTCGGCGTCCTTGGGAACGCCGACCATCTCGACGCCTAGACCCTCTGGTGCCGGAGCGGTGAGCCGCTGTTCCTTCATCGATCCCGGACGGCGGCCCAGCGTTCTCATGTCGAGGACGAGCGGGGCCTTGGGATCAAGACTGGACAGGGTTCCCCCTTCGGTCCCACCTTCCGGCCGACCGGAGGACGGACCGTCGGGTGAGCATCGTGCACGGTTGGATCGCCACGTCAGGCATGGCCGACCACCAAGGATACCGAAGCCTGGAGGCTACCCCAACCTGCACGCCGTGATTCGAGGCGGGTCCGGCGGGCGCGGGCCCGCTCAGGCGTCCTTGAGTCTCTCGATCAGCCGGTCGTGCACCAGCTCGGGGACCAGGCCGGTCACGTCTCCGCCCCACTGGACGACCTCCTTCATCAGGCTCGACGAGAGGAAGGCGTACAGCGGGTTGGTCGCCATGAAGAGGGTCTCCACCCCCGACATGCGGTGGTTCATCTGCGCGATCTGCAGCTCGTAGTCGTAGTCGGTGACCGCCCGCAGCCCCCGCACGATCACGGGGATGTCGTGCTGCTTGCAGTAGTCGACGGTGAGCCCGCGGAAGGCGTCGACCTTCACGTTGCCGTAGTCCCTGGTGACCTCGCGGATCAGGTCGAGCCGCTCCTCCACCGTGAACAGGCTCTTCTTGGCCAGGTTGATGGACACCATCACCACCACCTCGTCATAGAGGCGGGAGGCCCTGCTGATGATGTCGAGATGGCCATTGGTCACCGGGTCGAAGGAGCCCGGGCAGACGACACGGCGCACTACGATCATTCCCTTCGGCTTGAACGGCGAGACCGTACCAAATCGTGTTCACTCCCCCTCGCAGCGCCCTGGTCATCACACGTGTGACCCGTAGTAGAAGGTCGCCTCCCCGTACCTGCGGTCCTTCTCCGCCTCATACCCCTCGGGCCACTCCAGAGCCCTTCCGCGACTCGCCCTCTCCACCGCGATCAGCGCGTCCGGCGCCAGCCACCCGTTGTCCCTGAGCGCCTCCAGGAGCGCGACGACGTCCTCGTCCGCCACCGCGTAGGGCGGGTCGGCGAACACGAAGTCGTAGGGCTCCTCCGGCCGCCGGGCCAGGACCCGTTCGACCCTGTCGACGACGAGTTCCGCCCCCGGCAGCCCCAGCGTCCGGATGTTCTCCCGGATCACCCGGCCCGCCTTGGGGTTCGCCTCCACCATCAGCGCGTGCGCCGCGCCCCGCGAGAGGGACTCCAGGCCCACGGCCCCTGATCCGGCGAAGAGGTCGACCGCCCGGATCCCCTCCAGGGAGCCCAGGAGCGCCCCCACGGTCGAGAAGAGCCCCTCCCTCGCCCGGTCCGCGGTGGGCCGGGTGTCCCGCCCCTCCAGCACCGCCAGCCTTCTGCCCCGCGCCACCCCGGCGATCACCCGTGTCATGCCCTCATTCTCCCCCGGCACGGGTTCGGCACGGTCCCGCGCCGCGGAGGAGGGGCGGGGCCGTGCCGGGATCGGGGGGAGCGGTCAGGCGGTTCTCAGCCGGGTCTCGCCCCGGGTGCGGGAGAGGCTCCAGCGGGCCTGGGTGCGGACGCCCGGGTCGGAGTCGGAGAGGGCCTCGGTCAGGGCCGCCAGGGCCCGGGGGTGGCGGTCCGCCCAGTGCTCCAGCGCCCGGACGGCGGAACGGCGCACGTCGACGACGGGGTCGCGCAGCGCCCTGGCCAGGTGGCCGACCGCCTGTTCGGCGGAGGAGGCGGCCAGGGTCCGCACGGCGCGTTCGCGCACCTGCCAGCCGGCGTGGGTCAGGGACAGGGCCGCCCGCGGCACCAGGACGGCGGGCAGGCCCAGGGAGGCCGCGGCGTCCAGGGCGGCCAGCCGGACCACCGGGTCGTGGTCGGCCAGCAGGTGCTCCAGCCCGTCGGCGGAGCCCAGCCGGGCCAGCCCTTCGGCGACGGCCACGCGCACCTCGCGCGCGGGGTCGTCGGCCGCGTCCCGGACTCCGTCGGCGGAGCGCAGCACGATCAGGGACAGGACGGCCTGGGCCCTGACCTGCGGCTCGCCGTCGGCCAGGCCCTGGGCGTAGAGCGTGCGCGCGGCCTCCGCCAGGGAGTCCAGCTGGTCGGCGGCGGCCCGGCGGACCAGCGCGTCGCGGCCTCCGGCGGCGGCCAGGCGGAGGGCGTCGAGCCCGTCCTCGCCGACGCGGGGGCGGGTGAGGGAGAGCAGTTCCGCGGCGGTGGCGCGGACCTCGGCGTCCTCGTCGGCCAGCGCCCAGGCCAGGGCGTCGCCCGCGCCGGGCGGGAGGGTCTGGCCGACCAGTTCGACCGCCGCCCGGCGGATGCGGGGGTCGGGGTCCCGGAGGTAGTCGTCGATCAGGGTCGGTTCGGTCTGTGCCGGTTCGGTGGAGCCGGTCTCGATCCGAGCGGTCATGGGTTCTTCTCCCGTAGTCCTGGGGTCACCGGGGCCGTGTGCCCTCTCCGGCGCGGGCCGGGGGGCTCAGGCGCGGCGACACAGGGCGCTGGCCTGGCGGCGCAGGTCGACGTGCAGGCTTCGGGTCAGGAGACCGGACATGGGGACGATGCTCGCCCTGTTTACCTACAAAGTCAATAGGGTTAGTAGGGAATCTCAGGCCTTCTCCAGGTACTCCACGCGGTCCTCGTCGAGGAGCTCGGCCAGCCCCGCGGCCAGGGAGGCGTGGCCGGACAGGTCGGGGTCCGCGGCGACCAGGGCGGCGGCCTCCTCGCGGGCGCGGGCGATGAGGCGTTCGTCGCGCAGCAGGGTGAGCAGGCGCAGGGAGGAGCGGCGGCCCGACTGCGCGGCGCCCAGGATGTCGCCCTCGCGGCGCTGCTCCAGGTCCAGGCGGGAGAGCTCGAAGCCGTCGGTGGTGGCGGCCACCGCGTCGAGCCGCTCCCTGGACCCGCTGTCGGGCGGGGTGTCGGTGACCAGCAGGCACAGTCCCGGCAGGCTCCCCCGGCCGACCCGGCCGCGCAGCTGGTGCAGCTGGGAGACGCCGAACCTGTCCGCGTCCATGATCATCATCACGGTGGCGTTCGGCACGTCCACGCCCACCTCGATCACCGTGGTGGCCAGCAGGACGTCCAGCTCCCCCGCGGCGAACCGGCGCATCACCGCGTCCTTCTCGTCGGGGTGCAGCCGCCCGTGCAGGACGCCGACGCGCAGGCCCGCCAGCAGCTCACCCTCCAGCATCGGCAGGAGGTCCAGGACGGCCAGCGGCGGCCGCGCGCCCTCCTGCCCCGCCGGCTCCCCGGAGTCCGCCGGGTCCGCCGGAGCGGCTGGAGCGGCCGAGGAGACGGCCTCCCCCGTGTCGCCCTCGCCGATGCGGGGGCACACGATGTAGGCCTGCCGCCCCTTCGCGGCCTCCTCGCGGATGCGCTCCCAGGCCCGCTTCAGGTAGGCGGGCCGCTCCGCCGGGACGACGTGGGTGGCGATCGGGGCCCGTCCGGCGGGCAGCTGGCGCAGCACCGAGGTGTCCAGGTCGCCGAACACCGTCATGGCGACCGTGCGCGGGATGGGCGTGGCGGTCATGACGAGCACGTGCGGACGCCCCCCGGCGACCTTCTCGCGCAGCGCGTCGCGCTGCTCGACGCCGAAGCGGTGCTGCTCGTCCACCACGATGAGGCCGAGGTCGGCGAACTGCACGTGCTCCTGGATCAGCGCGTGCGTGCCCACCACGATGCCGGCCTCGCCGGAGGCGGCCTCCAGCAGCGCGGCCCGCTTGACCTTGGCCCCCTGGGAGCCGGTGAGCAGCGCCACCCGGGTGGCGTGCTCCGCGCCGCCCAGCCGCCCGGCCTCGGCCAGCGGCCCCAGCAGAGCGGTGATCGAGCGGTGGTGCTGCTGGGCCAGCACCTCGGTGGGGGCGAGCAGCGCCGCCTGGCCGCCGCCGTCGACGACCTGCAGCATCGCCCGCAGCGCCACGATCGTCTTTCCCGCGCCCACGTCGCCCTGCAGCAGCCGGTGCATGGGGTGGGAGCCGGCGAGGTCGGCGGAGATCTCCTCGCCCACGGCGAGCTGGCCCTCGGTGAGGGTGAAGGGCAGGGACGCGTCGAACGCCTCCAGCAGCCCGCCCGGACGGGCCGGTCGGGGCGCGGCGGGCAGCGCGGCGGCCGCGTGCCTGCGCTGGGCCAGCGCGAGCTGGACGTAGAAGGCCTCGTCCCACTTCAGGCGGCGCCGCGCCGCGTTCAGCTCGTCGTCGTCCTTGGGCCGGTGGATGCGCTCCAGCGCGTCGGTCAGCGAGATCAGCCGGTGCCGGGCCAGCAGTTCGGGCGGCATCGGGTCCGGAACCTCGAGGCCGGGGCCGAGGACGAGGTCGACCGCGCTCTTGATCTTCCAGGAGGCGAGCTCCTTGGTCGCCGGGTACAGCGGGATCGGCTTGGTGGCGTACTCCTCGACCGTCTCGGTGGAGGCGAGCCCGGGGATCACCTCGAAGTCGGGGTGGTTGAGCTGGATCCTGCCCCGGAAGTACCCGACCTTCCCCGCGATCATCGCCAGGATGCCCTGCTGGAGCTCCTTGTCCGCGCGGTAGACGCCGGTGCCGAAGAAGCTCAGCTTGAGCGTGTCGCCGGCGCCGTCCTGCACCGTGACCTCGAACACCTGGTACGGCTTGCGCTGGAGCTTGCGCAGCTCGCGCCGCACCACCCTGCCGACGATCGTCACGTCCTCGCCCTCGGCGAGCGAGGCGAGGTCGGTCAGCTCGCCGTGCCTGACGTACCGGCGGGGGTAATGCCGCAGCAGGTCCCCCACGGTGCGCATCTCCCACTTGGCCGTGAGGATCTTGGCGGTCTTGTCCCCGATCGCGCTTCGCAGGTCTCCGCTGAGATTCACCACGAGCCCCATTACAGCCGATGCCGCCGACATCCGCGTCCCGGGCCTCGGCCGTGAGGAGGCTCACGGCCGAGGCCCGGGACCCCCTGGGGATAACCCCATCAGACCCTCACGCAACCGGGCACAATGGTAAAGATCACTGATCCCACTTGCTTATTTCGGTAAAACCGGGCAATCCTTAAGTAAGTGACAAGAAACCCCCCACAATGAAGTGGAGATCGTTCATGGTCACCCTGACCTACACCGACTGCCTGCGGGACCTCGCCGACCGGCTGACCGCACACGGACTGCGCGCCCGGCTGGACCAGCCCATCGGCCGTCCGCCCGCGCTCCACGTCAGCAACCCCGGCGTCCCCGGCTCCGCCGAGCACGTGTTCCTCGAGGACCAGGCCCTCTGGTGGTCCTGGGGCGACCTGCTGGCGGCCGCGAGCAACGTCGACGCCGCCGTCGCGGGCATCTGCCGCATGCTGGGAGCGCGCACCGCGGTCGTGAACTGACCCCGCGCCCCCGCTGGACCCGGACCCCGGAACGGTGAACCTGTCTCATCCCCCTGAGGCTCACCCCGCCGGGGTCCTCTCATGTCCGCGCCCGGATCACTCCACCCCGAGCAGGACCGGGTAAAGGACCTGGCCGCCGTCGTAGACGGTCAGCTCCACGTCGGGCCGCCGGGCGTGCAGCTCCTCCTCCACCTCGGCGACGAGGCCGGGCGGCACGTCCACCCCGGTGATCATCGTCACCAGCTCCCCGCCGCCCGAGAGCATGCGGTGCAGCAGGTCCCGGGTGACCCCGCCGGGGGCGGAGCCGATCACCACCACGTCGCCCTCCAGCAGTCCCAGCACGTCGCCGGGCTGGCAGATGCCGGCGCTGGTCATCGCCTCCTCCGCGGCCACCTGGAGGCTGCCGAACCGGGTGGCGCGGGCGGTTCCGGCCATCTCGATCACGTCCTCGTCGAAGTGGCGCAGCGGATCGTGCACGGCCAGCGCGGCCAGCCCCTGCACCGACGCCTCCGTGGGGATCACCGCGATCTTGACGCCGCTGTCGCGGGCCCGGGCCGCCGCCGCCTCCGCCAGCGCCAGCACCTCCGGCTCGTTCGGCAGCACCGCCACCTCGTCGCCCGCCAGCAGGATCGCCTCCACCAGCACGGCCAGCTGCGGCATGCCCCCCGACGGGCGCCGCACCACCGCCGCGCCGGCCTCCTCGAACAGGGCGGCCAGCCCGTCCGCCGCGGTCACGGCCACCACCCCCCTGCCGGTGTGCGGGGCCCGCGGCGCCGGAGCGGTGCCCAGGTGGGTCACCCGGATGCGGTAGGCGCGGCCCGCCTCCAGGCCCGCCTCGATCGCGGCGCCCGCGTCGTCCACGTGGACGTGGACGTTCCACAGCCCGTCGCCGCCGACCACGACCAGCGAGTCCCCGAGGACGTCCAGGGCCGCGCGCAGCTCGGGGATGCGCTCGTCCTCGGTCTCCAGCAGGTAGATGACCTCGTACCCGAAGTCCTTCTCCTGCGGGTACGCGATGACGGCGTTCTTCGGGTACTTGGTCTCGTCCCGTGCAGGGATCTCATAGCGCTCGGGATACTCCTCCGTCACCACCGCGGCGAGCGCGTCCAGCAGCACGCACAACCCGGCCGCGCCCGCGTCCACCACGCCGCGCTCGGCCAGCACGTCCAGCTGGCCCGTCGTCTCCCGCAACGCCCGGCGCGCCCCGCGCGCCGCCGACCTGGCGACCTCGGCCGCGCTCGTGCCGCCCGCCGCCTCCGAGGCGGCCCGCAGGACGGTGAGGATGGTGCCCTCCACCGGGTGCGCCACCGCCGCCCTGGCCAGCTCCGTCGCGTACGCCAGCGCCTCCTCCAGCAGGGGGCCGTCCGGCCTGCCCCCGGAACCCAGGATCTCCGCGAGGCTGCGCAGGATCTGGCTGACGATCACTCCCGAGTTGCCGCGCGCGCCCATCAGCGCGCCCCGGCTCAGCGCCAGCCACACCTCGGCCAGCGGCGCCTCCTCCGGCAGCCCCGCCACGCTCTCGGCCGCCGCCAGGAGGGTCAGGTGCAGGTTGGTGCCGGTGTCTCCGTCGGGCACGGGGAAGACGTTCAGCGTGTCGATCTCCCGCCGGGTCCGCCCCAGCGCCTCCGCGGCCAGCAGCGCCCACCGCCGTACCGCCGGCGCGTCCAGAATGTCGAGCACCGCACCTCCCTACCGCTTCAGAGCGTATTCCGACCATGGGCGTCTCGTTCGTCACGAGACGCACGAGTTCCGGCCGGTCTTCCGCTCCCGGCGCGCGAGTCCCCCGCGGTCCGCCGTCCCGATTCGCCTCAGCGGGCTCGGTCGGTTAACCTGTTGGGGCGTCCCCTGCGTGGGGACCTTTTCCTTGTATTTTCAGAACGCCCGCGGCCCACGTGCTCCGGGTCGTCCCAGTTCTCGACTGTTTGGAGTTACCGTGGCTGCCAACTGCGAAGTGTGCGGCAAGGGCCCCGGCTTCGGTATGAGCGTGTCCCACTCGCACCGTCGCACCCCGCGCCGCTGGAACCCCAACATCCAGCGTGTCCGCGCGGTCATCAGCGGCACCACCAAGCGCGTGAACGTCTGCACGTCCTGCCTCAAGGCCGGCAAGATCCAGCGCCCCCTGGCCCGCTAGGACGCCTGGCCGCACTTCAGGAGACCCGGTCGCCGTCAAGGCGATCCGGGTCTTCGGCTTTCCCCCGGCCGCTCCGCCGGACCTTCCGCCCCGCCTCGGCCGTCTGTTCAGGCGGGACCGTCCGGTTCCGGACCTCCCCCGTGGCCGAGCAGCCACAGGAGGAATCCCCGCCGGTGCGCGTCGGTGACCGCCGAGAGCTCGATGCTCTCGGCTCCCACGGTCACCTTGGCCGCGCGATCCTCCCCCGCCGCCAGCCAGCCGAACACCCCCTCGGCGAGTGCCGCGGCGGCCGGAGCGGAGAACAGGGAGACGGCCAGCGCGCCGCTGGCCATGACGGTTCCGGGGCTGCCCGGCGGGGGCGGCAGGGAGACGAAGTCCACGACGACGCCCCGATCCCACAGCTCCCTTCGGAGCCTTCGGGCCAGCTCGTCCCGGCGGAACGGATCGGCGTACGCCTCCGAGACCTCGATCAGCGCTACTTGTGCCATCTCCCCCCTTCCACAAGCCTTCTTACTGCAGGTCAATGAGGAAGACGCCCCGAATCGGGGGATGGGTGCGGTCCGCAGATCTCAATCTGAAAAATTCAGCGGACAAAACACGGCAATTACAACATTATCGAGAAACGCAATAAACGAGTCGAGACTCAACGGGCGCGCAGCCGCCAGCCGTGGTCGACCGGACCGATGCCCGCGCCCAGCGGGAAGCCCGCCTCGATCGCGCCGGTGACGTACTCCTTGGCGGCGCCCACCGCCTCGGGCACCTCGTCGCCGAACGCCAGCCTCGTGGCGATCGCCGAGGCCAGCGTGCAGCCGGTGCCGTGGGTGTGCCGGTTGTCGTGGCGCGACGCGAGGTACTCGTAGGTCTCGGCGCCGTCGTAGAGCAGGTCCACCGGACGCCCCGGCAGGTGGCCGCCCTTGACGAGCACCCACTGCGGGCCGAACTCCTTGACCGCCTCCGCGGCGCGGCGCAGGTCCCGCTCCGACTCCACCTTCACCCCGGTGAGGAGCTCGACCTCCCACAGGTTGGGCGTGACGACCGTCGCGACGGGCAGCAGCTTGTACCGCACCGCGTCGACGGCGTCCCGGGCCAGCAGGGCGTCGCCGTGCTTGCTGACGCCCACCGGGTCGACCACCAGCGGGGCCGGGTACTCCGACAGCCGCGCCGCGACCGTCTCGACCAGGGTGGTGGAGGCGAGCATGCCCGTCTTGACGGCCTGCGCGCCCATGTCGGACAGCACCGACTCCAGCTGCGCCTCGACCGCCTCGGGCGGCAGTTCCCAGGCCCCCTGGACGCCCAGGGAGTTCTGCGCGGTGACCGCGCAGACGACGCTCATGCCGTGCGCGCCCAGGGCGAGCATGGTCTTCAGGTCGGCCTGGATTCCGGCGCCGCCGCCGGAGTCGGAGCCGGCGACGGTCAGCACGCGGGGAGGGGCGACGGACATGCTCAGACCCTACCCAACCGGGCGGGAGACGGGTCAGGCGCAGTCGCGTCCGTTGACCTTGCAGACCGCGGGCTTGGACCAGGCGCCCTCCGCGGTGAAGCTCACCCGGACGACCTGGCTCCCCTCGAGCGCGGCCGGCCCGGTGAACCAGGTGGTGCCGCCGTTCTCCTTCGTCGTCCTGAGGGCCGCCCCCTGGACGTTCACCACGACGGCGTTGGGGATGCGGAAGGCCAGCTTCCAGTTCTTGGGAGTCTTGGAGCTGTTGCGGATGACGGCCACCGCGGTGAACCCGCCGGGGATCATCTCGCCCAGCCTGATCTCGACCCTGAGCGGCCGCTGCGACACCGTCCTGGTGGACTGCCGGGGCAGCGACGCCTCCGAGGGCGCCGCCTGGGGCTGCCGAGCGGCGTCCTCCGGGGTCTGCCCGCCGTCCGTCCCGTCCTTCCGCGCCTGCGTGTCGGTGAGCCCGTTGCAGCCCGCGCACGCGGCGGGATCCGGAGGGGTCCCGCCGGCGAAGTTCAGCGAGATCGACCGGGTGCTGAGGGCGGCTGCGATGACTCCCACCGCGATGACTCCCGCGAGGAGGGGCATCAGCGGCGTGCGGCCCAGCCAGGCCATGCGCTTGGGTTCGGCGTCCTGGGACGCCTCGTCCGAATTGGTGTGTCGTCCCATCCCATCCTCTTCGTTCCTGGGATGTATACCAAAATCCGCCCAAGTCCGCCTACCGGATGGGTAAGTCAAGTCGGTTAAAAGACTCTTATTATCAAAGATACGTTTAACTAGTAACGCCGAAGTGGTCCCATCCGCCCTGCTCCACGGGGCCGCCGTCCACGGTCACGCCCCCGCCCGCGACCACCTCGCCGAGCACCTTCCAGGACGGCGGCAGGACGCGGCCCGCCGGGAACGTCCCGACGAACGCGTGGTCGTCGCCTCCGGTCAGCGCGTCCGCGAGCGCCACCCCCTCGTCGAGCGGCACCAGGGCCGAAGACAGGGCGATCCCCACGCCGCTCCCGCGCGCCAGGTGGCCCAGATCCTGCACGAGCCCGTCCGAGACGTCCATCAATGCCGTGGCGCCGAGTGAACGCGCCTCCTCACCCGCCGTGTAGGGCGGCTCAGGACGCCTGTGCGCGGCCGTGAACCGCTCCGGCACCTCCACCGGCCCGAGCAGTCCCGCCAGACCCGTGGCGGCCCATCCGAGCCTGCCGCGCACCGCCACGGAATCCCCGGGGCGCGCGCCCGTACGGGTCAGCGGAGGCCGGCCGCCCAGATCGCCGAGCACGGTGACGGCCACCATGATCTTCTCGGAGCGCACGGTGTCCCCTCCGACGACCGAGGCGCCCACCAGAGCGCATTCGTCGCGCAGCCCGTCGCTGAACTCCTCGGCCCAGGCCATCTCCAGTTCCGGAGGTCCTCCGAAACCCAGCAGCAGCGCCGTCGGCCGCGCGCCCATGGCCACGATGTCCGCGAGGTTCTGCGCCGCGGCCTTGCGCCCCACGTCGTAGGCGCTCGACCAGTCGGTGCGGAAGTGCCGCCCTTCCAGCAGCAGGTCCATGCTCGCGACCACGCGCCCGTCCGGAACGCGGACCACCGCCGCGTCGTCCCCGGGCCCCAACTCCACCAGCGGCCCCTGCGGGAACCGCCGGACCACTCTTGTGATCAGGCCGAACTCCCCGGCCTCCCCGATCTCGATGACGCCCCTCCCTGAAATTCCCGAACGCTCCAAGGTACGGTGACGATCAGTCGGCTTTTCTCCCACCCCTACCGGGAAGACCGCGATGGTGCAGGCCTACATCTTGATCCAGACCGAGGTCGGCCGGGCCGCCGAGGTCGCCGTGGCCGTCGGCGCCCTTCCCGGCGTCGTCGACGCCGACGACGTCACCGGCCCCTACGACGTGATCGCCAAGGCCGAGGCGCCCCACATGGACGACCTGGGCAGACTCGTGGTCGCCCGGATCCAGGAGATACCCGGAATCACCCGGACTCTGACCTGCCCTATCGTGCACCTGTGAGACGACCTGTGAGAACGGGCGCCGCCGCGGGCGCCGCCCTCGCCGCGGTCCTGGCCGCGGCCGCCTGCTCCGGCGGTCCCGTCCGGATCACGGCGCCCTCCCCCGACCCCGCCGCCGCGCAGGCCTGCCGGGAGCTGGAGTTCCCGGCGAAGGTCAACGGGCTGGAGCGCCGGGAGACCGACCCCGAAACGCCTTACGCGGCGGTCTGGGGCAGCCCCGCCATCGCGCTGCGCTGCGGCGTGCCGCGCCCCTCCGACCCCGACACCGGCCTCATCGAACGCGTCGTGACCATCGACGGCCTCGACTGGCTCCCCGAGGACTCCGAGCAGCCGCGCGTGTGGACGCTGGTGGGCCGCGCCGCCTACGTCGAGGTGACGATCCCGCCCAAGTACGCCCCGCCGGGCACGCCCCCCGGCGAGCTCCTCACCGAGTTCACCCCCGCGCTGAGCGGGCTCGCGAAGAAGCCCGAGGGCGAGTACTAGACCGGCATCAGCAGCGGGCCCGTCACGTGGAAGCGTTCGACGCCGCGTTTGGTGAGGTTGACGCGCAGGTCGATCCAGCCGTCCAGGGCGGTGCAGCCCTCGCCGAAGTGCAGGTCCCCGACGGACAGCTTGGCGCCGCGCACCTGGACGGGGAGCACGATCCGCGAGCCCGCGCCGAGCCTCGCGTCGGAGCACGAGCCGACGTCCCCGGCCCGGGCCGCGGTCCGGACGGCGCGGGCGGCGACCGGCTGGTAGGCGGCCAGTCCCGGACGGACCCGCCCCAGCAGGGGCCCGTCGGGAACGACCGCGACCGGCAGGTCCTCGTCGCCCGGCGCGCATCCGATGACGCCCGGGTGCGCGCCCGGGGCCGGGACCCCGCCGGAGCGCCCGACGCCCAGCACGTCCACCACGATCACGTCGCCCGGTTCGGCGCCGACCACCGCGAGCGGGCCGCACAGCAGCGCCTCCCGGGTGCCCCAGAACCCTTCGCACTCCATCCGTACCGAGCCTCCCGAGATGACTTCGGCGACGGCCGGGATCTCGGGATGCCAGCGGGTGTGTCCTGGCACCGTCTGGGCGCCGTACGACAGGGGCACGGGAAGTCCTTTCAGGGCTCGCGGCGGAAGCGGTCCGCCAGAGAAATAGTGCACCGGAGGCTGTTTCGGACCCGTTTCCTCACCTTTTCCCGGAAGTAATTGTCGTCTCACTCTTCGAGACGGTCTTTTCCCGTGCAACGCCGCGTGTCCTCCGTCACGTCCTGGAAGCATGCGACCCATGCGACGTGCCCTCACCGCCCTGATCGGTGTCCCGGTGCTCCTGGCGGGCTGCCAGAGCGCTCCCCCGCGTTCCCCCCAGGCGGGAGAGGCCCCGCCGATGCGGCTGGTCTCCTACTCCGGCTGCACGGAACTCCTGGAGTCGCTGCGCGCCTCCGCCGCGGCCAGGGTCGGCCCCTACGGCTTCGACGGGCCCATGCCCTTCGGCGAGGGAATGCTGCTGAACGACCTGGCCGCGAAGAGCGCCCCGACCGCCGGCGCCCCCGAACACTCCGGGACCAACGTCCACGAGGCGGGAGTGGACGAGCCGGACCTGGTGAAGACCGACGGCTCCCGGGTGTTCACCGTCGCGGAGGGCAGCCTCCAGATCGTCGACGCGGCGTCCCGGAAGGTCGTCCACCGGCTGAAGCTGCCCGAGGAGTTCCGCAGCCCCGCGAACCTGCTCGTCAGCGGTGACCGCGCCCTCCTGCTGCACAGCGGCTTCCGCCACACCGGCCGTCCGCTCATCCGCACCGACCTGCTGCCGTCGCCGGGGGCCGGCGAGCTGAAAGTCCTGTACGTCGACCTGGCCGAGCCGAAGATCCTCGGCGAGCTCGACGCCGAGGCCTCGCTGGTGGACGCGAGGCAGGTCGGCTCGGTGGCCCGGCTCGTCCTGCGCACCTCGCCCGACATCGCGTTCACCGCCCCGAACTGGAACCGCCCCGGCGACCACGAGAAGAAGGAGAAGCGGGCGGCGGAGCGCAACCGCGAGATCGCGCGCGAGGCTCCGCTGGAGGCCTTCCAGCCCGCCTACGACATCACGGTCGACGGGAGGAAGACGTCGCACCGCGTGCCCTGCGAGCGGATCAGCCATCCGAAGAACAGCGAGGAGGGCGACGAGGTCAACATGCTCACCGTCCTCACCGTCGACCTGGCCAGGGGTCTCGGCGACGGGGATCCGGTCACCGCGGTGGCCGACGGCGACACCGTCTACGGCACCCCCCAGAGCCTGTACGTGACGGGCTCACCGTGGCGGAAGCCGACCACGCAGATCCACAAGTTCGAACTCGGCGAAGGCCGTCCGCGTTACGCCGCCTCCGGGGAGGTCCGCGGACGGCTGCTCAACCAGTACTCGATGTCGGAGTACGAGGGGAACCTCCGCGTCGCCGTCACCGAGGACGAGAAGGACGGCGAGAAGCAGGTGAGCTCCGTCCACGTGCTCCGGCCCGCCGGACCGCTGCTGCGGACGGTCGGCTCCCTCGGCGGCCTGGGCCGTGACGAGCGCATCTACTCGGTGCGGTTCGCGGGCCCGCGCGGCTACGTGGTGACCTTCCGCCAGGTCGACCCCCTCTACGCCCTCGATCTCTCCCACCCGAGGAGACCTCGTCTGCTGGGCGAGCTGAAGATCACCGGCTACTCCGCCTACCTGCACCCCGTCGGCGACGGGCGGCTGCTGGGCGTGGGCCGGGAGGCCGACGCGAAAGGCCGCGCGCTGGGCGCCCAGATCTCCCTCTTCGACGTGACGGGCTCGCCGAGGAGGCTCTCGCGGCTGCACCTGCCGAAGGTCTACGACACCCAGGTCGAGTACGACCAGCACGCCTTCCTGCACTGGCCCGCGACGGGCCTGACCGTCCTGCCCGACTCCGACGGAAAGGCCCTCGTCCTGACCGTCAAGGACGACGCCATCACCAGGACCGGCGCGGTGAAGCACCCGGGGAACGCCCACATCCAGCGCTCCCTGGTCATCGGCGACACCCTGTGGACGGTCTCCGCCGAGGGCGCGAAGGTGGACGACGCCGCCACCCTCGCCCAGCGCTCCTGGATCCGCTGGAAGCGCTAACGCAGGCCGAGCGGACGCTTCAGGGCGGTCTGGATCAGCCGGTCGACCAGGGCCCCGTACTCCACTCCGGTGGCCGCCCACATCTGGGGGAAGGCCGAGGTCGGGGTGAAGCCGGGCATGGTGTTGATCTCGTTGAGGACCAGGTCGTGCCCGGGGGTGACGAAGAAGTCCACCCGGGCCAAGCCCTCGCAGCCCAGCGCGTCGAACGCGCGCACCGCCGTGGCGCGCAGCCGCTCGATCACCTCGGGCGGGAGGTTCGCCGGGATCTCCAGGCGGGACGTGCCGTCCAGGTACTTGGTCTCGAAGTCGTAGAAGTCGTGCTGGCCGAGCATCACGATCTCGGCGGGCAGGCTCGCCTCGGTGGGGCCGTCGTCCCGGCCCTGGAGCACCCCGCACTCGACCTCCATGCCCTCGACCCCGGCCTCGATGATCAGCTTGGGGTCGTGCTCGCGGGCCGCCTCGATCGCCGGGAGGAGGTCCTCCTCGCGGGTGACGCGGGAGATGCCCATGCTGGAGCCGGCGCGGGCGGGCTTGACGAACACCGGCCAGCCGAGCTGCTTGATCTCGTCGAGCTTGCGCGCCCGCTCCAGCCGCCACTCGCGGTCGGTGACGATGACGTACGGCCCGACCGGCAGCCCCTGGGCCTGCCAGATCAGCTTCATGAACGCCTTGTCCATGCCGGCGGCGCTGGCCAGGACCCCGGCGCCGACGTAGCGCACCCCGACCAGTTCCAGCAGCCCCTGGACGGTGCCGTCCTCGCCGTAGGGGCCGTGCAGCAGCGGCAGCACCACGTCCGCCTCGGCGAGGACCCGCTGCGGATCGAGCGGCGCGCCGTCGACGACCTCGGGCAGCACGCCGTCCTCGATGGCCAGCCGCTGCCCCTCGGGGGCGTGCACCCAGCGCCCGTCCCGGGTGATGCCGATCGGCACCACCTCGTGGCGGGCGGGATCGATGGCGGCCATGACGCTCCCCGCCGTGACGCAGGAGATGGCGTGCTCTGAGCTGAGGCCGCCGAACACCACGGCCACTCTGATCTTCTCGGGCATGATGCCTGACCCTACCGCTGGTCAGCCCGGGGTGCGGGCAGGGACGGGGTCGCTCCCCTCCACCGCCCCTATACCCCGTACCGCTCGGGTTTCGGCGAACGCGTCATGAGTTTGAGGTAGGCCTCCTCGATCGGCACCCCGTCGTGCATGACCGCCGCCACCACCTCGGTGATCGGCATCTCGACGAAGTGCCGCCGGGCCATGGTCAGCACCGGCCGGGACGACTTGACGCCCTCGGCGGTCTGCTTGGTCACCGCGATGACCTCCTCCAGGGTCATGCCCCGGCCGAGGTTCTCGCCGAACGTGCGGTTGCGCGAGTAGGGCGAGCTGCAGGTGGCGACGAGGTCGCCGAGCCCGGCCAGTCCGGCGAAGGTCGGCTCCTGCGCGCCGAGCCCCACGCCGAGGCGGGTGATCTCGGCCAGGCCGCGGGTCATGAGCAGCGCCTTGGTGCTGTCGCCGAAGCCCAGCCCGGTGGCGATGCCCACGCACAGGGCGATGACGTTCTTGACGGCGCCGCCGAGCTCGCAGCCGATCACGTCGGTGCTGGTGTAGACCCGGAAGTAGGGCGTCATGCAGGTGGCCTGGAGCCGCTGCGCGGTGCGCTCGTCGGCGCAGGCGGCCACCGCCGCGCCCGGCTCGCCGCGGGCGATCTCCATCGCGAGGTTGGGCCCGCAGACCACGGCGATGCGCTCGGGTCCGGCGCCCAGCGCCTCGGCGATCACCTCGGACATGCGCAGGGTGGTGCCCGACTCGATGCCCTTCATCAGGCTGACCAGCACCGCGTCGGACGGGATGTGCGGCGCCCAGGCGGCGAGGTTCTCCCGCAGGGTCTGGGCGGGGACGGCCAGGCAGACGAACTCGGCTCCGGCCAGCGCGCCGGCCAGGTCGGTGGTCGCCCGCAGCCCTTCGGGCAGCCGCACCCCCGGCAGGTACTCGGTGTTCTCGTGCCGCTCGTTGACGTCCTGGACGACCTCGCCCCTGCGCCCCCACAGGACGACGTCGCAGCCCGCGTCCACGAGCACCTTCGCGAAGACGGTCCCCCACGATCCCGCGCCCATCACCGTAACCCGTGTCACGTCTGTCTACGCTCCCTCAAACCTACGGTTCCGGGTGGACTCTCTCCGGTGGACGTGCGGCTCCGCGGACGGCCTCCGCCCGCGCGGTTCACCCGGCGGTTCCGCGATCGCCCGCATGATGCCGTCCGACGCCGCTCCGAGCGTATCGGCGTCCGGGGACCCGCAGGGGATCGCCCTCGCCGTCCTGCGGGGACGCGGGAGCGGTCCGGGGCCGCGGTGTCGCGGCAGGCTCCGCGCGTTCCGGCGGGCGACCGGGATGACCGGGGCCACGCTCTCCGAGGCCGGCCATGCCGCCTCGGTCCCGGCGCTCACCGGCCACTGAGGGGTGGTGGTGGACGGGCGCCGCCCCTGAGGGTAGCGGTAGGTCATCGAGGGAGGACACCCCCTTCCGGCGGCCTGGCGAACTAGCGGGGACCGCAACACAATAATCTCGCCTCTGATGTCAAAGAACCTCTGGTCAGTGATCGTTCCGGTGAAACGCCTGGCGCTGGGCAAGTCCCGGCTCGCCGCGGCCGCCGGGGCGTACCGGAGCGAGCTCGCCCTGGCCGTCGCGACGGACACCGTCGGCGCGGTGCTGCGCTGCCCCTCCGTGGGCGGCGTGGTGGTCGTGACCGAGGATCCGCGGGCCGCGGACCGGCTGGGCGCGCTGGGCGCGCTGATCGTGCCGGACGGGCCGGTGCCGGGGCTGAACGAGGCGCTGCGGCGGGGCGCGGAGTGGATCAGGCCGCGGGGCCTGGGGCTCGCCGCGCTGCAGGCCGACCTGCCGGCGCTGCGGCCCGAGGAGCTGCGGGCGGTGCTCTGCGAGGCGGAACGTCTTCCTCACTCCTTCCTTCCTGATCTCGCGGGGACGGGCACGGTGTTCTACGGCGCCCGCGCCGGGGAGGAGTTCGCCCCGGCCTTCGGCGGGGCCTCCCGCGCCCGCCATCTGGCCCTGGGCGTTCCCGAGCTCTCCCCGGGTCCGGTCCCGAGCGTCAGGACGGACGTCGACACCCTGGCCGATCTGAAGGCCGCGCTGGAGCTGGGTGTGGGGCCGCACACCGCGGCGGTCGCGGAGAAGATCCTCGCCGCGGGCGCCCGCGGGGCCGCCGGGTAGGCTGCCGGGCATGCAGGGCACCGTGAAGGACTTCGACCCCGCCGGGCGTACGGGCAGCGTGCTGCTGGACGACGGAAGCGAGCTGCCGTTCGACGCCGCCGCCTTCGACGCGGGCGGGCTGCGGCTGCTGCGGTTCGGGCAGCGGGTCAACCTCGCCTGGGACGGCGAACGCGTCACCGCGCTCACCCTCTCGACGCTGCCCCTGCCCTGAGCCGCCGGGCCGCACGGCCCCGCCGTCCCGCGTAAAGAGAGCGCCCGCACGCGGAACGTGCGGGCGCTCTTTCGTGCGGGCGGGTGTTACTTGCCCGCGACCAGGTTCTTGAAGTCGGCTCCGGCCTTGAACTTCGGCACCGAAGTGGCCGGGACGTCTATACTCTTGCCGGTCGCGGGATTCCGCGCGGTACGAGCGGGGCGGTCCGCCTTCTCGAACGAACCGAATCCCGTGATGGCCACTTTCTCGCCCTTGGCCACCGTCGCCTGGATCGTGTCGAGGACCGCGTCGACGGCTTCGGCGGCCTCTTTCTTGCTGCCGCTCAGCCGTTCGGCGATCGCGTCGACCAGCTCACGCTTGTTCATAGGGTTTGCTCCTCCGGTTACCCCGTTGCGCCCCCGAAACTAAGGGCTTCCGGGCACCGGCACAATCACCGTGCAGCGAGTTTTCCCATGTCATGGCCGAAACCATTGCGAGAAATCACCGGTTCCATTCGGATTCGTTGGGATTCGCCCGGTGGAGCCGTCACTCCGGTTCGAGCCCCCGGTCCAGCTGGTCGAGGAAGACGACCAGCCTCCGCGCGGCCAGTTCCTGGTCCCGCTTGGCCAGATCGGTGATCGCCAGCAGGTGGCGGTGCAGCCGCAGCCGCGACTCCCGGGGAAAGGGCGAGATGCGCTCGTGCGCCGCCCGCAGCCGGGCGGCGAGCAGCGTCAGCTCCGGATCCTCCCAGGCGGGTCCCGCCTGCCAGGTCTCGCTCTCGCCCATCCGCGCATTGTCGCAGCCCGGCGATCACCGGCTTCGGGCCGCCCCCGCAAAACGAGACACGCACCCCGGAAAGGTGCTTCCGAAGGGTGCGTGCTCGTGGGGCATCGGCCCGGACCGGCTTGTGGCCGGAGGGCCGTTCTCGGCCTTGGTGCGGGCCGGGTCTACTGGGTGACGGGCAGCCAGGACGGGCGGGTGGCCTCGAAGGCCTCGATGTCCTCGGCGTGCCGCAGGGTCAGGCCGATGTCGTCCAGACCCTCCATCAGCCGCCAGCGAGTGTAGTCGTCCAGGTCGAAGGACGCGGTGAGGCCGCCGCTGCGCACCTCGCGCTTCTCCAGGTCGACGGTGATCTCGGTGGCCGGGTCCTTCTCCACCGCGTCCTGCAGCTCACCGACGGTCTTCTCGTCCAGGATGACGGGCAGCAGGCCCATCTTCGTGGAGTTGTTGCGGAAGATGTCGCCGAACCGGGAGGCGATGACCACCCGGAAGCCGTACTGCTGCAGCGCCCAGACGGCGTGCTCGCGGGAGGAGCCGGTGCCGAAGTCGGGGCCGGGGATCAGGATCGAGGCCCCCTGGTACACCGGGTCGTTCAGCACGAACTCCGGGTCCTCGCGCCAGGCGGAGAACAGGCCCTTCTCGAAGCCGGTCCGGGAGACCTGCTTCAGCCACACCGCCGGGATGATCTGGTCGGTGTCGACGTTGCTGCGCCGCAGCGGCACCGCGCGACCCGTGTGAACCGTGAACTTTTCCATCAGAAGTCCTCCTTACAGGTCGGCGGGGGCGGCCAGGCGGCCCTTGACTGCGGTGGCGGCGGCGACGGCGGGCGACACCAGGTGGGTGCGTCCGCCGGGGCCCTGCCGGCCCTCGAAGTTGCGGTTGGAGGTCGAGGCGCTGCGCTCGCCCGGGGTCAGCTTGTCGGGGTTCATCGCCAGGCACATCGAGCAGCCCGCCTCGCGCCACTCGGCGCCCGCCTCGGTGAAGACCTTGTCCAGGCCCTCGGCCTCGGCGTCCTTCTTCACCTGGACCGAGCCGGGGACGATCAGCGCGCGCACGCCGTCGGCGACCTTGCGTCCCTTGAGCACCTCGGCGACGGCCCGCAGGTCCTCCAGGCGGCCGTTGGTGCAGGAGCCGACGAAGACCGTGTCGACCTTGACGTCGCGCAGCGGGGTCCCGGCCTCCAGGCCCATGTACTCCAGCGCGCGCTCGGCGGCCTGCTTCTGGGTCGGGTCGGCGAAGTCCTCGGGAGAGGGGACGTTCGCGCCCAGCTGCGCGCCCTGGCCGGGGTTGGTGCCCCAGGTGACGAACGGGGTCAGGGTGGAGGCGTCGATGACGACCTCCTTGTCGAAGACCGCGTCGTCGTCGGTGCGCAGGGTCTTCCAGTACTCGACCGCGGTGTCCCAGTCGGCGCCCTTGGGGGCGTGCGGGCGGCCCTTCAGGTAGGCGAAGGTCGTCTCGTCGGGGGCGATCATCCCGGCGCGGGCGCCCGCCTCGATGGACATGTTGCAGACCGTCATGCGGCCTTCCATCGACAGGGAGCGGATGGCCTCGCCGCGGTACTCGATGATGTAGCCCTGGCCGCCGCCGGTGCCGATCTCGGTGATGATCGCCAGGATCAGGTCCTTGGCGGTGACGCCGAACGGCAGCGCGCCCTCGATGGTCACGGCCATCATCTTCGGCTTGACCTGGGGCAGCGTCTGGGTGGCCAGCACGTGCTCGACCTCGGAGGTGCCGATGCCGTGGGCCAGCGCGCCGAACGCGCCGTGGGTGGAGGTGTGGGAGTCGCCGCACACGACCGTCATGCCGGGCTGGGTCAGGCCCAGGTCCGGGCCCATGACGTGCACGATGCCCTGGCCGGCGTCGCCCATCGGGTGCAGCCGCAGGCCGAACTCGGCGGCGTTCTTGCGCAGCGTCTCGACCTGCGTGCGCGACACCAGGTCGGCGATCGGCAGGTGGATGTTCTGGGTGGGGACGTTGTGGTCCTCGGTGGCGATGGTCAGGTCGGGGCGGCGGACCTTGCGGTCGGCCAGGCGCAGCCCGTCGAACGCCTGGGGAGAGGTGACCTCGTGGACCAGGTGCAGGTCGATGTAGAGAAGGTCCGGTTCGCCCTCCACGTGACGCACGACGTGTGCGTCATAAACCTTCTCGGCCAGTGTGCGGCCCATCGTTCCCACCTCTCCATCGAGTTCCGGTCTGGTACCGGTCGGGTTTCTGGCGACCCTTCCAGGTCACCTCGAGTTGCGTCTCAAGTATCGAGACGGCAATATCGAGGTATGGACAACTCTAGCGGAGTCGGCGTACTGGATAAAGCAGTTCTGGTACTCAACGCCCTGGAAGCCGGCCCCGCCTCGCTGGCCCAGCTCGTCACCGCCACCGGTCTGGCCCGCCCCACGGCCCACCGGCTGGCCGTCGCCCTCGAACACCACCGCATCGTCCATCGCGACACCCAGGGCCGCTTCATCCTCGGCCCGCGCCTGGCCGAACTGGCCGTGGCGGCGGGCGAGGACCGCCTGCTGGCCATCGCCCAGCCCGTCCTGACCCAGCTGCGCGACCTCACCGGCGAGTCCGCCCAGCTCTACCGCAGGCAGGGGGACGTGCGGGTGTGCGTCGCCGCCGCGGAACGCTCCAGCGGCCTGCGCGACACCGTCCCTGTGGGCACCGCGCTGCCCATGACCGCCGGCTCCGCCGCGCAGATCCTGCTCGCCTGGGAGGACCCCGACCGGCTGCACCGGGGGCTGCGCGGCGCCAAGTTCACCGCCGCGGGCCTGGCCTCGGTCCGCCGCCGCGGCTGGGCGCAGTCCGTGGGCGAGCGCGAGGCGGGGGTCGGCTCGGTCTCGGCCCCGGTGCGCGGCAACGGCGGCAGGGTCATCGGCGCCATCTCCGTCTCCGGCCCGCTGGAGCGGCTCAGCCGATCCCCCGGCCGGGTGCACGCCGGCCCGGTGACGTCCGCCGCGGAGAGGGTCAGCGAGGCCATGCGCCGGGGTTCCCAGTCATAGGCATTCACGTGATATAGCCCACAAGTCACGACGACCCGCCTAACATCCGGCCATGCTCACTGCTGATCGGCAGAAGGGGGCACGGCCTTGCGTGAAGTTCCGGAAGATCCACGTGAAGAGGACCTGCGCGGGCGGGTCGCCGCCCTGACGCTCCAGGAGAAGGTGAGCCTGCTCACCGGAGCCGACTTCTGGACCACGCGTCCGCTGCCGGGCGCCGGGCTGCGGAAGCTGGTGACGTCCGACGGGCCCGCCGGGGTGCGCGGCCCCACCTGGGACCCGCGGCGCACCGGCCTGCTGTTCCCCTGTCCCAGCGCGGTCGCCGCCACCTGGGACGTCGCGCTGGCCGAGCGCGCCGGACGGCTGATGGGCGCGCAGGCCAGGGACGGGGGCGTGCACGTCCTCCTCGCCCCGACGGTCAACCTCCACCGCTCCCCGCGCGGCGGAAGGCACTTCGAGTGCTTCTCCGAGGACCCGCTGCTGACCGGGGAGACGGCCGGGGCGTTCGTGGCGGGCGTGCAGTCCGCCGGGGTGGCCGCGACGGCCAAGCACTACGTCGGCAACGACTCCGAGACCGAGCGCACGGAGTACGACGCGCGGATCTCGGGGGAGGACCTCGACGCCCTCTACCTCAAGCCGTTCCGGATGCTCGCCGACCGGGGCGTGTGGGCGGTGATGGCCGCCTACAACAAGGTCAACGGGCTCTCGATGAGCGAGAACGGCCCGCTGCTCGGGCTGCTGAAGGACGGCTGGGGCTTCGACGGGGTCGTGGTCTCGGACTGGTCGGGCAACCGCTCCACCGCCCCCTCGGCGACGGCCGGGCTCGACCTGTCCATGCCGGGCGTCCCCGCGGACCCGTGGGGGGAACGGCTGGCCGGGGCCGTCCGGGACGGCCTGGTGCCCGAGCGGACCATCGACGACAAGGTGCTGCGCCTCCTCCGGCTGGCGTCCCGGGTGGGGGCGCTGGAGGGATACCCGTCTCCCCCTCCCGTCACGACGCCCGACGACGCTCGCGCCCAGTTGCGGGAGTTCGCCGCGCGGAGCATGGTCCTGCTGCGCAACGACGGCCTCCTGCCCCTTCCGCCGGTGCGCCGGATCGCGCTGCTCGGCGAGAACGCGGTGCACCTGGCCGCCCAGGGCGGCGGGAGCGCCCACGTCAGCCCGGCCCACGTCGTCTCCCCCCTGGAGGGGCTGAGCCGCGCGCTGCCGGAGGCGGAGATCGTCCTGCGCCCGGGCGTCTTCGTGCGGGAGCGCATGCCTCTGGTCCCCGGCCGGGGCCTTCTGGAGTTCCGAGACGGGGACGGGCGGGTGCTCGCCTCCGAGGAGCGTTTCAGCACCGACGTCTTCTACCCGGGCACCGTCCCTCCCGCCACCGAGGCCATGACGCTGAAGGCCCGGTACACCGCCGCCTCCTCCGGAACGCACGTCTTCGCCGCCTCCGGAGCCGGACGTTACGAGCTTCGCGCCGGCGGCCGGGTGGAGGAGTTCGCGCTGAGCCTGACGACGGGCGACCCCGTGGAGGCCCTCAGCCGCCCGCCGCAGGGAGGCCTGGAGCTGGCGCTGGAGGAGGGCGAGGAGGTCGCCCTGGAGCTGACCCGGCACTTCGGCGAAGGCGGCTTCGGCAAGTTCGCCCTGGTCCGCCGCGAGCCCCGGCCTTCCGAGGAGGAGGAGTTCGCCGCCGCGGTCGAGGCGGCCCGCGGCGCCGACGTGGCGGTCGTCGTGGTCGGCACCAACCCCGAGGTCGAGAGCGAGGGCTACGACCGGGCGTCCCTCGCCCTGCCCGGACGCCAGGACGAGCTCGTCCGCGCCGTGGCGGCCGCCAACCCCCGCACGGTCGTCGTCGTCAACGCGGGCGCCCCCGTCCTGATGCCGTGGCGGGAGGAGGTCTCCGCCGTCCTGTGGGCCTGGCTGCCGGGCCAGGAGGGCGGCGACGCGCTGGCCGACGTGCTGACCGGCGCGGCCGAGCCCGGCGGGCGCCTGCCCACGACGTTCTTCGACACCGAGGAAGGACTGCCCGATCCGCGCCCTGTCGATGGGGTTCTCGACTACGACGGGCTGGTCGGCTACGAGCGCGTCGGCGTCCCCGTCGCCTACCCCTTCGGCCACGGCCTCGGCTACACGACGTGGAGGTACGAGGAGCTGAAGACCGTCGGCGCCGCCGCCGAGGTGACCCTCCGCAACACCGGGGAGCGGAGCGGACGCGAGGTGGTGCGCCTCTTCCTGGACGGCAGGCTCGCCGGGTTCTCGGTGGCCGAGGCCGGGCCGGGAGAGGCGGTCACCGTCACGGTCGAGATGGACGCCGCTCCTGTGACGCCGGACACATTGACCCTTGGTCCAATAAGTGGGACGCTCCCGCCAGATCGATAAGTGACAAGCGTTCGATAACTGGAGGGCCCGGTGGAACCCGTCATCGAGCTGCGGAAGGGTGTCCGCCTTCGCACCCGGCTGTTCATCCTCGTCCTCCGTTTCACCCTCCGGCCGCTGATGCTCCACATGCCCTTCCCCCCGGGCGTCCTGCGCTTCATGTTCCTCGTCGAGACGCTGGCCCGCGTCATGCTCGCCCCGAGCGGGACACGGACCCGGAAGGTGCCCTTCGAGGGGTTCAAAGCCGAGTGGGTGCACGGGCGCGGGGTGAAGGACCCCGGATCCGGGCGCGCCGAGCGGGTGATCCTGTACTTCCACGGCGGCGGGTTCATGGTCTGCGGCCTGAACACCCACCGCCGGATGATCTCCCGGATCTCCGCCGCGGCGGGGGTGCCCGCCCTGTCCGTCGCCTACCGGCAGCTGCCGCAGGCCAACCTCGCGGGCAGCGTCGCCGACTGCGTCACCGCCTACCGGTACCTCCTGGACCGGGGCTACCGGCCGGAGCAGATCATCTTCGCGGGCGACTCCGCCGGCGGGTTCCTCTCCCTGGCCGCCCCGCTGCAGGCGCTGCGCGAGGGGCTGCCGGCGCCCGGCGGAATCGTCGCGATCTCGCCGCTGACCGACCTGGACGACGCCGCCAAGCTCGCCCACGAGAACCTGCGGCTGGAGGCTTTCCTCCCCGGCACGCGCCTGGGGGTCCTGAGCACCATGATCCTGAAGGACATGGTGCCCGACCCCCTGCACTCCCCCGTCAACGGCGACCTGGCCGACTTCCCGCCCGTCCTCATCCACGTGGGCTCGACCGAGATCCTCCGGGTCGACGCCGAGCTGATGGTCCAGCGCCTCTCCGCCGCCGGAGTGCCGGCGACCCTGACGCTCTGGGACCACCAGCCCCACGTCTTCCAGATCTTCGCCGACCTCTGCCCCGAGGGCCACGACTCCATCGCCGAGATCGGAGCCTTCGTCCGCTCCCTCCCGGCCGTCCGGGAGGAGTCCGAGGCCGAGGCCGAGGTCGCCTGACGGCCCCCGCATGGGGCGGTCCCCAGACCCCTTCGACCTTGAGGGCCGGGCTGGGAACCATGGGGCGGCCCAGACCCCTTCAACCCCTGAGGGCCGGGCTGGAACTCGGCCTGTCCATTTTTCTGGGGGGGCGACCCCCAGGCCCCCGGAAGAGGACAGCCGATCCTCGCTTCGCTGCGGTCGTCTGTCCTCAGCGGACAGTGATGCGGATCTTGCTCTGCTTGTGGGGGTTCTTCTCCCAGTCGTACATGAACCTGGCCTCCAGGCCGTGCTTGGCGGCCAGGTCCACCAGCGTCTCGGTGCGGTAGTAGAAGTCCTCGCGCAGCACCTGGTGCTCGGCCAGTTCGGTGCGGTCGAAGGTGAAGTCGAAGAACCCGTCGGGGCGCAGGATGCGGCCGACGTGCGCGAAGCACTCCTCCACGATCTCCAGCGGGGTGTGCGAGAAGACGCTGTGCGCGTGGACGACGTCGAAGTGGTCGTCGGGCAGCCACCCGAACGTCAGGTCCCGGACCAGGTGCAGGTTGGGCAGCTTGTCCTGGAGTTCGTAGCGGACGACGGTGTCGTTGGCGGCCAGCAGGATGTCGGGCGAGATGTCCAGGCCGTAGTAGTTGCCGGCGTCCAGGTGCTCGATGATGCGCCAGCCGGCGCGCAGGTTGCCGCAGCCGATCTCCAGAACCCGGTGACGGGGCTGCAGGCCGTGGGACAGCAGGTACTCGAACTGCAGGAGGCCGTTGCGCAGCCAGCTCTCCTCCGTCGGGCTGCCGACCGCCTTGAACGGGCTCTTCTCGGTGACGTCCGACCGCATGACCTCGCGGTAGTAGGCCACGTGGTCCGGTGCGCTCGCGCGAAGGACCAGGTCGCGGGCGTACCGGCTCACGTAGGGGCGGATCCGGTCGGGATTACGGATCGCGTACTGGATCTGGTACAGGAGGCTGGAGCGCTGGCGCCGGGTGTAGGTCATGCAGGAATTCGTACACCCTGAGTGACGCCAGCGCCACTAAGCGCTCACTATGCGTACAGTGCGTCGATCTCCGCAGCGTACTTCTCGCCGATCGGGCGGCGGCGCAGCTTCATGGTCGGGGTCAGCTCGTCGCCTCCCGGCTCCCAGTAGTTCGGCAGGATCGTGAACTTCTTGATCTGCTCGACCCGGGACAGTTTGGCGTTGGCCGCGTCGATGCCGGCCTTGATCTCCTCGTGCACGCGGGCGTCCTTGGCCAGGACGGCCGGGTCGGCCTCCAGCCCGTACCTGGCCGCCACGATCGCCGCCGCGTCGGGGTCGATGCAGACCAGCGCGACGTTGTAGGCCTTGGCCTCGCCGATGACGACGATGCCGCCGAGCAGCGGGGAGTGCGCCCGGATGGTGTTCTCGATGTTGGTCGGCGACATGTTCTTGCCGGCCGCGTTGATGATGAGTTCCTTCTTGCGGTCGACGATGGTGACGTAGCCGTCGTCGTCGATGGTGGCGATGTCGCCGGTGTGCAGCCAGCCGTCGGAGTCGACGGTCTCGGCGGTCTTGGCCGGGTCGTTGCGGTAGCCCTTCATCACCCACGCGCCGCGCACCAGCAGCTCGCCGTCCTCGCCGAGCTTGACCTCCATGCCCTCCAGCGGAGGCCCGACGGTGCCGACCTTGACCTTGCCGACCGGGTTGCAGGTGGCGACCGAGGTCACCTCGGTCATGCCCCAGCCCTCGACGATGTTCAGGCCCATCGCCAGGAAGAACTCCAGGGTCTCCTTGGGGATGGCGGCCGCGCCGGAGAAGGCGTAGCGCATCCGGTCCAGGCCGAGCAGCGCGCGGATGTTGGCGAAGACGACCTCGTCGACGAACGCGTACTCCTCCAGGAGCTGCTGCGGCACCTCCTCGCCAGCCTGTTCCAGGGCGACCTTGCGCAGCGCCACCTCGAAGGCGCCGTCGACGGCCTTGCGCTTGTCCTCCTCGGCACCGGCCAGCATCGCCTGGATGCCGTTCTTGATCTTCTCCCAGACGCGCGGGACCGCGACCCACACGTCGGGGCGGACCTCGGTGAGCGCGCCGAGGATCCCGGCCATGTCCGCCACGCAGGTCACGACGGTGCCCTGCCACATGTGCATCCAGTGGCTGCCCATGCGGTCCACGGCGTGCGCGGCCGGCAGGTAGGAGGTGACGTTGTCGCCCCGGCGGACGGGGTAGCCCTTCTGGAACGCCTCGATGTTGGCGAGCACGCCCCGGTGGGTGACCTCGACGCCCTTCGGCGGGCCGGTCGTGCCGGAGGTGTAGATGAGGGTGACGACGTTCTCGGGGTCGACGGACTTCCAGGCGGCCTCGAAGTCGAACTCGTCGTCGGTCTCCAGCGAGCCGAGGTCGGCCACGTCGATCAGGTGGTCGATCGAGGCCGCGCCGCCCTCGGTGATCTTGCCGATGAACTGCTCCTCGGCCACCACGACCTTCGGCCCGGCGTGCCCGATGATGTAGGCGATCTGCTCGGGCGAGCTGGTGTTGTAGATCGAGAACGGGATCGCGCCCAGGTGCAGGGCGGCGTTGTCCACGAAGTGGAACTCGGGCCGGTTGGTGAGCATCATCGCGACCCGGTCGCCGGGGCGCACTCCCAGCTTGTGCAGGGCGCGGGCGATCCGTTCGACCTCGGCGGCGTACTGGGCCCACGTGTGGACGGCCGCGTCGCCGGGGGTGCGCAGCGCGACGGCGTCCGACAGTTCGGAGGCGGTCTGCCGGAACGCCTCTACCAGGGTCTTGGGGGTGGGAGACATGGCTCGCTCCTGCGGTTGGAGGTTTCTCTGCTACTGGATGAGGGCGCGTGCGGCGGCGTAGTCCGCCTTGCCGTTGGGGAGGCGCAGGGCGTCGTCGGTGCGGACGAAGCTCTTGGGGATCTTGTATCGGGCCAGGTGGGCGGCGCAGGCGTCCTTGAGCGCCTCGTCGCTCAGTTCCCCGGCGAGCCTGACGACGGCGACGATCTCGTTGCCCCAGCGCTCGCTGGGCCGGCCCAGCACCAGTGCCTCGGCGACGCCCGGGATGGCGCGGACGACCGCCTCGACCTCCTCGGCGAAGACCTTCTCGCCGCCGGTGTTGATGGTCATGGAGTCGCGGCCGTGCATCTCGACGAACCCGTCGGAGCGCAGCCGGGCGCGGTCGCCGGGGATGACGCAGCGGTAGTCGCCGATCTTCACGAAGGTCGCCGCGGTCTTCTTCGGGTCGCCCAGGTAGCCCAGCGGGATGGATCCGCCCTTGGCCAGCCAGCCCAGTTCGTCCTCGCCCGGCTCCAGCCTGCGCGTGCGGTCCTCGCTGAGCACGGCGGTGCCGGGGGTGGGCAGGAAGGGGGCGTCCGCGCCGCCGAGGCGGGTGATCTGGAAGCCGCTCTCGGACGAGCCGACGATGTCGATGAGGCGCACGTGCGGCAGCAGTTCGGCCAGCCGGGCCTTGGTGACGGGGTTGATCGCGGCCCCGGAGTTGACGATCTGGCGCAGCTTGGGCAGCTCGCGGCCCGTGCGCTCCAGTTCGGCCACCAGCGGGCGGGCGAAGGCGTCTCCGATGACCGGCATCCGGCTGGCGCCCTCCTTGTCCAGGATGTCCACGACGCCCTCGATGTCGAGGCGTTCGACGACGTCGGGGAGCAGGACGGTCGCGCCGCCCAGCCAGCCGCCGAGGGAGACCCAGGTGCCCGAGCCGTGCATCATCGGCGGCAGCACCAGCACCTTGGCGGTCGTGCGGGCGACGGCGGCCTCGACGGCCTCCTGCACGGAGTCGTACCGGCTCCCGTCGCGGCGGCGCAGTCCCAGCGGCCCGTCGACGAGGTCGGCGATGCGCCACAGGACGCCCTTGGGCATCCCGGTCGTGCCGCCGGTGTAGAGGATGTGCAGGTCGTCGCCGCTCGAGGTGACGGGCAGCGGCTCGTCCGAGGCGGCGGCGAGGGCCTCCTCGTAGTCCAGCGCGCCCGGCAGCAGGGCGTTGCCGGAGTCGTCGGCGACCTGGATCAGCAGGGGCCGGACGGCCAGATTCGGCAGGACCTGCGCCAGGGTCGGCGCGTACGTCGCGTGGTAGAGGATCGCCTTCGGCCTGGCGTCGGCGAACAGGTACTCCAGCTCGTCGCCTACGTAGCGGTAGTTGACGTTGAAGGGCGCCACGCGCGCCCGGTGCGCGCCGACCAGGCCCTCCAGGTAGGCCTGGCTGTTGTGCAGGTAGAGGGCGAGGTGGTCGTGGTTGGACTCCCACGGGTCGCCCGGCTCACCGGTACGGCCCAGGCCGTGGTCGTGCAGGACGCGGGAGAGCGCGCGCACCCGCCGGGACACCTCCGCGAACGTCCACCGGCGGCCCCGCCAGACGAGGGCGTCCCGCTCGGGGATCGCCTCGGCGATGGCATCGAAAAGGGTGGCCAGGTCCAGCTGAGGGGTCATCCCGAACTTCCTCCTTGTGCGCCTGAGCGGTAGTAAATCATTACTTACCGGTCATGTGGTACGCGGGGATCATCCTGACGTGACCAGGGCCACTCCTGTCAAGGCCACGAGCAGCCCGATTCTCTGCGCCACCTGCAGTCTCTCCTTGTGCACGAGCCACGCCAGGAGCACCGTGACGGCCGGGTAGAGGGACGTGAGGACCCCCACGACGCTGAGCATCCCGGCGTTGACGGCCTTGAAGTAGGCGACGTTCGCGACGACGTCCAGGACGCCCGCGCCCACGGCCAGCGCCCAGGTCGTCCGGCCGCGCAACCGGGTGACGGACGGCCTGGAGGGCGAGCAGGCCAGGAACGCGACGACGCCCAGCACGACCGTCAGCACCCCGGCGCGGGACAGGACCAGCGGCCACAGCCCGCCGCCCTCGCCCGCGTAGCTGAGCAGGACGAAGAAAATGCCGAAGCCCGTCCCGGCCACCAGCGCCAGGGAAAGCCCTCCGCCCCACCCCCACGGGGACGGGCCCTCCCTGCCGGGCTCCATGCTGACCAGGCCGATCGCCGCGACGCACAGGACGACGCCGAACAGCACCGTGCCGCCGAACCGCTCCCCCGCCAGCAGCCCCGCGACGACCGGCACGACCGCGCCCGCCAGGGCCGAGACCGGGGCGACCACGCTCATCGGGCCGATGGCCAGGGCGCGGTAGAGGGCGAGGAATCCGACGCCGCTGGCCAGGCCCGAGGCCAGCCCCCAGCCGACGCCCGCCGCGTCGGGCGCGATGCCGCCGAACAGGGCCGCGACCGCCATGACGGCCAGCCCCAGCGGGATGCTCACCGTGAGCACCGACAGGGCGGTGGCGCGGCGCGAGGCGGCCCCGCCGAAGAAGTCGCCCACGCCGTAGAAGAGCGCCGCGGTCAGCGCCATGACGGTCACCATGGAAACAGGGGGATGTAAGGGATGAAATGCATGACGGTCATTATTCCCTCAGCAGTTCGGCGAGGACCTCGCAGCCGCGGCGCACCTCGGCGGGGGACGCCGAGCCGTAGCCCAGCATCAACCCGTGGACGGATGAGGAGACCTCGGTGTAGCGGGTGAGGTCCTCCAGCAGCACGCCCCTGGCCTCGGCCTCCGCCCTGACCCGGTCCGTGCGGGCGGCGTCGAGCGGGATCATGACGTGCAGCCCCGCGGTGTCGCCCGTGATCCACTCCCCCAGGTGCTCCACGACCGTCGCCCGGCGGCGCGCGTACTCCAGCCGCATCCGGCGCAGGTGGCGGTCCAGGTCGCCGTTCTCCAGCAGGACGGCCGTCGCGTACTGGACGGGCCCGCTGGTGCGGTCGACCAGGACGCGCCGCAGCTCCGCCAGCCGGGAGGCCAGTTCCGGGGAGGCGACGATCCAGCCGATGCCCAGGTCCGGCGTCAGCGTCTTGGCCAGCGTCCCCAGCAGGATCACCCGCTCGGGGTCCAGCCCGTACAGCGCGGGCAGCGGGGCCACGTCGTAGCGGAACTCCGCGTCGTAGTCGTCCTCCACGATCCGCGCCCCGGTGGCGCGGGCCCAGGCCAGCAGCCGCTCCCGCCGGGAGATGGACAGCCGTCCGCCCAGCGGGTACTGGTGCGCCGGGGTCGTGTAGAGCAGCCGCAGCCCGTCGGGGAGCCCCTCGACGAGGACGCCCTCACGGTCGACCGGGCAGGGCACCACCTCGGCTCCCCGCGCCCGCAGGATGGAGCGGGCCCGGCCGTAGCCCGGCTCCTCCACCCCGGCGCGGCCGCCCGCCGCCAGCAGCGCGGCGACCAGGTCGAGCCCGTTGCCGGTGCCCCGGGTGATCACGAGGTTCTCCGGCCGCACCGCGATGCCCCGAGCCCGGCGCAGGTGCCCGGCGAGCAGTTCCCTCAGCCACGGCAGGCCGCGCGGGTCGGGGTCGTCGTCCGGCGGGTGGTCGGCCGCCCGCCGCCAGGCCCTCTTCCAGGCCGCGAAGTCGCGGTCGCGCACCCAGGGCGCCCCGGGCCGCAGGTCCAGCAGCCCGGCCGCCCTCGCTTCGGTGCGGGAGAGGAACGCGGGCTCCGGCCGTTCGGGGACGGCCGCTCCCGCGTCCGGCATGCTCCCCGGCGCGGGTTCCGGATGCCCCACGTCGGCGACGAACGTGCCGGATCCGTGCCTGCCCTCCAGCCAGCCCTCGGCGTAGAGCTGCTGGTAGGCCTCGGTGACGACGGTCCGGCTGACCGCGAGTCCGGCGGCGAGCGCCCGGCTGGAAGGCAGTCGCTCGCCCGGCGCGAGCACCCCGGTGCGCATCAGCTCGCGCAGCCCCCGGGACACCTGGACGTTCAGCGGTTCGGTCGAGGCCCGGTCGAGGAGAAGATGCAGGTCAGCAGGTCGGCGAGACAAAGTGGTCTTCCATTTCGAGGGGGAAGTGGCCATGGTGGCAGGTCCACTCGTCGTCCACTGTAGGAGCATGCTCTCCACCACCGAACGCACCCGCCTCCGCCGGCTCGGGGAACGTGCCAGGACCGACCGGGAAGACCTGTACGACGTGCTCGACGCCGGGCTGGTCTGCCACCTCGGCGTCGTCGTCGACGGCTCTCCCCGGGTGATCCCCACCGGTTACGGCCGCATCGACGACACCCTCTACCTGCACGGCTCCACCGGCGCCCGCTCGCTGCGCACGGACGGCGAGATCTGCGTGACCGTCACCCACCTGGACGGCATCGTCCTGGCCCGTTCGGCCATGCACCACTCGATGAACTACCGCTCCGCCGTGGTCTACGGCACGCCCCGTCCCGTCACCGACCCGGACGAGCACCTGGCCGCGCTCCGCGCCATCACCGAGCAGCTCGCCCCCGGCCAGTGGGACGCCGTGCGGCCGCCGAACCGTAAGGAGCTCGCCGCGACCGCCGTCCTGGCCCTGCCGCTGGCGGAAGCGTCGGTCAAGGTCCGCACCGGCCCCCCGAAGGACGACGACGAGGACTACGCCCTTCCGGTCTGGGCCGGCGTCCAGCCCGTCCGCACCGTCTTCGGAGAACCGGAGCCCGACCCCCGGCTCTCCCCCGCTCGTCCCGTGCCCGCCCACATACATGGACGTTCTACTCGATCTTCTGCAAGATAGGGCGCATGGGGCTGGATGATCTCACCGAGACCGAACTCCGGCTCTACACCGCGGTGGCGGACGGGAGCCCGGTCGACCTCACCGAGGCCGCGGACCGGACGGTCCGCGCCTCGGCCCTCACCCTCCTGCTGCACGACCCGCCCCCGCCCGACGGGGTGCCGGGGCTCCGGCTGCGCGGGGCGCGCGTCACCGGCAGGCTGCGCCTGCGCGGCACCGTCATCGACCACCCCCTCGTCTTCACCGAGTGCGAGTTCGACGAGCCGCCGCAGTTCATGGAGTCGATCACCCGGACGCTGCGGTTCGTGCGCTGCCGGATGCCCGGACTCGGCCTCGCCCGGCTGAGGCTGGACGGGGCGCTGTCCCTCAAGGGGTCCGTGATCACCGGCCAGGTGAACCTGGACCACGCCCAGATCGACGGCGAACTCCACCTGTCCGGCGCGACCCTCGGCGACGATCCGGCGGGCGAGGCCCTGCTCGGCGAGAGCCTCCTGGTCACCGGCCGGGCGAACTTCGACGCAGGGTTCACCGCGACGGGGTCGGTGCGCCTGCCGCACGCCCGGTTCGGCAGCGCGGTGCGCTTCTCCGACGCGCGCATCACCTCGGCCGACCAGTGGAGCGCGCTGCGCCTCGACAACGCCCACATCGGGGGGTCCTTCACGCTGCGCTCGGCCGCCGTCGCCAACCCGGGCCGGGTCGCGATCGCGGCGGGCGGCCTGCGGGCCGACGGGGCGCTGTGGCTCAACGAGGGGTTCAGCGCCGTCGGCGAGGTGCGGTTCATCGGCGCCACGCTCCGCGCCGCGCTCACCCTCACCGACGCGCGGCTCCAGGACTCCTCCCTCAACCTGGAGGCCGCGTCCCTCTCCGGCCTGCACGCCCGCGGCCTCGTCGTCGAAGGCGGGCAGGTCCGGCTCGTCAACGCCCGCCTCACCGGCGACCTGGAACTCTTCGGCGCCCGGCTGACGGCCGTGCCGAACAGCGCCGCCCTGGCCGCCGACGGCATGACCGCGGCGACGGCCCGCCTCGACGGCCTCACCGCCGAAGGCCGCGTCTCCCTCCGCAACACCGACATCGGCGAGATCCACCTCTCCCACGCCCGGCTGAAGGCGGGCCCCGACGGCCACGCCCTGCGCGGCGACCGCATCCGCTCCGGCGGCCTGTCCGCCGACTCCCTGCACGCCGAAGGCCGTGTCCTGCTGCGCGGCGCCGCCTTCACCGGCGACGTCCGGATGGGCGACTGCCGTCTGACCCCCGACGCCGACGGCCAGTGCCTGGACGCCGACAACATGGAGGCCGTCAACGTCCTCCTCCCCCGCCTCCACGCCGCCGGCCGGCTCTCCCTGGTCAACGCCCGCGTCACCGGCGACCTCGATCTGAGCTCCTCCCGTCTGGAGGTCGGGGACCGCGCTCTGGACGCCGCCGGGCTGACCGCGGGCAGCGTCCGCTCCGCGGGACTGGTCTCCGAAGGGCACGTCGTCTTCTCCGACTCCCGCGTCACCCGCGAGCTCGACCTCACCGACGCCCACCTCAAAGCCCGCGGCGGGTCGCTCACCGCGACCGGCCTCGAAGCGGGCGGGATCCTGGCCCGGCGGCTGCGCGCCGAGGGCCCGGTGGACTTCGACGACTCCCGCCTCGTCCGGGAGATGGACCTCGCCGAAGCCCGCATCGGGACGCACGGCGCCGGGCGGCGGGCGCTCAGCGCGGTGAGCCTCGTGGCGGGCGGCGTCTGCGTCCGGGGCCTGGAGGCGGAGGGCCCGCTCGTCTTCGACGACGCGCGGCTCACCCGGAACCTGGAACTGCACGGGGCGAAGCTGGGCATGGACGGCGAGGGGCTGTCCCTGTCCGCCGACGGGCTGGAGGCCGGGGGGATCTCCGCCGACGGGCTGGTCGCGGAGGGGCGGATATCGCTGCTCGGGAGCCAGATCGCCGGGGACGTGGTGCTCACCGGGGCGCAGGTCGGCGCCGACGTCGACGGACGCGCCGTGTCGGCCGCCGGTCTGAACGCGGTGCATCTCATCGCCGACGACGCCGGGTTCGAGGGCAGGGTCTCTTTGCGCGGAGCACAGGTGGCCGGGGACTTCCGGTTGGCCGGGGCGCGGATCACCAGCGAGATCGACGGGGTGGCGCTGCTGTGCAACGGCCTGGTCGCGGGCCAGGTGCTGCTCGACCGCCTGAGCGCCCGGGGCCGGATCTCACTGCGCGGGGCGCAGATCACCGCCGACCTCTCCGCCGAGGACGCCGTCTTCGTCGGCGACTCCGAGGGCAAGGCGTTCGCCGCCGAGGGGCTCAGCGCGGTCAACGTCCGCATGGCGCGGCTGCGGGCCGAGGGGAAGGTGTCGCTGCGCGGCTCCCAGCTGTCGGGGGTCGTCGAGTTCGCCGACGCCCATCTCACCGCGGCCGGAACGGATCCGGCGCTGCTGGCCAGCTGGATGACCGCGGGCGGGCTGCTGCTGAACGGCCTCACCGCCGCCGGCCGGATCGTCCTGCGCGGAAGCCAGGTCACCGGACAGACCCATCTGGACGACGTCCGGCTGACCGGGGACGGGGAGTACGCGATCCTCGCCGACGGCCTGAACACCCGCACCCTGCGGCTGCGCGGCGCCCGGATCGAAGGCGAGATCAACCTGCGCGGCGCCCGGATCTCCGACCTGTTCACCGCCCTGGACACCGAGTTCGTCAACCCCGGCCGGGTGGCCCTGCGGCTGTCGCTCGCCGAGGTCGTCGGAGACGTGTTCCTGACGCGGACCCGCTTCGAGGGGACGCTGCGCGTCGCCGAGGCCCGGATCGGCCGGACCCTCCAGCTCCGCGACACCGTCCTGGAGCGCCCTGAGGGGAGGGCCCTCGCCGCCAAGGGGCTGCAGGCGGGCCGCCTCCTGTTCGAGCACACCCGGCTGGACGGGATCGTGCAACTCAGCCACGCCCGCCTCGGCATCCTGGAGGACGACCCGGAGAACTGGCCGGAGGCGATCGAGCTCGACGGCCTGACCTACGAGGCGCTGGAGCCCCGGCTCGACCCGCAGACCCGGCTGGACTGGCTGGGCAGGGATCCGCGCGGCTTCCAGCCGCAGCCCTACGAGCAGCTCGCCGCCCACTACACCGCACTGGGCCAGCAGCGCCACGCCCAGACCGTCCTGCTGGCCAGGGAGCGCCGCCAGGGCCGCACCGCCTCCCGCGCGAGCCGGATGTGGGGACGGCTGCAGGACGTCACGGTCGGCTACGGCTACCAGCCGATGCGGGCCGCGACCTGGCTCGCCCTGCTCGTCGTGATCGGCTCGGTGGTGTTCTCGATCACCGAACCCGGGCCGGTCAAGGCCGACGAGCACCCGGACTTTAACCCCGTCATGTACACCGTCGACCTGCTGCTGCCGATCGTGGACCTGGGGCAGGAACGGGCCTTCAACCCGGTCGGCCCCTACCAGTGGTTCTCCTACCTGCTGGTGGCGGCGGGCTGGATCCTCGCCACGACCATCGCCGCGGGCGCCGCCCGCACCATCGGGCGCCGCTGAACCCTGGCAAGCGCGGACCCGGTCAGCGTTCGTAGTGGTAACGGCAGGCGGCGATACGGATCTGGTCGTCCACGATTTTGTAGACGAGTCGATGTTCGTCGGCGAGGACCCCGCCGGTACCCCGCGACGAAGACAGAACGAACATGCAGGTCGTAGGCGGCGCTTCGCCCCTTTGTGCATGCCGGGATCGGAAAATCATCTCGACATTAGAGAGGAGTCGCTATGTTGTGCATGTGAAGCTCGTGGTGCAGGTGAAGCTGCTCCCGGACGAGGCCGCCCGGGTGGCTCTGCGGGAGACGCTGCGCACTTGCAACCGGGCCGCCGACCACGCCTCCCGCCGCGCGTTCGAGACCGGCGTGACGGGCGGGCGGCCGCTTCAGCGGCTGGTGTACGGCGAGGTGAAGGCGATGGGATTGTCCGCCCAGCCCGCCCTGCACGCCGTCCGCAAGGCCGCCGGGGCCTACGCCACCTTGAAAGCGAACCTGAAGGCCGGGAACTACGGACCGGAAGGCTCCAAGCGGCGCAAGGCCGTGGAGGGCAAGCCGGTCCGGTTCCGCAAGGACGCCGCCCAGCCGTTCGACGACCGGTGCCTGTCCTGGCAGCTGGAGGCGCGCACCGTTTCGATCTGGACCGTCCGAGGCCGCGTGAGGGGCATCGGGTTCCAGTGCTCGCCGTCGCAGATGAAGATGCTCACCGAGTACCGGCGCGGGGAGTCCGATCTGGTGCTGCGGGGCGGAAGTTGGTATCTGCAGGCGACCTGCGAGGTCCCCGAGCCCGAATTGGGTAACCCGGTCGGGTTTTTGGGTGTGGATCTGGGCATCGTGAACATCGCCACCACCAGCGACGGCACCCGGCACGCCGGCAAACACCTCAACCAGGTCCGGCACAAGAACCGGCGGCTGCGCAGCAGGCTCCAGAAGAAGGGCACCAGGTCCGCCAAGCGGCTGCTGCGCAAGCTCTCCGGCCGGGAGGCGCGTTTCGCGGCCGACACCAACCACTGCATCGCCAAGAAGCTCGTGACCGAGGCTCAACGCACCTGCCGCGGTATCGCCCTGGAAGACCTGGGCGGCATCCGCGACAGGGTACGGCTCCGCAAGCCCCAGCGGGTCACGCTGCATTCCTGGTCGTTCGCCCAGCTCGGCGCGTTCGTCTCCTACAAGGCCGCCCTGGCGGGGGTACCGGTGGTGTTCGTAGACCCCCGATACACATCACAGGGCTGCTCCGCATGCGGTCACGTCAGCAGACGTAACCGGTCCGACCAGTCCACCTTCCATTGCACGTCGTGCGGCTTCGCTGAGCACGCCGACGTGAACGCAGGCCGCAACATCGCCCAACGTGGCGCGGCGGCCTGGGCAGTGAGTCACGCTGCCGACGACGCGGCCTGAACCACACCGGCCAGGTGCGGTGAAGAGCTGCAAGCTCGGCCTTTCAGGGCTGAGAAGTTGACCCCCGTCATGTACACCGTCGACCTGCTGCTGCCGATCGTGGACCTGGGCCAGGAACGCGCCTTCAACCCCGAAGGCCCCTACCAGTGGTTCTCCTACCTGCGGGTGGCGGCGGGCTGGATCCTGGCCACGACCATCGCGGCGGGCGCGGCCAGGACCATCGGCCGCCGCTGATGGTCCTGGCCCGCCGTCTCGTCAGCCGGATTCCCGGCCGGTCCCCTCACCGGCCTCCAGCCGATCGGTCGCGGCGCGCGGGCAGCGCGCGTTCTCCGGGCTGTTGAGCAGATGGGAGGTCTCGTCGAACGGCCGGGACCCCTCTCGTACAAGGCGGTGCAGTTCGGGCGGGAGGTCGCCGGAGTGGATGACGGTGAGGCGTCTCGTCGCGCGGGTGATGGCGACGTACAGGTCGTGGCCTCCGTTCGGGGACTCCTCGCGGATTCCGTCCGGGTCGACGAGGACGACGGCGTCGAACTCCAGGCCCTTGGATTCGGCCGCCGTCAGGATCACGACGGGCTGGTCGAGGGCTTCGGGCGTCACCTCCGCCGGAGCGTCCGGGAGGGCCGCGGTCACCTCCTGGCGTCGTGCCCGGGAGGTGATGACGGCCAGACGGCCCTCGCCGATCCGCTCCAGCTCGGCTTCGACCAGGCCGGGGAGACCATCGAGTGCGTCCATGCGGACGGCCTTCGGCGGGTCGCCCTCCTCCCGTACCGAGCGGGGCGCGACGGCGTGCGGGTCGACGCTCGCCAGCACGTCCTCGGCCACCGCCATGATCGCGCCGGGTGTGCGGTAGTTGACCAGCAGCCGCAGCTCCCGCCAGCGGTCCCCCACGAACGGCTCCAGCATCTCCGCCCAGTCGCGGGCGCCCGCCGCGCTGCCCGTCTGGGCGAGGTCGCCGACGATCGTCATCGACTTGGCGGGCACCCGGCGCATCACCGCGCGCCACGCCATGGAGGACAGTTCCTGCGCCTCGTCCACGATGACGTGCCCGTACGCCCACTCCCGGTCGGCGAGCCTTTCGGCGGCCGTGACGGGGCCGCGCTCCTCCCGCTGGCGTTCGGCGAGCATCCCGGCGTCCACCTCCGTGAGACCGGAGATCTGCAGGACGCCCCTGGCGTAGCGCTCCTCCTCGCGGCGCCGCTGCTCCTCACGGCGCTCGGCGGCCTTGTCCGCGCTGTCGTCCACGCCGAGGAGCTCGGCGGCCTCGTCCAGCAGCGGGACGTCCGCGACCGTCCACGGGGAGCCCGGCGCTCTTCGCAGCTCCGGGCAGCCGATGTGCCGGAGTGCCTCCGGGTCGGCGTACAGGTCGTTGAGGAAGCGTTCCGGGGTGAGTTCCGGCCACAGGGAGTCGATGAGACGCCGCACTTCGGGGTCGTCCCAGAGCGTCTCCTTGGCCAGTTCCAGATCGTGGTCCTCGCGCAGGCGGGAGGGCTCTTTAAGCAGTTCCTGCAGTTCTTTGCTCAGCCCGCCCTCTTCCAGGAGCCGCTGCAACGGCTCGTCGGTCTCGCGCTCCATCCGCTCCAGCTGGTCCTCGGCGAGCGCCGCGAGGACGTCGTGGACGAACACGCGCCGCTGGACGTTGTGCGGAGCTCTGACATTGCGCGCATGCTCACGCGCCCGCAGGGCGGCCTTGCTCGTGAGCGTGACGGGCATCCCGTCGGCCTCGAACGTCACGTCCTCGTCCGGGACGCGCTGGCGGGCCTTCAGCGCCTCCTCCAGCCGTTCGGCCATCCGCCCGTCGCCCTTGACGGCCTCGGCCTCCGGCGTCTCCGTCGCGGTGGCGTGCACCCCCGGGTACAGCGTCCCGAGCGGGCACAACGCGACGTCCGTCTCGCCGAGACCGGGCAGGACCCGCTCGATGTACCGCAGGAACGTCGGGTTGGGCCCCACGATGAGCACCCCGCGCCGGCTCAACGTCTCCCGGTACGTGTAGAGCAGGTAGGCGGCCCGGTGCAGCGCCGCGACCGTCTTCCCCGTCCCCGGCCCACCCTGAACGACCAGGATCCCCTGAAAACCGGCCCGGACGACTTCGTCCTGCTCCGCCTGGATCGTCGCGACGACGTCGCTCATCCGCCCCGTACGCCCCCGCCGGAGGCTCGCGAGCAGCGCCGCCTCCCCCACCAGCGACGCCCGATCCCCCGGCCGCATCGCCTCCAGGTCGAAGACCTCGTCGTCCAGATCGACGACCTTCCGCCCCCGCGTGTGCAGATGCCGCCGCCGCACCAGCTTCTCCGGATCGGCCGCGGTCGCGGTGTAGAACGGCCGCGCCGCGGGCGCCCGCCAGTCGATCAGCGCCGGGTCGCCCTCCTCGTCCCGCAACCCGATCCGCCCGATGTAGAGCGTGTCGTCCTTCCGGTCGATCCGCCCGAAGCACAGCCCGTGCTCGACCGCCGCGTACTGCGCGAGCTTCTTCTCCTTCTCATGGACGGCCGTCTCCCGGTCCACCCGCTGCTGGAACCCCCCGCCGCCACCCGCCTCGATCCGCTCCGACCCCTCGGCCCGAGCCCGGGCGGCGTCCAGCAGCCCGTACAGCCAGGTGACTTTTTCCTGCTCTTCCACGAGCGCCCTAGATGGCATGTGTGGTAAACTCCCAGTGGAAACGTGTGCCTGCACTTGGATGCAGATGACCAACGACCTCGGTACATCGGATGTTCCCGGCCGGGCGTTACAGTTTCCTCTTCCGCTTTCTCGGGTCGCTTCCCGATCACCCACTTATACGACAAACAACGTGTCACCCTCGCACGCCGGGGCACGGGTTACCCCATGGGACGAATCGCTGCCGAGGACCTGGTGGAACGTCTGATCGACTGGGGTGTCGACACCGTCTTCGGACTGCCGGGCGACGGCATCAACGGCATCATGGAGGCCCTGCGCCGGCATCAGGACCGGATCAGGTTCCTGCTCGTGCGGCACGAGGAGTCCGCCGCGTTCATGGCCGTCGCGCACGCCAAGGCCACCGGAAGGCTCGGCGTCTGCCTGGCCACCTCGGGCCCCGGCGCCATCCACCTGCTGAACGGCCTCTACGACGCCAAACTCGACCACGCGCCGGTCCTCGCCATCACGGGAACGCAGGAGACCGCCGTCCTCGGCAGCGGCTACCAGCAGGAGGTGCCCGTGGAGCACCTCTACGCCGACGTCGCGGAGTACAACCTGGTCGTCGACAATCCGGTGCAGCTCCCGGGCGTCGTGGACCTCGCCGTCCGCACCGCGCTGGCCCGCCGGGGCGTCGCCCACCTGAGCCTTCCGAACGACGTCCAGGTCGCCGACGCCGGCGCCGACCCATGGCAGCACGTCGCCCAGGCCCGCCCTCCGGCCACCGCCCCCGTCTTCCTCCCCGCGCCCGGAACGCCGCGCGCCGAGGACCTGGAGCGTGCCGCGCGGGTGCTCAACGAGGGAGAGCGAATCGCCCTGCTGGCCGGTGCGGGCGCGCTGCACGCCCGCGAGGAGATCCTGGCCGTCGCCGACGCGCTGGGCGCCCCCGTCATCAAGACTCTCCCCGGCAAGGCCGCCGTCCCCGACGACTCGCCGTTCTCCGTCGGCGGCATCGGCCTGCTGGGCACCCGCCCCGGCGAGGAGCTCGCCGAGGACTGCGACACCCTGTTCATGATCGGCACCAACTTCCCCTACACCAAGCACCTGCCCGAGCCCGGCTCGGTGCGCGTCGTCCAGTTGGAGGCCGACCCGGCCCGCGCCGGAGCCCGCCTGCCCACCGAGGTCCCCATGATCGGAGATGCCAAGGAGGGCCTCCGCGCGCTGCTCCCGCTGCTCGAACGCCGCCAGGACCGCGCACATCTGGTGAAGTACCAGGAGAAGATGAACGACTGGCGCCGGCGGATGGCGAGCCTCCAGAACCCCGAACGCGACCCCATCGCCCCCCAGTACGTCGTCGGCGTCCTCGACGACCTCGCCGCGGACGACGCGATCCTCACCTGCGACAGCGGCACCATCACCACCTGGGCGGCCCGCCACTGGACGATCCGCGGCGACCGCGGCTTCTACCTGTCGAGCAACCTCGCGTCGATGGCCCCCGGCCTGCCCTACGCCCTGGCCATGCAGCACGCCTTCCCCGGCCGCCAGATCATCGCCTACATCGGTGACGGCGGCTTCTCCATGCTGATGGCCGAGTTCCTCACCGCCGTCCACAACGACCTGCCGGTCAAGGTCGTCATCAACAACAACAACTCCCTCGGCCAGATCCTGTGGGAGCAGATGGTCCTCGGCTACCCCGAGCACGGCGTCCGCTTCTCCGAACACCCCGTCGCCGACTTCTCCCCCTGGGCCCGCTCCTGCGGCGGCTTCGGCGCGAAGATCACAAAGCCCGAGGACGTCCGCCCGGCCCTCGTCCAGGCCCTCGCACACGACGGCCCCGCCCTCGTCGACATCGACGTCAACCCGGACGAACCCCCGATGCCCGGCAAGGTCGAGCACGAGCAGGCCGAGAAGTTCGCCGAGGCGTTCCGCAAGGGCCAGCCCCGCCGCGCCTCGATCGCCACCACCCTGTTCAAGGACAAGATCCAGCAGTTCGGCGACTGACAACGGTCCCGAGCCCTCCCGGTCTCCGGCCACCGTGACCAGGCCGTCGAGAAGAGGATCAACCAGGAGTTGCGCGCACCGCTGGACGAAGCGGTCCGCACCTGGCGGGAGGCCTGGCGGGGGCATGCCCGAACACCGATACGGGACCTCTACCGGTTGAAGCCGAAACCCGCCGTTGCCCATCTCCACCGGCGCGAGTCGGACGGGCAGCACCCGGCCGAGCCCCTCATCGACCGGCGGCCCATGCTCCGGCCCCGCCTCCAGGTCGGCCATCTCTCCTCAGAGCCATCCACCACTCCCCTATGGGACGGCGCGGCCTCCGACGCGTCGGCCGTTTGAGGAGTTCTTACCGAGTCGTGGAGCCCGACCAGCTTGCGGCCGAGACGAGCTGTCTATACACAGTCGCCCATAACGGGAAAATCTTCGGCATGTGGTCAGTAATCGACGAGAGTGCTCGCCAACAGTGGGACTACATCCCTATGGGGAGTGCGGGCCGCTGTGGTTCGCCTCGATCCGGCTCCGGCTCCGCTCATGATCTCCGCCGGACCTAGTCGCCGGTCGTGCCGTCGAGCATCTCGCGCAGGATGTCCAGGTGGCCGTTGTGGCGAGCCGTCTCCTCGGTGAGGTGAAGGAGGATCCAGCGTAGGTCGACGTGGAGACCGTCGCGAACTGGTCGCCGGGCCCGCTCGTCCAGGCTGTTCCCGGCGACCAGTTCGCGGTAGCGGGCGCTGTGTTCGGCGTATTCGTCGAGCAACTGCGTGAGCGGGAAGTCGACGGCGATACGCATCTCGCGATCGGGATCGTCCTCGGTCCAGGGACCCCGGTCCTCCTCGCCGCAGAAGACCACCTGGAACCAGTAGTACTCGACCCAGCGAAGGTGGTTGATCACTCCGCTCACGGTCATCAGCGGTGAGCCCGGCAGGAGCGCCTTGCGGGCGTTCTCCGCAGAGACGCCGTCGCACTTGGCGCGGGCGGTGTCACGCGCGTAATCGAGAAACGTGGTGAGCTGGGTGCGCTCGTCCCACGCGGGTGGCGTGTCATCGGCTCTGGTCATCTCAAGAAGTGTCCCCGTTCACCACGACCGATGTCGAGATGTTTGACGGCGGGCTCGGGGAACGCCTCGGTGTAGAAGTCGAAGAGCGCCTGGTCGAGGGCGGGATGTCGGGACGGCTCGACCCGATCCAGTGCGGCCGTGACGCGGGAGGCGTTCTCGGCGAGGACGACGGTGTAGATGTCGTGGTGGAAGACCTCCACGCCGCTCCGCTCGTCGGAGCCCGTCCAATCCGCGGACCGCCCCGCCGGAACCGGAGCCACGGCGTTCACCATGTCCTTGGAGCACCGGTTCGGCGCGGCCCGCCGGGAGGAACTGGTGCGAGCCGACCGACCGCGCCGGCAGATGCAGCAGGCTGGTGACATAGAGACGCACATGGGACGAACTGTGAGCGAAGAGCGACGGGAACGGCGCCTGATTTACTGGGCGGATGGAGCTGCCCAGGGCCGCCGTTCTCGTCACCGAGATCGACGGTTTCCGTGCCGGAGGCCCCGGCTATTCCCTGCGTTTTCACCAGGACGTCCCCGGCGACCGGTGGTTCGTCGATTTCTGGCCACTCTGGTGTGCGGCGGTTCACCCGCAGGACGTCCACCGGTTCATCAGGACCTGCCTGACCGTGCTCAAGAGAGGAATGTTCGAGGAGTCGGCGCAATTCTTCGACGACGGTCACGTCAACGGTTCGGTGATCGTCGACGCGAACCGCGATGACGCCGGAACCGTGTGGCTGGCCGTGGATCTGAACGTCGATTTCCGGCAGGACCTGGTCGGGCATGACGCGAAAGGACGGCCTCTCTACCGCGACCACTCGCAGACCGTCTCGTTCTGGCCCGGCTGCCGCTTCGAGTCCCACCAGGACCGCGACCGGCTGCTCCGATCGCTGCGGATGCTGCGGGCGCGTCTCGACGGCCTCGACGATCCCGATCCGCCTGACGGCACCGTAGTCGTCGCCGAGTTCGACGACTTCTTCAGCGACGACGGCGACCATGACCGGCTCGGGCTGCGCTTCCACCATGACGAAGCCGGTGACCGGTGGTTCGTCTCCCTCTCGACGGAGAAGTCGATCTGCGAACCCGTCACGGGATTCCCGGTACGCAGCCTCCCGGTGACCCGGCAAGGGCTCCGCCGGTTCATCGACGCCTACCGGCACGCGACGACCGATCCCTTTGAGATCCCCGCGGAGACCCTGCTTCTCCACTACTACGACCACCGAATCGTCCTGCGCAGCTACGGCTTCAAGTACGACGAAACGAACGAAATGATCTTCTTGGAAGGGCGCGAGGTGGACCTTCTCCTGTACATCGAGTGCGGGACGGGATCAGAGTTCACCGGCCGGTCTCCGGACGGCGAACCGCTCTTCTCCGAGGGAAAGTTCGTCTGGTACTCGAGCTCCGTCTCGCTGCAGGACCCGCACAGCCTGCTGCGGAAGGTGACCGAACTGCGCGACCGCCTCGACCCGCCCGGTCCTTGAGCTACCGGCCACCGGGCCGGGTGGGCAGCCCGATCCCGAGCAGGTGGACGTCCGGCGAGATCAGCTCGTACCAGAGGTCCTCGAACGCGGCGCCGTACGACTGCAGCGTCCCGACCAGCATGTGTGCCGCCGTCGCCGCCTCCTCATCCCCCAGCACCGGAAACTCGCGGATCACGAGAAGTTTCCCGGAGCCCTCCGAGTCCGACGGCAGCCAACCCGACTCGGCCATCGCCGCCGACCACGCCGCGTCGGACTCGTCCGGGATGCCCGCCTCGATCCACAGCATCGGCCCCGACGCGTACCACTGCACGAACCGCCGGTCTCCCGGAGCACGCACGACCACGACGAAATCCCCGAGATCGCCCAGAAGCGCGAAATCCCGAACGACGGCCACCAGCGTCTTCGCCAGCCGCTCCTCGAACTCCGCCCACCCGTCCGCGAAGTACCCGCCCGGAACGAACAGGTCCGCTTCGCCTTCCTTCCAGTTGACCACCTGCCAGTAACCGAGCGGCCCGAGCCCGTCCTCGGCCTCGCCCCACTTCGCCACCTGGTACTCCGCGTTCTCGACGGCCTCGAGGGGGCGGAGCTCCAAGTACACCCCGAGCCGACCGTGCTCGAGCTCCAGCAACCGGTCCTTCCCTCGCCACCGCAGCGACGGCCCCGGCCCCCGCATGACCGACGGCACTCCGAGCTCGTCTTCGATCGCCGACCTCAGTCGGCGGAACAGCTCCTCCCCCTCCCCCGCCCGAACCGAGATCTGCGATCGCTCGTCACCGGCCCCATGCCGCGCGAACACCCCCCGACCCGTCCCGAGCCCGGTCTCGTACTCCTCCCGCCCACTCGGCCGCCGACGCCTCCGCTGCCACTCCAATTCCTCATCGGAATACTCCGCGGCCCGCCACCCGAGCACCTCCAGCGCCCGCCCGAACGCCGCGTCATCCCACCCGCCCATCTCAATCGCCACGAACCGCCGAACAAGCTCACGGACCTGGTCATCATCGAGTGCCATGGCAGCAGATCATAGGCCGCCGAAAGCCACGCGCGGCTTTCTGGGCGAAACCTCCTGCGGCACGTCAGAACCGGCGACGGCAAATGGTCATCACCCTCTCCGAACAGGGTTCCGACGATTTTCCCTCGACGACATGCTCGGCCGCGCCCTCGCCGTCTCCGGCCTCCCGAGCCGATGCGGTCGCAGCGCGGATGACGCCGGACCTGGTGGAAGTCCCCCGGCTCTCTCCCGCCGGGCGCCGTACCTCGTGAGGGCGCATAACGATTCGAGTGGTTCTGGTGGAGTTTCTGGTAGTTGGACGGTGACTGGTGTCCCCTGTTCCCATGGACGAATGGACGGTCCCGGGGCTCGTGGAACTGGCGGAGCTGGGTCGGGGGGCCCAGGGGCGGGTGGTGCTCGCCCGGCGCGAGCAGGACGGGGAGGCCGTCGCCGTCAAGTATCTGGTCGACGCCGACGAGGCGGCCCAGGCCAGGTTCCGGGAGGAGGCGGCTCTGCTGGCCGGGGTCGGCGACCCGCATGTGGCGCGGCTGCTGGAGTTCGTCGAGGACGGCGAACACTCGGCGATCGTGATGGAGTACGTCGAGGGCGTGACGCTTCGCAGGCTGCTGGGCGCGTCCGGACGGCGGCTCACCGCCGAAGAGGCGCTGGTGGTGTTGAAGGGCTCACTCCTGGGGCTGGGGGCGGCGCACTCCGTCGGGGTCGTCCACCGGGACTACAAACCGGAGAACGTGCTGGTCCGGCCCGACGGGGCGAGCAAACTCGTCGACTTCGGGGTGGCCGCGCGGACGGGCGGCCGAGGCCGGACGGGGACCGCCCCGTACATGGCTCCCGAGCAATGGCTGCGTGAACCCGTCGGACCCGGGACGGACGTCTACGCGGCGACCTGCGTGTTCTTCGAATGCCTCACCGGACGTCCCCCGTTCGGAGCCGACGAGCACGGCCACGTCCACGGGGAGATCCCGCTGGCCGAGGTTCCGGAGCAGGTCCGTGAACTGGTCCGGGCGGGATTGGCGAAGGCCGTCTCGGCCCGGCCCGTGAACGCCGTCGTCTTCCTGCGGAGCCTCGATGAGGTCGCCCGCCGGAGCTACGGGCGGAAGTGGGAGAAACGCGGTGCCCGAGGTCTCGCGGCGCTGGCCGGCCCGCTGCTGGCCGGGGCGGGAATGACCGCGCTCTCGGGGGGCGCCGCCTCCGTGGTGACGCCGTCGGTGGCCAAGACGTGGCTCGTGGGCAAGCTCGGGACACTGGCCGTGGCGTCCCTCACGGTCGCGGGCGTCGGGATCTTCGTCGTGAGCCGCCCGGACTCCGGCCCGCGGAACCCGCCTCCGCTGGAACTGGCCTTCGTCTCCCAGACCGATACCTACCCGGATCTCCGGTACACCACCGAGGGCGCCCGGATCGTGCAGGTCTCCGGCCACCGCGACCCCGCCGTCGAAAAGAAGATCAACCAGGTGCTGCGCGAGCCGCTGGACGAGGCGGTGCGGGTCTGGCGGGAGGCCTGGCGGGAGAACAGGGAGATCCGGTCGCCGCTACAGGAGTCACCGGAGCCGCGGGACCTCTACCGGCTGGAGCTGGCCCCCTCCGTCGGGCTGCGCGGCCCCGGCCTGGTCTCGGTGCTCTACGAGATCACCATGCCCTTCTCCCTGGACCTCGGCGGCATGCGCACCGAGGTCTACCGCGCGGTGACCGTCGACACCCGCACCGGCGAACAGGTCCCGCAGGAGGCGTTCTTCCGCGAGGGCTCCCTGGCGGAACTGTCCCGGAGGATCCCGCATCCGCCCAACGGCCCCGAAGCGCATACGGACATAGGCCATTTCGTCTGGCGCTCCCTCGAGACCGAGGGCCTGACCTCGCGTCCACTCCCCGATCCCGGAGTCGAACTGGCCCTCACCCCCGAGAGCCTTCGGATCGGCTGGCACAGCACCGACGGGGCCGAAGGCGGCGAGAACCTCCGCAAGACCGTGGACGTGCCCTACACGGACGTCCAGGACCTGATGGCACCGCGGATCCGCGACCTCGTCCCCGAGGCGGGCGCCGCCCAGGGAACCCCGGCTTCGACACCGCCGTCCCCCGCCGGGGAATTCCAGGTCCGGACGTTCGGCACCTCGGACGTCTTCTCCGCCCCCGACCCGTCGGCCCGACGCCTTCGCCTTCTGCGGGCAGGCCGCCACACCGTCCACTGCAAGGTCCCCGGCCCCGAGGTACGGGTGGACGACTCCTACAACCACTGGTGGCTGCGGCTCCGCGAACCCGACGGCAGCGACTCCTACTTCTCCGCCTACCACCTGCGCGACTGGGGCGACGACGAGGCCAAGGACGACGACGGCCGCGAGATCCCCGACTGCCCCTGAGCCTCTTCCGGAGAAGCAACGGTGATCTCATCCGGCAAAGGTCCGGGGAGCGGGCCGGTGCGTCAGCCGACGGGGACGCCGAACCAGCGGGACAGCCGGTCGCGCAGGTCCTGTTGGTCGTCGCCGACCCACGCCACGTGGCCGTCCGGGCGCAGCAGCACCGCGGACACGTCCAGTTCCTCGCTGGTGTCGACCGCATCGACCACGTGGTCGACCCGGTCCGTCCAGCCGTCGGCCGAGAGCCGGCCGGTCTGGTCGAGCAGGAGGCCGCGGCCGCCGTGCATCAGTTCGTACAGGCGGCCCTGCTTCAGTTTCACGTCCCGCAACCGCCTGCCGAGCAGGTCGTGGCCCTCGCCGAAGTCGTAGCGGACTCCTATCGCGGTGATCTTCTCGGTCAGGTGGCGGCGCACCTCTTCGAAGTCCATCAGCTCGGCCACCAGCCGGCGCACCGCCTGGGGGCCCGGCTCGGTGGACAGCAGTTCCATCTGCGCGCGGGTGTTGTCCAGCACGTCGGCGGCGACCGGGTGCCGTTCGGTCTGGTAGCTGTCCAGGAGGTCCTCCGGCGCCCAGCCGTTGACTTCGGCGGCCAGTTTCCAGCCGAGGTTGAACGCGTCCTGGACGCCGAGGTTGAGACCCTGGCCGCCGACCGGCGGGTGGATGTGCGCCGCGTCGCCCGCCAGGAGCACGCGGCCGGACCGGTAGCGCTCGGCCTGCCGGGTGGCGTCGCCGAAGCGGGAGAGCCAGCGCGGCGAGTGCACGCCGAAGTCGGTGCCGGCGACCGCCCGCAGCTGCTGCTTGAACTCCTCGATGGTCGGCGGGACCGAGCGGTCCTCGGCCACCCCTTCGGCGGGCACGCCGACGCGGTACACGCCGTCCCCGAGGGGCATGGCGCCGAACCTCAACTGGGTCTCGCGGACCTCGGCCACCACGGCGGCCAGCGTCTCCGGCGGCGCGGTCACCTCCATCTCGCCCAGCAGCGTCTCGGTGCTGGAGGGCTCGCCGGGGAAGCCGACGCCGAGCAGTTTGCGCACCGTGCTACGGCCGCCGTCGCAGCCGACGAGATAGCGCGAGCGCAGTCGTGTGCCGTCGGCCAGCTCGGCGGTCACCCCGTGGTCGTCCTGGCTCAGCCCGACCAGCTCGCAGCCGCGCCGGACCTCGGCGCCGACCTCGATGGCGTGCTCGTGCAGCAGGCGATCGATGACGGGCTGCGGGATGCCGAGGATGTAGGGGTGCGCGGTGTCCAGCCCGCCAGGCGCCGGCTTGATGATGCCGGCGAAGCCGCCACCGGCCGGGTACCGCACGCCGAGCGCCAGGAACCGCTCCAGCAGACCGCGCTGGTCCATCACCTCGATGCTGCGCACGTGCAGGCCGAGCGCGCGGACGAACCTGGTCGGCTCCGCCTCCTTCTCCAGTACGAGCACGCGTACCCCGTGCAGTCGCAACTCCCCGGCCAGCATCAAGCCGGTCGGCCCCCCACCGGCGATGATCACGTCGAACATGAGCCCCCGATTCAAAAAGGTCGTGTTTCGGCCGGCTGCTGCGCACTATCCGGCAGTACGCCCCGTAGACGCATTTCCACAGGTCCCGACTTCTGCCGGAGATTCTGCGGCACCACCCGGGTCTTGCCGCAAGCCCCCCGGCGCGCTATACGTTGAGAATGGAGGGGAGTTCACGCTCTTCCCGACGCCTATCGCCCTGTGTCGACGAACAGACCGATTCCCGCCCAGAGGAACGGAGTCAGCGTTTGCGGGGCTTGCTCGGGGTGAACAGCATCCACAGGCCGAGGCCGAGAAAGACCAGGCTGGCGAGGCGCGGGACGGAGCGGTCCTGGAGGCCGCAGAGGCCGGGGCTGGCCCAGATGTTGGTGCAGCCGCCTTCACCGGAGAAGCTGATCGCGATCCCTATACCGACGGCCAGCACGCCGAACACGAGGGTGATCACGTTCGAGACGACCCTTCGGACGAGCGGCGCCGAGACATCCGGGGGCTGGACGTACCCGGCGGCCGGCGGAGGAGGGGGCTGAGACGGGGCAGGGGCCGCTCCCTCCAGCAGTTCCACATTGCGGATGTGCCTGCTGCCCAGCAGTTCTCCGGCGAATTCGTGGAGCGCGGGTTCCGCCCAGTCCGCCAAGTGCAGCACCTGGCGTTCACCGCTTTCAAAATGGATGACCACTCTGTGTGCCACGCATCAGGTCTATCAAAGCGCCGCCGCCGACCGAATGTTTTTCCGATGTCCTTATCCGGTCACCCGAACTGTGCCGCGCCGACCGCCTCCGCCGCGGGCGCCGTGATGCGCTTGGGTACCGAAAGACCGCGGGGCGGGAGGCGGAGCGGATGCGGACGGAGCGGTTCACCCTCGTCGAGGAGCTGGGCAGCGGCGCGGCCGGGGTGGTCTGGCGGGCGCGGGACGAGGTCCTGAGGCGCGAGGTGGCGCTCAAACGCCTGCTCAGATACCCCGGCCTGACGCCCGAGCGGCTCGCCGCCCGCAGCGAGCGGCTGCTGCGCGAGGCCCGTGCCGCGGCACAGCTCGACCACCCGAACGCCGTCACCGTCTTCGACATCCTGAGGCACGAGGACGACGTCTTCGTCGTCATGGAATATGTCGCAGGACGTAGCCTGCAGGAGGTGGTCGAAAACGATGGACCGCTTTCCCCGGTCCGTTCCGCGCATATCGGAATGCAGCTCATCGACGTGCTGGCGACCGCGCACGAGAACGGCATCGTCCACCGTGACGTCAAGCCGGCGAATATCCTGCTCCTGCCCGGAGACCGCGTGAAACTCGCCGATTTCGGCATCGCCCGCCTGGAGTTCGACCCGACCATCACCGCGGAGGGATCCTGGATCGGCTCGCCCGCCTACATGGCGCCCGAGCAGGCCAGGGGCGAGCGCAGCGGGCCCGAGACGGACCTGTGGGCGCTGGGCGCGACCCTGTACTTCATGGTCGAGGGCCGCCGGGCGTTCGACGGGCACGGCCCCGAGGAGATCATCGCGGCGGTGCTGCGCGGCACCGTGGCGCCGCCGCAACGCGCCGGCCCCGCCCTGCGACGGGTGATGGGCCGCCTGCTCACGCAGGACCGGGCCCGGCGGCCCTCTCCACTGTGGATCCGCCGGGAACTGGAGACCGCCGCCGAGACGACCCCGACGCGGGAGGACGACTCCGAGCTCCGGCAGCCCGGCGTGAAACCGTCGGACGCATCGTCCGGCCGCACGTCCACCCGGCACATACAGCCCGTCATAACGCGAGCCGACGCCACTCACGACGACGGCATGCGGTTCCCCATCACCTGGTGGTGGCGGACCGGTAGGTACCTCCCGCGGGTGTTCGCGGCCCTGCTGCTCTCGGTACCGATGAGCACGGCCCCCGCGGCGTTCCGATGGGTCCTCTTCGCCGCTACGGTCTGGTGGGCGGCCAAAGCCGCGTCCGGCTCCTTGCGCCCCGGCCTCCTCCTCGTCGGCCCCGACGGCCTTGCCGTGCACGACGGCCTCCTCCGGCTGCGCCTGGCCTGGCCGCAGATCGCGGCGATGAACCTGGTCACGGTCCGGACACCGCCCTCCGGCACCGTGCTCATGGTGAGGACCGGCTACGTTCCGGGGTTGCCTGACCCGCTGCGCGGGCAGCGGCTCGGTCTCTCCCGCTCGGTGTTCCCGTGGCGGGAGCGCCGCACGGGCTGGATCGGCGTCTGCTACCTGAACCGGCTCCGCGCGCGGCCGGGCGAGGTCGAGGCCGCGATCGCCCGCTTCGCCGGACCCCGCGCCCCGGCTCCCCCGACGATGGCCGACTGACCGGGGTGATGCGGCTGGGCGCCTCCCACCGGGGCTTTCGCCGCAGGCGGCCAGGGCTTCCAGATCGGTTGCGTTCCGGGTCGGTGGCCGGGTGGACGGCGTCCAAATAGCATGCCTTTCATGGAGAGAGCCGCCTTGATACAGCAGATCGACGACGCGACCGGGAGACTCCTCGCCACGGTGGGGCGGCTCACCGATGAGGAGGTGCGGGGGCCTTCCCTCCTGCCCGGCTGGACTCGCGGTCATGTGCTCGCCCATGTCGCCCGGGGCGGGGACGCCCTGCGCAACCTTCTGGTGTGGGCGCGCACCGGAGTCGAGACCCAGGCCTACACGAGCCGGGAGGCGCGGGACGAGGCGATCGAAGCCGGTTCCGGACGCCCCGCCGCCGAGCATGTCAAGGACATCGCCGGCTCGGCCGAGGCGTTCGGTTCCGAGGTCGCCGCCATGCCTGACGGCTCGTGGGGATTTCAGCTGAGCGTTCCCGGCATTCCGACTTTTCCGGCCGACGGGGTCCTGACGCGGCGACTCGTCGAACTCGAACTGCACCACACCGACCTGGACGCGGGCTACCACCCGTCCGACTGGCCGTCCTCGTTCACCGAACTCGACCTCCCCGAACCGATGAGGTCGCAGCGCGACGAACGCCTGGCCTGGTGAGAGCCCGGTCTTTCTCAGCGGTGCAGCCGGTGGCGCCCTCGCCGCGCCCGCCACGGCGAGGCTTTGACACGGGGTGACGCGGAATCCCGCGGAGTGCGAACCCCGGCCTCCTCGGCCGCCGCGACCCCTCATCCCGCACGAGCACGAGCCGCTCAGCACCGCCGACCGCCCGGCTGCGCGGCCGAAAGGGAAAGAGCGGTCTTACAGGACTTCCCTGGCTCTTGGCGGTATTCCCCAGGGCGCCGCCCACGGCCTTCATCGCGACCACGACGGGTTGTCAGTGATCTCCAACTACTTTAGTATCGCTAAAGTAGTTATGCGAGGGGGAAGAAGACATGAACGACGAAAACGAGGGACGGGCCGCTCGGACCGCGCTGGCGGAGGCGGAACGGATACGCGAGCAGGCCGTGCGGTCGGGCCGGTGGTTCAGCGGATTCCTCGCGGCGCTCGGCGTCGCGTCGATCGCGTGGATCACCCTGCTGGAGGCGGTGTGGCCCGACGGCGGCGCCCGCAACTACACGGCCGCCGGAGGGGCGGCGCTGTTCCTCCTGGCCTCCTGGCGGGCCGAGCAGCGCAGGGTCTTCCCCCAGGGGGCCTCCCGGCGGCTCATGGTCTCCGCGATCGTCTGGTTCACCCTGTACCTGCTGGTGATCGGCCCGCTGGCCCGCTGGAAGCTGGAGACCTCTCCGCCCGGCTGGATCGCCGCGGCGACCGTCATGGCCCTGCCGTTCTTCGTCGCCGCGTGGACGGCCCGCCGGTCATGACCCACCCCCGGCACCACCTGGACGCGGTCATCCACACCCCGGCCCGCTTCTCCATCATGGCGCTGCTCGCGGCGGTCGAGCGGGCGGAGTTCCGGTTCGTCCGCGACACGGTCCAGATCAGCGATTCGGCGCTGTCCCAGCACCTCACCACCCTGGAGAAGGCCGGCTACGTCACCATCCGCAAAGCCCAGGCCGGAAGACGCACCACCACCTGGCTGGCGTCGACCCCCGAGGGCAAGGCGGCCTTCACCCGGCACATCGCGATCCTCAACCAGATCGCATCGCCGCCGAGCACCCCCGAAAGCCGGGAGCCGGCACCGCAGGGAGAACAGTCCGAGTAGCCCCGACGGGTGGCCACACCGAAGTGCGGCCGCCCTTCGGCTGCACGAAGATCAGGACGTTCTCACGCGCCTCCTCGATCCACCCCGGTCAGGAGGTGGTCGCGGTGACCTTGATCGCGGGGTCGAACTTCAGCGCACCGTCGAACGTGACGGTCTCGCCCTCGGCGAGCATCCCCTGGCAGTGGGGCTCCCCGCCTTCCGGTGTTCCCAGGTCGGTCTGCGCGGTCGTGGTCTTCAGGGTCGAGGTGGCGTTGGAGTAGGTCCCCGCCACGGACATGACGAAGAAGGCGCAGGTGGAACCGGCCCCCACCTGGCTGAAGATGTAGACCGGGGTCGCGGGCGTGTATCCGCTGTGCGTGACCGTGGTCGTCCCCGTCGAGGCGTTGAAGGCGGTGGCCCTGAAATAGCTGGGTCCTATCATGGTGCCCAGCATCCCGGCCCATTCTTCTCCGCCGGCGCCGGTGCAAGAAATCTGATAATACGAAGTAAACTTCCCCAGGGTCTGGCCATAGGGCGTGGACTGACTCCCCATCACACCGATGAGGGGGACATTCGCACAGGTGAAGAGTTTCTGGCCGGCGGCGTTCTTCACCGTCAGCGGACCCGACGTGGTGAACTTTCCGTCGGCATTGGGATTGACGACCGTCCAGGTCGTGGTCGCGGCCTGGACGGGAGCGGCCTGGGCTCCCAGCGCGAGCATCGAGGCCGCGGCCAGCACCGATGTGGTCTTCTTGCGCATTCTGATCACTCCTCCACCCGCTTGCACGGGCTTTCGACGATCAAGCTCGACTTGATGCCAAGCTAGATCACGAAGGGTGAAAAAGAAAGGATTACTTTCCGTCCCCGAATGCTGACCTGACGCCGGTGCCACGCTATATACCCAGAAGGTATCAGGCCCTCGGAATAACATACCCGTTTCGTCATCCAGCCTATTTTAGGGTGAACAGATTCGGGCGGCGCCGCTCCCCGTCAGGGAGCCGGTGAAGAGCTGACAGATATCGCGGATAAGCCGGTCCGGACCCATTCTTCACTTCCCCGCATTCCCGGACCCGCCCGAAACGATCCGTTCCGGCGGGACTCTCAGGACCCTGATGGCGCGCCCACCCGCAGGACGAACCTCCGGCCTGAGCCCTCCCCCGATTCGAGGCGGCGGTGGGCTTCGGCGGCCTCGCCCAGGGGCAGGTCGGTCCGGCGGCGGGCGCGGAGGAGGCCTGCGGCGGTGAGGCGGGCGACGTGGCGGGCCGCCTCGGCGAGTTCGGCGGTCGTGGCGTGGGAGATGACGAACCCGATGACGGATCGGTCCTGCTGGTAGAGGGCGGCGACGGGGAGGACGGGACGGGCCGTCATGCCCGAGAGGACGACGATGCGGCCGCGCCGTGCCAGGAGGCCCACCGCCTGCTCCAGGTCGTTGCGGCCCGAGGTGTCGATGAAGAGGTCGGCTCCGTCGCCGCACGCGGCCGCGATCCTCGCCGGGACGCCGGAGGCGCGGTAGTCGACGGTGTGGGCCGCGCCGAGGTCCCGGCAGTACGAGGCGTCGCCGGCGCCCGCCACCGCGACGACCCGGGCCCCCGCGTTCGCGGCCATGACGACCATGGCTCCACCGACGTTCCCGGCGGCGCCCAGGACGACGACGGTCTCGCCCGGGCGGAGGCGTCCGTGGGTGAAGAGGGCCAGATAGGCGGTCGCGGCAGGGTGGGCCACGGCGAGCACGTCCAGGGGATCGACGCCTTCGGGGAGACGGTAGAGCCGGTCGACGGAGACGACCGCCCGTTCGGCGGAAGAGCCCTGGCGGCCCTCGTGCCCCATGCTGAGGCTCCACACCCGATCGCCCGGCGCGAACCCCGGGACGCCTGCTTCGGCCACTGTGCCGACCAGGTCGCGGCCGATGACGAACGGGAATGTCAGCGGAGTGCGCCAGGCACCGGAGCGGACGAAGACGTCGACGGGATCGACGGCGACGGCCTCCACGTCGACGAGGACGTCCGTGGGGCCCGGCCGGGGATCGGGCAGTTCCCCGTAACGGATGACGGAAGGCGGCCCGTACTCCTCGATGTAAGCAGCGCGCATGGTTCCGCATTGTCGGGTGCCGCCCGTCCTGCCGCCTGCGCGGCTCAGCGCGGGCTTGCCGGTCTTTTACGAGCTCTCACTGGAAACCGGGCAGAGGTCCGCGGTGAGAAGAACGACGGGACCCTTTCGATCCCGTCGGCGGACCGGCCGCCCGACACGGCCCGAAAGAGAAAGGGCCGCCCTGCGGGAGCGGGGCGGCCCTCGGTCGGCGCGGAGCTCAGAATGCCCTCACGCCTCTCCTGTCAGGAAGTCGCCGTGATCTTGATGGCGGGGGTGAACTTGTACTCGGTGGCGAACGTGATCGTCTCGCCCTGAGTGAGCAGACCCTGGCAGGAGGGACCCGACTCGTCATTCCCCAACAAGACCTCCGCTTTCGTGGTCTTCAGAGTGGAGGTGGCGTTGGTGTAGGTCATCCCCTTGGCTTTGATGGTGAAGAAACAACGGCTGGAACCGGCCGTGTAGAAGTTGAAGAGCGAAGGCTGGAGCTGGTTGAACGTGGTCGTCCCCGTTGCGGCGTTGTACCCGGCGGCATTGAAGTAGTGGAACACGTAGGAGCCTGCCAGGGACCCGACCCAGCTACCGCCGCCGCCGTCCACGCAGGAGTTCGCCCGGGCCCACGTGAACTGTCCCAGGACGGGGGTGGCGGTGCTGGTGATGGACCTGCTCTGCATAGTGCCCCCGGCATCGATGCTCTGGCAGGTGAAGAGCGTCTCGCCGGCGCTGTTCTTCACCGTCAGCGAACCTGACACCGCATTGAAACTGCCATCCGCATTGGGATTGGCGACCGTCCAGGTCGTGGCGGCGGCCAGTGCCGGCGAAGCCTGGCCCCCCAGTGCGAGAACCGAGGCCAGGGTCAGCGTCGACAGGGTCTTCTTGCGCATTACAATCACTCCTCCATCCGCCTTCGCGGACATCAGACGGTCAGGCCGCATATAAAGCCAGGTCATCGAAAATCGAAAAGGAAGTGTTGATTTTCTACTCACCGACATCGACCGAACACAGGAATTCAGCGATATACCAGGAAAACATCTAAGATCCTGCCCCTTCAGAGACGGCCGGTCATCTCGTAATGGAGCGGTGTCGATGCCGGAGAACTGCGAGAGGCCGGTAGAGCGACCACCCGGAACCCGACGGCCCGGCCCGCTCCCGCCCCGTCCGGGGAAAGGACGGTCCCGCAGAAGTGGATCACCCTCGGTCGGTGCGGAGATCAGAGCACCCGCACGCCTCTTTCACGCGTCCCGGTCAGGTGGTGGTCGCGGTGATCTTGATGGCGGGGGCGACCTTGTACTCGGCGGCGAACGTGATGGTCTCACCAGCGGTGAGCAGCCCCGCGCAGGAAATCGAACCGCCCTCGTTCAGGGGGTAGGCCTTGGCGGTCGTGCTCTTCAAAGTGGAGGTGGCGTTGGTGTAGGTCGTCGCTATGGAAGTCACGAAGAAGGAGCAGCCGGGCGCGAAGGCCGCGAAGACCCCTCCGCTGTAGACGGTGCCACCCGACCGATGAATGAACGTGGTCGTCCCCGTCGAGGCGTTGAAGCTCTGGGCGGCGAGGTGGTTCGGCACCATGCTGGTGCCCACGAGCACGTATCCCTGGCCCCCGTCATGACCCGTGCAATTCGTGGGCATGGTCACGTTCGCCATGAAATTCCCGGCAGGCGAGGACCCGCTCGGCAGGCTTCCCTTGACATCAAAGTTCGTGCAGTCGAAGAGCGACCGGCCGGCCGCGTTCTTCACCGTCAGCGAGGGCGCCACCGCGGCGAAGCTGCCATCGGCGTTGGGATTGACGACCTTCCAGGTCGTCGCCGCCATTGCGGGAACCTGGGCCCCCACCACCAGCACCGAAGCCAGAGCCAACATCGAAGCAGTCCGCTTACCCATATGAATCACTCCCCCACCCGCCGCTGCGGGCTTTCGACGATCAGGCGCTTCCCGAAAACTAGGTCACCGACGACCAAAAAGGAAGGATTACTTTCCGATCTCGGACGTCGACAGATTGTAGAAGTTCCGTGATATACCCGGAAGGTATCGGAGCACCCGAATCCACATACCTATTTCATCGACCGCCCCCAGCCGAACAATCAGATCAGCAGGTCTCACCCGCACAGAAGGCATCCAGGCGGCCGGAAATCTCTGATATCGAGCTAATATCTGAAAGAAATTGCTTTTTGCTTGTATGGAAATCCGGGTGCAAGGATTTCGCAAGTGGCCGAAAACCGAGAACCATATGGCGGAGAACGCCTATCCGGGGGAACCCGCAGCCGGGTGGTGCGGTGCCGGCGTTTCGAATCGCCCTCCTCCCCCGTCACCGCGTGCGTACCAGTTCGCTCGCGGTGTACAGGAGTGCCCGCAGTTCCGGCTCGGCCTCCCGGTCCGCGCGCCGCACCGGCTTCCGAGTCGTCGCCGGGGTCCGCCTCGTCCGTCGCACCAAGGTGATCAGGCCGAAGTCAGGAGGTGAGGAAGTCATCCGCGATCGTGCGCAGGGTCCGTGCGGACAGCTCCGGAAAGGCCGCGAGGGCGGCGGTCAGGCAGACCGGCCAGGACCCGGTCTCGCGGACGCCGGACAGGAGCCTCCGGGCCGGCTCCGAGGCGATCTCGCCGTCCAGCCCGACCAGGAACCTGGACCAGAGGAAGAGGAAGGGAGCGGGAGGCGGGACCTGGGCGCGTGAGGTGAGGAGGCGGGCGCGGTCCGGGTCCGAGGGGAGCACCTCCGCCGCCAGCGCCGTCCAGGACAGGGCGCGCAGGAGCGGGTCGGGCACCTCGGGGATGAGGAGTTCGGTCTCGTCGGCGACGGCCGAGGCACGGCCCTCCTCACCGATCTCGTGCAGGGTCAGAATCAGACCCAGCGACTCCCCGACGCGCTCGTAGGGGTCCGCGACGGCGGAGATGAGGACCCGCACCTCGGCGAGGAGGGCGTGGACCCGGCTCTCCTCGCCGAGGAGAGCGGACGCCTCCATCAGTTCCATCAAGACCGACGCCCGGTTCTCCGGGCAGGCGGAGACGAGGGATTCGGCGCGCTCGGCGAAGATCCGGGCCCGCTCCGGATCCCCGAGCGCCGCCGCCACTTTCGCCAGTTCCGCGGCCGTCCACATCGCGCGCTCGGGGTCTCCGAGCATCGCCGCCACCCGTGCCCGCTCCTGCCGGGGAGACGACGGGTGCGGGGACGGGAACAGCCCTTCGGCGTACTCGATGAACGCCCTGGCCCGTGCCGGGTCCTCACCCGCCGTCCCGGCCGCCAGGGACACCGCGTGCGACGCCGCCTCGCCCGGATCGGCGAGGTCCAGGATCAGTTCCTCGGCCCTGCCCGCCAGCCGGGGAAAGTCCTGCGGAGCCGTCAGCCTCATCAGTCTCAGGAGTTCCGCGACCCGCGAACCCCGGTCAGGGGCGGACAGCGCCAAGTCCTCGGCCAGGTCCACGCCTCCGGCGGCCAGCGCGGCCTCCAGGAGATCATTCCGCTGTCCGACGCCGGAGAGGGGCCGGGCGAGGTCCCGGCTCCGGTCGTAGAGGGCGCGGCTCCGGTCTCGGTCGACGGCCGCCACCGCGACCGCGAGCTTCGCCAGCGCGCACGACTCCTCGTAGGGGTCGCCGGCGGTTCCGTCGCGGGCGACGGCCTGCCGGAGCAGTTCCGGCAGGTCCGTCTCGGTGATCTCCGCGTGCCTCACCTGCCGGGGGCCGCCGGGACGGCGGGGCGGGAGAAGGCCAGGCCGATGCCGGCGACCAGGACCCACACGGGGCCGATGAAGCCGGCGGTGTACTGGAGCGGGGAGATGCCGGCGACGAGGGTCAGGCCGCCGAGGACGACGCTCGCCCAGCCGAGCCACAGGGGGACGGCGCGGTGGCGCAGGGACGCGGCGGCCACGGCCACGCCGCTCAGGCCCGTGCCGACCCACAGCCACGGGATCGTGCCGATCCAGTGGGCGCCGATCAGGGCGAGTTCGGGGGCGAGCATGCTCTTCTCGCCGTTCAGCGCGAAGTACAGCTCGGTGTCCAGGCCGCTGCCGAGGAGGGTCGCCGTCGCGGTCAGGACCAGGCCCAGGGCGGCCACGGCGGGCAGCAGGCTGTCCTGGGGCAGGGTGGAGCGCAGCCGCCGCCACAGGCCGACGGCGAAGACCGGAAGCAGGACCGTCGCCGTCATCAGCGCCACGTGCAGCACCAGCAGCGGGCCGGTCTGCTGGGCGAACGCCTCCGTGACCCTCGCGGCGTCGCCGGCGGTCTTCTCGTCGTAGGCCGCGGTGATGTTGTTGCTGGCCTGGACGGCGACCATCCCGGCGAGGCCGGTTCCCGCCCCCGCCCACGCCCACAGGACGCCTCCTCCGGTGCCGGTCCTTCTGCCCTGTGCCACGCCGACGGCGCTCATCGCTGTCCCCTTTCGCATACGGCGTTCCTTGACGCCTCCGTCCAAGCTCGCAGCGTCCCTGTCCCGATCACCAGGTGCGGCCGTCCCGTGCCCCTAGGACGTTGACCTCCTCTTCCGTCCGCGGGTCCCCGCGTACGCCCGGCAAGGGCGGAGGCGCGCGGAGGCCGATCCGCGCCGTCCGGCTCCCTCACCTGTACCTGGAGTCGTAGTCGTTGTCGTAGTCCTCCTCGGCCGTCACGACGAAGGCCGCCAGCCCCCCGACGGCCAGTGCCCCCGTGACGCCGTATCCCACGGCCATCCCCAGGAGCGCGCGCCGCCGCAGCGCCTTCTCGTCCCCGGCGCTGACCAGGTAGGGGTTCTCGGACGACAGTTCGACGGCCCGCGCGTCCGACCCGTCCGGGAGGGGGAAGGGGCGGTCCATGACCAGCCGCCGCCCGTCGAAGGACGCCCGGCCGCACGCGTAGAGCGGCCGGCCCGGCACGAGCACCCATTCCTCGTACCGGTACCACTGCGCGTCCCCCGCACGCACGGGCAGTCCGCCCGCTTCGGCGGGCGCCGCCTTTCGGTCGAAGGACTTCGCGGCCTTCTGCACGCTCTCGTTCTTCCCCTCCGGAGCCAGGACGGCGATCACGCCGGTCCCGTCGTCCACCGTGAACGCGCCCGAGGAGCCCTCCTTCCGGATCACCCGCTTCTCGCCGCCCGCGTCCTTCTCCGTGACCATCACCCGGTACCAGACGCACGGCGTCCCGGAGAAGGGTGCCCGCAGCAGCCCGCCCTCCCCCGCTCCGACCGTCCCCGTCACCTCGCAGAGCACCGATCCCGGCCCCCGCGCCCGCAACTCCGCGCAGGTCAGCGTCTCCCGCTTCCGCGCGGCCCGGTACTGGGCCCGGAACACCTGCCCCACGACGAGGAAGGGAACGGCCAAGAACCCGCAGACCAGCAGAATCCCCATGGCGACCTCCACGATTCGGAATTCCCGCCATCGTCGTCGCCTCCGCGTATCCGTGCCAGGGACACCGGTCCCGTCCGGGTCCCCGTTTTACAGGGAGGGGAGCACGGGGTAACCTACAACCAAATGGTTGTACGTGAACTGGACGACGAGGCCGTGGACCTGCTGTTCCACGCGCTGGCCGACGCCACCCGCCGCGACATCCTGCGCCGCTCCGTGCGGGGCGAGCTGTCGGTGTCGCGGCTGGCGGAGGCCTATCCGATGAGTTTCGCGGCGGTGCAGAAGCACGTCGCGGTGCTGGAGCGGGCAGGACTGGTCATGAAGGAACGCCGTGGACGGGAGCAGCTCGTGCGCACCGCCCCCGACGCCCTGAGCCGGGCGCGCCGAGCCCTCGACCTGCTCGAGGCCGCCTGGCGCGGACGAGTGGACAGGATGACCCGCCTGCTCGCCGAAGACCCGGCCCCGGAAGACGACGATCCACCGAGAGGACGAGACACATGAGCGTCACCGACACCCGCAAGGACCTCGAGAACCTGACCTTCACCCTCATCGCCGACTTCGAAGCGCCCGTCGAACGGGTGTGGCGGCTGTGGGCCGACCCGCGGCGGCTGGAGCGCTGGTGGGGCCCGCCCGCCTTCCCCGCGACCGTGAAGGAGCACGACCTCACCCCCGGCGGCGACGTCGCCTACTTCATGACGGGTGCAGAGGGCGAGCAGTACCACGGCTGGTGGCGGATCACCTCCGTCGAGCCGCCCACCTCACTGGAGTTCGTCGACGGCTTCGCCGACGCCGAGGGCAAGCCCGACGAGGACCGCCCGACCACCGTCATCCGGGTGCGGCTCACCGCCCGCGACGGCGGCACCCGCATGGAGATGCACTCGACCTTCGACTCCCTCGAGCAGATGGAGCAGCTGATCGACATGGGCATGGCCGAGGGCATGGAGCAGGCCGTCGGCCAGATGGACGCCCTGCTGGCCGCCTGACCCGCTCGGGCATCCGCGAGACGCTCGGGCATCCGGCGAGACGCCGACGCGGGACGGAGCTTCGGGCTCCGCCCCGCGCCGGGCTCGTTCCGAGTGCTGCGGACTCCTCCAGGACTTCCGTGCGCCCGGTGCCGGGCGGTCGCTCCTCGGGCGCGTTCACAGCGGATGACGAGACCGGAGCGATCACCGTCCCGACAGCGGAAGATCAGGCCGTCTCAGCCGGGCGCGCCTCCCGCGTCATCCCCCTCCGACGAGGAGGGCGCGGGCCTCGGCGAAAGCGTGGGCGAACTTCTCCTCCGGGGAGGAGCCGACGCCGTCCTTCAGCCACTGCTCGGTGGCGAGGCGCACGGCGCACAGGACGATGCCCGCCACGAGGCGGCGGGCGAATCCGCCGTCGGCGCCGTCGGGGAGGCGCGGGTGGAGGGCGTCGGCGAGGGCGTTCTCCCAGGCCAGGTACTGGGCGCTGGCGTGGGCCTGGACGGCGGGGTCCTCGGCGCGGATGCGGGCTTCGAGGTGGAGGAAGCCGCGTTGGCGGCGCCAGTCTCCGGAGAGGGAGAGGAAGGTCCCGCACAGCGCGGTGAAGGCGTCCTCCGAGGCCGGGCGGGCCTTCAGGGCGGCCACCACCGCGTCGAGGCGGCCCTGGTTGACTCCGGCGACGAAACAGCTTTCCTTGGAGTCGAAGTAGCGGAAGAACGTCGAACGGCTGATCCCTGCGCGCTCGCAGATGTCGTCGACCTTCACCGCCTGGATGCCGCGTTCCGCGACGAGCTCCACGGCGGCCCGGGAGGCCGTCGTGAACGTGCGGCGCTTCTTGCGCCGGCGTAGGGAACCGCTGTCCGCATCCATCTCCGGACATATTGACACTCAGTCTCAGTTGCTCCAAGGTCCCAAGTACGTATCCGGCCGCGCCGTACCGGCCGCACGTCGAGGAGGACGCATGGACACTGGGAAGCTTCGGTCGCTGTTCGACCTGACGGGACGGGTCGCGCTCGTCACCGGCGGGACCCGCGGCATCGGACGGGCGATCGCCGAGGGTTTCGCCGCGGCCGGGGCGAGCGTCGTCGTCGCCAGCCGCAAGCCCGACGCCTGCGCCGAGACCGAGGCCCACCTGAAGGCGATGGGCGGCGCCGCCCTGGGCGTCCCCACCCACCTGGGCGACCTCGACTCCCTCGACGCCCTCGTGACGCGCACCACCGAGACCTTCGGCGGGCTCGACATCCTCGTCAACAACGCCGCCAACGCCCTCGCGCTGCCGCTGGGCTCCCTCACCCCCGAGGCGTTCGCCAAGTCCCAGGACGTCAACGTCCGCGGCCCCGTCTTCCTCGTGCAGCGCGCGCTCGACCACCTCACCGAGAGCCCGCACGCCTCGGTCGTCAACGTCGTCTCCGCGGGCGCGTTCATGTTCTCCCCCTACGTGTCCATGTACGCCGCGGGCAAGGCCGCCATGGTCGCCTACACCCGCTCCATGGCCGCGGAGTTCGCCCCGCGCGGCATCCGCGTCAACGCCCTGGCCCCCGGCACCGTGGACACCGACATGGTCCGCAACAACCCGCCCGAGTTCCAGCGGCACATGGAGGAGGCCGCCCTCCAGAAGCGCATGGCGACCCCCGACGAGATGGTCGGCCCTGCCCTCTTCCTGGCCTCCGACGCCGCCAGCTTCGTCACCGGCCAGGTCCTCCACGCCGACGGCGGCCTCGTCGCCCGCTGACCCCGGCAGAGCCCGACACGCGAACGGCGGAACGTCCCGCCCGGTCCGCCCCGCAGGTCCCGGCACCGCCGGGCTCGCCGGGCCTCCGCGACAGAACGAAGGAAGACACATGCTGACCAACGGCGACGCCTACCTGCGCGACACCCCTGCCTCAGGCAAGACCGTACGGGTCGAGGAGCCCGTGCCGGGCGTGCGGCTGCTCACCCTGGACCGGCCCGAGCGGCTCAACGCGATGTCCGGTGAGTTGATCAAGGATCTGCACAACGCGCTCGACGACGTCTCGCTGGACGACTCCTGCCGGGTCGTCGTGCTGACCGGGGCGGGGCGGGCGTTCTGTGCGGGCCTGGACCTGTATGAGCCGCCCAACCGCCATGTCTCCGAGCCGGCCTCCGAAGAGGAAGCCGCCTGGCGCAAGAGCCCCCAGGCGGGTATGCACGTCCAGCAGGCCATCGCCTCGCTCGTGCCCAAGCTCCGCAACCTGCGCCAGCCGGTCATCTCCGCCGTCAACGGCCCCGCCTCGGGCGGCGGGTTCGCCCTCGCGCTGGCCAGCGACATCCGCGTCGCCTCCACCACCGCGAAGTTCAACGCCGCCTTCGTCCGCATCGGCCTGTCCGGCTGCGATATCGGCGTCAGCTGGCTGCTGCCCCGCCTCATCGGCGCGGGCCTGTCCCACGAACTGCTGCTCACCGGCCGTTTCGTGGAGGCCGAAGAGGCCCTGCGCATCGGTCTGGTCAGCCGCGTCGTGGAGGAGGGGAAGGCCGTCGAGGCCGCCCTGGAGACCGCAGCCCTCATCTGCGCCAACAGCCCGATGGGCGTGTGGATGACCAAGGAGGTCGCCTGGAGCCAGCTGGAGGTCTCCAGCCTCCAGGCCGGCATCGACCTGGAGAACCGCACCCAGATCCTCACCTCCTACACCCGCGACATGACCGAGCAGGTCACCTCCTTCCTGGAACGCCGCCCCGCGAACTACACCGACTCCTGAGGCCCTTGACACATAGAGACCGATTGGTTTCTATCTTGGGCATGGGTTACGACGTCGTCATTCGCGGTGGACGCTGGTTCGACGGGACGGGCGCGCCTTCGGCCGTCCGGAACATCGGGTTGAAGGACGGGAAGGTCGCCGCCGTCTCGGAGGCGGAGCTCGACACGGACGGGGCCGAGGTCGTCGACGCGGCCGGCAAGTGGGTGATGCCGGGGTTCGTCGACATCCACACGCACTACGACGCGGAGGTGCTGTCCGCGCCGGGGCTCGGGGAGTCGGTGCGGCACGGGGTGACGACGGTGGTGTTCGGGTCCTGCTCGCTGAGCACCGTGCACGTGGAGCCGCTGGACGCCGCGGACCTCTTCAGCCGCGTCGAGGCCGTGCCGCGCGAGCACGTGCTGGCGACGCTGGAGGAGAAGAAGACCTGGTCGAGCGCCTCGGAGTACATCTCGGCGATCGAGGGGCTGCCGCTCGGGCCGAACGTGGCGATGTTCCTCGGGCACTCCGACCTGCGGGCCTCGGTGATGGGGCTGGGACGCTCCACCGACGAGGGCGTCAAGCCGTCCGACGCCGAGATCCGGAGGATGGAACTGCTCCTGGTGGACGCCCTCCGCGCCGGGATGCTCGGCATGTCGGAGATGCGTAACCCCTGGGACAAGCTCGACGGCGAACGGTACCGCTCCCGGACGCTCCCTTCGACGTACGCGACCCGGACCGAGCGCAAGCGGCTGCAGCGGATCCTGCGCAGCTCGGGCCGCGTCCTGCAGTCCGTGCCGAACCTCTCCTTCCCCGTCGCGCTGATCCCCGCGCTGTGGTCGGCGATCGGCCGGGGCGGGAACAAGCCGCTGCGCACCAGCTACCTCACCGCCGCCGACGTCAAGGCCAACCCGCTGATCATGCACATCATGGGCCCCCTCGCCCGGGTCGTGAACCGGCTCGGCGCGGACTTCCGGTGGCAGCACCTGCCCGTCCCGTTCAAGGTGTACGCCGACGGCATCGACCTGGTGGTCTTCGAGGAGTTCGGGGCGGGCGCCGCAGCCCTGCACCTGAAGGACGCCGTCGAGCGCAACGCGCTGCTCCGGGACGAGGGGTACCGGCGCTGGTTCCGGCGCGAGTACGAGAACAAGTTCACGCCCCGGGTCTGGCACCGCGACCTCCACGACGCCCACATCGTCGACTGCCCGGACGATTCCGTCATCGGCAAGACGTTCGGGCAGGTCGGCGACGAGCGCGGCGTCCACCCCGTCGACGCCTTCCTCGACCTCGTCGTCGAGCACGGCACGAAGGTCCGCTGGCACACCACGATCTCCAACCACCGGCCCAAGGCGCTGAACAAGCTCAGCTCCCTGCCGGAGGTCCAGATGGGCTTCTCCGACGCCGGAGCCCACCTGCGGAACATGGCCTTCTACAACTTCCCCCTGCGGCTCCTGCGCCGCGCCCACCGGGAGGGCTTCATGACGGCCGAACGCGCCGTCCACCGCCTGACCGGCGAGCTGGCCTCCTGGTATGGCATCGACGCGGGCCACCTGCGCGAGGGCGACCGCGCCGACCTCGTCATCGTCGACCCCGAGCGTCTCGGCCCCGAACTCGACGAGATCCACGAGGCCCCGGCGGAGGCGTTCGGCGGCATGATGCGCATGGTCAACCGCAACGACGCGACCGTGGCCGCCGTCTTCGTCGCGGGCAACCGGGTCTTCGGCGAGGGCGAGTACGCGCCCGGCCTCGGACGCCGCCGCACCGGCCGCTTCCTGCGCGTGGGCGAGGCGCGCGGCACCGTGGACCCGCGCACGCTCGGGAGCGCGGACGCTACCCTCGCCTGAGTGAGCACGGAACAGCCGCCGAAGCGCCGCACCCAACGCGAACGCAGGGAGGCGACCGTCGCCCGTCTCGTCGACGCGACGATCGCCTCCATCGCCCGGGTCGGTTACGCCGGCACCTCCGTGGGCGAGATCTGCGGACGCTCCGGCGTGTCCCGCGGCGGCCTGTTCCGCCATTTCGACTCCCGCCTCGCCCTCGTCGCCGCCGCCGCCGAGGAGGTGGCCCGCCGCCATCTGGCCCTGGTGCGCCACCGCCTCGCGGCCCTTCCCCCCGTAGACCTCCGCGCGGCCCTGGCCCTCATGCGCGAACGCAACCGCGACGACGACAACGTCGTCTGGTTCGAGCTCATGGTCGCCGCCCGCACCGACGCCGACCTGCGCGCCCACCTCGCCCCCGTGGCCGACCGCTTCTTCACCGAGATCACCCGCGTCGCCCGAGGGCTCCCCGCCCTGGCCGCCCTCCCCGACGACGCCCTCCACCTGTTCGTCTCCTCCGCCCGCAACCTCTTCGACGGCGAGGCCATCTCCCGCACCGTCGTCCCCGACCCCGAGGCCGAGGACGCCCGTCTCGACCTCCTCGCCGACTACGCCGAATTCCTCGTCGCCCGCCACACCCGGTCCTCCCCCTCCCCCCAACACGCCTAGAAACGTTCGCTCCCCGACCTGCGGACCGGGCACGCCCGCCTCCGCCTTCCGGCTCATGACGACGGGTCCTTCGTCTCCTGTTCCGCTCCGGAGCCCCAGCGCGGGTAGGAGTAGCCGAACGCCTCATCTCGGAGGTCGAGGGCGGAGGCGACGGTGACGCCGAAGGGCTCCAGGACGTCCTGGACGTCGGCCCGCCGCCCCAGGGCCGTCCCGGCGTACGCGTGCGCCCGCGTGGGGTCCCTCGCCTGGCGTTCGGCCCACAGCAGGTCCAGGAAGGCGCGGTGGGACCAGAAGAGGGGATCGTTCGGCGCGACCAGCGCGCTCAGGTCGCCGCCGACCCACGCCTGGAACGGGGCGTCGAGCGTGGACTCGACGGCGGCGCGGAACGCGTCGTATCCGGCGTCGTCCGCCAGGATCCCTTCGACGTCCTCCGCGCCGGGGAGGGAGCTGAGCCCGCTTCCTTCGTCGTACCAGCGGCGCAGCCGGTGCGGAGAGGGATGCGCGACCGTCCAACCGGCGAAGGACCCGTCCAGCACCTCGCGGCCTTCGCCGGATCCGTTCCCTCCGAAGTACCGGTCGCCGAGCACCTCGGAGCTCGCGGGCGCCCGCGCGTCCCTCGTCCAGTCCCAGTAGGGCACCCGCACCGCCGGGTCGATCCGCTGCAGGGCGAGCTCGAACCGGCGCAGGAAGACTCGATTCCACGGCAGGAACGCCGGGGTCCCGTAGGCCGTGTGCGCGTGGTCGACGTGGACCTGCACGATCCCGTCGTACTCGCTCGTGCCGCCGCTCCTGCGGTTCAGCGCCCGGACCGCCCGCACGTACCTCCCCCACCGCTCCGCGGTGAGTGCCCGGACCTCCGGCCGGACCGCCTCGACGGCCGCCGCCGCACCCGCCGCGGGCAGGCCCCACGCTCCCCCGAGCACCGCGCCGCCCGCCGCCCACTTCAACACTCCGCGCCTGCTGATCTCGTCCACCGGCTCTCCTCAGGCAGCCCCCGTCCCGGATGCCCAAGCTAACAAGATCAAAAGCACCGTCCGGGTTTTCCACAGCCAGGAAAACCTGCCCCCAAAGCAAGGAGGGCCCCGGCGTGGCCGGTGTCAGAGGGACCCAGCCTGGCGCCGGACCAGCAGGGACAGCCCGACCGCGATGAGGATCGCGCCGACGGGGAGCAGGTCGAACAGGTCGCAGAGGATCACCCGGTGGCGGCGTTTCCCCTGGTCACGTCTCGGGGTCGTCTTCCGGGCGGGCTTCGGCGAGGCGTTCGTGGAGGCGGCTGCGGATCTCGTCCGGCGTGTAGGCGCGCCGCTTGCGTTCGGAGCGGATGACGACGGCTCCGGTGGCCGCGACACCGGCCAGGCCGGCCAGACCGATCAGTTTCCACCAGTTCATACGCTTCAACATCCGCTTAGGCTACGAGACATGACGGCCATCAGTCTGGAAAGAGCACTCGAACTCACCCGGACAGGAGACATCTGGGTCTTCCGCGGCAGGTCCCCCGCCGACCGGGCCATCCAGACGCTGACCAACAGCCCTGTCAACCACGTCGGCATGTCCCTGGTCGTCGACGACCTGCCGCCGCTGATGTGGCACGCCGAGCTGGGCAGTTCGCTCCCCGACCTGTGGTCGGGCACCAGGCACCGCGGCGTCCAGCTGCACGACATGCACGACGCCGTCTGCCAGTGGGGGGCCCGCTACGGCCAGCGCGCCTGGCTGCGCCAGCTCGACCGGCCCATCACCCGCGACAGCGAGGACGCCGCCCTCAGGATGATCGCCCGCCTGGACGGCACCCCCTTCCCCTCGACCGCCCGCCTCACCACCCGCTGGTTCAAGGGCCGCATCCCCTTCCTCAAGGAGCAGCAGGCCCTGGAGAGCGCCTACTGCGCCGAGGTGGTCGCCCTCACCTACGGGGCCATGGGCCTGCTCCCCAGGAGCCGGCGCCCCAACTGGTACGACCCCGGCCGCTTCTGGAGCGGCGACTCCCTCACCCTCGCCGACGGCTACGAACTCGGCGACGAGATCGCGGTCGACGTCCCCGCCCCCCGGCCCGCCGCTCCCCCGCACCGGCGGCGAGGGCCCCGGCCCCTGTCGGCAGTCCTCGACGCGGTGAAGAAGCGCAGGACCCGCTGACGCCCCGGGGCCGACCGGCGCTCAGTGGCTGGAGAGCTCTCCGCTGAGGGTGCCGTGCATGGCCGCGCTGGGCTTGTTGAGGCCGATGATCTCGACGGTCTTGCCGCGCTGGGCGTACTTGGTCTCGACGGCGTCGAGGGCCGCGACGGAGGAGGCGTCCCAGATGTGGGCGCCGGACAGGTCGATCGTCACGTGCTCGGGGTCGCCCGCGTAGTCGAAGCGGTAGACGAGGTCGTTGCTGGAGGCGAAGAAGAGCGCTCCGGTGACGGCGTAGACGACGCGGCCGCCGTCGGGGTCGGTGACGGAGGTGACGTCAACGAGATGCGCGACCCGCCGGGCGAAGATGACCATCGCGGTGATCGAGCCGACCACGACGCCGATCGCGAGGTTGTGGGTCGCGACGACCATCCCGACGGTGACGACCATGACGGTGGTCTCGCCGACGGGCAGGCGCTTCAGCGTCCCGGGCGCGACGGAGTGCCAGTCGAAGGTCGAGACCGACACCAGCACCATCACCGCGACCAGCGCGGCCATCGGGATGTCCGAGACGACCGGCCCGAACACGATGCACAGGATCATCAGGAAGACCCCGGCCAGGAACGTCGAGATCCGGGTCCGCGCCCCGTTCTTCACGTTGATCATCGTCTGGCCGATCATGGCGCAGCCGCCCATGCCGCCGAAGAACCCGGTGACGACGTTGGCGACGCCCTGCCCGATCGACTCGCGGGTCTTGTTGGAATGCGTGTCGGTGAGGTCGTCGACGAGCTTGGCCGTCATCAGCGACTCCATCAGCCCGACGAGGGCGAGCGCCAGCGCGTACGGCGCGATGATCCTCAGGGTCTCGGCGGTGAACGGCACGTCCGGCAGCCCGAGACCCGGCAGCGACGACGGCAGCACGCCCCTGTCGCCCACGGTCGGCACCGCGATCCCGGCGCCGACGGTCAGCGCGGTGAGCGCGACGATCGACACCAGCGGCGCCGGCACCACCGAGGTCAGCCTGGGCAGCAGGTTCATCAGCGCCAGCCCGCCGATCACCAGCGGGTACACCGCCCACGGCACGTCCCGCAGTTCGGTCAGCTGCGCCATGAAGATCAGGATCGCCAGCGCGTTGACGAACCCGACCATCACCGAGCGCGGCACGAACCGCATCAGCCGCGCCACTCCCAGCGCCCCCAGCACGATCTGGAAGATCCCGCCGAGGATGACGGCCGCCACGAGGTATCCGAGCCCGTGCTCCATGTTCAGCGGCGCGACGACCAGCGCCACCGCCCCGGTCGCCGCCGAGATCATCGCGGGCCGCCCGCCGACGATCGCGATGGTGACGGCCATCGTGAACGAGGCGAACAGCCCGACGCTCGGGTCGACGCCCGCGATGATCGAGAACGAGATCGCCTCGGGGATCAGGGCGAGCGCCACCACCAGCCCCGCCAGCACCTCGGTGCGCAGCACCTTGGGCGACGGCAGGGATGGGCGGAGGCGGGGCAGCGCGAAGGACGGCAAGAGAACAAGGACCCCTCGGGTACGGGCACGCCCACGAGGGAGCCGTGCGGAAGCGGGCGCGGGGCCCGTCTTCTGTTCGCGGAGAACGGCACGGGGGGCGTCTTCGCCTTCCGGTCCGGCACAGGGATCCTACCCGCTGCCGACCCGGAGGTCCGGAACGTCCGATGTGGTGACGCTCACCGCCCGGCGGCGGCGGTCGCTCCGCTCTTCTCCGGCCGGGGGAAGAGGTGGCGGAGGATGTCCGCGATCGTGATGACCCCGACGACCTTCCCTCCCTCGGTGACGAGGGCGAGCTGGTTGCTGGCCTCCCGCATCAGGGCGAGAGCCGTGTAGACGGGCGTCTCGGCCTCCATCCGGTGGGCCGGACGGGTCAGGTGGTCGATGCCCGACGTCTCCGGCTCGGTCAGCGTGTCCCGCACGTGGACGACGCTCCAGTCGACGCCCGGCCTCGTCACCAGGATGCGCAGGTGGCCCGAGGCCCGGCCCGCCGCCTGGACGTCGGCCACCGTGGCCCCCTCGGGCACGCACGTGGGTGCGGCGTCCCGGCTCACCAGGTCGCCGAGCCGCAGGTCCTGCAGGTCCAGGGCTCCGGAGAGCTGCTCGGAGTACCTGCTGTCGAGCGCCCCGACGTTGGCCGAGTGCTCCACCAGGTGCCGCAGGGCCTCCGGGTCCTGGCCCGCCGCGACCTGGTCGGCGGCCTCCACCCCGACCTTCCTCAGGCACCAGTTCGCCGCCTCGTTCAGCCCGCGCAGCAGCGGCCGGGTCAGCCACATGAACCCGCGCATGGGCAGCGCCAGCATCGTCGCGGACTTCTCCGGGTGCGCGATCGCCCACGACTTGGGCGCCATCTCCCCGACGACCAGGTGCAGGAACGTCACGATGATCAGGGCGAGCACGAAGCCGGCGGCGTCGGCCGTCCAGGGGGCCAGCCCCCAGGAGGAGAAGACCGGGGTGAGCCAGTGGTGCACCGCCGGCTTGGTGACCGCGCCCAGCGCCAGCGTGCAGACGGTGATGCCGAGCTGCGAGCCGGCCAGCAGCACGGTGAGCTCCGAGGCGCTGCGCAGCGCGGCCCGCGCCGACCTGCTGGTGTGCGCGGCGTCCTCCAGCCGGTGGCGCCTGGCGGCGATCAGGGCGAACTCGACCGCGACGAAGAACGCGCTCAGCGCGATGATCAGGACGGTCACCGTGAGGACGATCCAGGGGTTCTCCATCAGTGCTCTCCCTCTTCCGCCGCGGCTCTCCAGTCACGCCCGAGCTCCAGCCGGATGGACGAGGGCACGTGGTTGTCGACCTCCAGGACCTCGACGCTGACGACCCGGCGCGGCGGCTCCTCGATGAGGGCCAGGTCCGCCGGGTCGGCGGGGAGCTCGATCTCGAGCCTCGTCCCGGGTTCGGGCAGCGACCCGTGGGCGGCGATCACCAGCCCGGCGATGGTCTCGTAGTCGCCCTCGGGAAGCCGGTGGTCGATGGCGCGCTCGATCTCGTCGATGTGGAAGTTGCCGGGGAGGATCCAGGCGTCTCCGGCGTCGGTGGCAGTGGGCTCCCCCTCCTCGACGTCGTGCTCGTCGGTGATCTCGCCGACGAGCTCCTCGGACAGGTCCTCCAGGGTGATGATCCCGGCGAAGCTCCCGAACTCGTCGACGACGCAGGCGAGCTGGGCCTTGTGCCCGATCAGCTCGTCCAGCACCACCGGCAGGGTCATCAGCGTCGGCACCACCAGGGCGGGCCTCATGATCTCCGACACCGGGCGGGAGAGGTCGGGCGCGGTCAGGACGTCGTCCAGGTCGACCACGCCGACGATGCGCTCCTCGGTGTCCAGCACGGGGTACCGGGAGTGCCCGGTGCTCATCTCGCGCCGCACCTCGGCGATGGACTCCTCCCGGTCGACCGTGCCGACCCGGGTCCGGGGGATCATCGCGTGCTCGACGTCCCGCTGCGGGAAGTCCAGGATCCGGTCGAGCAGGATCGACAGGTCCGGCGGCAGGTCGCCGCTGCGGCGCGACTCGGCGACGATGTGCGCCAGGTCCCGTTCGGTGGCCGAGTGCTCCACGTCGTGGACGGGCTCGATGCCCAGCAGGCGCAGCAGGACGTTGGACGCCTGGTCGAACACCCAGATCAGCCAACCGAAGGCCTTCAGGTAGACCAGCGTGGAGACCGACAGCCAGCGGGCGACCGGCTCGGGCCGTGCGATCGCGAGGTTCTTGGGGAACAACTCCCCGAACAGCATCTGCACCAGCGTGGAGAAGGCCAGCGCCAGCACGGTCCCGACGGCCACCCCGGTGCCCAGGGGCACGCCGACCCCGCCGAGCAGCTCGCCGATGGACTCGCCGATCATCGGTTCGGCGACGTAGCCGACGAGCAGCCCCGTCACGGTGATGCCCAGCTGGGCGCCCGACAGCATGAAGGAGGTGCGCTTCGTCACCTTCAGGGCGCGGGCGGCGGCACCGTCCCCGGTTCCGGCCCTGGCGCTGAGCCGGGAGCGGTCCACGGCCATGTAGGCGAATTCCTGGGCGACGAAGTAGCCGGTCAGCGCGGTGATCGCGAGCACCACCGCCACGCCCAGCAGCAGGGAGAGCGCTGTGGTCACCGGCGCCCTCTCCCGTGGTGGCGGACGGGGGCGGTGGGTGGGTCGTGGTCCATGGCTCTCTCTGGTCGGGAATCACTCGTACAACTCCGGATGACCTGGTCAGGTTCCCCATCAGACGCCTCTTCACACCAAGACGGTCGGAACCCCCACTGTCACCAGGGGTGAATACTACTTCTGTAATAGACGTCACTCCCGGGCCGGCCAAGGGATCTTCCCCTTCCACGTGGGTAGCTCTCCGGTGTCATGGCGACGAGGGACGAGACCACCGCGGGCAGGGTCGCGCTGCTGGAGCAGCTGTCGGCCCCCCTCCGGCGCTTCCTGACCACCGAGGCGGGCAGCGCCGGCCTCCTGCTCGCCGCCACCGTGCTGGCCCTGATCTGGGCGAACTCCCCCTGGTCCCACCTGTACGAGGCCCTGTGGCACCTGGACGCGTCCGTCTCCTTCGGGGGCGCCACCCTGTCGATGGACCTCGAGCACTGGGTGAACGACGGCCTGATGGCGGTCTTCTTCTTCGTCGTGGGGCTGGAGGTGCGGCACGAGTTCTCCGTCGGGGAGCTGACCGAGCCGCGCCGCGTCGCCATTCCCGTGGCCGCGGCGCTCGGCGGCGTCCTCGTCCCCGTGCTGGTGTACCTGGCGTTCAACCCGTCGGCGCCGGCCGCGCAGGGCTGGGGCGTGGTCGTCGGCACCGACACCGCGTTCATGCTGGGCGCGCTGGCCCTGGTCGGGCCCCGGTTCTCCACCCAGCTGCGGATCTTCCTGCTGGTCTTCACCGTCATCGACGACATCATCGCGGTGAGCGTGATCGGCCTGGTCTACTCCGACGAACTGCACCCGCCCGCGCTGATCGCCATGCTCGTCATGTGCGGGGTGCTCTGGCTGCTGAGCCGCCTCGGGGTCTGGCGCACCGCCCCGTACGTCCTCGCCGGGCTGGGGCTGTGGCTGGCCACCTACGAGTCGGGCCTGCACGGCTCCATCGCCGGGATGATCGGCGGGCTGCTCATCGCCGCCCACGAACCCGCCCGCGACGCCGTCGTGCGGGCCGCCAGGTCCTTCCGCGCCTTCTGGCAGTCCCCCAGGGTCGAGGTGGGGTTCTCCGCCGCCCAGGGGCTGCGGCGGGCCGTGTCGGTCAACGAGCGGCTGCAGCTGATGCTGCACCCCTGGGCCAGTTATGTCGTCGTCCCCGTGTTCGCGCTGGCCAACGCCGGAGTCGACCTGCGCGGCGGCGTCCTGGGCGAGGCGTTCAGGTCGCCGCTCACCTGGGGCGTGGCCTGCGCCCTCGTCCTGGGCAAGCTGGTGGGTGTGGGCGGGACGACCCTGGCCGCCGCCCGGCTCGGCCTCGGCCGGCTGCCCCAAGGCGTCGGCAAGGGCCACGTCCTGAGCGGCGCCGCCCTGTCCGGCATCGGGTTCACCGTCTCCCTGCTCATCACCGGGCTCGCCTTCGACGACCGGGTCATGCAGGACGAGGTCGTCGTCGGGATCCTCATGGCCCTGGTGCTCGCGACGGCTCTCGGGTGGCTCCTGTTCCAGATCTCCGCCAGGTTCCTCGGCGAGGGCGACGCCGACCTCCCCCGGTTCCTCGACCGCCCCGTGGACCCGGCCACCGACTACATCAGAGGCCCCGTCGACGCGCCCCTCACCCTCGTGGAGTACGGCGACTTCGAGTGCCCCTTCTGCGCCCGCGCCACGGGTGTCGCCCGCGAGCTGCACAAGCGCTTCGGAGACGACCTGCGCTACGTCTTCCGGCACCTGCCCCTCGTCGACGTGCACCCGCACGCGGAACTCGCCGCCCGCGCCGCCATCTCCGCCGGGTTCCAGGGCCGCTTCTGGGAGATGCACGACCTCCTCTTCGCCCACCAGGACGAACTCGAGTTCGAGGATCTCACCGGTTACGCCGCCGAGATCGGCCTGGACGTCGAGCGGTTCCTGCGGGACCTCGACGACGAGCGCACCGTGGCCCGCGTCCGAGCCGACGTCGCCGGCGCGGACGCGAGCGGCGCCCGCGGCACCCCGACCTTCTTCGTCGGAGACCGGCGTCACATCGGCCCCTTCGACGCCCGGACCCTCTCGGCCGCCCTGGAGGAGTCCCGCACCACCTGAGAACACGCTGCCCGAAAAAAGAAGAAGACCCTCTCCCGTGAACGGGAGAGGGTCTTCTGTCCTGTACCTCCGAGCGGATTCGAACCGCCGCTACCGCCTTGAGAGGGCGGCGTCCTGGGCCACTAGACGACGGAGGCAAGCTATGGAGTTGTGGAAAGGGTGGTACCTCCGAGCGGATTCGAACCGCCGCTACCGCCTTGAGAGGGCGGCGTCCTGGGCCACTAGACGACGGAGGCAGGACTTGCAGACCACTCCCGAATGGAATCCGGGGGGACTTGCTGGGGTACCAGGACTCGAACCTAGAATAACTGAACCAGAATCAGTCGTGTTGCCGATTACACCATACCCCATCGCGCTTCGGGACCTTCCCTTTCGGGCTGTTCCCTGGCGACCTCGGAAAGCTTACAGGACTTACCGAGTACTAGCCAAAACGATTCCCCGAAGCGCACCGGACCCCTGTCCCCGGAGGGCTCAGTCGCGGGCGACGACCCGGTTGCTCAGCTCGCCGATCCCCTCGACCTCCACGCTCACCGTGTCGCCGAGCTCCAGCGGGCCGACGCCCTCGGGGGTGCCGGTCAGGATGACGTCGCCCGGCAGGAGGGTCATCACCTGGCTGACGTGGGCGATGAGACGGGGAATGTCGTGGATCATCGAGGAGGTGCGGGAGGACTGGCGCACCTCGCCGTTGACCAGGGTACGTATCGCCAGGTCGGACGGGTCGAGCACGGTCTCGATCCAGGGGCCCAGGGGGCAGAAGGTGTCGAAGCCCTTGGCCCTGGTCCACTGCCCGTCCCTGCCCTGGAGGTCGCGGGCGGTCACGTCGTTGGCGCACGTGTAGCCGAAGATCACCTCCTGGGCGCGGGAGACCGGGACCTCGCGGCACAGCCGGCCGATGACGACGGCGAGCTCGCCCTCGTAGTCGACGCGCCGGGAGAGCTTCTCCGGATACCGGACCGCCTCGTACGGCCCGACGACGGAGGTGGACGGCTTGAGGAAGAACAGCGGCTCCTCGGGGACCTCCGAGCCCATCTCCCGGGCGTGCTCGGCGTAGTTCCTGCCGATCGCGATCACCTTGCTGGGCAGGATCGGCGCCAGCAGCCGGACGTCCGCCACCGGGTGCCTGGCCCCGGTGAAGCGGATCTCGCCCAGGAACGGATGCCCCGAGACCTCCGCGATCTCCTCGCCTTCGACGACCCCGAAGGAAACTTCCTCACCTGCGGAAAACCTTGCAATACGCACGATCCCAGCCTCTCACACGGCCGCCGCGCGATCAGAGACCGCAGGCGCTCCCGTTCAGGGTGCAGCCCTGCGGCCCGGACGGCGTCCCGGATCCGCCGAACCTGACGGTCGCCGACGCCCCCTCCGGGATCGAGGCGGTGTTCTCGTCCCCGGTGACGACCACCGTCCCGTCGTCCCGCGTCCAGAGGTGCCCGGCCCAGACGTTCCTGATCGAGGCCCCCGGATAGGTGAAGGAGAGGGTCCAGTCCTTCAACTCGGCCCCGGTGCCGTTGGTGAGCGTCACCTCGCCCTCGAAGTACCCGTCCGAGACCTCGACCGTCCGGTACGTCACCTCCACGCCCTGCGCCGTGGTCCCGGAGACCGGCGGTGCCGTCACCGCCGCGGGCTCCGCCGGATCATCGGCCGCGGCGGGAGGCCACTGCTCCGGCGGCGAGCCCTCCTCGGCCCTCTGCCCAGGCTCCGGCGTGCCGTCCCCCGGCACGGCCGCCGACGTGGAGGCGTCCGGCGCGGCCTGGGGAACCCTGCCTTCGGAGTCCGACGACCACAAGGCCGCCGCCACCAGCGTCACGGCAAGCGCCCCCGCCAGCACGACCGCCACCAGCAGGAGCGCCTTCCGCCCCTGCCGTCGCTCCGCGGCGGGCGGCGCCCCCACCACCGCCTGCGGCCCGGTGACCTCTTCGGGCCCGGCCTCCGGCGGTACGGCGGCGGGCTCGCGCGGCTCGGCCGGGGCGGGCTTCACGGACCCGAACACCACGTCGGGCAGAGGCCTGGGCGAGAGGACGAGCGGCGCGGTCGCCCACCCCTCCTCGTCGTCCCGCCGCGCGGACCCCGCCGACCGTTCCTCCTCGGCGTCCAAGACGCACCCTCCCACCCGTACGAGATGATCTCCCGGATTCGGACGCCGGAGCACCGCCCCCGGTTCGGTCCGTCGCCTCCCGCACCGTTCTCGACCGGTGACTTGAGGTGATCTGCCCCAGACTAGCCGTGTACGCTCCTGCCCGCCCGCCGTCCACAGCCCCTTCCCTCCCCCGCTCACCGTCCCGATAGCGTGGAGATCGACGACTTCGGCGGAGAAGGAGCGGCGCATGAGCGTTGTGAAGATCAATGCACTGACGGTCCCCGAGGGCATGGGGCCCGAGCTGGAGAAGCGGTTCGCGGCCCGGGCCGGGCTGGTCGAGGGGTCGGAGGGGTTCGAGGGCTTCGAGCTACTGCGTCCCGTGGACGGCACCGACCGCTACCTGGTGTACACCCGGTGGAGCAGCGAGGAGGCCTTCCAGGCCTGGACCAAGAGCCAGGCGTTCTCGCAGGGGCACGCCAAGGCCGCCGCGGACGCCCAGCAGGGCTCCGGGCACGGGCACGGCCACGGGCACGGCGGACCCGCCGCGTCGGGGGCGGAGCTGTGGGGCTTCGAGGTCATCCAGCGGGTCGAGCCCAAGTAGGCCGAACGCGGAGGCCCGCGCCCCGGCAGGGGGCGCGGGCCTCTTTCAGGCGCGCAGGCCGTCGAACTCCATGTGGCGTTCCAGGTACTCCAGCACGAAGGGGCAGAGGGGCACCACCCTGAGCCCCCGGGCGCGGATGTCCTCCATCGCGCCGCGCACCAGCGCCCCGCTCAGGCCGTGGCCCTCGAACTCGTCGGCGATCTCGGTGTGGTGGAAGACGACATGATCGCCCTGGCGGGTGTAGGTGGAGAAACCCGCCAGGTCGCCCTCGTCGGTGAAGACCTCGTACCGCAGGGCCGCGCTGTTGTCGGTGACTCGGTACATCACCCCTGGTCTACCCGGTCAGGACGGGTCGTACCCTGCGCGCAGCAGGCTGTAGGTGACGGCCTCCTCCAGCGCCTGCCAGGACGCGGCGATGACGTTCTCGCCGACCCCTACGGTGCCCCATTCGGCCTTGCCGTCGGAGGAGTCGATGAGCACCCGGGTGATCGCGTCGGTGCCGTGCGAGCCCTCCAGGATGCGCACCTTGAAGTCCACCAGCTCCAGGTTGGCCAGCTCGGGGTAGAGGCGCTCCAGCGCGAACCGCAGCGCGGTGTCCAGCGCGTTGACCGGGCCGTTGCCCTCGCCGGTGGCGATGATCCGCTCGCCCTTGGCGTGCACCTTGACGGTGGCCTCGCTGATCTGCACCCCGTCGGGCCGCTGCTCGGCGATGACCCGCCAGGACTCGACGGTGAAGTAGGAGGTGCGGGCGCCGGCGAGCTCCTCGCGCAGCAGCAGCTCGAAGGAGGCGTCGGCGGCCTCGAAGGTGTAGCCCTTGGACTCCAGGTCCTTGACCCGGGAGACGACCTCGGCGGCCTTCTGCCCGGACACGTCGTAGCCCAGCTCCTTGCCCTTGAGCTCGACCGAGGCCCGGCCCGACATGGACGACACCAGCATGCGCATGTCGTTGCCGACGACCAGCGGGTCGATGTGCTGGTAGAGGTTCGGGTCGACCTTGACGGCGGAGGCGTGCAGGCCGGCCTTGTGCGCGAACGCCGAGTGGCCCACGTAGGGGGCCTGGGAGCTGAGCGTCACGTTGGTGGCCTCGGAGACGGCGTGCGCGATCCGCGTCATCTCGGCGAGCTGGGCGTCGCCGACGATGTTCATGCCGCGTTTGAGCTGGAGGTTGCCGATCACGGTGAAGAGGTTCGCGTTGCCCGAGCGCTCCCCGTACCCGTTGGCGCAGCCCTGGACGTGCGTGGCGCCCGCCCGCACCGCGGCCAGCGAGTTGGCCACCGCGCAGCCGGAGTCGTCGTGGCAGTGGATGCCGACCCTGGCCCCCGCGCCGACGACCTCGTGCACGACGTCCGCGAGCTCGTCCGGCAGCATCCCGCCGTTGGTGTCGCACAGCGCCACGACGTCGGCCCCGGCCTCGGCGGCGGTCCGGACGACCTCCAGCGCGTAGGCGCGGTTGGCCTTGAACCCGTCGAAGAAGTGCTCGGCGTCGACGAAGACCCGTTGGCCCTCCGCGCGAAGGTGGGAGACGGTGTCGCGGATCATCGCGAGGTTCTCCTCCAGCGTCGTGCGGAGGGCCAGTTCCACGTGCCGGTCGTGGCTTTTGGCCACAAGGGTGACGACCGGGGCACGTGAATCGCGCAGGGCGGCCACCTGAGGGTCGTCGGCGGCCTTCAGGCCGGCCCGGCGGGTCGCGCCGAACGCGGCCAGCTGCGCGTGCTTGAGATCGAGCTCGGTCCGGGCGAGCCGGAAGAACTCGGTGTCCTTGGGGTTGGCGCCGGGCCATCCGCCTTCGATGAAGCCCACGCCCAGCGAGTCCAGATGCCGGGCGATCACCAGCTTGTCCTGAACGCTGAGGTTCAGGCCCTCCTGCTGGGATCCGTCCCGGAGGGTGGTGTCGTAGACGTGGAAGCCGTCGCTCATGGAGAACCCCTCTGCGAAGAGCCCGGCGAAACAAAAAGACCCCTCACGGACGTGAGAGGTCTGCGCGCCGGCGATGCCCTTTAGCCGACGCGCCGTCTGATAATGATCAGGCCGGTGCTCATAACAGGGTCAGTCTGCCACAGCTGTAACGCATCCGTCACATCCCGCGTCATGTGATCTGAGACACGGAGGGGACGGGCGGGTGGTGGTGATCCGGCCGGCCCCTCCCGCCACGGTGATCCGGGAGCACGGAGATGACGGGAGGGCGCGGCGGAGTCGGGGACGGCTCAGGCGAGGGAGGTGATCCAGCCGTAGGGGTCGGGGCGCCGGCCGTACTGGATGCCGACCAGTTCCTCGCGGAGCCTCATGGTGACGGGGCCGCCCGCTTCGGAGATGGTGAACTCGCCCTCTTCGCCCTTGACGCGGCCGACCGGGGTGATCACGGCGGCGGTACCGCAGGCGAAGACCTCGGTGAGGGCGCCGGACGCCACGTCGTCGCGCCACTGCTCGACGCTGATCATCTCCTCGGAGACGGGGATGCCGAGCTCGGGGGCGAGCTTGAGGAGGGAGTCGCGGGTGATGCCGGGCAGGATGGTGCCGGCGGTCGGCGGGGTGACCAGGCGCGCGTCGGGGCCGGAGCCGTAGACGAAGAAGAGGTTCATGCCGCCCATCTCCTCCACCCAGCGGTGCTCGGCGGCGTCCAGCCAGACGACCTGGTCGCAGCCCTTGGCGACGGCCTCCTGCTGGGCGACGAACGCCGCGGCGTAGTTGCCGCCGCACTTGGCGAACCCGGTGCCGCCGGGGGCCGCCCGGGTGTAGTCCCGCGACAGCCAGACCGAGACGGGCTTGACGGCGCCGGAGAAGTAGGACGCCGACGGCGCGGCGATCACGCAGTACATGTACTTGTTCGACGGGTAGTTGACGCCCATGCCCGTCTCGGTGGCGATGATGAACGGCCGCAGGTAGAGGCTGTGGCCCTCACGCGTCGGCACCCAGTCGCGGTCGGCGTCGCACAGCAGCTCCAGCGACTTCAGGAAGGTCTCCTCGGGCAGCCGGGGCATGGCCATCCGGTCACAGGAGGTGTTGAAGCGCGCCGCGTTGGCCTGGGGCCGGAAGCTGACGATCGTGCCGTCCGGCTGGCGGTAGGCCTTGAGCCCCTCGAAGAGCTCCTGGCCGTAGTGGAAGACCTTGGTGGCCGGGTCGAGGGACAGCGGCCCGTACGGCCGCAGCCGCGCGTCGTGCCAGCCCTGTTCCTTGTCCCACTCGATCGTGATCATGTGCTCGGTGAAGTGCAGCCCGAAGCCGGGATCGGCCAGCACGGCCTCCCGCTCCTGGGCGCTCTTGCGCCGGTCGACGAGCTCGATCTCGAATTCGATCATTTCTGTACCTCTCCCGGATCACCGGCAAAGATTCTACCGGCTTCTCTTCATTGTGTGCTCTATCTCACGCGGGGGCTACGCGGCGCACACAAAAACGGGCGCGCCGCGTCGGTTCGCGGCGCGCCCGTCACTCACCGGGGTGGCTGCCGCCTACCCGGCTACTCGCTTGGCGATGTCGTCGCCGACCTGCTGGGTCGGGCGCGGGCCCGTGCGCTCGGTGAGGTCCTCGCCGACCGCTTTCTCGATCTTGCGTGCGGCCTCGGGCAGGCCGAGGTGGTCCAGCAGCATGGCGACCGACAGGATGGTGGCCGTCGGGTCCGCCTTGAACTGCCCGGCGATGTCGGGGGCGCTGCCGTGGACCGGCTCGAACATGGACGGCACGGAGCGGTCGGGGTTGATGTTCCCGGAGGCCGCCAGGCCGATGCCGCCGGCGATCGCCGCGCCGATGTCGGTGATGATGTCGCCGAAGAGGTTGTCGGTGACGACGACGTCGAACCGCTGCGGGTTGTTCACGAAGAACATCGTGGCCGCGTCGACGTGGCAGTAGTCGGTGGTGACGTCGGGGAACTCGGCGGCGACCTTCTTCAGGGTGCGCTGCCACAGGTCGCCGGCGAAGGTCAGCACGTTGTCCTTGTGGACGAGCGTCAGCTTCTTGCGCGGGCGGGCGGCGGCGACCTCGAAGGCGTAGCGGATGACCCGCTCGGCGCCGAAGGCGGTGTTGACGCTCTCCTGGGTGGCGACCTCGTGCGGGGTGCCCTTGCGCAGCACGCCGCCGACCCCGGTGTAGGGGCCCTCGGTGCCCTCCCGGACGACGATCATGTCGATGTCGTCGGGGGTGACGCCGGCCAGCGGGGACGTCACGCCGGGCAGCAGCTTGACCGGCCGCAGGTTCACGTAGTGGTCGAGGGCGAAGCGCAGGCTCAGCAGCAGTCCCCGCTCCAGCACGCCGGACGGGACGGTCGGGTCGCCGATCGCGCCCAGCAGGATGGCGTCCTGCCCCCGGATCTCCTCGAGCACGGACTCGGGCAGCACCTCGCCGGTGCGGTGCCAGCGCGCGGCGCCCAGGTCGTAGGAGGTCTTCTCGATCGACAGGTCGTACTGGCCGGCGATCACGTCGAGGACCTTGAGGCCCTCGGCCACGACCTCGGGGCCGATACCGTCACCTGCGACGACTGCGAGTCGGATGCTGCGGGAAGCCATGCTGGCATCGTAGTGCATCCGTCTCACACATCGGGCATTCATCTCACATACCAGGACGCGGATGTCGGGAGCCGCGGCGGCTCAGACCTCGGGCGCCAGCAGGACGGCCAGCCGCTCGGGCCCGGAGACCCCGAGCTTGGCGCAGATCTCCACGAGCTGGTCGGCGACCGTGCGGAGCGGCAGCGACATCAGCTCGGAGATCTCCTCCTCGGACCTGCCGCCGGCGACCAGCTCGGCCATCTCGTACTGGATCCTGGTCAGGTCGGGCACCGCGGCGGTGCGCAGCGCCGGGGTGCGCACCTGGTCGCAGCGCTGCACCATCACCCAGGCCCGGGTGCCGGCCGCGGCGGCCTGCTGCTTGTCCCAATGCACCTCGGCGGCCTGGGCGGCGGCCTCGGCCGCGTGCAGGGTCATGCCGAGCCCCTCGAACTCGAAGGACACCCCGATCAGTCCCGACCAGTCGCCCGCCGCCGCGGCCTCGGCGTGCCTGGCGCACAGGGCGGCGAGATCGCCCTCGGAGTCCTCGGCGAGCTGCGCCAGCCGGTCGGCGACCACGCCGGCCGCGCCCAGCCTGACCACGTCGTGCAGCGCCGACACCGCGTACGGGCGCAGCTCCAGCGCCTCGGCCGCGGCCGCGGCGTCGAGCAGTCCGTGCACCGCGGCGCCGACGGCGCCCTGGGCGACCAGCAGCCACGGCCGGGCCAGCGCCACCGGGAACCACAGCGCCCGCATCGTCGGCAGCGCCCGCCGGTCGGCCTCGGCCAGCGCGTCGCGGGCGGTGGCCAGGTCCCCGGCGAGGGCGGCGGCGTGCGCCAGCTCGCCCAGGCACGGACCGGCGAACAGGGAGTGGCCCCGGCTCAGCAGCCTGGCCCCGTCCCAGCCCTCGCGCAGCGCCGCGTGGATCTGGCCGCGGGCCCGCAGCACCCGGGCCTGGACCGCGGCGTGCGCGACCGGGTCGGAGGACGGCGCGCCGTCCTCCCCCGCGGCGTCGAGGTCCCCGACCGACAGCCACACCTCGGCGCGGGCGAACTCCAGCAGCGGGGCGCACTCGGACGCCCGCGGGAACCAGTCGTCCAGACCGTGCAGCCCGGCGCGCACCTTGTCGAGCGCGGCGGCGGCCTGGCCGGTCAGCGCGGCGGTCACGGCCTGGACGGAGGTGATCCGCGCGTCGGCCACCGGGTGGGCGCCGGGCCCGGAGGCGGCGTCGTCGGCCAAATCCAGCGCCTGCCGGCAGTCGGCCCGGTGCAGGGCGAACTCGGCCCGCTGGGCCAGGACGCGGCGGCGTTCGGCGGGCTCGGAGACGGTCTCCAGCGCGATGCCCAGCACCCGGTCGGCCTCCTCGGCCCGGCCCAGGCCGTAGGCGAGGTTGGCGGCCCTGGCGCGGGCGAAGGTCGTCCTGGCCCTGTCCTCGGGCCGGCGCGGGGATGTGGCCAGCAGTTCCTCCGCCTCCTCCGGGCGGCCGAGCGCGGCCAGCAGCGACGCCTGGGCGAGCGCCTCCTCCAGGGAGGCGGCCTTCTGGCCGGTGCGCGCGGGCGGGTCCTGCCAGTGGTCTCCGGAGAGCACCCCGGTGGCCCGGCCGATCCGCACCAGTTCGTGCAGCAGGCGCAGGTCGCCCTGCGCCGCCTCGGCCAGGTAGGCGGCGGTCGGTCCGTCGACCGGCTCGACCAGGGTGACGTCGGCGAGCGGCGCCAGCACCACCGGGACGGGGGTGAGCGCGGCCAGCGGCTCGGGCAGGCGCTCCCCCGCCGCCAGCAGCCGGGCCCTGCCGGTCCCGGTCAGGGCGCGCAGCAGCCGGGCCGACTGCTCGTCGAGTTCGTGGACGTCGTCGGCGACCAGCAGGAAGGTGCCCGAACCGGCCTTGGCCAGGATGGTCTCCACGGCCGACGCCACCTCGCGCACCGGGGAGCGCAGCGGCAGCAGGTGGGCGAAGGCGCCGAACGGCGCGGCCGGGGCCTGTCCGGCGCGGGCCTCGACGACCGGCAGGTCGGGGACGTGGCCGAGGACGACCTCGGCGATCAGCCGGCTCTTGCCCGAGCCGGGGGCGCCGCTCACCAGCGCTCCGGGCCCGGAGCGGTCGAACAGCGCGTCCCGGATGGCGGCCACTTCGGACTCGCGGCCGGCGAAAGGCCAAGTCGTTCCCACACCAGGAGCGTAGATTCCCCACCGCGTCACGACCAGCCCTCAACTCTCCGCTGTCTCTTCGGGCCGATGCCCTGCACCGGCTCCGAGGCTTCGGATCTTCTGACGCCCGTCCCGCGCCGGCGGTTCGGATTTCCGGCACCGGGGTCTGCGACTCTCACATTCGATCATCGACGGACCTCCGGAAAAGCTCTCAGCCCGGCCCGTCGTCCGGCTTTTGACCAGGTCAGAGCCCTTCCTCGGCCCGCCATTGCCCGATCCCGGAGGCAATCGCGAACTGCTTGATCTGTTCCACCCGGGTGTGCTTCCGGAAACCGGCCGCCCCATCTGGCACCGGGAACAATCCCATTTCCCCAGAAGGCAGGTCTTTCTTCCCCCTTCACGGCAATTTATGAAATTCTCTGACCAATTCACCTCTCACCACAAATGCAACATGTGGAACTTGTGCCACGAAAACGGAAAACGCCCTCCCGGC
>NZ_BAAATZ010000009.1:60896-212999 GCF_039533685.1 Actinocorallia aurantiaca | reverse complement strand
TTCGTGTGCTGGCTTGTTCCAGCGTCCCCGCGAAAGGCGGGGACGCCTCAGTCGGCGAGCTCGATCTGGCGGACCAGGCCGGCGCCGATCTCGGTGCCGAGGGTCTCCAGGTCGTCCTGGGCGATCGCGGAGTCGACGGTCAGCACGGTCAGCGCCTTGCCGCCCTTGGCGTCGCGGCCGACCTGCATGCCCGCGATGTTGACGCCCCGGTCGCCCAGCAGCTTGCCGATGACGCCGATGACGCCCGGCTTGTCGACGTAGCCCAGGACCGCCATGTGCGGGGCGGGCGAGAGCTCCAGGTCGAAGCCGTTGATCTCGACGATGCGCTCCAGGTGGCGCGGGCCCGACAGGGTGCCGGAGACCGAGATGACCTCGCCGTCGGCCATCGTGCCCTTGACGGTGATGACGTTGCGCCAGGCCGGGGACTCCTCGCTGGTGGTCAGCGAGACCTCGATCCCGCGCTCGCCGGCGAGCAGCGGCGCGTTGACGAACGTCACCGACTCCTCGACGACCCCGCTGAAGACGCCCTTGAGCGCGGCCAGCTCCAGCACCTTGACGTCATGCGCGGTGATCTCGCCGCGGACGATCACGTCCAGGCGGACCGGGACGCCCTGGGCCAGCGAGGTGAAGATGCGGCCGAGCTTCTCGGTCAGCGGCAGGCCCGGCTTGAGGTCCTCGGCGACGGCGCCGCCCTGGACGTTGACGGCGTCCGGCACGAACTCGCCCGACAGGGCCAGCTTCACCGACTTGGCGACCTGGGTGCCGGCCTTCTCCTGGGCCTCGTGGGTGGAGGCGCCCAGGTGCGGGGTGGCCACCACGTTGTCGTGCTTGAACAGCGGGCTGTCGGTGCACGGCTCGGTGGAGAAGACGTCCAGGCCGGCGCCGGCGACGCGGCCGTCGGTCAGGGCCCGGTCGAGCGCGGCCTCGTCCACGATGCCGCCGCGGGCGGCGTTGACGATCCGCACCTCGGGCTTGACCAGGTTCAGCTCGCGGTCCCCGATGAGGCCGAGGGTCTCCTTGGTCTTGGGCAGGTGGACGGTGATGAAGTCCGCCTGCTGCAGCAGTTCGTCCAGGGAGACCAGCTTGACGCCGAGCTGGGCGGCGCGGGCGGCCTGGATGTAGGGGTCGTAGGCGATGATCTCCATGTCGAACCCGGCCAGCCGCTGGGCGACCAGGATGCCGATGCGGCCCAGGCCCAGCACGCCGACGGTCTTGCCCTGCAGCTCGACGCCGGTGTACTTGGAGCGCTTCCACTCGCCCTGCTTGAGCGCCGAGTGGCCCTGCGGAACGTTCCGCGCGGTGGCCAGCAGCAGCGCGATCGCGTGCTCGGCGGCGGTGACGATGTTGGAGGTCGGCGCGTTCACGACCATGACGCCGGCCTTGGTGGCCGCTTCGACGTCCACGTTGTCGAGGCCGACGCCGGCGCGGGCGACGACCCGCAGCCGCTTGGCGTGCTCGAACACCTCGGCGTCGGCCTTGGTGGCGGAACGGATGATCATGGCGTCGACGTCGGCGACCGCGGGGAGGAGGGCGGCACGATCGGCCCCGTCCACGTACCGGACTTCGAAGTCGTTCTCCAGGACGGCGATGCCGGCCGGGGACAGTTCTTCGGCGACGAGGACGACTGGCTTACTCAACGTGGGATTCCTTGGGGTGAGAGATCTCTGCAGGTTGGAGGCCGCCACGCCCTCGTGTCGCGCCCGCCACCGAGTCTATCCCCGCCGGGGCTCACGCCTGACGCCCACGCCAGAACTGCCACGAACGGCGGGGCCTCGGGACCTCCCCGGCCACCCTCTCGACACGCAGACCGCCGGCCAGTCCGACGCGGACGTCCTCGCGTTCGCCGGGGGCCCTGAAACCCTCCGGCCGGTGCGCGCCGAACGGCGTGGACCTGCGGAGTCCCAGCGTGCGGACCTCGACGTGGACCGCCCACGGCCCGCCCTCCGGCACCTCCAGCAGGGCCTCGAACGCCCCCTCGGAAGGAGCGTTCCCGAGGGGCTCGGTCTCGATCCGAATCTCGTCCCGGCCGTCCCGCATTATGAGGTGGATCTCCGGATTCTTGGCCTGAATCCGGGCGATCCTCGCCCATCCCCTCACCTTCAGCAGCCCTTTGGACCAGCCCAGGGACTCCAGGGAGTGCTCGACGCCGACCTCCGCGGTGATGTCCGCGTCCTGGCGGGGGACGCCGCGCAGGTAGGGGTAGACCGCGTAGATCCGGCCGCCGACGACGACCGCGCCCTCCCTGTGCCCGGCGGCCTCGTCGGCGATCAGCCGCTCCAGCTCCTCGAAGAGCTCGTTCTCGATGCAGAAGGCGCGCAGCCTGTCGCGTTCGGGGAGTTCCCTGCGGACGTCGGCGGTGAGCAGCTCGTCGAGCATGTCCTTGGTCGCCGTCGCCACCCGCCGCCGGACGGGCGGCTCCATCTGGAGGAAACGCTGGTCGTACACGCCCAGGATCTCTCGGGCCAGGCTGAGAGTGGGCTGGAGGGTGGGTGTGGTCACTGCTGAGGGCTCCCCGGGGACTTTCCGAATCCCTGCACCGTATTGCGGACGGGGCCCCCGGAGCAGCAGCGACACGGCCGTAAACCCGACGCGCTTGCCCGATGCATACTCGGTATGCATACTCAGTATGCATGTCCATCCGCCACAGCCTGCTGGCCCTGCTCTCCCGAGGGCCCCGCTACGGCTACCAGCTGCGCACCGAATTCGAGGCGGCGACCGGAAGCACCTGGCCGCTGAACATCGGCCAGGTCTACAGCACGCTCGGCCGCCTCGAACGCGACGAACTCGTCCTGCGCGGGGGCCAGGACGAGGAGGGCCGCTCGGTCTACTCGCTCACCGAGCGGGGCGCCGAGGAGGTCCGCCAGTGGTTCGCCACCCCTCTCACCCGAGCCGAGAGGCCCCGGGACGAACTGGCCGTCAAGCTCGCGCTCGCCCTCACCAGCCCCGGCGTCGACGTCCGCGCCGTGGTCCAGGCCCAGCGCGCCGCGACCCTGCGCTCCATGCGGGACCTCACGAAGCTCAAGACCACCGCGGAAGGCCCCGCCTGGCCGCTGGTCCTGGAATCGATGATCTTCCAGGCCGAGGCCGAGATCCGCTGGCTCGACCACTGCGAGACCACCCTGCTGCACACCGCTCCACCCGTCCCGGCGCATGACGCCGCACCCCCCATAGGCGAGGATTCCGATGAGCGTGCTCGAACTCGATGACGTCCACCGCGACCACGGCGGCGGAGCCGCTCTGGTCCGCGCCCTGCGCGGCCTGTCCCTGACCGTCCTGCCCGGCGAGTTCGTCGCCGTGATGGGGCCGTCCGGCTCCGGCAAGTCCACCCTGCTCAACCTCGCGGGCGGGCTGGTCACGCCCACCCGGGGCAGGGTCGTCGTCTCCGGAACCGACCTGACGGGCCTGGGCGCCACCGCGCGGGCCGCCCTGCGCCGCCGCTCCATCGGCTACGTCTTCCAGGAGCTGAACCTGATCCCCTCCCTCACCGCCGCCGAGAACGTCATGCTCCCCCGGGAACTCGACGGCGTCCGCACCCGCACGGCCCGCGCCGACGCCATGTCCGCGCTCTCCGAGGTGGGTCTCGTCGGCGAGGCGGGCCGCTTCCCCGAGGAGATGTCCGGAGGCCAGCGCCAGCGCGTCGCCATCGCCCGCGCCCTGGTGGGAGAGCGGCGGCTGATCCTGGCCGACGAGCCCGCCGGGGCCCTGGACTCCAACGGAGGCGAGGAGATCATGCGCGTGCTGCGGGCCCGCTGCGACGCGGGCACGGCCTGCCTGATGGTCACCCACGAGTCCCGGCACGCCGCCTGGGCCGACCGGGTGGTGTTCCTGCGCGACGGCCTGGCCGTCGACTCCACCGAACCCGCCCCCGGGCCCGAGATCCTCCTGGAGAAGCGATGAACGGCCTGCGTGCGACCCTGCGTCTCGCCTGGCGCGACGCCCTGAACTCCCGTCCCCGCTCCGCCCTGATCATCGCGATGATCGCCCTCCCGGTGGCGGCGTTCACCGCCCTTCCGCTGATCGCGGGCACGTCCATGATCGCGGGAGGGGGCCCGGAGGGGACCGCGGTGAACGCCCTGATCATCGCGATGGTGGTGCTGGAGACGGTCCTGCTGGCGGGTCCCGCGTTCGCCGTCGGGCTGCGCCGCCAGCACCGGCTCCTGGCGCTGGTCTCGGCCGCGGGCGGCTCCCCCGGCCAGCTGCGCGCCCTCGTGCTCTGCTCGGGCCTGCTGCTCGGCGGCCTCGCCGGACTGCTCGGCACGGCCTTCGGGTTCCTCTTCGGCTGGGCGGGACGGCTGGTGCTGACGGAGAACCGCCCCAAGGGGCGTGACCTGCCGCCCTGGGACGTGCCGTGGATCTGGATCGCCGCCATCGTCCTCACGGCCGTGCTGAGCGGCCTGGCCGCCGCCTACGTCCCGGCGCGCCAGGCGGCCCGAACCGACACCGCCGAGGTCATGGCCGGGCGCAGGAGCGTGCCGCCTCCCCGGCGCGGGCTGCCGGTCCTGGGGGCGGTCCTGATCGCCGCGGGCGTCGCGCTGGTCCCGCTGGGCCTGGACGCGCTGCGCGAGTTCAGCGCGGCGTTCGGCGCCGCGCTGATCATCATCGGCTTCGTCCTGCTCATCCCGGCCCTCATCGCGCTGACCGCCCGGTTCGCCGACCGGCTGCCGCTCCCGCTGCGCCTGGCGGTCCGCGACGCCGACCGCCACCGGGTGCGGACCGCGCCGGCCGTCTCGGCCATCATGGCGGTCACCGCAGCGCTGACCGCCCTGGCGATCGGCGGCGCCAGCGACTTCGCCCAGAAGAGGACGGAGTACGAGCCGAGCATGCCGGCGGGTCAGACGATCGTCCGTCCGCTGCGGTCGGAGGGCCTGGCTCAGCAGGTGGAGGCCGCCGTCGAACGGGCGGTCCCCGGCCACCGGACCGCCCGCGTCGACCGCCTGGTCTTCGGAGTCGACGAGGATCCGGAGGCCGGCACGGTGATGAGCCTGCGGTGCGGTGAGAACCCGTGCCACGCGAGCGGTGTCTGGCATCACCCCGGATCCGACGGCAGCGGACTGCTCGTCAGCGGTCCGGAAAGCATCCCCCTGGTGCTGGGCCGGGACGACCCCGGCGCCGCGGCCGCGCTGGCCGAGGGCAAGGTCGTCGTCTTCGTACCGGACGCGCTCTCCGACGGCCGGGTGACGCTCGACATCGCGGACTTCCCGGACTTCGAGAACTCCGCCCCCTCCGAGCGCACCGTACGCCTGCCCGCCGTGCGGGCCGAACCCCCGCCGCCCTCGGCGCACGCTCCGTTCGCGCTGATCCCCCCTCAGGCCGCCGAACACCTCGGCGCACGGGCCCTGCCCCTCGGCCTGATGATCGACGGCCCGCTCGATCCCGAACGGGGACGCCTGCTCTCCGGGGAACTCGAGAAGATCGGTCTCGATTTCAGCGTGTACACCGAGCGCGGGTTCAGCGAGTCGTTCGCCCTGCCCCTGCTGGTGCTCGGCGTCATCGCCGCCGTGCTGGTGCTCGCCGGGGCGCTGACCGCCACCGGGCTGGCCGCCGCCGACTCCCGCCCGGACCTGGCGACGCTCAACGCCGTCGGCGCGCGGCCCGTCACCCGGCGGCTGCTGCTCATGGCGCAGACGGGCTACATCGCGGTGCTCGGCTGCGGGCTGGGCCTGCTGGCGGGTGCCGGACCGGGAATCGCGGTGGCCTATCCGCTGACCAGCAGAACCGAGTACGGCGGCCCCCCGCACGGAGTCATCATCGACGTTCCGTGGCTGTTCCTGCTCGCCGTGCTGGTCGGCGTCCCCCTGGTGGCGTCCGCGGTGACCGCGCTCTCGGTGCGCGGAAGGCAGATCCTGCCCGAACGGTCCGCCGTCTGACCGAGGCGGCCGTCCGAACCGGGACCGCCCCGAGACCGGCCGTGGCCAAGGGCGACGAGCGACGCCGGCCCGCTCGTCGCCCTCCCCCGGCAACCGCTCCTCGGTACGCTCGTGGCCGTCCCGGTTCCTCGATGCCGCTCTCCTCTTTCCGGCTTTCCACCCCTGAAGGACGACCATGAACGTGCTCGGAGCTTCGCGCGGCGGACCGCGGCCGCGGAGCGGGTCCCGGCTCTCCCGGAAAACGGGATGAGCGGTCACCGCGCGGTCCTTCGCCTGGGACTGCCCGTGCTCGGCCTGGCCGGGGTCCTCGGCGGCGTGGCGGCGCTCTTCTCCAGCGCCGGTCCGATGGCGGAGGCCGGTGAGGTACTCGGCATGGTCGTCGGACTGCTCCTCCTCTTCCTCGGATTCGTCATGATCGTCCCTGCGGCTTTGGCCCTGGCCGGGAAGACCGCACGACGGCTGCCGCCCGCCCCGCGGCTGGCCGTCCTGGACGCCGCCCGCAACCCGGGCCGGACCGTCCCCGCCGTCGCGGCGATCCTCGCGGCGGCGGCGGGCTTCACCGCCGTCGCCATCGTCGGGATCAGCGAGATGCGGCATGACGAGCTGTACTCCCGCTTCTATCCGATGGGGACCACGATCGTCGGAGGGCTGACCGCCCGGCCCGCTCCCGAGGTCCGAGCGGTGATCGAGCGGGAGCTGCCGGGTGTTCCCATAGCGCAGGCCGACGGGTTCGACGAGTACCTGGAGAAGACCGACCAGAGTCTCCTCAGCCCCGTCGAGGGCGACACCCTGTGCATGGGCGGCCCGTGCAGGCTCAAGGGCTGGATGCACACCCAGGTTCTGGTCGCGGATCCGGAGACGGCCCGGATCCTGGTCGGAGACGCCCCCGCGGTCGCCTCGGCCCTGGCCGAGGGCAAGGTCGTGGTCTTCCTCCCGGGCGTCGTCCGGAACGGTCTGGCCCGCTTCGAGCTCACCCGGTTCCACGAAGAGGATCCGCCGGAAATCCTGCGGACCTTCGACCTCCCCGCCGTGCGGGCCACCACGGGCCTGCGCGGCGCCCCCTCCGCGATCTTCCCTCCGGAGGCGGCGGCCCGCACCGGGCTGGAGTCCGGCCCCAGCGCGCTGCTGATCGACGCCCCGATCAGCGAGGAGCAGTCCGGGAGACTGGACCGCGAGATGGCGCGGATCCCCTACAACGACTCTCACCGCTACACCGAGCGGGGTTCGGAGGAGTTCTCCACCGAGCTGCTCGTGTCCGGTGCCGCGGCCCTTCTGCTGGTGCTCGGCACGGCCCTGGCCGCGACCCGGCCGGCGGCCGCCGACGCCCGCCCCGACCTGGACGTCCTGGCCGCCGGGGGCGCGAAACCCGGCGTCCGGCGCCTGTTCCTGATGTCCCAGGCCGGCTTCGTTTGCCTCCTCGGCTGCGGCCTGGGCGTCCTGGCCGGCAGCGCCCCGGGCGTGGCCGTGGCCATCGCCGTCACCGACCTGCCTCCGGGCGAGGTCAAGGACGGGAGCGACGCCGGCCCGCTCGTCGCCCTCCCCTGGCAGCTGCTCCTCGGCACGCTCGTGGCCGTCCCGCTGCTGGCGTCCGCGGTGACCGCGCTGTCGGTCCGCGGCGGGCAGACCCTGCCCGAACGGGCCGCCACCTGATCCGCGAGCCTGTCCGAGACCGGCTCAACCGCCCGTGCGCCACCGCGCGCGGGCGGTTTCTGCGACCATGGCCTCCCGCCGGTTCGCCCTCCTCCTTGCACAGACCGCTCCCCCGGATCTGAGGATGTGCGTGCGTATGAGCAGTGGTGACGGTGCGGCGCGGAACACGCCACGGGGCAGAAAGCGGGCCGTGTTCGGCGCGGTCTGCGTCGTCTGCGGCCTGGCGGCGATCTTTGTCGGGTTCCTGCTGGAGGAGGCCGTCGCGTTCTTCTGTGTCCTCGGCGGCGTGATCGCGCCGGTCATCGGTTTCGGCCTGATGGCCCCGACCGCCGTGGATGCGGCCGAGAGAACCGTGGAACGGCTGCCGCGGCCTCTGCGTCCGCCCGCCTGGGATCACGGCCACGTGTACACCGTCTCGGCCGTCTCGGTGCTCCTCGTCGCCGTGTCGGGCTTCACCGCTCTGTGGATCGGCCTGGCCAGCGACCTGCGGGCCCGGAGGCTGGACCACGCGAGCTCCGGGTTCACGTACGCCTTCGACGACTCCGACGCCTTCTTCTTCGTGCAGTCGGGGGCCGTCGCGGCGGCACTGATCCTGGGCGTCGCTCTGTTCGCGGCCGGATCGGCGGCCCAGGCGGGCTTCATCTCCCTGCTGGGCTGCGGGCTGGGCGTCCTCGCCGGAGCCCCCGCCGGTGTCGTGTTCGCCTTCCTGCTGACCTTGCCGCCCGGCCCCGGCGGCGGGATCGAGCGCGACCCGCTCGTCGACGTCCCCTGGCTCCTCCTGCTCGGAGGCGGTCCGGCCGTGTCCCTGGCCGCCGTCCCGCTCAAGCGCGCCCTCGCCCGCGCGCGGAGCCGGGGATCCCGGAAGGCGCGGTGAGATGAGAAACCGCCCGCACATCCGGAAGGGCGTGCGGGCGGTCGCGGTCCTGCGGGGCGGAACGTCAGTCGTTCAGCCAGGCGAACATCGGGCGGAGCTTGCCGCCGACCTGCTCGATCGGGTGGGAGCCCAGGTCCTCGCGGTACTTGAGGTGGTTGGGCTGGCCCGCGTCGAACTCCTCGACGAGTTCCTTGACGAACTGGCCGGACTGGATCTCGGCCAGGATCTTCTTCATCTCGGCCTTGGTGTCGGCCGTGATGATGCGCGGGCCGCGGGTGTAGCCGCCGAACTCCGCGGTGTCGGACACCGACCAGTACATCTTCTGGATGCCGCCCTCGTAGATGAGGTCGACGATCAGCTTGAGCTCGTGGAGGCACTCGAAGTAGGCGACCTCGGGCTGGTAGCCGGCCTCGACCAGCACCTCGAAGCCGGTCTTGATCAGCTCGGCGGTGCCACCGCACAGGACGGCCTGCTCACCGAACAGGTCGGTCTCGGCCTCCTCCTTGAAGGTGGTCTTGATGCCGCCGGCGCGCAGGCCGCCGATGCCCTTGGCGTAGGACAGGGCCAGCGCCCAGGCGCTGCCGGACTCGTCCTTCTCCACCGCGACGATGACCGGCACGCCGCGGCCGGCCTCGAACTGGCGGCGGACCAGGTGGCCGGGGCCCTTGGGGGCGACCATCGCCACGTCGACGCCCGCCGGGGGCTCGATCAGGCCGAAGCGGATGTTCAGGCCGTGGCCGAAGAACAGCGCGTCGCCCTCGGCGAGCTCCGGCTTGATGTCGTTCTCGTAGATGCCGCGCTGCAGGTGGTCCGGCGCCAGGATCATGATCAGGTTGGCCTCGGCGGCGGCCTCGCGCGGGGTGACCACGCGCAGGCCGTCGGCCTCGGCCTTGGCCCGGGACTTGGAGCCCTCGGGGAGACCGACCCGGACGTCGACACCCGAGTCGCGCAGGGACAGGGCGTGCGCGTGTCCCTGGGAGCCGTAGCCGATCACGGCGACGCTGCGACCCTGGATGATGCTCAGGTCGGCGTCGTTGTCATAGAACATCTCAGCCATGGTGGGGCTGTCTGCCTTTCTGGTGGTTACGCGCTGCGCGATTCGAGCGCGCGCAGCGAACGGTCGGTGATCGAGCGGGCGCCGCGGCCGACCGCGATCGCACCCGACTGGACCAGTTCCTTGATGCCGTACGGCTCGAGGCAACGGTACAGCGCGTCGAGCTTGTCGCGGTTGCCGGTGGCCTCGATCGTCACCGCTTCGGGAGCCACGTCGACGACCTTCGCACGGAACAGCTGCACGACCTCCAGGACCTGCGAGCGCGTGTCGGGGCCGGCCGCGACCTTGATCAGGACCAGTTCCCGCTGCACCGAGGAGCCCCGGTCCAGCTCGACGATCTTGAGCACGTTGATCAGCTTGTTGAGCTGCTTGGTGACCTGCTCCAGCGGCAGCTCCTGCTGCACGTCGACGACGATCGTCATCCGGGAGATCTCCGGGTGCTCGGTCGGGCCGACGGCCAGCGAGTCGATGTTGAACCCGCGCCGGGCGAACAGGCCCGCTATGCGGACCAGGACCCCGGGCTTGTTCTCGACGAGAACGGAGAGAGTGTGGCGGCTCATCAGTCTTCGTGCTCCCACTTCGGCGCCAGGTCGCGCGCGTACTTGATGTCGTCGTTGCTGGACCCCGCGGCGACCATCGGCCAGACCATCGCGTCGTCGTGGACGACGAAGTCGATGACCACCGGGCGGTCGTCGATCTCCATCGCCTTCTCGATCGCCGCGTCGACCTCGGCCGCCGACTCCACCCGCATGCCCTCGCAGCCGTAGGCGTCGGCCAGCTTGACGAAGTCGGGGATGCGCTTGGAGTGCAGCTTGGTGTTGGAGTACCGGCCCTCGTAGAACAGGGTCTGCCACTGGCGGACCATGCCCAGGTTGCCGTTGTTGATCAGGGCGACCTTGATCGGGATTCCCTCGATCGCGCAGGTGACCAGCTCCTGGTTGGTCATCTGGAAGCAGCCGTCGCCGTCGATCGCCCAGACCGTCCTGTCCGGAGCGCCGACCTTGGCTCCCATCGCCGCCGGGACCGCGTAGCCCATGGTGCCCGCGCCGCCGGAGTTGATGAACGTGCCGGGGTTCTCGTAGGAGATGAACTGGGAGGCCCACATCTGGTGCTGGCCGACTCCCGCGCAGTACAGCGCCTCCGGACCGGCGATCTTCCCGAGCCGCTCGATGACGTACTGCGGGGCCAGCTCGCCGTTCTCCGGGGTGTCGTAGCCCAGCGCGTAGGTGCTCTTCCAGGCGTTGAGCTGCTGCCACCAGGCGGCGTAGTCGCCGACCCGGCCGGCCGCGTGCTCGGCCTGGACCGCGACGATCAGGTCCGCGATCACCTCGCGGGCGTCACCGACGATCGGGACGTCCGCCTGCCGGTTCTTGGAGATCTCCGCCGGGTCGATGTCGGCGTGGACGATCGCCGCGTGCGGCGCGAAGCTGCTCAGCTTGCCGGTGACCCGGTCGTCGAACCGGGCGCCCAGCGCGACGATCAGGTCGGACTTCTGCAGCGCGCCGACCGCGCCGACGGTGCCGTGCATGCCCGGCATGCCCATGTGCTGGGGGTGGCTGTCGGGGAAGGCTCCCAGTGCCATCAGCGTCGTGACGACCGGCGCGCCGGTCAGCTCGGCCAGGACCCGCAGCTCGGCCGCCGCGCGGGCCTTGATGACGCCGCCGCCGACGTACAGGACGGGCCGCTTCGCGGCGACGATCATCCGGGCGGCCTCGCGGACCTGCTTGGAGTGCGGCCGGGTGACCGGACGGTAGCCCGGCAGGCGCATCTCCTCGGGCCAGGCGAAGTCGAACGTCGCCTGCAGCGCGTCCTTGGCGACGTCCACCAGGACCGGGCCGGGGCGCCCCGTCCCCGCGATGTGGAAGGCCTCCAGGATCGTCCGGCCGATGTCGCGGGGGTCGGTCACCAGGAAGTTGTGCTTGGTGATCGGAAGCGTGATCCCGGAGATGTCCGCCTCCTGGAACGCGTCGGTCCCGATCGCGCCGGACGGCACCTGCCCGGTCACCGCGACCATCGGCACGGAGTCCATGTAGGCGTCCGCGATCGGCGTCACCAGGTTCGTCGCGCCCGGCCCGGAGGTCGCCATGCAGACGCCCACCCGGCCCGTGGCCTGGGCGTAGCCCTGCGCGGCGTGGCCTGCGCCCTGCTCGTGGCGCACCAGGATGTGGCGCAGCCGCTGCGAGTCGTACAGGGGGTCGTAGGCCGGAAGGATCGCCCCTCCCGGAATCCCGAACACCGTGTCGACGCCGACGTTCTCCAGGGCCCGGACCAGCGCCTGGGCCCCGGTCATCTGCTCGGTCATCTTGCTACTTCCTTGGAAGGGAGGGAGAGGGTCACTCGTAGTGCCGGCCTGAACACGACGTGATGAGGCCAACAAAAAACCCCTCGCGCCACCAATGGGCGGTCGAGGGGAGCGCGCAGGCCTCAGTGACTCGGTCAGGCCGCGCGCCTGCCAAGTACTACGAGAAGAAGGTTGCCGTTCTGCACGTGCCTACTTTTGCCGATGAAACACCCTCAGGTCAAATCCGTGTTGCCGAGATCTCACGGACTGAGATCAGCCCGCCTGCGCGCGCACCGGCTCGTTCTCCGGTCTGATCTTCGGCCTGATCTCCTCGTCGATGCGGTCGGCGGGCATCGGCCTGGCCACCAGGAAGCCCTGGCCCCGGACGCAGCCCATCTCCCGGAGCCGCTCCAGCTGGTCGGGGCACTCGATGCCCTCGGCCACCACGATCAGCCCCAGGTCCGAGCCGAGCCGCACGATCGTCCGGGTCAGCAGGGTGAGGGTGTCGTCGCGCCCCACCCCGGACACGAACGAGGGGTCGATCTTCAGCACGTCCACCGGGAGCTGGCCCAGGTAGGCCAGCGAGGCGTACCCGGTGCCGAAGTCGTCGATGGCCAGCCGGACCCCCAGGTCGCGCAGCGCCGACAGGCGCGCCAGATGCTGCTCGTCGCCCTGGAAGTGCTCGACCAGCACCTCCTCCTTCACCTCGAGGGTGAGCGCCTGCGGCGGCAGCCCGCTCTCGGAGAGCGCTCCGGCCACCGTCTCGGCGAACTTGGGCGCGGCGATCTGCCTGGCGGTGAGGTTCACCGACAGGCCGATCTGCCAGCCCTCGGCCCGCCAGCGGGCCACCTCGCGGCAGGCCTCGCCCAGCATCCAGGCGCCCAGCGGCACGATCAGCCCGGACTCCTCGGCAGCGCCGATGAACTCCTCCGGCGGTACCGCGACGTCCTCGCGCCGCCAGCGCAGCAGGGCCTCCAGGCCGGTCACCCGGCCGCCCTCCAGCTCCACCACGGGCTGGAACTCGACGGTGAACTCCCGCTCGGCCAGCGCCCGCTGGAGGTCGCTGCCGAGCTCCAGGCGCCGGACGACGGCGGCGTGCATCTGGGTGGCGAACACCTCGACCCGCCCGCCGCCCAGCTCCTTGGCTCGGGTCATGGCCAGGTCGCCGTTGCGGATCAGGGAGGCCGAGTCCGTCTCCTCGGGGGCCAGCACCTCGTCGGCGAAGGCGACCCCGACGCTGGCGGTGAGCACGATGCCGCGCTCGCCCACCCGGTAGGGCTCGGCCGAGAGCATCCGCAGCAGCCGCTCGGCCAGGTCCACCACGGCCTGGGCGTCGCCGGCCGTCTCCACCAGGACCGCGAACTCGTCGCCGCCCCAGCGCGCCACCGTGTCGTCGGCGGGCACGCAGGCCCGCAGCCGCCGCGCGGCCTGGGCCAGGACCTGGTCGCCCGCGGCGTGCCCGGCGGAGTCGTTCACCGCGGTGAAGCCGTCGAGGTCCACGAAGACCACGGCGGTGAAGGGGTCGCGGCGGCTCAGCACCTGCCGGGTCCGCTCCTCCAGGTAGGCGCGGTTGGGCAGGCCCGTCAGGCCGTCGTGGAAGGTCAGGTGGGTGACCTGGCGCTTGAGCGCCGCCTCCTCCGACAGGTCGCGGGTGGTGACCAGCAGCCTGCCGGGCGCGTAGCGGGAGAAGGTCGACTCCGTCGGCAGCCAGGTGCCGTCGGTGGTGCGCAGCCGGCAGTGCAGCCGCAGCGGCTCCCTGCGGCCGACGAAGCACTCGCCCAGCGCGGCCTCGACGGCGGGGCCGTCCTCGGGGTGCAGGAAGTCCTGGAGGGGGCGGCCCAGCAGGTCGTCCAGGGCGTGCGAGGAGCTCCACTGCTCGCCCGCGCTCATGTAGTGCACGGCGCCGCTCTCGTCGCAGATCAGGACGAGGTCGTCGACGCTCTCGGCCAGCGCCCGGAAGTGCTCCTCGGCCGAGCGGACCTCGCCGCGCAGCCGGTCGTTCTCGCGCAGCAGGTCGGTGAGGCGGGCGATGAGGACGAGCAGCGCCGACCCGGTGACGATCAGCACCACCGGCTCGACCGGCTCGCCGCCGGTGAGGGTGTGCCCGGCCACGAACATCGCCGAGGCCCCCGCCAGCAGCGCCGGGGCGATGCCGGGGCCGACCAGCCGTCCCCGCGGCTCGCCCCTGCGGGCGCCGCCGCCCAGCCAGGGGGCCGCGCCGAGCAGCAGCAGGCCGCCGAAGCGCAGCGCCTCGCCCGGGCCGCTAGTGCCGGCCGTGCCGCCGTCCAGCCACACCGCGGCGCTGACCACGTCCCCCGCGGTCAGCGCGAGCAGCGCCAGATAGGCGGTGACGGCGGTGGGGCGCTGCCTGCGCGCGGCGCCCAGCACGAACGGCAGCAGCGCGCAGATCAGCCCGATGCCCAGCAGCGGGTAGCGCAGTTCGAGGAGGAAGTGGGCGGGGGACTCCCCGCTCTCCCGGAACAGCCGTCCGAAGACGGCGTCCCAGCCGAGCACGAAGAGCGCGGCCCCGCACACGTAGGTGTCGGCCGCGTACGTCAGCCACTTGCGGGCGGTGCGCGGCAGCCGGGTCGGCGCCACGAAGCCCATCGCCATGGGAGCCAGCGCCGCGAGGTAGAACAGGTCGCCCAGGGACAGCGTCACCGTCGTGACGTCCAGGACGATGCGGGAGAGCGCGCTGGTCGCCGCGCCCACGCCCCAGCAGGCCGCGGCGGCGGCGAACCAGCGCCAGGAGTCGGTGCCGGGCCGGAGCCGGGAGGCGTACAGCAGGCTCGCGCAGGCGGCGGCGCCCGCCCCGGCGGCGAACCAGTCGTTGGTCCACTCCAGCAGGGCGCCCAGCAGATAGAGACCGGCCAGCAGGGACACGACGCCCAGCGGCAGGGCCTGCACCGGAATTCGGCGCCGCTCCTTCTCGCCTGTCATCGTCGCTCGTGCTCCTGGTTCGCAGAGCCTGTCGGCGAGGGCTCGTTCCCGGCCTTACCGGTGGGCTCAAAGCTGCCTGCGTCCACGTCCGGGCGCAGTGAGGTCGGGGATCTCGTCGTGCACCTCAATGTACGTTCCGTAGGTCACGGAGCGATTGAGGGTCAGCGCCCATCCGGCGACAAACTCTCACGGCCCGTAATCGCCCCTGGGCAGGGCGTACGAGAGATTGCCGATCTGTGATCGGACCGACAGCGCAGTGCAGCCGCAGGGACAGCTTCTGGTCACTGTCGGCGACGGCCCCTCGTCACTCGGGACCGCCTCGCCAACACCCGTCCCAGACTCCCCTGGGATGACGGGCGACCCCGGCTACGACGGGCCCGGCACCGGACCGGACGCTCCTGCGAGGCCGGTACGTCCGACGGCCGGAACGGCCGGATCCCCCGGTACGTCCGACGGCCGGATCCCCCGGTACGGCGGACGGCCGCCGCCCGGCACCCCGGGGGATGACGGACGGCGGTGACGGCGTCAGGCCTGGCCCAGGCGCTCCAGGATGATCTCGCGGGCGCGGGCGGCGTCGGCCTGGCCCCGGCTGGCCTTCATGACGGCGCCGACGAGGGCGCCGGCGGCGGCGACCTTGCCGTCGCGGACCTTCTGCGCCGTGTCGGCGTTGTCGGCGATCACCTTGTCGACGATGGCGACCAGCTCGCCCTCGTCGGAGACGACCTTGAGGCCGCGCGCCGCGACGACCTCGTCGGGGGCGCCCTCGCCGGCCAGCACGCCCTCGAAGACCTTGCGGGCGAGCTTGTCGTTGAGCTCGCCGGCGTCGACGAGCGCCTGGATGCGGGCGACCTGCCCCGCGGTGATCGGCAGCGCGGACAGCTCGACGCCCTGGGTGGTGGCGGTGCGCGACAGCTCGTTCATCCACCACTTGCGGGCGGCGCCGGGCGAGGCCCCGGCCGCGATGGTCTCCTCGATGAGGTCGAGGGCGCCCGCGTTGACCACGTCGCGGAACTCCTCGTCCGACAGGGACCAGGCCTGCTTGATCCGGACGCGGCGCGCGGCCGGCAGCTCGGGGAGGGCCTGGCGGATCTCCTCGACCCACGAGCGGGCCGGGGCGACCGGCACGAGGTCCGGCTCGGGGAAGTAGCGGTAGTCCTGCGCGTCCGACTTGGACCGGCCGGGGCTGGTGGTCCCGGTGTTCTCGTGGAAGTGCCGGGTCTCCTGGAGGATCGTGCCCCCGGCGTCGAGGATCGCGGCCTGCCGCTCGATCTCGTGCCGGACCGAGCGCTCCACGCTGCGCAGCGAGTTGACGTTCTTGGTCTCGGTGCGGGTGCCCCACTCGGAGGCGTCCTTGAGCATGAGCGAGACGTTGACGTCGCAGCGCATGGAGCCCTCCTCCATGCGCACGTCCGAGGCGCCCAGCGCGCGCACGAGCTCGCGCAGCTCGGTGGCGTAGGCCTTGGCGACCAGGGGGGCCTTCTCCTCGGTGGCCTCGATCGGCTTGGTGACGATCTCGATCAGCGGGATGCCGGCCCGGTTGTAGTCCACCAGGGAGTGCGACGCGCCGTGGATGCGTCCGGTCGCGCCGCCCACGTGGGTGGACTTGCCGGTGTCCTCCTCCAGGTGGGCGCGCTCGATGCCGATCCGGTACGTCTCGCCCTCGACCTCGACGTCCAGGTACCCGTCGAAGCAGATCGGCTCGTCGTACTGGGAGATCTGGAAGTCCTTCGGCATGTCCGGATAGAAGTAGTTCTTCCGGGCGAAGCGGCACCACTCGGCGATCGAGCAGTTCAGCGCCAGGCCGATCCGGATCGCGTACTCGATGGCCTTCTCGTTGACCACCGGGAGCGAACCGGGCATGCCCAGGCAGACCGGGCAGACGTGGGTGTTGGGCGCCCCGCCGAACTCCGTGGGGCAGCCGCAGAACATCTTGGAGGCCGTGCCCAGCTCGATGTGGGTCTCGATGCCCAGCACCGGCGAGTACTTGGCCAGGGCCTCGTCAAAGGGGATGAGAGTGGTCACAGCGCGGGAGCCTTTCCGAGCAGGGGGCCGCCCCAGCGGTCCTCCAGTGCCTTCTCGACCGCGGCGCCCACCCGGTAGCAGCGGTCGTCGGCCAGGACCGGGGCCATGATCTGCAGGCCGACCGGCAGTCCGTCCTCGTCGGCCAGGCCGCACGGGACGGAGATGGCCGCGTTGCCCGCCATGTTCGACGGGATGGTGCACAGGTCGGCCAGGTACATGGCCATCGGGTCGTCGGCGCGCTCCCCGATCGGGAACGCGGTCGTCGGGGTGGTCGGCGAGACGAGCACGTCGACCTGGCCGAAAGCCGCCTCGAAGTCCCGGGCGATCAGCGTGCGCACCTGCTGGGCCTTGCCGTAGTAGGCGTCGTAGTAGCCCGACGACAGGGCGTAGGTGCCCAGGATGATGCGGCGCTTGACCTCGGGCCCGAACCCGGCGGCGCGGGTGAGGGCCATGACCTCCTCGGCCGAGCGGGTGCCGTCGTCGCCGACCCGCAGGCCGTAGCGCATCGCGTCGAACCGGGCCAGGTTGGAGGAGGCCTCGGACGGGGCGATGAGGTAGTAGGACGACAGGGCGTAGTCGAACGACGGGCAGGAGACCTCGACGACCTTGGCGCCGAGGGACTCCAGCAGCTCCACCGTCTCGTTGAAGCGGGCCAGGACGCCCGGCTGGTAGCCGTCGCCGCCGAACTCCTTGACGACGCCGACGCGCAGCCCGGCCACGTCGGCCTGGCGGGCGGCCTCGACGACCGGCGGGACCGGCTGCGAGATCGAGGTGGAGTCCCGCGGGTCGTGGCCGGAGAACGCCTCGTGCAGCAGGGCCGCGTCCAGGACGTTGCGGGCGAACGGGCCGGGGGTGTCCAGCGAGGAGGCGAACGCCACCAGGCCGAAGCGGGACGAGCCGCCGTAGGTCGGCTTCATGCCGACCAGGCCGGTGACCGCGGCGGGCTGGCGGATCGAGCCGCCGGTGTCGGTGCCGGTGGCCAGGGGCGCCTCGTAGGCGGCCACGGCCGCCGAGGAGCCGCCGGACGAGCCGCCGGGGATGCGGGAGAGGTCCCACGGGTTGCTGGTGGGGCCGTAGGCGCTGTTCTCGGTGGAGGAGCCCATCGCGAACTCGTCCATGTTGGTCTTGCCCAGGATCACCAGGCCCGCCTCGCGGAGGCGCGTGGTGACCGTCGCGTCGTACGGAGGCACCCAGCCTTCGAGGATCTTGGAGGCGCAGGTGGTGGGCATGTCCCTGGTGGTGAACACGTCCTTGTGGGCGATCGGCACGCCCGCCAGGGGCCCGAGCTCCTCGCCGGCGGCGCGCCGGGCGTCGACGGCCCGGGCCTGCTCCAGCGCGCCCTCGGCGGCCACGTGCAGGAAGGCGTTGACCTTCCCCTCGACCTGCTCGATGCGCTCCAGGTGCGCCTGGGCGACCTCGACTGCGGTGGTCTCGCCGGCGGCGATGAGCCCGCCCAGCTCGGCTGCGGTCTTGAAGATCATCAGTCCTCCTCCTCCAGGATCCGCGGCACCCGGAAGCGCTCGTCCTCGGCGGCCGGGGCCCCCGAGAGCGCCTCGGCGCTGCTCAGCGTCGGCTGTACCTCGTCGGGCCGGAAGACATTGGTGATCGGCAGGGCGTGGGTGGTCGGCGGGATGTCCTCCGCCGCCACCTCCTGCACCCGCGCGACCGCGGACACGATCGCGTCCAGCTGGACGGCGAAGTGGTCGAGCTCTTCCTCGCCGAGGGCCAGCCGGGACAACCGAGCGAGGTGCGCGACCTCGTCACGGGTGATGGACATAGGGATAGCCGTTTCGGAGTGATCGACTGGGATTCGACTCCATCCTATGGCCAACCCGCCTTCCACCCGACCTCTCGTCCCCAGGGCGACGCCCGCCTGACGACGCGCCGCCCGCGGCCGAACGCACGCTGACACGCGCTGAACGACCCACAGGGCGGCGCCCGAGGCGACGCCCGGAGGGGCCGTCGCGAGCGGGTGCCTCAGGTGACGGGCTCGGGGGCGCGGCGCGTCCCGCCGCGCATCCACTCGGTGGCGGCGGCGCTCTCCATGGGGCGGCCGAAGTGCCAGCCCTGGCCCATGTCGCAGCCCATCTCCAGCAGGCCCTCCGCCACCTCGGCGTCCTCCACGCCCTCGGCCACCGAGTGCAGGCCCAGGGTGCGGGCCAGCTCCACGATCGAACGGACGATCACCGCGTCCTCCGCCGACTCGGTCAGCCGCCGGACGAAGGAGGCGTCGATCTTGACCTCCCTGACCGGCAGGCGCTTGAGCCGCACCAGCGAGGAGTAGCCGGTGCCGAAGTCGTCGAGGCTGAGCGGGATGCCCAGGGCGGCCAGGGTCCGCACGGTCTCGGAGGCGTAGGCGGACTCGTTCATGAGGATCCGCTCGGTGATCTCCAGCCCGAAGGCGTCGGGCGGCAGGTCGCGCTCCAGCAGCTCGGCGGTGATCGTCTCGGCGAGCTGCCCGTCCAGCAGGTCGCGCCCGGAGACGTTGACGGTCACCGGGACGCGCAGCCCGGACCGCCACCACGCGTGCGACTGGGCCAGCGCCTCGCGCACCACGTAGTGGGTGATCGACTTCATGAGGTACGTCTGCTCGGCCAGCGGCAGGAACTCCTCGGGCCCGATCAGCCCGCGTTCGGGGTGCCGCCAGCGCAGCAGCCCCTCCATCCCGGCCAGCCGCCCGTCGTCCAGCCGGATCTTGGGCTGGTAGTGCAGTTCCAGCTCCCGCCGGTCGATGCCCCTGCGCAGGTCGCCGAGCAGGCCCAGGCGGGCCGGGGAGTTGCGGTCGCTGGCCGGGCTGTAGATCTCCACGCCCGAACGGCCCTCCTTGGCCACGTACATGGCCACGTCGGCGCGCTGCAGCAGCAGTTCGAAGTCGGGGGCGTGGTCGGGGCAGAGCGCGATGCCGACGCTGCCCTCCAGGTCGAAGGTCATGCCGTCCAGGCGCACCGGCTCGCTCAGCGCCGCGCGCAGGCGCACCGCCACCTCGCGGGCGGCGTGGACGTCCCGGACCGACGGCAGCAGCACCGCGAACTCGTCGCCGCCGAGCCGGGCCACCAGGTCGCCGGGGCGGACGCTGTGCGTCAGCCGGTGGGCGATGATCTGCAGCAGCCGGTCGCCGGTGGCGTGGCCCAGGGTGTCGTTGACCTCCTTGAAGCGGTCCAAATCGATGAGGAAGAGCCCGACCTTGCGGGTGCGGTCCCCCCGGTCGCCCTTCTGCCGGGCGGCGGCGAGCGCCTCCTCCGAGCGGGCGATGAGCAGTTTGCGGTTGGGCAGGCCGGTGAGCCCGTCGTGCAGCGCCTGGTACTCCCGGCGGACCGAGGCCGAGGCGGTGAGGTAGACGGCGGTGAAGGGCAGCACGATCAGCGGGACGAAGGCCGGAGAGCGGTCCATCGCCACCACCAGGATCGGCGCCAGCCCGAGCAGCGCGAGGTGGGCCAGCAGCTGGTAGCCCAGGTCCCAGCGCAGCACCCGCTGCAGGGAGATCCGCTCGTGCAGCGCCACCGCGCCGGCGACCAGGACGTCGTTGGCGGCGAAGTAGGCCATCCCGGCCAGCATCACCGGGGCCAGGTCGGCGCCGTCGGGCACCCAGACGTGGTCGGGGTCGGCGGAGATGCCGAAGCCCCACAGGACCGCGCCCGCCGCCGTCTGCGCCAGCGCGTACTGGGCGACGTTGAAGGCGGTGCGGTGCGCGGACTGGCGGCGGAAGACGCCGCGGATCACCAGCGCGACGGAGTGCAGCGCGATCGCCAGCGGGAGTCCCGCGTACAGCAGGGCGGCGAACGTGAAGGTGATCGAGATGGTGGCGCAGTTGTCCTCGTTGGAGCCCGGGGTGATGATCGGTTTGAGCTCGCCGAAGACGATGAAGGCGGCCAGCAGCCAGAACACCGGGTTGGCCAGGCCCGCTTCGAGATCGCAGGAGGTCAGCCCGGAGAGCGCCGCGGCCAGCACGACGGCCCCGACCGCGGTGACCGCGGTCAGGTAGGTCCACAGTGGTGAACCGGTCCGGGGGCGGGTGTCCCGGGTGTTGTTCGGGTCCTTCATCAGCTTCCTCAGTGGCACACCGGATTGAGGCTTCAAACAGGTGCTCATGAGGAGGGTAAGGCTTTCCCTCTGCTTTATGAAACCGGATGCGTACGTTCTGTTACAGAATGAGAGTCGAAGATGTCTCCCAAAGAGGGATATCTCCGCCGCTTCCTACACTTCACAGAGTGCACCTGCTCACTCCGGGTTCAGCGTTACACCTCTGGCCACATCCGGCCCCTGCTCCAGCAGCACCCGGAAACCCGCCTCGTCCAGGATCGGAACGCCCAGTTCGACTGCCTTGTCGTGCTTGGACCCGGCGTTCTCGCCCACCACCACGAACGAGGTCTTCTTCGACACCGAGCCCGCGGCGCGCCCCCCGAGGGCCTGGATGGCCTCCTTGGCCGAGTCGCGGCTGAAGCCCTCCAGCGAGCCCGTCACCACGACGCTCAGGCCCGCCAGCGGGCGGGGGCTGTCCTCGGCGGCGGCGTCCTCCAGCCGGACGCCCGCCTCCTTCCACTTGCGGACGATCTCGCGGTGCCAGTCCACCTGCCACCAGTCGATGATCGATCTGGCGATCGTGGGCCCGACGCCGTCGACGGCCGTCAGCTCCTCCTCGGTGGCCTCGAAGATCCGGTCGAGGGAGCGCATCTCGCGGGCGAGGTCCTGGGCCGCGCGCGGCCCCACGTGCCGGATGGACAGCGCCACCAGCCACCGCCACAGCGGCTGCTCGGTCTTGGCCTTCTCCAGCTCGGCCAGCAGGGTCTCGACGACCTTCTTGGGGGTGCCGTTGGTGTTGGCGAAGAAGGTGACGACCTTCTCCTCCCCCGTCTTGGGGTCGATCTTCGGCGTGCCCGAGTCGGCGTCCAGCACCATGCTGCGGATCGGCAGGAGCTGCTCGACCGTCAGGTGCAGCAGGTCGCCCTCGTCCTTGACCGGGGCGTCCACCGGTTCCAGCGGCTGGGTGAGCGCGGTGGCCGCGACGTAGCCGAGCGCCTCGATGTCCAGCACCCTGCGGCTGCCCAGGAAGTAGATGCGCTCGCGCAGCTGCCCCGGGCAGAACCGGGTGTTGGGGCAGCGGATGTCCTTGTCGCCCTCCTTGGCGTAGGCCAGCTCGGTGTGGCACTCCGGGCAGCGCTCGGGCATCCGGAACTCGCGCTCGGTGCCGTCGCGCAGCTCCACGACCGGCCCGACGATCTCCGGGATGACGTCGCCGGCCTTGCGGAGCACCACGGTGTCGCCGATGCGCACGCCCTTGCGCACCACCTCGAAGGCGTTGTGCAGGGTGGCCCGCTCGACCGTGGACCCGGCCACCGAGACCGGCTCCATCACCCCCCATGGGGTGACCCTGCCGGTGCGCCCGACGCCGACCCTGATGTCGAGCAGCTTCGTGCGCACCTCCTCCGGCGGGTACTTGAAGGCGATCGCCCAGCGCGGGGCGCGGCTGGTGGAGCCCAGGCGGCGCTGGAGGGCGCGGTCGTTGACCTTCACCACCACGCCGTCGATCTCGTAGGCGGGGTCGTGCCGGTGCTCGCCGTAGTAGGCGATGTACTCCTTGACGCCCTCGATGTCGGGCACCACCCGGTACAGCCCGCTGACCGGCAGCCCCCAGGTCTGGAACAGCTCGTAGGTCTCGCTCTGGCTCGCCGGGACCCGCGGGCCGCCCTCCCAGGCGCCGTAACCGTGGACGATCATGTCCAGCGGGCGCTGCCGGGTGATCCGGGGGTCCTTCTGGCGCAGCGCGCCCGCCGCGGTGTTGCGGGGGTTGCGGAAGGACTCCTCGCCGTCGGCGGCCCGCTTCTCGTTGATCTTCTCGAAGGTCTCGACCGTCATGAAGACCTCGCCGCGGATCTCCACCCGATCGGGCACGTCGTCGCCGGCGAGCCGCGTGGGGATCGAGGCGATCGTCCTGATGTTGTTGGTGACGTCCTCGCCCTGGACACCGTCTCCGCGGGTCACCCCGCGCACCAGCTCGCCCCGCTCGTAGGTCAGCGCGATCGCCAGCCCGTCGATCTTCAGCTCGCACAGGTAGCCGCCGTCCGGGACGCCGCCGATCCCCGCCTCCAGGCGTTCGGCCCAGACGCCGAGCTCGTCGAAGTCCATCGCGTTGTCCAGGCTCTGCATCCGCTCCAGATGCCGCACCGTCGCGAAGTCCGTGACGATCTCGCTGCCGACCGTCTGCGTCGGCGAGTCCGGGGTCACCAGCTCGGGGTAGGCGTCCTCGATCTCCTGCAGCTCGCGCAGTCTCAGGTCGTACTCGATGTCGCTGAGCACCGGCTGGTCGAGGACGTAGTAGCGGTAGTTGGCGTCCCTCAGCTCACGTACCAGCTCGGCATGCCGCTCCACGCTGCTCAAGTCTTCCGACCTCCCGATCCGCTCCGGCCCGACCTGCTCACTTGGGGGGCGACCCCCAGACCCCGCAGAGGGGAACACCCGATCCTCGCTTCGCCGCGGTCGGCTGTTCCCTCCATCTTCCCGTGAGGCACCGACACTTCCGCGCCTTCACTCGGGGTTTTCGGACAGCGATCTCGCCGCGTTGACGCAGTGCTCCAGCGCTTGTCGGGCATACCGCGGCGAAGCGCCCGCCAGCCCGCAGGCGGGGGTGACCACGACCTGCCGCGCCAGGGAGTCCGGGCGGATTCCCAGCCTCCGCCACAGCTCCCGGACCGGCTGGACGGACCGCCCGGGATCGGGCAGCGGGGCGTCCACCCCGGGGATCACCCCGAAGAAGAAGGCCACTCCGTCCTCGATGGCCTCTCCGATGACCTCGTCGCCCTTGACGGGAATGGCGGAGGGCTCCACCGAAAGGCCTCTCGCACCCGCCCCCAGAAGCACCTTGAACGGGACGTCCCGGGCGCAGCAGTGCACGATCGGGAAGGCGTCCGCCGCGGCCAGGACCTTGCGCAGCCCCTCCTGCACGACCGGCGCGGCCACCGAGCGCAGGGTGCGGAAGCCGCTGGCCGTCGGGATCCTCGCGGCCAGGACGGCGGGCAGCGACGGCTCGTCCACCTGGAGCAGGATCTCCGCCCTCGGAAGCCGCCGCCGCACCTCGGCCACGTGCTCCCGGACGCCGTCGGCAAGCGAATCCACGAGGTCGCGGACGGCTCCGGCGTCGCGCAGCACCCGCTCCCCCGCCGGCAGCTCGATCGAGGCGGCCAGCGTCCAGGGGCCGCAGACCTGGAGTTTGACCGGCCCCTCGGGATCCCGTTCCTCCAGGAGGTCCAGGTCCCGCTTCAGATAGTCGTGGGCGCGCCGCATGTCGACGCCGGGGCGGTCGGCGAAGCGCCACCCGGACGGCTGCAGGTGCACCGGCAGCTCCACCAGGAACGCCGCGCCGCGGCCGACCATGTCGGCGCCCGGACCTCGTCCGGGCAGTTCGGGTAGATGGGGCAGGGGCAGCTCTCCGAACACGTTCCCGACCGTCCCGGCCGCGTCCGTTCCCGGATACGACCCGACACCCGTCGCGCTCGCCTCAGACCAGGGAAAACTCACAGGCCCATTCTGCCGGGCTCCGGCGGTGCCCTATCCTGCGCGCCATGCGCGCACGCCCGGTGATCGCGGCCTGTCTCGTCCTGACGACGGCCTGCGGCGGGTACTCCCCTCCGGGCCCTCTCGCGCTGCGCGAGCTGCCCCGGCCCGACATATGCCGGGATCTCCCCGAGAAGATCGTTGCCAGGGCGATGGGGGCCTCCCCCGCGACGTGCGCGACCGACGTCCAGAAGGACACCCATGGCGCGCGCTTCCAGAGCGTCGCGAAGAAGAAGGCGGTCGCTCTCGTCGTGTCGTACCAGCGCCGGTACTCCTTGAAGACGGGGCTGGACATGTGGGAGGTCCACGGGTTCGTGGAGGGCGAGAAGTCGCTCCTCGTCGGAGTCGGCGAAGGGGCGCTCTTCGATCCCGCCACGGACTCCATGCTGGCCGTCTCGGAGCACCTGCTCGTCATCGTGGGCGTCCAGTCCACCGCCGGGGTGCCCGACGAGGGGCTCGCCGACCGGCTGCTGCCCGTGCTGGAGATCGCCCTGGAGCGGGGAGAGAAGGCCCTCGTCACGCCCTCGCCCCGGAGCGGCCCGCCCGGCGCCCGCGGTGATCGTCCGGCTTCCTAAGTGATTTCCAGGAGATTATCAATATTTCTCCAGACAAGAGAGTGTGATCCGGGTTACTCTCGTGGAACGGTCCCGCAAGGTGTGAAGGGGTTCCACAAGAGTGATGACCATCATCGGTCTGGTCGCGGGCGCGCTCACCACCGGCTGCTGGCTGCCGCAGTTGCTGCGAACCTGGCGGACCCGGTCCACGGACGACTTCTCCTGGGTCTACCTGGCCCTGCTGACCTGCGGCGTGAGCATGTGGCTCGCCTACGGGCTGGCCCGGCGCGACCCGGTGATCACCATCGCGAACGCCCTCACCCTGCTGGCCCTGCTGACCATCGCCGGGTTCAAGGCCCATCCGCAGGGCGCCGGCCCGGCCGCTCCGCGGGCTCAGGCCACCGGCACGGCGGAGGAGATCGTCGCCGACCCCAGCACGGTGTCGCCCTCGTAGAGCACCGCGGCCTGGCCCGGGGCCACGCCCTGGGCGGGGGTCAGCAGCCGCAGCCGCAGCACGCCGTTCTCGATCACCGGCTCGCAGTCGTGCACGGCCCCGTGGGCCCGCAACTGCACCTGGCAGCGCTCCGGCAGCCCGCCTTCCAGGCCGACCAGCCGCTCCCCCGTGATCACGTCGACGTCCAGCGCCTCGCGGGGCCCGACCCGCACGGTGTTGGTGACCGGGGAGATGTCCAGCACGTACCGCGGCTTGCCGTCCGGGGCGGGCGTGCCGATCCTCAACCCCTTGCGCTGGCCCACGGTGAACCCGTACGCGCCCTCGTGCTCCCCGACGACCTGGCCGCCCTCGTCGACGATCGGGCCCTTCTCCGTGCCGAGACGGGAGGCCAGGAACGCCCGGGTGTCGCCGTCGGCGATGAAGCAGATGTCGTGGCTGTCGGGCTTGTCGGCGACCTGGAGACCTCGTCGCCCGGCCTCCTCGCGGATGGCGGCCTTGGTGGTGTCCCCCAGCGGGAAGAGCGCGTGCCTCAGCTGCTCGCGGGTGCACACCGCCAGCACGTACGACTGGTCCTTGCCCTCGTCCACGCCGCGCCGCAGCACCCCGTCCTCGACCTGGGCGTAGTGGCCGGTGCAGACGGCGTCGAAGCCCAGCGCCAGCGCCCGGTCCAGCAGCGCGGCGAACTTGATCTTCTCGTTGCAGCGCAGGCACGGGTTGGGCGTGCGGCCCGCCGCGTACTCGGCCACGAAGTCCTCGACCACGTCGTGGTCGAACCGCTCGGCCATGTCCCACACGTAGAAGGGGATGCCGATCACGTCGGCGGCCCGGCGGGCGTCCCGGGAGTCCTCGACGGTGCAGCAGCCCCGCGCGCCCGTCCGGTAGGACTGCGGGTTGGCGGACAGCGCCATGTGCACGCCGGTCACGTCATGGCCCGCCTCGGCCACCCGGGCGGCGGCCACGGCCGAGTCGACGCCGCCCGACATGGCGGCAAGCACGCGAAGAGTCATGGTCCCGCCAGGATATCCGGCGGCGCCTCCCCTCGGGGCCGCTCGAAGGCCGTAGCATGGTCGGCGATATGGGCATCTTCAAGCGATCGCGCGGTGGCGCGTCTGCGGCCGCGGCCATAGGCGCTTTCTGGGAGCAGTGGCCCGGACTTCGGGACTCCGTAGAGGGCTCCGTCCAGGGCTCCGGAGGCGAGGGCGCCGGCGGGACGGTTCCCGACGAGGTCCGGGAGCGGCTCGACGAGCTCGTCCGGGCCGTCCACCCGGAGCTGACCTGGGAGCTCGACGCGGAACGGCGCGTCCTCACGCTCACCGGCGGCGGCCTCGCCGAAGCGCGCGGCGCGGCCGAGCGCTGGCGCAAGAAGCGCCCCAAGCGCGACCCGTGGACGTTCCACGCCGCCCGCCAGCCCGACCCCGGGCGCCTCGAGGGCAGGCTCGCGCTCGGCGACCACGACTTCGACCTCTCCTACGTGAAGTTCGGCATGCGGGTCGACCAGGCCCGCGCCCGCGTGGACATCTCCGCCTACCACCCCGACTTCCTGTTCGTGGACGACGAGACCCGGCTCAAGGTCGCCTTCCGGGTGCTGGACTGGGCCCTGGGCGAGGACGACGTCGCCCGCTGGATCGGCGAGGTCACCATCGCGGTCGAGCCCCCCATCGACTCCCTGCCCCCCTCCCTCCTCGCCTCGGTCGTGGAGCAGATAGCCGAACCTTTTAAGGAGGGGGCGTGGCTCACGGGCGAGGGCCGCACCCCCCGAGGCCACCCCGCCCAGCTCGCGGTCCGCTTCCCCCTGCACCGCCAGGACCACCCCCTGTGCGAGGTCCACGTGGCCGTCTCCCTCCCCTACGCCCACAGCAACCCCGACCTCCTGCCGGTCGGCTCCTCCGCCTCGGCGCTCCGCGAGGCCGAGAAGCGCCTGGACTCCCTCCCCGGCACCGTCCTCGCCCTCCGCGAGACCGGTGACGGCCGCCGCGTCTTCCACCTCTACGCCGACCCCGACTCCGGCGCCCTGGCCGAACTCGACCAGTTCGCCGCCTCCTGGCCCGAGGGCCGCGCCAAGGTCGAATCCCAGCCCGACCCCTCCTGGCAGGCCCTGGCCCCGTACCGCCACTGACGTTTCCTCGGTTTTTTCGGGGAAGAGACGTGCTATTTGTCGACTTCACGCATCGACTGTCGCCGAACTCCCGAATCCCGGAGCGGAACGGGATCGCATGGACGCTTTCCACAGGCGCTGCGCCCGGTCCGTCGATCCCGTGAGAGGTCGGGACAAGGGATCCGTCGCACTTTCCGCGGCGTCCAAGTTATGTGAGAATGATCGGTACGGAAACGGTGCCCACGTCAAGAGAAGCCAGGTCGATGTCGATATGGACTTGAGACAGCCGAAAACACCCTTTCGGGCCAGTCCGATAATGCCGCGCGGCTCCTCGTGATGAGTTACGATCCGTCCATGACACCACCCGGCCCGGGCAGGAACTCGAACTTCGACTGGAACGAGTTCAACCCGGAATCCTACCTCGAGCACAATTATGCCGAGGCCAGGAAAGACGATATCCGATTCGTTTCGACCATCGGCGACTTCTTTCTCGGGCGGCTGGGCGGGAGCGACGCGCTCCGGGGTGTCGACGTGGGGACCGGGACCAATCTCTATCCCGCCCTGGCCATGCTCCCCTTCTGCCGGGACATCACGCTCATCGAGCGCTCCGAGGCCAATCTGAAGTGGCTGGAGCGGGAGGTCCTCGACTACTCCCGGGTCTGGGATCCCTTCTGGCGGGAACTGGCCGCGAAAGAGCGCTATCCCGAGGTGGCCGACCCGGCGGGCGCCCTCAGGACCAAGGCCGTGGTCGAGTCCGGCAGCATCTTCACCCTTCCCCGTAACAAATGGGAAATAGGAACGATGTTCTTCGTCGCGGAATCCATCTCCGCCGACGTGGAGGAGTTCCGTGAGGGACTGCGCTGTTTCATCGGCAGCCTCGTTCCCGGAGCGCCGTTCGCGGCCGGCTTCATGGAGCAATCCCAGGGGTACAAGGTCGACGGGCGCCTCTTCCCCGCGGTCTCCATCACCGACGAGGACATTCGGAAGTGTCTGAAGGGCCTCGTCGAGGACGACCTCCAGTTCACCTTCGAGAGCGTCGGGGACCACCCCCTGCGCCACGGGTACACCGGAATGATCCTGGCCTGCGGACGGAAACGGCGGGCCGAGACCGGAACGGGGGTCTGACGGATGAGAATTCAGCCGCGCCAGCAGATCATCGACATCTGGACGGCGCTCGTGCGGTCGGCGATGCAGGACGGCAAGTGGTCCTGGGGCGGCAGGGTGCAGCCCAACTCCATCAGCGACGCCGAGCAGTTGCTCTGCATCATGTACCCGGCCTCGGTCCTGCCCTACTTCAAGGTCGACCTGCCGGACGAGACCTCCGAGGACGTCGCGCTCCCGCTGGCCGGGCTGGGCAACGACGTCATCCCCCAGATGATCGTCGACCTCATCTCCGAGTACCTGGAGGCCTACACCGGCGAGGACGGGACCCCGCTGTTCGGCGGGGGAAGCTACTTCCACAGCGCGGAGGAGGGCAAGGACCCCACCTCGGCCCAGTTGGCGCTCAACGTGGTGGACTCCTTCTCCATGTCCGTCTCGCTGATGCTCTCCACCATCGGCTTCCTGAGGACCTTCCGCAGCGTGGTCCGCGACCCCGGCCGGGTCGTCCGGCTGGAGTCGCTGGAGCAGCAGGCCAGCAAGCGGCTCACCGCGGCGATGGTGGGGCTGCTGCGCAGCTTCACGGTCAACGCGTTCCTGCCGGACTCCCCGCAGGGCCTCAATCTGCTGCGCAGCGTCAACCAGGCCGACGCCTCCAAGACGCAGGTGGCCGACGACCTCCACTACGCCCTGCGCGAGGTCCGGGCCTCGGTTCGCGACTTCACCATCGGCTCGGGGCAGACCGGCAAGCTGGAGAACACCCGGCTGCTCTTCGAGGTGGGCTGGAGCTGGGGAGTGGTCAAGGACGCCCCGCCGATCGACACCCCGGCGGACGTCGGCCGCCAGCCCGAGGGATACGCCCAGGACGCGCCCTTCCTGTACTTCACGGTCAACGCCCTCGACGGAATCGCCGACCTCTTCTCGCCCCGCACCGTCGTGCTGCGCCTGCTGGACGAGGAGCAGCAACGGCTCGCGCAGGCGCTGCGCCTGCGCTGGCAGCTCACCCAGAACTACTGGTCCGCCATCGCGACCTTCGGCGACCGCCGCTGGCCGCTGGAGGACATCCCCTGGCGGACGACCGACGGCGAGGAGTCGGACTACTACAGCCTCCTGATCACCTCCATGGTCGTGCAGGAGCTGGAGAGCTCCCAGGCCCCCGACGACCGGATCCGGCGGCTCAGTGCAGTCCTGGAGGAGCTCGCCCAGCGCGGCCGCATCACCCGCCGCGCCACCACCGGCGACTGGGGGGTGCGCTTCCACTCCCCCGGCACCAGGATCGGCCTGGTCGGCACCGAGAAGGCGGGCGGCCCCCCGCTGCTCTGGCAGGTCTACGACTACTCTGCCGTCCTGCTCAAGCGCACCCTCCAGCTGGCCGAACTCGCGCGCAACGTCAGCCTGCAGGACAAGCTCATCGCGCTCACCGACCAGGTATGGGACCACCTGCTGCTCAGGCAGATCAGCTCAGGCCCGAGCCAGGGACTGTGGGATCAGCCCGGGAACGTCTACCCCCAGCTGGAGCCCGACGAGAGCGGCGACCTGCCGTCCTGGTACCTGACCGAGCGCATCATCGAGTGCATGGTGGTGGCGACCGAACTGCTCTCCGCGTCGACCCTGCAGAGCCCCCGGTTGTTCGACTACGCCCGCGACCTGCTCAACGAGGCCGATCGCCTGTACGACTACGAGGTGCTCAAGGGGCTCGCCGCCGAGGGCGGAGGGCTCCGGTCGGAGCTGGAGAGGGCGCGCAGGAATCTGATCAGGGCCCGCGAGCTGCTCTCCGACCGCCCGGGCACCTCCGTGGCGATCGCCATGGAGGTACTGCGCTTCCTCGACCAGCAGGAACTCGCGCGCAAGGACGCGGACCGGCACACCATCGCCGACCGGGGAGTCCTCTGACGTGCTGATCATCGCCACTTCCGACAAGGGGGGCACCGGCCGTTCGGTCACCACCTGCAACGTGGCCTACCGGCAGGCGCTGCACGGCAGCGACGTCTGCTACCTGGACTTCGACTTCGGGTCCCCCACCTCGGGCGCGATCTTCAACGTGGAGAACGTCACGCACGGCACCCCGGACGGGGGGCTGCACTCCTACCTCCAGGGAGCGCGGGCCGAACCGCACCGGGTGGACGTCTGGACGGAGTCCGAACGGTCCGGGCAGCTGGCCCGCCCGCCCGGGGCGGGGCGGCTGGTCCTGCTCCCCGGCGACCTGAGCGGCGGGGAGTTCTCCATGAACGCCGAGGTGGTCGACCGCTGCGTGAAACTGCTCATCCGGCTGCAGGAGGAGTTCGACCTGGTGCTGATGGACCTCAGCGCGGGCCGGTCCCACGCGGCCGAGATGGTGCTCACCGCCACCGCCCTTCCCCAGATCAGGGAGATGGGGGTGCGCTGGCTGGTCTACCACCGCTGGACGCGCCAGCATGTCAGCTCGGCCGCGAGCCTGGTCTACGGCAAGCGCGGGCTGCTGGCGGCCGGAGCCGAGCGCGGGCACGACCGCGACGAACTCCTGGACCGGATCCGGTTCGTGCGCACCGCGTTCGTCGACCCGTCCGGGCCCGGCGTCGCGGCGCTGCGCTCCACCCAGGAGACCTGGCTGCGCCGTATCAACGAGGACCTCAAGGAGCGGGCCAGACTGGCCGGCCTGGGACGCAGCATGGCGATCGCGACGGTGCCGCTCGACCCGGTCCTGCAGTGGCGGGAGCAGCTGATCTCCGACGAGGACGTCTGGAACGGCATCGCCAACCAGCAGACCGTCGACGCCTTCGAGGAGCTGGCCGGAGCCGTCCTCGGCGAGAAGGAGTGGACCCGGCTGTGAAGGTTCCGGAGACCGACTTCGAGGTGGTCACCGCCCGGCCCAGGATCGCCTCGGTCCCGCTGTCCCACCTGTCGGTCGAACTCGGCCATCTGTACATGGAGGACTTCGGCCGGGGTCCCGGGACGCTCATCGAGCACTTCACACGCGTCCGGCCGCTCTTCGAGGACCTCCGGAACCGGGCCTCGGTCCGATGGGGCGGACGGCCTCGGATCAGCACCTGCTTCCTGGTCGACGACTACTTCAGCCAGTTGCGCGAGCCCGCCGACCTGATCCCCGAACTGCTCGCGGCGGCGGCCGAGGCCGGCGTCACCATCGACTACCTCGCCCGGGAGTCCGGTTGCGCGCACACCGGCGCGCTCTCCCCGGCCGAGATCGTCCTGGGGCGGCTGGTCTCCGATCCTCCGCCCGGCACCGACGGCTCCCGGCCCCCGACCCTGGAGACCGGCTGGCTGTCCAACGGCGAGCGCGAACACCTCGGCGACATCAACGAGGCGATGACCGGTCTGCGGACCTGGAGCCCGCCCCGCGAGAACGGCGCCCGGATGCACTCCGTCTACGTGGACGTCGAACTGTGGCACGAGCACACCGGGAAACGGGTCTGGTCCTGCGCCTATCTGGCCGCCGTCTGGCAGTTGCTGCGGCTGGGGGTGCTGCGCGACCAGGGCAGGCCGCTGGTGAGTCCCGAGCCGTGGGACGAGGGCAGGGCCTACCCCCGCGAGTGGTCCGACCTTCCCCCGGTGGTCAAGGTCAATCCGCGGGCGCAGCCGTTCTGCGCCTTCCGCACCCACACCTTCCTGGACACGCGCTTCCTCCCGACGGAGGCCGCGGTCCGGGTGATCCTCGACCAGATCTCGCTCGATCCGGCGGTGCGCGAGCTCACCGAGCGCCGTGCCCGGGAGGAGAAGATCGAGTTGCCCCCCGAACTCGTGACGAGGATCTCTCATGCCTTCTCGGACGAACTCTGAGTCTCCGCGCCTGACCATCGGCACCGTCCGGACCGGACTGCTGCGGCACTCCTCGGCGGTTTCCCAGGAGCTGGCGACCCGGTTGCTGCGGCTGGTGCCCAGCGAACACGTGGCGCGGTCGGAACGCCCCCGCGCCTACGCCGTCTCGCCGGAGTTGCTGACGGGGGTCGACTGCCTCCTTCCGTCGCGCAACGGCTCGCGGGTCCGGGGCGTCGGGACGCTGGCCTCCCGGGCGACGATCACCGGAGGCCGGGTCCTGCAGTCCTCCGCACACACGACCGTCGTGCGGGCCGAACGCTCCTACCGGCAGCCCTGGTCCCATTACCTGGCGCGTCCCGGAGTGGTCGAAGCCATCGGAAGGCTCAATGTCAAAGACGTCGCCGACGGATTCACCACAGATGATCGGGGCTTCCGGGGAATCGAAACCACAATCATCGCCGACCGGGCGATGGACCTGGTGCAGGCCTCTCCGCTACTCGACGGAAAACGGCCGTTCGCCGCCCTTCGGACCACGCTGCATTGGGCTTTCGAAACGCCCGCTCCCGAAGGTCCGGCCGAATCCGGCCGCCTCGCGTTCGTCATCGTGAACGACGAACTGCGTACGCTGAGGCTGACCGCGACCGCGTCCCCACTGGAGACGGTCCTGGACTTCTGCGAAGACCTCGCGCTCCATGACTGGCTGCTCAGCACCCTGCTCACCCTGATCGACCGGGCCGGTTTCGGCCAGGACGACTGGACCCGCGTGACGAGTCGCGTCCGGCCCACCGTCGACCACCTTCTTCATCTCTGGTGGCCGGGAGCCCGGGTCCCCGAAGGCTTTATGCCATTCTGGGACAGCCTTGACAAGAGTCTGGGATTCAGGCAACAGTGGGAAATGTCCGTAAATCGTATACGTGACCAACTGGCCTTGGGGACACTACTGACCATGTTGAGTTCCCTGGAAAGCGGAACCGAAAAGCATGAGTCACCCCTCACGCGCTCCACAGCGTTTCGAACTCCCGCGGATTCTCCTTAAAATCCTGGTCGCCCTGTTCAGCGGCGGCATCGCTTTTCTGTTCACGGCGCTGGCCACCTCCAAGAACCAGGAGGACGGCCTCCTCTGGGAACTGATCATCGCGATCTTCATCGGTGGCGTCGTGCTGGTCGTCCAGTTCATCATGGAGTTCGACGACCAGGTCAGGGCCATGCAGGCTCGCCAGACCGAGCACCACCGCCATCTGGACCGCCTGGTGCAGCGCAAGTTCTCCCAGGTGAACGAGGCCACGGAGCTGTTCAGCCTGGTCGAGGCGTCCGCGCTGAGCTCCGAGCTGATCCTCCAGTTCGTCCGCTACGCGGCCGAGATCAGGCGGTCCTCCTCCCCGATCATCCACAAGTTCGCCGAAGGCGAGATCAACCGGATGTCGGGGTTCCTCAAGGGGCTCCGCGACGGGGACACCGTGTCCTACCCGGGCGAGGACCAGGACTGGCTGCTGACCCTGACCCAGAACGTGCAGCGCTCCCTGGACGCCACCAGCCTGAGCACGGTCGACGCCGGCGCCACCGGCTTCGACGGGGGCTTCTGGCGGACCGATCCGGGCCAGCGCTACCTGGACCTCCAGAAGGAGTGCGTGGACCGGGGGATCCAGATCCGGCGGGTGTTCATCATCGACCGCAGTGAACTGGCCGAGGACCTGCACTTCCTGGAGATGTACCGGTTGCAGAAGGAGGCCGGCATCCAGGTCAAGATGCTCGACCCCACCGCCGCCGTGGTCGCGGGCATCCGGCGGAGCGCCATGCTCGACTTCATCCTCTTCGACGGGGAGATCAGCTACGAGATGACGCCCGCGGCCCGGCTCTCCGAGGACGAGCACCCGACCATCGTCCACACCCGTCTGGTGCTCCACGAGCAGCAGATCAGGGAGCGGATCCGGAACTTCAACATGCTCTGGGCGGCGGCCCGGGAGATCGATCTTCGAAACGAGCACGACGAGACCGCCCCGGGTTACAGGGCTTGAGGCCGAGTGGCTCCTCCCCCATGAAAGGCATCGGCGAAAAGCGATGAACGCCTCCCATGAAGGACCGCGCGGCTCCGGCGTCCCCCCGATATTCCGCAAGGTCCTGATCGCGCTCATCGGCGGCGGCATCGCCTATCTGATCACCCAGCTGGCTCCCGACTCCGGCGGCGACGGGGGCAGGGCCCTGTGGGAGTTGACGATAGCGATCTTCATCGCCGGGGTCACCCTCGTCGTCCAGTTCATCGCCGGACTCGACGACCGGGTGATCGGGCTGGAGTCCCGGCAGGCCGAGCACCACCGCGGCGTGAAGGGACTGGTCGACCAGAAGTTCTCCGAGATCAACGAGGCCACCGAGCTGTTCGGCCTGGTCGAGGGCTCCGCCCTGCAGACGGAGCAGACCATCCAGTTGATCCGCCATTCCACGAAGATCAAGGAGACCACCTCCTCCCTCGTCCGCCACCTCGCCGAGGCCGAGATCAACAGGATGTCGCTCTTCCTGAAGGAGCTCAGCGACGGCAGCACCGTCTCCTACGACGGCGAGGACCGGGACTGGCTGCTCGCGCTCGCCCTGAACACCCGGAGGACCCTGGACGCCACCAGCCTGAGCATGGTGGACGCGGGCAACTCCGGCTTCGACGGCGGCTTCTGGCTGACCGACATGGGACAGCGCTACCTGGACCTGCAGCAGGAGATCACCCGGCGGGGAGGCGTGGTCCGGCGGGTGTTCATAGAAAGCGGCGACCTCATCGACGATCCCTCCTTCCTCGAGGTCTGCCAGGTTCAGAAGGAGGCGGGGATCAGGGTTCGGCTCATCGACCCGGACAAGAGCGCGAACATCCCCCACAGCGCGCTGTTCGGCTTCATCGTCTTCGACGGGGAGATCAGCTACGAGGTGACTCCCGCGGCCCGGTTCCGCAACAACGAACAGCCCACCATCGTCAGCACCCAGCTGGTCCTCCAGCCGGCCCGGGTCAGGGAGCGGATCCGGCACTTCGAGGCCCTGTGGGAAGCGGCCACCGAAGTCTGAGCGCGCCGGGAACCGGCGTACACCGGTGACGCGCGGATGAGCCGCCTCAGGTGAGGCCGGCGCGGCGGGCGCGTTCGACGGCGGGGGGGAGGGCCTCGATGAGGGGGGTGAGGTCCTCGGGGGTGGAGGTGTGGCCGAGGGAGAAGCGGAGGCTGCCGCGGGCCTGCTCGGAGGCCAGGCCCATGGCCAGGAGGACGTGGCTGGGCTGGGCCACGCCGGCGGAGCAGGCGGAGCCGGTGGAGCAGGCTATGCCCTGGGCGTCCAGGAGCATGAGGAGGGCGTCGCCCTCGCAGCCGGGGAAGGCGAAGTGGGCGTTGCCGGGCAGGCGGTCCACGGGGTCGCCGTTGAGGACGGCGTCGGGGACGGCGGCGCGGACCCGGGCGATCAGGTCGTCGCGCAGGGCCGCCAGGCGGCGGGCGGACTCCTCCCGGCGGGACGTCGCCGCCTCCACCGCGGCGGCGAAGCCCGCGATGGCGGGGGTGTCGAGGGTGCCGGAGCGGACGTCGCGCTCCTGACCGCCGCCGTGCAGGACGGGGGTGGGATCGACGCCCTTGGCCAGCAGGAGGGCGCCCACGCCCAGAGGGCCGCCCAGCTTGTGGGCGCTGATCGTCAGGGCGTCGGGGGCGGGGCCTCCGCCGCCGTCGAGGCGGACGTCCAGGACGCCGGCGGCCTGCACCGCGTCGGAATGGAAGGGCACGCCCCCGGCGCGGGCGAGCTCGGCGAGCTCGGCGACCGGCTGGATCGTGCCGACCTCGTTGTTGGCCCACATCACGGTGACCAGGGCGGTGTCGTCGGTGAGGGCCTCGGCGAGGGTCTCGGGGGCGATGCGGCCGTGCCGGTCCGGGGGCAGCAGCACCACCTCGGCGCCCTCGTGCTCGGCGAGCCAGTGCACGGCGTCCAGCACGGCGTGGTGCTCGACGGCGCTCGCGACGACGCGGTTGCGGCCCTGCGCGCGGCCCCGCCAGTACAGGCCCTTGACGGCGAGGTTGTCGGCCTCGGTGCCGCCGCTGGTGAAGATCACCTCGGACGGGCGGGCGCCGAACGCGGCGGCGATGATCTCGCGGGACTCCTCGACGACCCGGCGGGCGTGGCGGCCGGGGGCGTGCAGCGACGAGGGGTTGCCCACCCGGCCGAGCTGCCCGGTCATCGCGGCGATCGCCTCGGGGAGCATGGGCGTCGTCGCCGCATGGTCGAGATACGGCACGGCGCTCCCTCCTTCAGAGTCGACTCATCCTACTCGCTGTCCGGGGAAGCCGTTTGCGACTGTACCGTCCGGACGGTACAGTTGATTCGCCATGAAACGTGAAGCCCTTCTCGACGCCGCCGAGGCCGTGCTGCTGGAGCACGGCACCCAGGCGTTGACGCTGACCGCCGTGGCCGAGCGCGCCGGGGTCAGCAAGGGCGGGCTGCTGTACCACTTCCCCACCAAGGAAGCGCTGATCACGGCCCTGGTCTCCCGGGTGATCGCCGAGTTCGACGCCCTCGTCGAGGAGTACGAGCGGCAGCCCGGGGCCTCCTTCACCCGCGCCTTCGTCGAGGCCACCTTCGCGATCGTCGCCGTCCCCGACGGGGAGCGCACCGGGCGGCGCTGGGCGGCGATCACCGCCGCGACCACCACGCCCGAACTGGCCGCCCCGCTGCGCGAGGCCATGGACCGCTGGCACCACCGGGACGAGGCCGAGGACGCCGATCCGGTGGCCGCGACGGTCGTCCGCCTGGCCGCCGAGGGCCTGTGGGAGGTCGTGGCCCACGGGTCCGGCCGGTTCTCGCCCGAGCAGTACACCGCGCTGCGGCGACGGCTGCTCGACCTCCTCGGCTGACACTCCCCCCTCACCACCGACACCCGCGGACGCGCCCGTTCCCGCGCGCCCATCCCCCTTCGTGCAAGGAGATCCACCATGCTGTCCCGCGCCCGCCTGGGCACGTTCCTGACCTTCGCCGTCGCCGGCCTGATGTCCGGCGTGTGGGTGGTGCGCATGCCCGCCCTGAAGGAACGGTTCGCCCTGGACGCGGGCGGCGTCGGCGTCGTCCTGCTGGTGTGGGGCATCGCGGCGGTCCTCACCATGCAGGGCCTGCGCGGGGTCATCGCCCGGGTCGGGAGCCGCGCGTCCCTGCGGGTCGCCGCCCCGCTGACGGCGGTCTCGCTCGCGCTGGTCGCCTTCGCCCCCTCCCATCCGCTCCTGCTGGCGGGCGTCGCCTTGTTCGGCATGGCCTTCGGCGTGACGGACGTGGCGATGAACGCCCAGGCGTCGGTGGTCGAGCGGGCCCACGGCCGTCCGCTGATGAGCGGGATGCACGCGGGCTGGTGCGTGGGCGCGATGAGCGGCGGCCTGCTGGGCTCGGGCACCGCCGCGCTCGGCTGGTCGTTCACGTCGTCGGTGCTCGCCGCGGCCCTCGTGTCGCTTCCCCTGACGCTGATGCTGGGCCGCGCCTACCTGCCCGACCCCCAGGCCCTTCCGGAGGCTTCCGAGGGCCGCAGGAGGCGCCTGCCGCTGCTCGTCTACCTGCTGGGGGCCCTGACGTTCCTGGCGTTCATGACCGAGGGCGCGATCGCCGACTGGAGCGGCCTGTTCCTGCACGACGACCTGGGCGCGAGCGAGGCCCTCGCCGCGCTGGGCTACCCGTTGTTCGAGGCGGCGATGCTCTGCGGCCGGATCTTCGGCGACCGGCTGCGCGTCCTGCTGGGCACCCGCGTGCTGCTCGCCGCGTCGGGCGCGGGCACCGCCGCCGGCATGGCGGTGGTGCTGCTGGCGCCCGGCCTCCCGGTGGCGCTGGCCGGCTTCTTCCTCACCGGCCTGGCGGTCTGCACGATCGTCCCGACGATGCTCTCGCTGGCCGGCACGGCCGCTCCCGGCCGCTCCTCCGCCGCCGTGGCCCAGGTCGGCGCGATGGGTTACGGCGGCCTGCTGCTGGGCCCCGTCGTCGTCAGCGCCGTCGCCGAGGCCTCCTCGATCCGGGCCGGCCTGTGGCTGGTGGTCGCCCTGTCCGCCGTCATCGCGGTCTCCGCCCGCTTCCTCCCGCTCCGCCGGTCCGCCGACCTCGCTGCGGCCCCGCTCCCGGAGCGCCGCGCCGAGCACGAACCCCTCGCCGCCTGACCCCAGGCCCTCGGGGCCCGGAGACGGGGAACGCCCCCGAGCGGTGCGCTCGGGGGCGTTCGGAGGAAGCGGCAAGGACTACTTGCGCTTGGTGATCTCCTCGGTCAGCTGCGGGACGATCTGGAACAGATCGCCCACGACGCCGAAGTCGACGAGCTCGAAGATCGGAGCCTCGGGGTCCTTGTTGATGGCCACGATGGTCTTCGAGGTCTGCATGCCGGCCCGGTGCTGGATCGCGCCGGAGATGCCCGCCGCGACGTACAGCTGCGGGGAGACCGTCTTACCGGTCTGCCCGACCTGGAACTGGTGCGGGTACCAGCCGGCGTCGGTCGCGGCGCGGGAGGCGCCGACGGCCGCGCCGAGGGTGTCGGCCAGGCCCTCGATGACCTTGAAGTTCTCCGCGCCGCCGACACCGCGGCCGCCGGAGACGACGACCGAGGCCTCGGTGAGGTCGGGGCGCTCGCCCTTCTCCTGCACCACGCGGTCGGTGATCTTCGCGCCCTTGGCGGCGTCGGACAGCGCCACGGACACCTGCTCGACGGCCGGAGCGCCGGGAGCGGCCTCCAGCGCGATCGCGTTCGGGCGGACCGCGATGACCGGGGTGCCCTTGACGACCTTGGCGTGCGAGATGATCGAGCCGCCGAAGACGGAGTGCTCGGCGACCAGGTCGGGGGTCACGCCCACGACGTCGGTCAGCACACCGGAGTCCAGGCGCACCGCCAGGCGGCCCGCGATCTCCTTGCCCTCGCCGGTGGCGGCGACCAGGACGGCGGCGGCGCCGTTGCCGGCGAGCTGCTGGAGCAGCTCGACCGTGGGAGCCGCCACGTACTGGGTGAGCTCGGCGTCGGCCGCGACGTACACCTTGGCCGGGCCGTACTCGGCGATCTTGTCGGCGGCGGCCTCGTAGCCCGGGCCGACCCAGACGGCGGAAGCCTCACCCAGGCTGCGCGCCAGGGTCAGCAGCTCGAACGATACCTTCTTGACCTCGCCTTCGGCGTGGTCGATGAGGACGAGAATCTCTGCCATGTCCCTATCCCCCTTACACGAACTTCTTGCTGGCGAGGAAGTCGGCGATCTTCACGCCGCCGTCACCCTCGTCGGTGACGATCTGGCCCTTGGCGCGGGCCGGGGCGTCGGCGTGGTCGACCACGGCCGAGTAGGCGTTGGCGACGCCGACCTTGTCGGCCTCGATCCCGGCGTCCGCGACGGACAGGGACTCGACCGGCTTCTTCTTGGCCGCCATGATGCCCTTGAAGGACGGGTAGCGCGGCTCGTTGATCTTCTCGACCACCGAGACGACCGCCGGCAGCGAGGCCTCGACCTTGTTGAAACCGGTGTCGGTCTGGCGCTGCGCGGTGATCGCGGTGCCGTCGATCTCCACCTTGTTGACCATGGTGACCTGCGGCCAGCCGAGGCGCTCGGCCAGCATCGCGGCCATCACGCCGGTGCGGGCGTCGGTGGACTCCGAGCCGAGGATCACCAGGTCGGCGCCGGCGCGGGTGATGAGCTGCTGCAGCGCGTAGGAGGTCTGCAGCGCGTCCGAGCCGACGAGCGCGTCGTCGACCAGGTGGACGGCCTTGTCCGCGCCCATCGCCAGAGCCTTGCGGATCGACTCGGTGGCCTTGTCCGGACCCATGGTCAGGACGGTCACCTCACCGCCGTGCGCCTCCTTGATGAGCAGCGCCTCCTCGATGGCGTACTCGCAGAGCTCGTTGATGACGCCGTCCGCAGCAGCGCGGTCGAGGGTGTGGTCATCGGACTTCAACTTACGCGGGCTCTCCGTGTCGGGAACCTGCTTCACGCATACGACGATGTTCATGGCCGCTGGCCGACCTCCCTGCATTCATCTCTCAGGCTGATGCTGGTCTCAGGCTGATGCTGGCTTACAGCCTGCCAAACACCCGAACGGGGTTCCGATCCGGGGCCGGGTCAAGCCGTACCCGAATGTTACTCGCCGGTAGCACGGTATTGAACCGCGGGTGCTCGCAGGCAGGCTGTTTGGATACCCCGGGTGAGGCGGATCACCCGCCGAAACGGCTGATCCATCCCCTGACCGTGCTCCGTGCGTCGTCCAGCCATTCCGCGAACCCGTCCAGCGCCCCGAGATCGGGGTTCTGGTCGAGGAGGAGGAGCAGCAGGACCGCCACACCCGAACCCACGCACAGTACCGCGATCATCGCCGCCTCCTGACGCGGCAGCAGGGCGCCCCAGATCCGGGCCGCCTGCCGCCGGGGCGCGGTGCCTCCCGGACCGAAGAGCTGGAGGAGGACCGCCAGCAGCGCTCCGAAGGTCAGCGACTCGGCCGCCGGACGTCCGCCGCCCACCAGGACCAGCGCCAGCACCAGGCCCGCGCCCAGCGCGATCGGGACGACCATCGCCGTGGTCATCAGCGCGCCCGGCAACTGCAGCGGAGAGCGCAGCAGCGTCCCCACGAAGTCGCTCGTCCGCTCGCCCCGCCTGACCCGGCGGGACTCCAGGCCCTTGGCCGCCTTGTCCCCAGCACGCAGCACGAGCACCGTGACCAGCACGACGCCCAGCCCGGTGACGGGGGTGGCCCAGGTGAGCCCGAGGGCGGCGGCCAGCAGCAGGAGGCTGAGCACCTTGTACAGGCCGTAGGGCTTGCGCGCCTCCGCCTGCCGGTCGGAACGTGTGCTCTCCGGGGTTCCCGGTGCGGCCTGGGGCCCGCGCTGGAGGTCCTGCTGCGGGTGCGGCTGGGACCAGGGCAGGCGTCCGGACGCCACCCGCCGGTCGTCGTGCGCCGTCGGGGCGTCCGCGGGCGGGCCCGCGTACAGGCCGCCGCCTTGGGACGGCCCGTAGGGCGAGTGCCGGTCGGCGTAGGGCGGCGGGTCGTTCACCGTCGCGTGCGGGTGGGTGCCGGTGCCCCGCCTCGGCGGGTAGAGGTCCTGGTACGGGTCCGGCGGAGGGGCCACCGGGGGGAGCATCCCCATGAAGTCGCTCGGCTGCTGCATCGGCCGCGGCGCCTGGCCGGAGCCCCCCTGCACCCTCGGCATCTGCTGCACGTCGCGGGGCGGGGCGGGCTGGAAGGACCGGTGCGGCGAGGGCCCGTCGGCGAGCGTGCCGTGGTCGATCACCGTCATCTCGAGGTCGATCCGCCCGCACAGGTGGGCCAGGTCCCTGGCGGTGGGCCGCTCCGCCGGGTGCTGCGCCATCGCCGAGCGCAGCACGGGCAGCAGCGGCGCGGGCACCCCGGCCAGGTCCGGCTGGCCCTGGAGGATCTTGGAGAAGATCTGCTCGAAGGTGCCGCCGCCGAACGGGGGCCGTCCGGTGGCCGCGTAGATGATCGTGCCCGCCCAGGCGTGGACGTCGGCGGGAGCGCGGTAGTCGTCGCCGTTGAGGATCTCGGGCGACAGGTAGCCGGGGGTGCCGATGACCATGCCGGCCGAGGTGAGCCTGGTGGCGTCCACCGACTGGGCGATGCCGAAGTCGATGAGGACGGGGTCGCCGTTCCCGGCGAACATGACGTTGCCGGGCTTGAGGTCGCGGTGCACGATGCCGGCCGCGTGGATCGCCGCGAGCGCCTCGGCCAGCCCCTCGGCGAGCCGCTTGAGGGCGTCGCCGCCCAGCGGGCCCTCCTCGGTCACCATCTGCTCCAGGGTGGACCCCGGCACGTACTGGGTGACGATGTAGGGCGGGTCCGCGGTGACGTCGGCGTCGACGATCTGGGCGACGAAGGGGCTGCGCACCCGGCGCATGGTGTCGACCTCGCGGGCCAGCCTGCGCAGGGCGGTGGCGTCGCCGGTGCCGCCGCGCAGCAGTTTGACCGCCACCGACCGGCCCGCCGGGTCGATGCCGCGGCGCACGACGCCCATGCCGCCCTCGCCTAGTACCTCGGCGAGTCGGTACGGACCGATGCTCTCCCCGGACGTGGCGCTACCCCAATCCTGATATTTCGTCGCCGCCAACCCTACCCCCGAACCTCGTGGGGGACGTGGCAAGACCACGACCCCGGTCCCGTCATTGAGACGCGGGAACCGGGGTCGTTGGTTTCGTTCTGGAGGAAATTATCCTGATTTGCCGGGAATGAGACTCTCTACCGGCCTCAGGCGCGGGCGGCGATCCGGGCGCGTCGGGCCTCTCGGCGCTCCTCGAACTTGGTCGCGGCGGCGTCCAGGTTCGCCAGGAACTCCGACAGCTCGATGCGGGCCTTCTCGCCCTCGTCGCTGAGACCCTCCAGCTCGAAGACGCCCCACTTGCGCAGCACCGGCATCAGCACGTCGTCGTGGTGCAGGCGCAGGTCGTAGATGCCGGCGTTGGCGATGGCCACGGACTTGCGCAGGAAGCCGTCGATCGTGTAGCCGGGCATCTGGAAGCCCTTGACCACCTCGGTGATCGCCTTCATGGCCTCGTTCGGGAAGGCCTCGAAGGCCGCGCCGAGGAGGTTCCGGTAGAAGATCATGTGCAGGTTCTCGTCGGCGGCCACGCGCTGCATCATCTGCTCGCACAGCTCGTCGCCGGACGCCTTGCCGGTGTTGCGGTGCGACACCCGGGTGGCCAGCTCCTGGAAGGAGACGTAGGCCAGGCCGTGCAGGACCTTGTCGTCGTGGTCCGGCGCGTAGCCGATCTCCATGTGCTGCATCCGGGCCCGCTCCAGCAGCACCGGGTCGATGGCCCGGGTGACGGTCAGGAAGTCGCGGATGACGATGCCGTGCCGGTTCTCCTCGGCGGTCCAGCGGTGCACCCACTGGCCCCAGGCGCCCTCGTGGCCCATGATGCGGGCGATGGCGGCGTGGTAGCCGGGCAGGTTGTCCTCGGTCAGGAGGTTGACCAGCAGCGCCTCGCGGGACTCCGGCGAGACCTTGGAGTCCTCGGGGACCCAGTCCTCACCGCCCAGGAAGGCGAAGTCTCGGCCCTGGCCCCACGGCACGTACTCGTGCGGGAACCACTCCTTGGCTATCGACAGATGGCGGTTGAGTTCCCTCTCGGCCACGTGGTCGAGTTCGTGGAGCACCTGAATGTCAATAGCTTCCGGCATACCAAGACCTTTCCGGATTCACGGGATCGGCGTGTTCACAGAGCACTTCATGAGAGGGACACCACGGGGTGTCCATGCGACGCCGCTCCCCATGGTAGGGGCCGGAGACAAGCCTGGATATGCGCAAGTGCTACAAGTGATCCGAGCATGGTTTGGGGAGAGCTCACAAGAAGCGGAGCTTTTTCTATGCATCCGGACGCGCATGCGTCTGGACCGCCCGGCTCCAGACCGCGCTCGAGACGGTGCGCAGCACCCCCCGGGGAGCCAGCTTCATCGCGGGCAGCAGCGCCTTGTACTGCGTGCCGGGGACGCACATGGCGCGACCTCTCCGGACGGCGTCCAGGCCGGCCCGCGCGACGGCGTCACGTCTCATCCACATCAGGCCGGTCGGCTGGTCGTCCTCCGTGCGGGTGAACCCGGGGCACAGCGCCGTCACGTGCACGCCGGCGGGCTTCAGCTCGGCGTGCAGGCTCTCGGTGAAGGAGAGGACGAACGCCTTGGTGGCCCCGTAGACGGAGCTTCCCGGCGAGGGCGCGTAGGCGGCGACGGACGCGACGTTCAGGATCCCGCCCCTCCCCCGCTCCACCATGGACGGCGCCGCCGCGTGCGTCAGCCGCATCAGCGCCGTCACGTTGAGGCCCACCTCCTTGGACTGGTCGGCCAGCGGAATCTCGTGGAAGGCGCCGAAGGCCCCGTAACCGGCGTTGTTCACCAGCAGGTCCACGACGGAGGCCCGTTCGGCCACCCGCTCCAGATCGGCCGGTTCGGTCAGGTCTGCGGCCAGCGCCTCCGCGCGCACCCCGAACCGGTCCGACAGCTCTCCGGCGAGCCGTTCCAGCAGGTCCCCGCGCCGGGCCACCAGCACGAGGTCCGTCCCCTCCTCCGCCAGGGAGCGCGCGAAGCTCTCGCCGATCCCGCTGGAGGCTCCTGTCACCACTGCGTTACGCCACATGGCCCTGCACCTTAGGAGACGGCCGGGGAGTGTCGGGGGCTGCTGGTAGCTTCGAAGGCCCGATCCGGTCCTGGGAAAGCGGAATCTCGCATGCTCGTCGCGCACGCCACCTGGCACGGAGGCGCGCTGTGCCTGTGGGCCGAACACGACGGGCCGCGATCGGCGGCCAAACCCGGCGGCCACCCGTTCGCCACCCGCGACTTCACCGGCACGTCGTACGAGCCGCTGCTGCGCGGCGCCGCCCGGGTCGTCCTGGAGCTGCTGCTGCCCGGCACCGGGGAGCGCCCGCTGCCCTCCGGCGAGCTGGGGCCCGAACCGTTCGACGGCGTGCCGGTGCTCTCGCCGTGGAAGGTCCCCGCGCTGGTGCTGGAGCCGTTCCAGGCGATGGAGCTGCTGCGGACGGCCGAGGAGCGGGCCGACGTGGTGCCGGGCACGGACCTGAGATTCCTCGGCGTGGTCGCCGCCGACGCCGCCGCGCTGGCCGCCGCCGGGCGGGTGCTGCCCGCGCTGCGCGAGGAGGACGGCGACCTGCTGGCCTGCTGGCGCCCGGTGCTCGACCCCACCCGGTTCGCCCGCCTCGCCGAGGCGATGCCGCCCGCCTGCCGGGCCGTCGCCCCGGGGCGGCCCGCGGCCGAGGTGCTCGCCGAGGCCCTGGACGGGCTGGCCGACACCGCGGTGCGCGGCACGGTGCCGCACCCGCTGCTGCCGCCGCGCACCGGGAAGACGCCCGAACGCGTCCCGCTGGCCGAGCGCTGGCTGGAGGCGCTCACCGGCCCGAGCCCCCTGGTCGTCCGCGAGCCCGGCGACGACCCCGCCGAACTGCGCGCCGAACTCGACGCCTGGCACCGGGCGGCCCGGCCCGCCCACGGGCCGCTGAAGCTGACCTTCCGGCTGGTCGAGCCGAAGGCCCCCGAACCGGAGCCCGGCGAGGCAGGCTCCCCGGAGAGCCCGGAGCCGCCTCAGGTACCGCTCTCCGAGCAGCCCTGGCGGGTGGAGTTCCTGCTCCAGGGCACCGACGACCCGAGCCTGCTGGTCCCGGCCGCGCAGATCTGGAGCGGCGACACCCTGCTGGAGGGCGCGGAGGAGACCCTCCTGACCGGGCTCGGCCGCGCGCTGAGGCTCTTCCCCGAACTGAGCCGGGCCCTGGACGTCGCCACCCCCGCCGAGCTCGTCCTCGACACCGCGGGCGCGTTCCGCTTCCTGCGGACCGCCGCGCCGCTGCTGGCCGCCGCGGACTTCGGGGTGCTGCTGCCCACCTGGGCCGGGCGCTCCAGGCTCGGCCTGAAACTCCGGACCGACGAGCAGGAGGGCGAGGAGCAGGGCGCCGCGACGGGCTCGGGGTTCGGCCTGGGCGACCTGGTGGACTTCCGCTGGGAGCTGGCCGTCGGCGAGGAGACCCTCGAGGAGGACGACCTCGCGGAACTGGCCCGGCTGAAGGCCCCGCTGGTGCGGCTGCGCGGCCAGTGGGTGGAGCTCGACGAGGAGCAGCTGGAGACCGCCCTGGAGTTCCTGCGCCAGGGCGGCTCCGGGACGATGACCGCGGGCCAGGCCGTCCGGGCCGTCATCCACGCGGGCGAGAGAACGCTGCCGCTGGTCGCGGTGGAGGCGCACGGCGCGCTGGGCGACCTCCTGTCGGGCGAGGCCGACCGGCGCATCGCCCCCGTCCCCACCCCCGCCGGCATCGAGGCGACCCTGCGCCCCTACCAGGAGCGCGGCCTGGCCTGGCTGGGCTTCATGGAGGGCCTCGGCCTGGGCGCCCTGCTCGCCGACGACATGGGCCTGGGCAAGACCCTGACCGTGCTGGCCCACCTCGTCCAGGCGGGAGCCGGCGCCTCTGACGGCACGCGTGGTGGGGGCGGGCCGACGCTGGCGGTGGTGCCGATGTCGCTGGTGGGGAACTGGCAGCGGGAGGCGGCGAGGTTCGCGCCGAAGCTGCGCCTGTACGTCCACCACGGGGCCAAGCGCCGCAGGGACGCGGAACTCGTCCGGGCCGCGAACGGCGCGGACCTCGTGCTCACCACCTACGGAACGGCCACGCGCGACGCGGAGCAGCTGGCGAAGGTGTCCTGGGCGCGGGTGGTGTGCGACGAGGCGCAGGCGTTGAAGAACAGCGCCACGCGGCAGGCGAAGGCGGTGCGCTCCATCCCCGCGCGGAGCCGGATCGCGATGACGGGCACCCCGGTGGAGAACCACCTCACCGAGCTCTGGTCGATCATGGAGTTCGCCAATCCGGGGCTGCTGGGGCCCAGGCAGGCCTTCCGCGAGCGGTTCGCCGTGCCGATCGAGGCCGAGGGCGACGAGCGGGCCGCGGCCGCGCTCAAGCGCGCGACCCAGCCGTTCGTCCTGCGCCGGCTGAAGACCGACCGGAGCATCATCACGGACCTGCCCGAGAAGCAGGAGATGAAGGTCTACTGCAACCTCACCGTGGAGCAGGCCTCCCTGTACCAGGCGACGGTCGAGGACATGCTCGAGCAGATCGCCGAGGCGGACGCCAAGCAGCGGCGCGGGCTCGTCCTGGCGACGATGGCGAAGCTGAAGCAGGTCTGCGACCATCCGGCGCTGCTGCTGAAGGACGGCTCCCGGCTGCAGGGCCGGTCGGGCAAGCTGGAGGAGCTGGAACGGTTGTGCGCCGAGATCCTCGAGAGCGGCGAGAAGGTCCTGGTGTTCACCCAGTACGCGGAGTTCGGCTCGATGCTCCAGCCGTACCTGGAGGCCCGGCTCGACCGTCCCGTCCTGTGGCTGCACGGCGGCACCACCAAGGAGCAGCGCGACGAGCTGGTCGCGCGGTTCCAGGGCGAGGACGCCCCGTCGGTGTTCCTGCTGTCGCTGAAGGCCGCGGGCACCGGCCTGACGCTGACCGCCGCCAACCACGTCGTGCACTTCGACCGCTGGTGGAACCCCGCCGTCGAGGACCAGGCCACCGACCGGGCGTTCCGCATCGGGCAGACCCGCGACGTGCAGGTCCGCAAGTTCGTCTGCGTCGGCACCATGGAGGAGCGGGTCGACGAGATGATCGAACGCAAGAAGGCCCTCGCGGAGTCGATCGTCGGGACCGGCGAGGAGTGGCTGACCGGCCTGTCCGTCGCCGAGCTGCGCGACGTGCTGCGACTGGCCCCGGACGCGGTGAGCTCATGACGGACCACGACGGCTATTTCGAGACGGCCAAGCCGATCCGGGTTCGGGGCGGGCCCTCCTCCCCCCTGCTTCGGGAGCCCGTGGGCTGGTGGGCGCGCCGCTTCATCGGCGCGCTGGAGTCCTTCCTCGACCCCGAGCGGCTGCGCCGGGGCCGCGCCTACGCCGAGCAAGGCAGGGTGCTGCGCCTGGACGTCCGCCCGTACGAGGTGACGGCGTTCGTCGGCGAGGGCGCCGACGAGCCGCACGAGGTGACGCTCGGGCTCACCGCGATCGAGGGCTGGGACGAGATCGAGGGCGAGCTGGCCCGCCGCGCGGTGTTCCGGGCCCGCCTGCTGGCCGGGGAGATCCCGCAGGATCTGGAGCGGGTCTTCGGCGACTGCGGGGTCGGGCTGTTCCCCGAGGCCGCCGAGGAGCTGCACCAGATGTGCGGCTGCTCGGACTGGGTCGACCCGTGCGTCCACGCCGCCGCCGCGCTGCACTTCCTGGCCCGCGCGTTCGACGACGACCCCTTCCTCGCCCTGGCCTGGAACGGGCGGACCCGCGAGCAGCTGCTCACCGCGCTGCGCCGCCGCCCCGTCGAGAGCGGGCTGCCCCCGGTCGTGGAGACCCCGCTGCGCGCCGAGGGGTTCTGGGCTCCGCCGTCCGGGCTCGCCGCGCTGAAGGACCGCTCCGCGCACCCGCCCGCCCCGCCCGGCCTGCTGCTCCGGCTGCTCGACCCGCCCGCCGTCAAGATCAGGCGCCGCTCCCTGACGGACGTGCTGGAACCCGCCTACGAGGCCCTGGCGCGAAGGGACGGCGACGACTCTCCCGAGTGAATTCCCGATTCGCGCGCAACGTCCCGGAGGGCCCGGCGGGTAGTCGTCCGCAGAGCCCGGCCGCATCCCCCGGAGCCGGGCTCGGAACGAGGGAGACCAGCCGATGGCGAAGCCGCCTGATCCGGTGGTCGGGTCCGACCGCCCGGAGTTCGGGACGTACGCGGCGGAGCGGTCACCGAGACTGCTGCGCACCGCGTTCCTGCTGTGCCGCGACTGGGGCACCGCCGAGGACCTGGTGCAGACCGCGCTGACCAAGGCGTGGCTGGCCTGGCCGAGGGTGGGCGACGACCCGGACCCGTACGTGTACCGGATCCTGGTCAACACCCACCACTCCTGGTGGCGGCGGCGCTGGCGGGGCGAGGTCCCCACCGGCGACCTGCCCGAGCTCCCGCTTCCCGAAGGCCGAGGGGTAGAGGACAGGGACGTGCTGTGGAAGGCCCTCGGCGGGCTCGGCCGGCGCGAGCGCGCCGCGATCGTGCTCCGGTATTTCTGCGACCTGGAACATGCCGCGATCGCCCGGATCCTCGGCTGCTCACCGGTCACGGTCCGCAGCCAGATCAGCCGGGCGCTGGCCAAGCTCCGCGTCGACCCGACGCTCCGCGACCACTTCCCGTCTCCGGCCGAGTTCCAGAACCAGGGGGTCTGACCATGCCCTTCACCGAAAAGGACCTGCGGGCCATGCTTGAGGACAACAGTTCCGACCTTCCCCCGACCGGCGATCTCGCGGCCTCCGCCCAGGAGCGCGGCCGCCGTGTCCGCCGCCGCCGTCAGGCCGCGGGCGCGGTGGCCGCCGCCGCCCTCGTCGCCGTCGGCATCGCCGTCGTCCCGTCCTTGGGCTCCTCCGACGGACCCCAAGAGCAGCTGGCGGCCGTCGCGTCCCCCACTACCCCGGCGGCCCGCCCCGACGTCGACCTGTCGCTGCTGAAGAAGAGGGAGGTCCCGTTCATGCTCACGACTGGAATCGGAAACGTGGAGGTCGTCGACTCTCCCGACTCAAGAGATTCCAAGCGATGGGTGCAGACGGCCGGGAACAAGTTCGTCTCCGTCACCGACCTGCGCCTGCAAGGACTCGTCGGAACGATCGAGGGCTTCGAGCTGGGGACCGAATCCGCCTTCAGCGGGAAAGAACGCAGCATCCTCATGAAGGTCCGTCCCGATTCCCTGGTCAACGGCTCGGCCGGACTCGAGGAACTGGGTCTCCGCAAGGGGGAGGCCGCGGGCTTCACGGTGGGTTTCGCCGATCCCGCCTCCTACCCGATCGCCGAGCTCAACCAGGCGGTTCCAGCAGGTACCCGGGTCATTCTCTACGAATGGTCGCCGGGCGCGGGCTTCTCTCCCATCGGCCCAAGGCAGGTCCGTCAAACTCGGAGCGCCGTCCTGGAGGACGCTGACGGCACCGTGGTCGGAGGCCCCTATACCAAGGGAAGGGGACTTCAGCCCGGTATCTGGCAGAAGGTGAAGACCTTCGACGCGTTGCTGGAACTCAGCGAGCGCATTGAATACACCTGTGCTCTCGTCGTCGTGGAGAACCCTCAGAAGACGACGCAGAAAGATCTCCGCGGGTTCGACCACGAGATGAAGCGCTGCTTCCGCATCCGTACGCCCTCACCGGAGAACGCGGACCCCACCGCCCCTCCGAAGGTCTCGCCCAGCGCGCCGACGCCCTCTCCCACCTCGCCGGAGGACCCGGCCGCCACGCCGACGCCTTCTCCCACCCTCTCGTAGCCTTCGGCTGCTAGGTTGTCCGGATCTCCCACCCTGGACAAAAGGCCGTTGAATGCTGCGCAGGTTCTTCGCTCTGCTGATGGTTCTCGCGTTGAGCGCGTGCGGTGTGAGCAGCGCGTCCGAGCTGCCCTCCGAGAAGGGCGGCGATCCGGGGCCGGAGGGGGTGGACGTGTCGGTCTTCCGTGACGCGCTGGCCAACGGGCGGTTCGCGGAGTTCGAAAACTTCCAGCCGGATCGGGCGCTGCTCGCGGCGGGGCAGTCGCGGATTTTGCTGCTGGGGACGGTCCGGGGGTTCCGGCTGACGCCCCGGACGGGGTCCGTGGTGATGAGCGCGCGGGTGGAGGAGACGCTCAAGGGCGCCGGCCTGGTCCCCGGGCGGCGGCTGCGGATCGACCTCGGCCGCAGGGACAACGCCCCGGACTCCGCCCGTCGTGCGAACAGGGGCACGGTCGCGCGCTACCGCGCGGCCGTGCCCGAGGGTTCCCGCTTCCTGGTGCAGCTGTTCCCCCGCGAGGGCGTGCACGCGGGCGCGGGCGGCAGTTTCAAGCCGTACGGTCCCACCGCCCTGGTCTTCGAGGGCCAGGACGGCATCGTCGGCGCCTACGCCGACCTTCCGGAGACCTGGACGGAGCAGCGCAGCCTCACCGGCCTGCGCGACGAGATCTTCCACCGCCTCCGTTCGGACGGCACGGTCTGCGCTCCCCGCCTCGTGTACCCGCAGGAGGTCGGAGACCCGCTGCGCCTGACCTTCGAGGACTGCCTGCGCCGCGAGGAGCGCACCCTCGACCGCAAGATCCGCAAGGCCTGCCAGGGCATCACCAGACTCCGCCCCCGGGTGCGCCTCTCCTCGCCGGAGACCGACCTGGACTGCCTCAAGGTGAACATCGAAGGCTGAAGCCCCGGCCGCGGGGACCGCCGCGTGCTTCCCGCCTTACCCCGGAGAGCCAAAATGATCTCTCCCCGGGTCCGGCCGATCGCTCTGTGCCTACGATGGCGAGATGAGTGCGAGCCAGTTCCAGGAATACCGGTATCCGGACCCCGGCGACCGGCTCACGGCCACGTTCATCCTCCGGAGCGAACTGGAGGAGGCCGAGTGGGCGCGGCAGGAGTCACAGGTCCTGGACCTGCTCAGCGAGCCGTGGAGACGGCTGGACCCGCCCGCGCGGCTGCTGGACTTCGGATCCGGTCTCGGTCGGCTGACCCTGCGGTTCGCCGGCGGGTTCGACCGGGTCGTCTCGGTGGAACCCGACGCGGACCGGGCGGCCGGGCAACGGGAGGCCGTGGCGGCCAGTCCCCACGGAAGCCGCGTCGAGATCCGCTCGGAGGTGTCGAGTGAGGCGGACCGGACGTACGACGCGGTGCTGTGCAGCCACGTCATCCAGCACGTGACGGCCGACGCGGCCTTGGCCGTCCTGAACGAGCTGGCCCGTCTGCTGCGGCCCGGCGGCCACCTGCTGCTGACCACGACGCTGGCGCCGGACGGCGAGGACCGCTACGCGATCAAGGAGAACGGCCGCGGAGGGTTCTCCGAGCGGGATGTCGGCCCCGAGGAATTCGACGCCGCCTGTCGAGTGAACCGAACCGGGCTTTTGCCCGTCCATTTCTATGGCTATCCGGGTCTGGTCGCCGATTTGGAGCGACGGGGGCTGGACGTCGTCAGCGGCTACGGATTCCACGGGGTCCACGGAGTCGTCGGGCCGCTGGCGATACGACCGGAGCGCACGTCGGAATTCGACGCGTGCCGCGACCTGGCGGTGCTCGCCGTCAGGAGATAGCACGCCCTGGATCCAGGAGTCCGCTGATGCACACCCCCCGGCTGAATCGGCGCTTCGCCCCCCGCCGCGTCTCGTTCTCCTCGACCGTGGTCTACCGGCCGCCGGACCAGCGGTTCGAGGCCTTGGCCGGGAAGGTGGCCTCGGCGCTGGAGTCCAATGAGGGAGGGGCCGCGGAGCAGGACTTCGCGGCCGTCCGCAGCGCGGTCCTGGCTCAGATGCCGACCGCGGGGACGGCGCGGTACTGGCTGCCGATCCAGGTGCGGCGGGGCATGGGGCGGGGCGCCCGGCGTTCGTCGCGGGAAGACGAACTCATTTACCAGATACTGGCGAATGGAGAACTGTCGAGCTTCGTATCCGTTTCCGAGGACTACACCTGTATTTCGGTCACGATCAATATCCATATGGAATCGGTTTCGGTCGACGGTGTCATCGCACTCGGCCACAGCTCGAACGGGCGAAGGTGCACCCAGGTCATCCCGCTGACCATCGGAAGCGACGAACACGAGGTCCACTGCCTCCACGAGGCGCACGCGCGGATCGCCCACGAGCTCGGTCTGGACATGCCGGGATCCACGGCGAACCACTTCAGATGCGTCGAGATCCGCGAGGTCGGATCGCGCACACGGGCCATGGACGTGCTGAACCGCTACCCCTGCGAGCTGTACGGCATGCTGTACGCCGACGAGGGCTGGCGGCACGTGGGCCTCGACACCGCGCGCGCCGCGCTGGCCGAGGCGTGGGGCACCCGGCGCTTCATCCGTGCCATGGCCAGTGGCGACGCCTGCCTGATGGTCAACCTGCGGTCGGCGGAGTACTCGCGGTCCCAGCACCGGTACTTCACCTCCTTCTTCGAGTCCGGACCCGCCTATTTCCAGCACGAGTACCGGTTGGCGGCGCTGGAGCACGGCCCGTTCCTGGCGATAGAGCTGGCCACGTACCGCAAGTGCATCGTCGACGAACTGGACGGCCGGTTCGGGAAGGACTCGTCCGGGGAGAGCGCGTCGGACCGGGGCCCGCGGGTCCTCAGCGGCGTCCGCGCCCGCTCGTACCGGCGCTCGCGGCACCGCTCCCTGGCCGAGGGCATGCGGCGGCTGCAGATGCATCCTTCGACCGCGCTCAGCTCTCTGGACACCATGGTCGAGAAGGCCTGCGGGCTTCCGGCGCGCGAGGAGTACCTCGGCCGGCTCCTGAGGGCTTACGAGGCGGAGGAGCAGATCAACTACACGTATCGCGCCAACGGCCTGATCGCCGCCCTCACCTGGATCAACGTCCTCATCGCGCTCATCGCCGCCGTCGCCACCGTCGCCATCCGCTTCTGACCCCGGCGGGGGAAATCTTCAGCAATAGGACAATTACCTTACCTCTTGACCCTTTCCGGCCATCGATTCTTCTGATTCCCGCCACTCCTTCCCCTGAGCAGGAATAAGTCGCTGATCTTGTGGGAAAGCCTCCTAAGGCCACACCTGATCAGCTCATATATCCCTCATGTCCAATACGTCACACCATGCTCAATACCTGGCTGATCGAATCCTCTCCGGACCCGTAGAATATCCGCGGTCTCCGGGCAGATGATTCCCAGAGATGTCTGAACATCATGCGGGTGGCCTACATCAAAGAAGGCAGACACCCACATCCCACGGGGGCCCTGATGAACACCCAGCAATCCCTCGGGTCGGCGGCGCTCACCCGGCCGTCGCGCCGCAACCGGCTGGAACTGTCCAGGCGGCGTACCCAATGGCCGACGGTGACGGCCGTGATCCCCACCCTCAACGAAGCCGACAACCTCCGATGGCTCCTGCCCCGCCTGGCCTCGGTCGACGAGGTCGTCATCGTCGACGGCGAGTCCACCGACGGCACCGTCGAGGTGGTCAGGCTGCTGCGGCCCGACGCGGTCATCATCGTGGAACCCCCTACGGGGAAGGGGAGCGCGATGCGGACCGGCATGGCCGCGGCGACCAGCGAGGTCATCGTCATGCTCGACGCGGACGGATCCATGGACCCAGCCGAGTTCGACAGCTTCCTGTCCCTGCTGTGCCGGGGCTTCGAGTTCGTCAAGGGCTCGCGCTACAGCTGCGGGGGCGGCTCGGACGACCTGACCTGGCTGCGCGACAAGGGCAACCTCTGGCTGACCCGGACGGCCAACGTGCTGTATGGCCAGAAATGGACAGACCTCTGCTATGGGTATGTCGCGATGCGGCGAAATGTCGTAGAGAAACTGCAACTGAAATCCACCGGTTTCGAGATCGAGACCGAGATCTGCGTCAACGCCGTTCGCGCCGGACTCAAGGTGGCCGAAGTCGCCAGCCACGAATCGCACCGCCGTTTCGGCGAATCCAACCTCAACACCTTCCGCGACGGATGGCGGGTGCTGAAGACCATGATCCGGCTGCGTTTCGCCGGAAGGATCGACGACTCGCAGACCCAACCCCAGCAACCCTTCGAGCCCGTACCTGTCGGCCACCTGGCGGCGGCGAGGATCAAATGAGGACGCACGTCGTTCGTCCCGAGGAATTGGGCGAAACGGAAATCCAGCGCTGGCGCAGGCTCCAGGAGGCCGACCCGGCGCTGGGCAACCCCTTCCTGGCTCCCGAGTTCACCCTCGGCACGGCCCGCTTCCGCCGGGATGTGCGGGTGGGCGTCGTCGAGGACGGCTCGGGGATCGTCGCCTTCTTCCCCCACGAACGGCGTCCGGGCGGGGTGGGCCACCCCGTGGGCTTCGGACTGACCGACCTGCAGGGCATCGTGGCCGACCCCGGCCTCGACCTCCCCGCCCGGGAGCTCCTGCGCGCCTGCCGCCTGGGCGTCTGGGACTTCGACCACCTCATCGCGGGGCAGCGCATGTTCGCCCCGTACCACCAGGTCGTCCGGATCGAGCCGATCATGGACCTGAGCGGCGGGTTCGCCGCCTGGGAGGCCGAGGCCAGGTCGCTGGCGCCCAAGACGCACAAGACCATCCGCTACAAGGAGCGCAAGCTCGGCCGCGACGTCGGCGAGGTGAGCTACGAGTTCGCCAGCGCCGACCCGGCCGAGCTGACCAGGCTGATGCGCTGGAAGTCGGCGCAGTACCGGCGCACCGGCCGCACCGACCGCTTCACCCGGCCGTGGATCGTCGGGCTGCTGCGGCACTTCCACGAGACGGGCTTCGGCGTGCTCAGCGTGCTCAAGGCCGGGGACCGCACCGTCTCCCTGCACCTGGGGCTGCGTTCCGGGACGGCGATGGCCGGCTGGTTCCCCGCCTACGACACCGACTTCTCCCGCTACTCCCCCGGCATGGTCGGCCACCTCGCGCTGGCCGAGGGCTGCGCCGAGGACGGCCTCACCGAGATCTGGATGGGGCGCGGGGGCAAGGAGTTCAAGGAGTGGCTCAAGAGCCGGGAGGTGCCGATCGCCGAGGGCAGGGTGGCCCGCGCGACGCCCGGCGCCGCCTGGCACTGGATGCGGCACGTGCCGCTGAACCGGATGCGCGACGCCGCGCTGAACGACCCCCGGCTCTACTCCTACGCCGACCGGGCCCTCAAGGGCTACGCCAGGGCGCGGAGGCGCACGTCATGAGCGAGACCTCCATCTCCGTGGTGATCTGCGCGTTCACCGACCGGCGCTGGGACGACGTCCACGCGGCGGTGGAGTCCGTGCGGCGGCAGACCCTCCCGGCGCACGAGATCATCCTCTCGGTCGACCACAACCCGGAGCTCCACGCCCGGCTGAAGGAGTCGCTGCCCGACGTGCGGGTGGTCGAGAACGCCGAGGACCGCGGCCTGTCCGGGGGCAAGAACACCGGGGTCTCCCACGCCTCGGGCGACGTGGTCGCCTTCCTGGACGACGACGCCGTCGCCGCGCCCGGCTGGCTCGCCGCGTTCGCCGCCGCCTACGGCGACAAGCGGGTCATCGGGGTCGGCGGGCGGACGGTCTCGCTGTGGCCCGGCTCGCCGGGCTCGGCGGAGCTGCTGGAGGTCCTGCGCGAAGGAAGGCTCCTGCGGATCCAGGACGTTGACCCCCATCCTCGCCCAGATTCCGCAGAAGCCTTCACCGTTCCAACGGGGGTGCGCCCCCGATGGTTCCCCGAAGAGTTCGAATGGACGGTGGGGGGTACCTACCGGGGCATGGTCCCGGGCCCGGTGCGCAACGTCCTGGGCGGCAACGCCTCCTTCCGGCGGGAGGCGTTCGCCGTCGCGGGCGGCTTCTCCTCCGACATCGGCCGCACCCACGCCGTCGACCGGCCGCTGGGCTGCGAGGAGACGGAGTTCTGCATCCGGCTCGGGCAGCGCGCGCCCGGCAGCGTGCAGCTCTTCGAGCCCGGCGCGGTGATCTGGCACCGGGTCCCGGCCGAGCGCGCCCGCTTCCGCTACTACCGCGAGCGCTGCTACGCCGAGGGCCTGTCCAAAGCGCTGGTCGCGCGGAGCGTGGGTTCGAGGGACGGCCTGTCCAACGAGCGGGCGCACGCGTTCAAGACCCTGCCCAAGGGCGTGTTCCGGGGGCTGGGCGAGACCTTCCGGGGGGACGCCGGCGGCCTCGGGCGCGCCTCGGCGATCACGGCGGGCCTGGGCTACACCGCGGCCGGCTACCTCGTGGGCCGCCGCGCCTCGCGTAAGGAGCGCTGATGGCGGCGGTACCGATCCTCATGTACCACTCCGTCCGCGACGACCCGCCGCCGGACACCGCCGCGCTGTCGGTGAGCCCCGGCGCGTTCGCCGACCAGATGGCCCTGCTGAAGGAGAAGGGGTTCACGCCCGTCCGCCTGTCGGGGCCCGTCGAGGACGTGCCCAAGCCGATCTGCATCACCTTCGACGACGGTTACGCCGACTTCCACTCCGAGGCGATGCCCGTCCTGGCCTCCTTCGGCTACCCGGCCACGGTGTTCGTCACCACGGGCTGGCTGGACGACGCCGGGCCGGACGCCGCCGGACGCCCCTTGGACGCGATGCTGCGCTGGGGGCACGTCCGGGAGGCCGCCGAGGAGGGGATCGAGATCGGCGCGCACAGCCACAGCCACCCGCAGCTCGACCAGCTCGAGGACGGGGCGCTGCGCGACGAGCTGGTCCGCAGCCGCCTGCTCCTGGAGGACGGGATCCAGCGGCCCGTCACCACCATGGCCTACCCGTACGGCTACTCCAGCGCGCGGGTTCGCCGGGCCGTGGCGCAGGCCGGCTACGCCACCGCGTACGTGGTGTCCAACGACGTCGCCTCGCACCGCTCGGGCTACGCCGTCCCCCGCCTGACGGTCCAGCGCTCCACCTCTCTGGCCTCCTTCGAGCGGATCGCCGAGGGCGCCCACCGGTTCTACCGCGAGAAGGCCCTCACCAAGGGGTACGCGGTCGTGCGCAGGTCCAGGTACCTGTACCGGCAGGCGATGCGCCGTGACTGATCCCGACGTGCTGGGGACGGGCCCGCAGGACGTCTCCGGCCTGCTGGGCGCGCGCGCGGGCGAAGGCGCCCGAGCGGGCAGGCTGGAACGCCTCCGCGGCGAGCTCGACAATCCGCTGTTCCGCAACGCCTACGCGCTGATGCTCAACGGCGGGCTCACCGGCGTGCTGGGGCTGGGCTTCTGGATCGCCGCCCGGCACTTCCACAGCCACGACGACTTCGGCCGCAACGCCGCCGTCATCCAGGCGATCATGTACATCGGCGGCCTCACCACCCTGAGCTACGTGCTCATGCGTTTTCTTCCGCAGGCGGGCCGCTCCTCCCGGCGGCTGATCACGGCCACCTACCTGTTCGGCGCGGTGCTGGCGGCACTGGTCGGAGTGTTCTTCCTGGCGTCGCTCGCCTGGTGGGACAGCCCCAACTTCGACCACCTCACGCGGCCCGAGCACGCGCTCCCGTTCCTGGTCTTCGTCGTCGCCTGGAACATCTTCACCCTGCAGGACTCCTCGCTGACGGGGCTGCGCCGCGCACCCTGGGTGCCGGTCAAGAACACCGCCTACGGGCTGGTGAAGTTCCTCTTCCTCGCGCTCCTGGCCTGGACCTTCGCGCCCTCCGACGGCATCCTGCTGGCGACGATGCTGCCGGTGCTGCTGCTGGTCGTCCCGGTCGACGTCGTCGTCTTCCGGCGGCTGCTGCCCGAGCACATCGCGCTCACCCGCCGCCTGCACCGCACCCCGACCCCGCGCGAGGTCGGCAAGTACCTGCAGGGCGACTTCGTGGGCACCGTCGCCTCCCACTCGGCGATCAACTTCATCCCGCTGCTGGTGGCGGCGAAGGTCACCGAGTCGACCAACGGCTACTTCGCGATGGCCTGGATCTTCGGGCTGATGCTGGACCTGCTGGCGCTGAACATGGCGATGTCCCTGACCGTCGAGGGATCCTTCGACACCACGAACCTGGCGCGGACCTGCCGCGACGCGCTGCGCCGCACCCTGATGCTGCTGGTGCCGGTCTCGCTGCTGATGGCGCTGGTCGCCCCTTACGTGCTGGGACTGCCCTTCCTGTTCGGGCACGGCTTCCGCCACCACGCCGGGCTGGTGCTCACCCTGCTGGCGCTGTCCACCCTGCCCAAGGCGCTGATCGAGCTGTACGTGGGGGTGCTGCGGGTGCGCTCCCGCACCCGGCTGGTGGCGCTGATCCAGGTGCTGCGCTTCGCCGGCGTGCTCACCGGGGTGGTGCTCTTCGTGAACGACCACACCCTGGAGGCGGTCGGCTGGTCGGTCCTGATCGTGCAGAGCACGGTGGCGCTGGCCGTCCTGCCCGCGCTCCTGCGGGTCGTCCGGCCCGCCCCCTCGGTGCCCGCCCCGGCGCGCGGCGACGGCGACCTCTTCGAGGAAGGTGAGAGGTGAGCGTGACACTGCGTCCGGCGCCGGGGGTGCAGACGGCTCCGGAGGACCCGATCGCCAGGCTGCCCGTGGTCGTCCTCGGGTTGTGCGTGGCGCTCGGCGCGGTGCTCTTCTGGGTGCCGCTGCGCGGGGTGGACCTGGACTCCGTCGACGGGTACGGGCTGATCGGCGTGCTGCCGGTGCCGACCCTGCTCGGCGCGGCCGTGCTCGCCCTGACGTTCGTCGCCACCCTGTCGCTGCGCCGCCCCGCCCCGGTGCTGCTCGGCGCCCAGATCGTGGTGACCGTGGTGGCGCTGCACACGCTCGCCCAGGTCCTGGAGCCGGTCGCCCGGTTCCCGACGGTCTGGCAGCACGCCGGGTTCATCGAGTACATCACCCGGACCGGCACCGTCGGCATCAGCCTGGACGCGCGGTTCAGCTGGGCGGCGTTCTTCGGGATGATCGGCTTCCTGACCGAGGCCGTCGGCATGGGCTCCCTGGACCCGGTGCTCAAGTGGGCGCCGGTCACGATCCAGCTGCTGTACCTGCTGCCGATGGCGATGATCGTCCGGGTCATGAAGGCCAACTGGCGGGCCAAGTGGTTCGCGGTGTGGCTGTTCCCGGTGGCCAACTGGGTCGGCCAGGACTACCTGTCGCCGCAGGCGTTCGGGTACCTCGTCTACCTCTTCTTCCTGGCGATCCTGCTCACCTGGTTCCGGCCGAAGGTGCTGCGCACGCGGCGGGCCGGGAAGCGCGGGACGGGCAGGGAGCCGGGGCGCCTCTACCTGTTCCTGTTCGGCCCGAAGATCCCCGGCGAGGAGCCCGTCCGCGTCGTCGGCACCCGGGAGCGCTCCTTCCTGGTGGTGCTGCTGGTCGTGCTGCTCGTGGTCGGCACCGCCAGCCACCAGCTCACCCCGTACCTGCTCATCGCCTCGGCGGCGGCGCTGGCGCTGGTCGGACGCAACGAACTGCGCGCGCTGGCGGTCATCGGCGGGGTGGTCTACCTCGGCTGGATCTCCTTCATGGCCTACGGCTACTGGGGGCCCGACCCGGCGGGCACCCTGTTCGCCGGGGGCGGCAACCCGCTGCAGACGTTCCTGGAGAGCACCACCGGCCGGATCTCGCCCAGCGAGCAGCTCGGCCGGATCCAGACCGCCCGGATCCTGCTGGTGCTGGCCCTCATGGCGCTGACCGCGATCGGGTTCCTGCGCAGGCGCCTGCGCGGCATCGACGACCGGGTCGCGTTCGTGCTGCTGGTCGTCCCGCTCAGCTCGTTCGGGCTGCAGTCCTACGGCGGCGAGATCGCGCTGCGCACCTACCTGTTCATGCTGCCCGGCGCGGTGTTCCTGGCCGCCTACGCCTTCTACCCCGACCCCAAGCCGGTGCCGGTGGTCAGGTCGGTGCCGCGGCGGCAGCGGATCCGGCGCCGGCTCCCGGCCCTGGTCGCCGGTTCGTTCGCGCTGCTGCTGATGGGCGGGTTCCTGACGGTCCGCTACGGCAACGAGGCGTTCGAGCAGGTGCGGGCGGGCGAGCTCAAGGCCCTCGACGCCATGATCACCGATTCGAAGGGCCGTCCCGTCACCCTGGTCTGGGTGAGCGGCGAGATCGTCACGGTGCCCGAGGCGGCCAGCCAGACCCCGCAGGGCCCGTGGGGCTACCGGTACTTCGAGCTGTTCCACTGGCTGCGGGTCGAGTTCGCCCAGGAGCCCTGGGCCAGCAACCTCATCAAGCAGCCTCCGGTGGCGCTCACCACCGCCGAGCAGCGCAGCCGCAGGCCCACCGTCGAGGAGGTGCTGGCGCAGATGAAGAGCCAGCCCGGCACCTACCTGTACCAATCACGCACCAACGACGTCTACCAGACGCTGAACTTCGGGCTGGCCCCCGACTGGGGCGAGCGGCTCATGCGGGAGATAGGCGCCTCGCCCGAGTTCACCGAGGTCTTCCGCGACAAGGACGCCTCCGTCTACAAGCTGGCCAAGCCGGGTCCGGCGCCCGATCCCGACCCGCCGCCCGCCCAGCTCACCATCGGGGTGAGCAACTGGACCCCCGCCGGCCTGATCTACCTCCCGGTTCTCATCTGCGTCCTGGCCGCACGGGAGCTGCGCCGCATCCGGCTCTCTCCCGACCAGTACGCGCGGCTCCGGCCGTACACGGTGGTCGCGGTGCCGCTGTTCCTCGGCTTCGTGGCCATCGTGGTGGAACGCTTCCTCACCCTCAAAGGACCCCTGCCTTGAGCGACCGCCCCTCGGTGAGCGTGGTGATCCCGACCCGGGACCGCCCCGACCTGCTGCGCGAGACCCTGGCCTCGATCCGCGGCCAGGACTACCCGGGCGAGCTGCGCTGCCTCGTGGTGTTCGACCGCAGCGAGCCCGACCCGTCGCTGGCGTCCGGTGATCCGCTGCGGCCGGTGGAGGTGCTGCGCAACGAGCGCACGCCCGGCGCGGCCGGGGCCCGCAACACCGGGTTGCTGGCCGCCTCCACCGACCTGGTGGGCTTCTGCGACGACACCGACCTGTTCCTGGAGGGCAAGGTCTCCGCGCAGGTGGCCGTGCTGGAGGAGGAGCCGCGGACGGAGGTCGTCTGCTGCGGGCTGCGCCTGTTCGGGCCGGGCATCGACGAGATCGACCGGCGGGTGCCGCGGCCCGTGGTGACGCGGGAGGAGCTGCTGCGCGGCCACAAGCCGCAGCTGCACCCGTCCGCGCTGCTGCTGCGTCGTTCGACGGGGCTCCTGTTCGACGAGGAGATCCCCGGCAGCTACGGCGAGGACTACGAGTTCCTGCTGCGCGCGGCGGAGCGGGCGCCGATCCGGCAGATCCCGCTGCACGGCCTGGGGCTGCGCTGGCACCGCGAGTCGTACTTCTCGGTGCTGGAGAACGCGGCGCTCATCTCCCAGGCGGTCCGGTGGCTGCTCGGCAGGTACGACTTCCCGCGCAGCGGCTACGCGCACTGGGGAGGCAAGATCGCCTTCGCCGAGGCGGTCCGGGGCAGGCGCGGCCCGGCGCTGCGCTGGATCGGCCGTACGATGCGCGCCCGGCCCCTGGACGCGCGGGCGCTGCTGGCGCTGGCGGTCGTCGCGGGTGTCCCGGCGACGTTCGTCATGCGGAGCCTGAACAGGATCGGACGTGGGATTTGAACGCGCTGCTGATACCCCTGATGTTCGCGGTGCCCGCGGTGTGCATCGCCTGGCTGCTGCCCGGCCTCGACCCGCTGGGCCGGGCGATGGTGGGGGTCGCCGGGTCGTTGTGCCTCTTCCTGCTGACGGCGCAGACGATGCTCGTCCTGAAGGTGTGGTCGCCGCTGGGCGGGACCGCGGCGGTGGGCGCGCTCTGCCTGTTCATGGTGCTGCTCGCCCTGGTGCGCAGGGCCAGGCGGCCGGTCGTGATCCCGGCGGCCAGAGAGCATGAAGATGAGGACTGGCTCTTTGACGAATGAAAGCCGCATGAAGTTCGGAACAAGTTCTCTTTGGTAGGTGTCGACCCGTTCGACCGTTCTTCTTAGTAGGGTCCGTCCGAGTTGCAGATGTTTTTGTCGAGACCCATGGGGAGTAACGGTGTTCGAGAAGACGGCGAAAGTCGCCCTGACCGCGCTGGTGGCCGCCGGCATGTCGGCGGCGGTGGCGGTGCCCGCGGAGGCCGCGCCGAAGAAGGCCGCCAAGTGCCACCTCGGCCTGTGGAAGACCACGGGCCTGAAGGCCAACATCTCCGGCAAGACGCCGGAGGGGTTCAAACAGGACGTCGACTACAAGGGCATGGCCGGGATCAAGCTCAAGATCTCGCCCCAGCGCATCGTCTACGACTTCACCGGCTCCAAGAAGGAGACCATCAAGGGGATCGGCGCGGACGGCAAGCCGATGGAGGCCTGGGAGCAGCTCACCGGCGTCCTGTACCTGCCCTCCAAGGTCACCAGTGACAAGAAGGGCCTGAAGGGGAAGATCGTCACCCGCAACAAGAAGGCCTCCGGTCCCGCGACCGGCATGGGGATGACCATCAAGCCCAAGAAGGCCTCCTGGGGCGACCCCTGGAAGGTCGCCGCCCACGCCAAGATCGGCCACTTCGACACCCCCGTGGTCAAGGCGGCCAAGTTCGCCTGCAACCCCAAGAAGAAGACGCTGCGCGTCGTCGACGTGCGCAAGTGGGCGACCTTCACCGAGACGGTGGACATGCGCTTCAAGCTCGTCCGCCGCTGACGGGCGATCCGGGAGCACCTCTCCCCCCGAGGCTCCTCCAGGGCGTCTCCGGTCCCGCCGGAGGCGTCCTTCCTCGTTTCCGAAGGTCAGCGGCGCAGCCGGAGGGCCAGGTGGAAGTCGACGCGGTCCTCGAAGCGGTCCAGGTCACGGCCGGTCAGCTCCGAGATGCGCTTGATGCGGTAGCGCAGGGTGTTGACGTGGACGTGCATGACGCTCGCGCAGCGCGTCCAGGAGCCGTCGCAGGCCAGGAAGGCCTCCAGGGTGCGCAGCAGCTCGGAGTTGTGGCGGTGGTCGTAGACGGCCAGGGGCTCCAGGAGGCGGTCGGCGAACGCGCGGCGCGCGGAGGCGGGGACCCCGGCCAGCAGCAGGTCGTGTGAGGCCAGCTCGTCGCAGCCGACCACCCGGGAGCGGCCGGGCCGGTCCAGGGCGTAGGCGTGCGCGTGCCGGGCCTCGGTGAACGCGGTCGCCAGCCCCGGCGCCTCGGCCGCCCGGCTGATCCCGGCGGTCAGGCGGGTGACGGCGGCGAGCCGGTGCGCGGACTCGCGCAGGGTGGCCGGCAGCCCGGGGCGTTCGGGCACCACGGCGACCGCGCGGCCGTCCCACTCCGCCACGGCCCCCTCGAGCAGTTCCTCCAGCAGCGGCACCGCCGTCCCCGACGGCAGCGAGGCGACCAGCACCACGTGCCGGGCCGCGGGGTCGAGGCCGCAGGCGCGCATCGCCGGGAGCGGGGGCTCCTCTGCGGCCAGGACTCCGGCGAGCTGGGCGGCCAGCCGCCGTTCGACCTGCCGGGCGCTCTCCAGCCGGGCCAGGTCGAGGGAGGCCAGGGAGGCCAGCTCGTCGGCCGCCTCCGCGGTGGTGGCGGCCACGAACCTGCCGCCCAGCCGGGGCACGCCCGGCAGCGTCTCCAGGTGGAACAGCCGTCCGCCCGCCCGGACGGGCTCGGGCGCGCCGTCCGCCGCCAGGAACGCGGCGGCCAGCCTCCGCGCCTCCGGCAGCGGCCCTCCGGCCAGCACCCCGCCGGTGGAGCCGACGACCCAGGCGTTGCCCGCGGGCCAGATCGAGGCCAGGCTCGCGCCCGCCGTCAGCGCCGCGACCATGCCGCGCCGGCGGCTGCGGGCCGCCAGCGCGTCGGCCTCCCGCTCGGTCCACAGCACCGAGGTGATCCGGTCGGTGATCTCCCGGAAGGAGGTGTCGGCGGGCACCGCGAACAGCGGGACCGCGTACCGCTCGCAGGCCTCGACCAGGTCGTCCGGGACGCCGCCCAGCAGGCCCTCCCCCGCGCCCAGCGCGGCGACCCCCGCCTTGGCGAGGCACTCCACGAAGACCTCGGAGTCGGCGGGGCCGCGCCGCCACACCAGCCCGGTGAGCACCAGCTCCCCGCCCGACAGGTACCTGCCGGGATCGAGCAGGTCGGTGGTGAAGGCCGTCTGCAGCGGACGGTCGAGCGCGTTCCCCCCGACCAGGACGGGAAGCCGGCCTCCGGAGTGCTCCAGAACGTCCCTGAGCCGCATCGCCTCTCCCCTGCCGCTTGTAGTGGCCTCCAAACAACGTAGTCAGCCCGTGTTTCAACTTCGGTGCTTCGCACGTTTCGGCGGTGCTACCTCAGGAGATTGACTCTTTTCATGGAGATGGCCCGGTTCGACGTGTTGAGCGGCCCTGAGGCGGAGAAGGAGCTGCTGACCTGCTGCGCCGTCCCGAAGTGGGCGCGGAAGGTGGTGTCCGGGCGCCCTTATCCGGATCTCGGGGCCCTGCTGGAGGCGGGCTCCGAGGCGCTGGCGGCGCTCTCCTGGGACGAGGTCCTGGCGGCGCTCTCGGCGCATCCGCGCATCGGGGAGCGGGCCGCCGGGGCGTCCCGTGAGGCGGCCTGGTCCCGGCAGGAGCAGTCCGGCGCCGGGGACGCCGACGACGCCCTCCGCGAAGCCCTGACGGCCGCCAACCTCGCGTACGAGGAGCGTTTCGGGCATGTCTTCCTGATCTGCGCGACCGGCCTGTCCGGGGCGGAGATGCTCGCCGCGGCCCGGGCCCGGCTGGAGCACGGCGAGGAGGCCGAGCGGGGCGTCGTCCGGACGGAACTGGGGAAGATCGTCGAGATCAGGATGCGGAAGCTGGTGGAGTCGTGAGCCTTTCCACGCACGTCCTGGACACCACGCTGGGCCGTCCCGCCTCCGGGGTGCCGGTGGCGCTGGAGCGCCTCGGAGACGGCGGCTGGACCGAGGTCGCGTCCGCGCTGACGGACGCCGACGGGCGGATCTCCGGCTGGAACCCGGGGCCGGGACGCCACCGGCTGCGGTTCGACGTGCCGTCCTCGTTCTTCCCCGAGGTCACGATCGTCTTCGACATCGCGGACGAGAAAGAGCACTTCCACATCCCCTTGCTGCTCAGCAACTACGGCTACACCACCTACCGGGGGTCCTGATGAAGTTCAGCCTTGGCGCGAACCGCTACGGGAAGGCGGAGTGCCGCCTGGTCCGGGTCGTGCGCGACGGCGGCCGCCACGAGATCACCGATCTCAACGTCAGCACGTCCCTTTCGGGAGACCTGGAGGAGACCCACCTGACGGGCGACAACTCCGCCGTGCTGCCGACGGACTCCCAGAAGAACACCGTCTACGCCTTCGCGCGGGAGTTCGGGGTCCCTTCCATCGAGGAGTTCGCGCTGCGCCTCGGGGGCCATTTCGTCTCCTCCCAGGAGGCCGTCCACACCGCCAACGTGCGGATGGAGCAGTACGGCTGGAACAGGCTGGGCGACCACTCCTTCTCCCGCGCCGGGGACGAGGTGCGTACGGCGGGCGTGACGGTCACTTCGGACAGCGCGTGGGTGACGGGCGGACTCACCGGCCTGACGGTGATGAACACGACCGACTCGGAGTTCCACGGCTTCCCGCGCGACGCCTACACGACGCTGCCGGAGACGCACGACCGGATCCTCGCGACGGCCGTGGACGCGAAGTGGCGGTTCTCGACGCTGGACGTCCCGTGGAACGCCGCGTACGCCATGATCCGCGAGGCGCTGATCTCCGGTTTCGTCGAGACGTACAGCCTCTCCCTCCAGCAGACGCTCTTCGCGATGGGCTCGCGGGTCCTGGAGAAGGTGCCGGAGGTCGCGGAGGTCAGGCTCGCGCTGCCCAACAAGCACCACTTCCCCGTCGACCTGTCGCCGTTCGGGATGGACAACCCGAACGAGATATTCCTCGCCGCCGACCGCCCCTACGGGCTGATCGAGGGGACCGTCGTCCGGGACGACGCCCCGGAGGAGGGCCTGGCATGGAGTTCCTGAGCCCCTCCACCTGGGCCGAGGCGCTGGCCGCCAAGGCGGACCGGCCCGACGCGACGCCGATCGCGGGCGGCACGGACGTCATGGTGGAGCTGAACTTCCGCAAGCGCCGCCCTTCGACCCTGCTGGACCTCACCAGGATCAGCGGACTGGACTCCTGGTCGGAGCGGGACGGCCGGATCCGGATCGGGGCCGGCCTCTCCTACACCCGGATCATGGAAGAGCTCGGCGGCCGGCTGCCCGGCCTGGCGGCGGCGGCCCGGACGATCGGGTCTCCGCAGATCCGCAACCGGGGCACGCTCGGGGGCAACCTGGGCTCGGCCTCCCCCGCCGGGGACGGGCACCCGCCGCTGCTGGCCTGCGGCGCCGAGGTCGAACTGGCCTCGGTACGGGGAGTGCGGACGGTCCCGGCTGCGGAGTTCTTCACCGGGCCCAAGCGCAGCGTCCTGGCCGAGGACGAGCTGATCGCGGCGGTGCACGTCGCGCCCGCCGAGGGGCCCCAGCAGTTCTCCAAGATCGGGACGAGGAACGCGATGGTGATCGCGGTCAGCTCGTTCGCGCTGGCGCTGCACCCGTCGCGGCAGGCGGTGGGGACGGGCGTCGGGTCGGCCGGGCCGACGCCGCTGCGGGCCCCTGAGGCCGAGGAGTTCGCGGCCTCGGAGCTACCGTGGGAGAGCCGGTCCGCGCTGGATCCGGAGGTGGCGCGCCGGTTCGGGGAGCTGGTCGCCGCGGCGGCCTCACCGATCGACGACGTCCGGGGCGGCGCCGCCTACCGGCGTCACGCCCTGTCCGTGATGGCACGGCGCACACTGACCTGGGCCTGGAGCGACCTATGCGGGTGAACTGCAAGATCAACGGCGTGGACCGGACCGCCGACGACGTCTGGGAGGGCGAGAGCCTGCTGTACCTGCTGCGCGAGCGGCTGGGCCTGCCGGGCAGCAAGAACGCCTGCGAGCAGGGCGAGTGCGGCTCCTGCACGGTCTACCTGGACGGGACGCCCGTCTGCGCCTGCCTGGTGGCCGCCGGGCAGGCCGCCGGGCGGGAGGTCGTGACGGTCGAGGGGCTGGGCTCGGAGGACGAGCTCGATCCCGTCCAGGAGGCGTTCCTGCGGTCGGGCGCCGTCCAGTGCGGGTTCTGCACGCCGGGACTGATCGTCTCGGTGCACGACCTGCTGGAGCGCAATCCGGCGCCGTCGGACCCGGAGATCCGGGAGGCCCTGGCGGGCAACCTGTGCCGGTGCACCGGCTACGAGAAGATCATGGACGCGGTCCGGCTCGCCTCGGCCTCCCGGGAGGAGAAGTGAACGTCCTCATCGAAGGGTGCGCCGTCGCCACCGTCGACGCCTCGGGCACCGAGCACGCCTCGGGGCACGTGCTCGTCGAGGACGGGCTGATCACCTCGGTGGGGGCGGGGCCCTCCCCCCGCCGGCCGGAGACCGTCATCGACGGGACGGGCTGCCTGGCCACGCCCGGCCTGGTGAACACCCACCACCACCTCTACCAGCACGCCACCCGGGGCCACGCCCAGCAGCAGCACCTGTTCGGCTGGCTGGTGGAGCTGTACCCGACGTGGGGGCGGCTCGACGCCGACCTCGTCCACGCCACGACCGGGGCCGGCCTGGCGTCGCTGGCGCTGTCGGGGTGCACGACGAGCACCGACCACCACTACGTCTTCCCGCGTGACGGCGGGGACGTCTTCGGCGCGCAGGTGGACGCCGCCGAGGGGGTCGGGCTGCGGTTCCATCCGTGCCGGGGGTCGATGGACCTGGGGGTGTCCCAGGGCGGGCTGCCGCCGGACAACATCGTCGAGACCACCGAGGGCGCGCTGGCCGCGACGGCCGAGGCCGTCGAGCGCTTCCACGACCCGTCCCCCGCCTCGATGCTGCGGGTCGCCGTCGCGCCGTGCTCGCCGTTCTCCGTCACCGAGGACCTGATGCGCGAGGCCGCCGTCCTCGCCCGCCACCACGGCGTCCGCCTGCACACCCACCTCGCCGAGACGGTCGAGGAGGAGGAGTTCTGCCGGGAGCGGTTCACCTGCACGCCCGTCGAGTACGCCGAGCGGCTCGGCTGGCTGGGGCCGGACGTCTGGTTCGCGCACACCGTCCACCTGGACGAGAAGTCCGTGGCGGCGCTCGGCGCGTCCGGCACCGGGGTGGCGCACTGCCCCAGCTCCAACGCCCGGCTGGGGGCGGGCATCGCGCCCGTCCGGGACCTGCTGGACGCCGGGGCCCCGGTCGGGCTGGGCGTGGACGGCGCGGCCTCCCAGGAGACGGGGCAGCTCGCGCCCGAACTGCGGCAGGCGCTGTACGCCGCCCGGCTGCGCGGCGGCCCGGCCGCGCTCACGGCCCGGGAGTCCCTGGCGCTGGGCACCATCGGCGGGGCCCGCTGCCTGGGCCGCCAGGACGAACTCGGCTCACTGGAGGCCGGCAAGCTCGGCGACGTCGCGCTGTGGCGGCTGGACGGGATCGGGCACGCCGGGATCGCCGACCCGGTCGCGGCCCTGGTCTTCGGGCCGCCCGCGCCGCTGGAGGCCCTGCTCGTCGGGGGGAACCCGGTGGTCGGGAAGGGGTCGCTGCTCACCGCCGACGAGACCGCGCTGGCGCGGGAGCTGACCCGGGTGAGCCGGAAGATCCGCGAGAGGTCGGGAGGCTGAGATGAGCACCACCACGCATCTGGGGCTGGCGGCGACGGTCGCGGACGGGATCGGGGCCAGCCCTCAGCGGCCCGACGGGCGGCTGAAGGTGACCGGGGAGTTCGCGTTCTCCTCCGACCTGTGGGCCGACGACATGGTGTGGGGCGCGACGCTGCGCAGCCCGCACCCGAGGGCGAGGATCGTCTCGGTGAACGTGGGGCCCGCCCTGGCGGTGCCCGGCGTGCTCGCGGCGCTCACCCACGAGGACGTGCCGGGGAGCAAGCGGTACGGGCTGGAGCACGCCGACCAGCCGGTGCTGGCCTTCGACGAGGTGCGCTACCAGGGGGAGCCGGTCGCCGTGGTGGCGGCCGACCATCCGGAGATCGCCGCGCGGGCCGCTTCGCTGATCGAGGTGGAGTACGAGGTCCTGCCTCCCATCGTCGATCCCGAGACGGCCGTGCTCCCGGACTCCGCCCAGGTGCACGCGGACCGCCCCAACCTGCTGCGTCACGTGCCGATCCGCAAGGGGGATCCGGACGTGCGGGCCGACGTCGTGGTCAGCGGCGTCTACGACGTGGGGATGCAGGACCAGGCGTTCCTGGGGCCGGAATCGGGGCTGGCGATCCCGGCCGAGGACGGCGGAGTCGACCTGTACGTGGCCACGCAGTGGCTCCACGTCGACCAGTCACAGGTCGCCGCGTCGCTCGGGCTGCCTCCGGAGAAGGTCCGCTTCACCCTGGCGGGCGTGGGAGGCGCGTTCGGCGGGCGCGAGGACCTCTCGATGCAGATCCACGCCTGCATGCTGGCGCTGCGTACCGGACGCCCGGTGAAGATGGTCTACGGGCGTGAGGAGTCGTTCTTCGGGCACGTCCACCGGCACCCGGCGCGCATGTGGTACGAGCACGGGGCCGACCGGGACGGGCGCCTCGTCTACGTGAAGGCGCGGATCCTGCTGGACGGCGGCGCGTACGCGTCGAGTTCCGGGGCGGTCGTCGCCAACGCCTCGACGCTGGGGATCGGGCCTTACGACGTGCCGAACGTCGTCATGGACGGAGAGGTCGTCTACACGAACAACCCCCCGTGCGGGGCCATGCGCGGGTTCGGGGCGGTGCAGGCGTGCTTCGGGTACGAGTCGCAGATGGACAGGCTCGCCGAGGCCGTCGGGATCGACCCGGTGGAGATCCGGGTGCGCAACGCGTTGAAGACCGGAGACCGAATGCCGACCGGGCAGGTCGTCGAGGGGCCCGCCCCGGTGGCCGAGCTCATGCGGCTGGTGCAGGAGAAGCCCCCCGCTCCGGCGAAGTCGGACTTCCTGCCGGGCGGGACGGCCAACACGACCCGGGGCGAGGGCGTCGTGCGGGGCGTCGGCTACGGGATCGGGATCAAGAACGTCGCCTTCTCCGAGGGGTTCGACGACTACTCGACGGCGCGGGTGCGGCTGGAACTGGTCGGCGGGCGGCCCGCCGTGCTCATCCACACGGCGGCGGCCGAGGTCGGGCAGGGGCTCGTGACGGTGCTCGCGCAGATCGCGCGGACCGAGCTGGGCGTCTCCCAGGTGACGATCGCCCCCGCTGACACCAACGTCGGGAGCGCCGGTTCCACCTCGGCGTCACGGCAGACGTACATGACGGGCGGGGCGACGAAGGCGGCGTGCGAGTCCGTCCGGGAGCGGCTGTTCGCGCGGCTGGACCGTCCGGGGCTGCGTTTGGCCGACGAGGAGGTGCTGGACCCGGACGGGGAGATCGTCACGAGCCTGGGCGAGCTGCTCGGGGACGAGGCGATCGAGGCGACCGTCGAGTGGCGGCACCGCCCCACGTCCTCACTCGACCCCGAGACGGGGCAGGGGAACGCGCACGTCCAGTACGCGTTCGCGGCGCACCGGGCCACCGTCGACGTGGACGTGGAGCTGGGCCTGGTGCGGGTGGTGGAGATCGTCACGGCCCAGGACGTCGGCAGGGCGATCAATCCGAAGGCCGTCGAGGGCCAGATCCACGGCGGGACGGCCCAGGGGCTGGGGCTGGCTCTGATGGAGGAGATCCAGGTCAAGGACGGTAACGTGCGAAATCCATCCTTCACCGACTATCTACTGCCGACGATCATGGACATGCCGCCGATGAGGCTCGACATCCTCGAACTCGCCGACCCGCACTCCCCCTACGGGCTGCGCGGCGTCGGGGAGCCGCCCAACATCTCCTCCATCCCGGCGGTCGTGGCGGCGGTCCGGGCGGCGACGGGCGCGGCCCTCACCCGGGTTCCGGTGCGGCCGGAGCACATCACGGAGGCCGTGTGCTGACTCCGTCCTTCTACGACGAGCTGGACCGGAGGCTGGCCCCCACCGACGCCGAACTGGCGTCCCTGTACCCCGGAGAGCGTCCGGGACGGCAGCCCGTGCACACGGTGTACGTCCCGGCGGATCGGATCTCCCCGGACCTTCCCGAGCGGTGGGGGGCCGAGGCGCTGGCCTCCCTGGACGTCCACGGGGCGCCTTACGCGCCTGAACTGGACGCGCGGGTGCGGGCCAAGCTGCGTGACGAGCCGATCGAGGACCTGCGGATCGACTTCGAGGACGGTTACGGACGGCGTGACGACGCCACCGAGGACGCACACGCACGGGCCGCCGCGAAGCTGATCGCCGCCGGTTCCACGCCTTTCGTGGGCGTGCGCGTCAAGTGCATGGAGCATGACGTGCGCCGTCGCGGGGTGCGAACGCTGGACGTGCTGCTGGACGAACTCGGGTACGTGCCGGAGAACTTCGTCGTAACGCTGCCGAAGGTCACCGCTGTGGCGCAGGTGGAGGCGATGGTCGCGCTCTGCGAAGCGCTGGAACCCTCTGTACGGGCGCTGCGCTTCGAGATCCAGATCGAGACGCCGCAGTCGGTGCTCGGGCCGGACGGGACGGCGCTGGTCGCCCGGATGATCCACGCTTCGGAAGGGCGCTGCACCGGGCTGCACTACGGGACGTACGACTACTCGGCCTCGTGCGGGATCGCGGCCGCCTACCAGGCGATGGACCACCCGGTGGCCGACCACGCGAAGGCCGTCATGCAGGTCGCGGCGGCGGGCACGGGAGTGCGGCTGAGCGACGGCTCGACCAACGTCCTGCCCGTCGGCGACCACGTACACGAGGCCTGGGCGCTGCACCTTCGGCTCGTCCGGAGGTCGCTGGAGCGGGGCTTCTACCAGGGATGGGACCTGCATCCGGCGCAGTTGCCGACCAGGTTCGCCGCCACGTACGCCTTCTACCGGGAAGGCGCGGCCCTGGCGGCCACACGGCTGCGGGCGTACCTGGACCGGACGGACAGCGGATTCCTGGACGAGCCCGCGACGGCCCGCGCGCTGGCCGGATTCCTGCGGCGCGGGCTGGAATGCGGAGCGCTCGAGGCGTCTTCGCTCGGGTTGGACGTCTCCCGGCTGGAGGGATTGTGACGGTACTGCGTTCACGTCGGGTGTTCCTGCCGGACGGGGTGCGCCCGGCCTCGGTGGAGTTCCACGACGGGCGGATCACGGCGGTGGGGGCGTACGAGACGGACGGCGTGGACCTGGGCTCGTCGGCGCTCCTGCCGGGGCTCGTGGACAGCCACGTGCATGTGAACGAGCCGGGCAGGACGGAGTGGGAGGGGTTCGCCAGCGCCACCCGCGCGGCGGCCGCCGGAGGCGTGACGACGATCGTCGACATGCCGTTGAACTCGATCCCGCCGACCGTGGACGTCGAGGCGCTGGAGGTCAAGCGGAAGGCGGCCTCCGGGCAGTGCCACGTGGACGTCGGCTTCTGGGGCGGGGCCGTCCCGGGGAACGCCTCCTCGCTGCCCGCACTGCACGAAGCCGGAGTGTTCGGGTTCAAGAGCTTCCTGATCGACTCCGGAGTGGAGGAGTTCCCGCCGCTGGACGCGGCCGGGCTGGAGACGGCCATGCGCACGGTGGACGCGCTGTTCATCGTGCACGCGGAGGACCCCTCCCTGGTCGGGGAGTCTTCCCCCCTGTACCCCGACTTCGTGGCGTCACGGCCGCCCGCCGCCGAGGCGCGGGCGGTGGAGACGGTCATCGAACTGGCCCGCAGGACCGGGGCCCGAGCGCACATCCTGCACCTGGCGGCCGCCGACGCACTGCCCGCGCTGGCCGCGGCGCAGCGTGACGGGGTGCGGATCACGGCTGAGACGTGCCCGCACTACCTGACGCTGCGGGCAGAAGACGTCCCCTCGCTGGCGACCGAGTACAAGTGCTGCCCGCCGATCCGTGGAGGAGAACACCAGGACGCCTTGTGGCAGGCGCTGACGGACGGCGTCATCACGTGCGTAGTGTCCGACCACTCACCTTGCACGGCGGACTTGAAGGCGGGTGACTTCGCCACGGCGTGGGGCGGTATCGCGTCCGTCCAGCTGGGGCTGCCGGCCGTCTGGACTGAAGCCCACCGGCGCGACATCCCCTTGGAGGACGTCGTCCGCTGGATGAGCGCGGCGCCCGCCGACCTCGTGGGGCTGCCGTACAAGGGCAGGATCGAGGTGGGAGCAGACGCCGACCTCGTCGCTTTCGCCCCCGACGAGCCGTTCACCGTGGACGCCGCCCGGCTGCACCACCGCAACCCGGTCACCCCGTACCACGGGCGCACCCTGCGGGGCGTCGTCCGTCAGACGTGGCTGCGCGGCCGTCCAGTGGACGGCGTCACGCCCGCCGGCCGGTTGCTCGAACGGAAGAAGAAGTGATGTTCACCGACCTGATCGATCTGGCCTCCCGCTCCCTCGGCGGCACCGTCATGTACGCCAATGACGAGTTCTTCGCCGAACGCGAGAACCTGATCAACCCCTTCGAACCCGGCTACAGCGCCGCCACGTTCGGCCACAAGGGGCAGGTCTACGACGGCTGGGAGACGCGCCGCCGCCGTGAACCCGGCCACGACCACGCCCTCCTCCGGCTGGGGGCCTCCGGCCTGGTGCACGGCGTCGTCGTCGACACCGCTCACTTCAAGGGCAACTACCCGCCGGAAGGCTCCGTCGAGGGCTGCTTCCTGCCCGGCTACCCCTCGGTGGACGAGCTGGAGAAGGCCGAATGGTTTCCCCTTGTCCCCCGTTCGGCGCTGGAAGGCGACACCCGGAACCACTTCGAAGTCGCCTCGCGCCGTCTCGTGACGCACGTCCGTCTGTCCATCTATCCGGACGGCGGAGTCGCCCGTCTGCGCGTCCACGGTGAGGCCGTCGTCGATCCGGGGCTCCTCCCCGACGTCTTCGACCTGGCCGCCGCCGAGTTCGGCGGCACCGTCACCGACTGGAGCGACCGCTTCTACGGCTCCCCCGCCAAGCTCCTGCTCCCCGGCCTGGCCGCCAACATGGGCGAAGGCTGGGAGACCAAGCGCCGCCGCGACTCCGGCAACGACTGGGTCGAGATCGCACTCGCGGCCCCGGGCCTCCCCCAGCTCGTCGAACTGGACACCTCCCACTTCAAGGGCAACAGCCCGGGCACGGCCCGCGTCACCGCCTCCGACGGGCGCGAGCTCCTCCCCGAGACCCCTCTCCAGCCCGACACACGCCACCGCTTCCGGGTCACCGCCGACAAGCCCGTCAAGGCCGTCCGGCTGGACATCCACCCGGACGGCGGGATGGCCCGCTTCCGCCTCTACGGCTCCCTGAAACCCAAGACCCGCACGGCGCTCGCCGAGCGCTGGGCTCGCTTCCAAGAGCCGTCATGAGCCGTTCCCGCAGCGTCCTCTCAGCGCTGCCGACCGAAAAGGCCGGTGGAAGAAGGGTGCTGCGGAGACCTGTAGCCGAGTCTCCGGGAGTCCTCATGAGTTGTTCCCGCGGCGCCTACCCACCGCTGCCAGCCGGGTAGACCGGTGGGAGACGAGCGCTGCGGGACCCGCAGCCGAGCCGAGGGAGTACGTGTGAGCGTCTGCGGGTTGTTGCTGGCCGCCGGAGGCGGGCGGCGTTACGGGATGCCCAAAGCGCTCGCACCCACGCCCGGAAGTCCCGGGGAACTGCTCGTGGAGCGCGGCGTACGGACGCTGACGGAGGCCGGGTGCTCGCCCGTCGTGGTCGTGCTGGGGGCCGGGGCGGAGAAGGTGCCGGAGCTGCCGGGGACACGGGTGGTGGTCAACCCGGGCTGGGCGAGCGGGATGGGGTCGTCGTTGCGGGTGGGGCTCGCGGAGGCCGAGGGGGACGCGGTGGTGGTGCTGCTGGTGGACATGCCCGGCGTGACGGCCGAGGCGGTGCGGCGGGTGAGCGCGGGGGCGGGCTCCTCGTCCCTGCGGGCGGCCACGTATCGCGGGAAGCGAGGACACCCGGTGCTGCTCGGCCGGGCGCACTGGGACGGGGTGGCGGAACTCGCCGTGGGGGACGTGGGAGCGCGGCCCTACTTCAAGGCCCACACGCCCGAACCGGTGCCGTGCGAGGACGTCGCGGACGGCCGGGACCTGGACGTGCCCGATGCGTGACGTCCTGGACGAACTGATGGAGCAGTGGTCGCGGGGACGCCCCGTGGGGCTGGCGACCGTGGTGGAGACGTGGAAATCGGCTCCCCGTCCGGCCGGGGCGTCCATGCTCGTCTCGTCCTCGGGCGAGGCGCTGGGGAGCGTGTCCGGCGGATGCGTCGAAGGCGCCGTCTACGAGGTGGCCTCGGAGGCCGCTTCCGACGCCTCCTTCACGCCTGTGCTGGAGCGCTACGGGGTCAGCGACGACGACGCGTTCGCGGTCGGGTTGACCTGCGGGGGGACGATCCACGTGTACGTCGAGCGCGTGACTCCCGAGACGTTCCCGGAGCTCGGGGAGGTCGCGGAGGCGATCCGCACCGGGGTGCCGGTGGCCGTCGTGACGTGTGTGGATCCCGCCGACACCGAGAGGTTCGGCCGTCGCATGGTCGTCTTCGGCGACCGCACGTCCGGCTCCTTCGGCTCGGACCGGCTGGACGAGGCCGTCACCGACGACGCCCGGGGGATGCTCGCCTCGGGAACCACCGGGACGCTCCGCTACGGGCATGACGGGGAGCGCCGGAAGGACGAACTGACGCTGGCGGTGGCCTCCTACGCGCCCAAGCCGCGCATGATCGTCTTCGGGGCCATCGACTTCGCCGCCGCGCTGGCCCGTACGGGCTCCTTCCTGGGCTTCCACGTGACGGTCTGCGACGCGCGTCCCGTCTTCGCGACCCGCCGCCGGTTCCCCGACGCGGACGAGGTGGTCGTCGACTGGCCTCACCGCTACCTGAAGGCGGAGGCCGAAGCGGGCCGTATAGACGAGCGCACCGTGCTGTGCGTGCTCACCCACGACCCCAAGTTCGACGTGCCCCTGCTGGAGGTCGCCCTCCGCCTTCCCGTCGCCTACGTCGGCGCGATGGGCTCGCGCCGCACACACGAAGACCGGCTGTCACGTCTTCGTGAAGCCGGCCTTCGACCCGGTGAACTGGCCCGCCTGCGCTCCCCCATCGGGCTGGACCTGGGCGCCCGCACGCCGGAGGAGACGGCCGTCAGCATCGCCGCCGAGATCATCGCCGTCCGCTGGTCCGGCACCGGAGAGGCGCTCACCGGCGTCGAGGGCCCCATCCACCGCGGTTAACGCACTGAGGCGGTGAGCTCGACCTCCAGCAGAGCGCCGGGAACGAAGAGCCGTGACACCTCGACGGTCGTGCTCGCGGGCGGGTCTTTCAGGAAGTAGCGGCTGCGGACGGCGCCGTACTCGCGGAGGCGGGATAGGTCCGTGGTGAAGGTGCGGATGTGGGTGACGTCCTCGAAGGCGCAGCCCTGATCGGCGAGGACGCGTCCCAGGAGGACCATCACGCGTTCGGACTGCGCGGTCATGTCGTCCGGGCCGACGAGTTCGCCGCCGTCGTCCAGCGCGACCTGTCCGGAGACGAACAGCAGGTCTCCCGCGCGGGTGGCGTGCGAGTAGAAGCCGTTGGTGGCGGGGACGGTCGGCGGGTTGATCGTTTCGACGCGGCTCGCCCGCACCGGTCCGGCGGAGAGCGCTCTGAGGTCGGAGTCCCCCCGGCCCGCGGCGACCTCGTCACGGAGCCGGGCGTGCGCGGCGGCGGCAAGCGTGCCCGCGGCGGGGCGTGCCAGGGCGAGGTCCTTGGCCGCGAGGCCCAGCGCGTAGCCCGTTTCACAGGGGGCGGTCGCGGCGCGGCGAGCGAAGGCGCCCATCGGCGTGCCCTCCAGGACTTCCAGCAGCAGTTCGCGTTCGACGCCGAGTGAGCGGCCCAGCTCCAGGGTCTCGGCGAGCAGCACGGTGCCGGGGACGACGGCGCTCATCACCGCCGTCTTCAGCGCGGCTCCCGCGCCCGGGGCGCCGACTTCCCGCACCGTGCCGAACGTCTCCAGCACCGGGCGCACCCGGGTGAGGTCCTGCTCGAAGCCGGCTGCCAGGACCGTCAGCCGCCCCGTCCGCGCGGGCTCCACGCTGCCGAGGACCGGGGCGTCCACCAGCCCGACCCCCTTCGGCAGCAGGCCGCGCAACCCGCCCACCGCCTCCGGCCCGATCGTCGACATCTCGACCACGACCGTCCCCGGCTCCAGCCCTGGAAGAGCGGCGGTCAACGTCTCCTCGACGGCGGCCCCGTCCCGCAGCATCGTCACGACGATCCCGGCTCCGGCGACCGCCTCGGCGGGACCGGCCGCCGTGACGGCCCCCGCCACGTCACGGGCCGTCCGGTTCCACACGGTCACCTCGTGGCCCGCCGCGACGAGCCGTTCCGCCATCGGGACGCCCATGCGCCCCAGTCCCATGAATGCGATCACGTCCACGACGGTAGGCATCACGGAGGCATTCCACCAGCGACTACATTTCATGGAACCCATGCGAGGGAGGAATATGTTCGACACCGACGCCCTGCGGCTGCTCGTCACGGTCGCCCGCACCGGATCCTTCACAGCAGCGGCGGCCGAGCTGAACTACACCCAGTCCGCCGTCTCCCGCCGCATCGCCACCCTGGAACGCGAAGCCGGCGGCCCCCTCCTGGAACGGCTCCCCCGGGGCGTGCGCCTCACCCCGGCAGGGCGGGTCCTGCACCGCCACGCCGAAGCCGTCCTGGACCACCTGGCCAGGGCCGAAGCCGACCTCGCGGCCCTCCACGGCGGCTACGGCGGCACCCTCCACGTCGGCGCCTTCGCCACGGCGAACGTCTCCCTGCTCCCCACCGCCCTGCGCCTCTTCCACGAGACCCGCCCCGGCGTCGAGGTCACCCCCGTGGAAGGCCCGTCCCGCCGCCTCATGCGCCTCGTGGCGGACGGCTCCCTGGACCTGGCGATCGTCAGCGACTACCCCGCCGGCCTGGCCCCCCTGGACGGCGTGACGCTCGTCCCCCTGCTGGAGGACGCCCTGCACGTCGCCCTTCCCCCCGCCCACCCCCTGGCCGGCGAACCGGACCTGGACCTCCGGGACCTGCGCGAGGAGACCTGGATCCAGCACGGCCCGCCCGGCCGCCCCACCCTCCTCACCGACGCCTGCTCCCGCGCCGGCTTCGCCCCCCGCAAGATCATCCGCATAGCCGAGTGGACCGGAAAGTTCGGCTACGTCCAGGCCGGCCTGGGCGTCACCCTCGTCCCCTCCCTGGCCCTCCAGGCCGTCCCCGCCACCCTGAGCCTGCACCCCCTGAACACCCTGACCCGCTCCGTCCACCTGGCCCTGCCGGCCACTCCCCTCCCCGCGGCCGCCGAGCTGAAGGCCCACCTCGTGCGAGCCGCCGAACGCGCCTGACCCGGAGGCCCGGGCCCGGCCGAACGGGGACTCCCACCGCCGCCCGGAAGCCCGGCCCCCGGCCGTTCAGGTCAGCGCATGGTGGAGCCTCCGTCGACGCTGAGGACCTGGCCGGTGATCCAGGAGGCGTCGTCGGACAGGAGGAAGGCGACGGACGCGGCGATGTCCGCCGGATCGCCGAGCCTGGGGAGGCGCTGGCCGCGCAGGACGGCGTTGCGGAACTTCTCGGGGAGGGAGTTCTTGAGCTGTTCGGTCAGCACCACGCCGGGGGCTATGGAGTTCGCGCGGACGCCCTCCTTGCCCCAGCGGGAGGCGACGTGGCGCATCAGCGCGTTGACGCCCGACTTGGCGACGCCGTAGCCGACCCGTTCGGGCTCCCCGGCGAAGGCGGCGCCTGAGGACGTGTAGACGATCGCGCCGCCGCCCGCTTCGAGGAGGCGGGGGACGGCGTGGCGGGTCAGCAGGAGGTAGCCCCTGAGGCCGACTTCCAGGGTGCGGTCGAATGCCTCCAGGTCGATGTCCACGGCGTCGGTGTCGCGGGCGAGGACCCCCATGTCGGCGGCGTTGGCGTGCAGCCCGTCGAGCCGCCCGTACTCCTCGACGGCCCGTTCGACCAGCGCGGCGACCGACGCCTCGTCCGCCTGGTCGTAGTGGACGGCGAGACCGCCGATCTCTCCGGCGACCTTCTCGGCGTTGCCCGTCACCAGGTCGCCGACGACGACCCGTGCCCCTTCGGAGGCCAGGCGCCGTGCGGCCGCCTCGCCGATTCCGCCGCCGCCGCCGGCGACGATGACCACTCTGTCGTGAAAGCGCATGGGCGCAGAATAGAACACGTTCTACTTCTGGTCACGGGGAGAGCTCAGCTCAGCACCCGCACCTTCGCCTGCTGGAACTCCTCGTCGGTGATCACGCCCTTGCTCCTGAGGTCGGAGAGCTTGGCCAGTTCGTCGGCCTTGCTGTGGGGATGCGTTTCCGCGGCGTCCCGGACGTAGGCCTTGAACTGTTCATCCTGCTGCTGGACCAGCTGCATCTCGCGGTGGCTCATGCCCCCGCCTCGGACGATGAGGTAGATGAAGACGCCCAGGAAGGGCAGCAGGAGGATGACCACCAGCCAGGCCGTCTTGCCCCAGCCCCCGAGGTCATGACTGCGGAAGATGTCGGTGATGATCCGGAAGAGCAGGAAGAACCACAGGATCCAGATGAAGAACACCATGATGGTCCAGAAGAGGTTCAGCAGCGGGTAATCGTCCATGCCCCGGTTCCTTTCTGTCGGGTCGACCGGACCGCGCACGCCCGACGCGGAAGGCGCGTGCCTGCGGATGGCGACCTCGAAAGAATCCCCGCTCAGCTGGACAAATACATTCATTCTTGTTTAACGAGACACCCTGGGTACACAGCCCGACACCTTGTTCTCGCAAAGCCTCGCAGCCCGGAATCGTCATCTTCTGAGTACTTAAGGGAGTTTTTTCTCCCCACGGCGTCTTGTGGCGGCCACCGTGTCGATCTACCGTCCAGTGACTCATTCGACCACCGCGTATCAGCATCCCGGAATAACCGGACGCGGGCCCCGCCCCGCGGGCCTCCCCACCCCCCAGGAGGAGAAGAACATGCGTGTTCCGTCTTTCCCGCGCCCCCGCGGATCCCTGCTGGCCGGCGCCGTCCTGACGGCCGCCGCCCTGACCGGCGCCACCGTCCCCGCCGTCGCGGCGCCCCTCTCCGCGCCCGCGCTGCAAGACGTGATGTTCGTCGGCAACAACTGGGAAGGCACCGCCGACGTCATCAAATCCAGCGGCGACTTCGCCAAGATAGGCCGGATCAACGTCATCCCCGACAAGGAAGAACGACTCCGCGAGATCTACCTCAACCCCCTCAAGCTCATCTTCTTCCTGGGTATTCGGGAGACAGTCGGCGAAGGGCACGACCAGTACGTGGACGACATGTACTCCACGCCCGACGGCGGCGCCCTGGTCGCCTCCCGGCCCAGCTTCGCCGACGTCGTCTCCATCGACGTCGCCACCGGGCAGGTCAAGTGGCGTTTCCCCGTCTCCGGGTTCCGCGCCGACCACATGGCCGTCTCCCCCGACGGCACCCGGGTGGCGGTGTCGGCGTCCACCTCGAACACGGTGCACGTTCTGGACATCAACACCGGAGCCCAGGTCGGCTCCTTCAAGACCGGTGACAAGCCGCACGAGAACGTCTACACCGACGGCGGCAGGTACCTGTGGAACATGTCCATCGGCGAGGTCAACAACGACTCCGACGAACCGTGGCAGGACTTCCTGAAGGGCGACCGCAAGATCACCGTCGTGGACACCACGACGTTCAAGGTCGTCAGGACCATCGACATGCGCCAGCGCCTGGACGCCTTCGGCCGCAAGGACCTGTCCGACTCGGTCCGCCCCGTCGCCTTCACCCCCGACGAGTCCAAGCTGTACTTCCAGGTGTCGTTCTTCAACGGCTTCCTCGAGTACGACGTCGCCACCGACAAGATCCTCCGGGTGAAGACGCTGCCGAAGAACCCGAACACCAGCGACGACCGCAAGACCTACGTCAACGACTCCCGCCACCACGGCATGTCCATGAGCCCCGACGGCACGAAGCTGTGCATCGCCGGCACCATGGACGACTACGCCACCGTCGTCGACCGCGTCTCCCTCACCGAGGGCCCGCTGGTGCCCGCCGCCAAGCCCTACTGGGCCACGGTCAGCGGCGACGGCAAGGCCTGCGTCATCTCCGAGAGCAACGCCGACCAGGTCACCGCGATCAGTTTCGCCACCGGCCAGAAGATCGTCTCCGTGCCGGTCGGCGACCACCCGCAGCGCGTCCGCGTCGCCCGCGTCCCCGCCGGCTGGACCTCTCCGTCCGGCGGCTGACCCCGCCCGGGCGGGAGAGGGAGCCGCCGGCGGCGACCTGCGCGAACGCCCCGCCCTGCCCGATGCCACGGAACCCGGCATCGGGCAGGGCGGGGCGGGGCGTCAGGGAGTCTCGCGGAGCTCGGTGCCGCCGCCCGTGACGGTGCCGACGCAGCTGAGGGACACGGAGGTGTGCGGGCCCGCGTCGACCCACTCGGTGTACTTCGTGCTGAGGACCGGAATGCCGCGGCTGCTGGTCAGGCATTTCATCATGCCCCGGTACTGGCCGGTCCCCGAGGCGCAGTTCCTCGTCACGACGGTCCTCAGAGTGCCGTTGGGGGTCACGCTGCGGTCCGCCTTCACGGTGCAGTCGGCGGGAAGGGCGGAGGCGGGGGAAGCGGTCCCGATCACGGCGACCGGGAGGACGAGGGCGGTGGCCGCGAGCACCGCGGCGGCCTTGACGCGAGAGCGCATGGTCTGTCTCCTTTTCAGCCGCCTCGAACGGCCCGGCGGGCCGGATCACGATTCCGGGCGGCTTCGCCATGATCAGCCGGATCGTGTCCCTGGCGCCTGAGCCGGGTGTCCCTTTCGAGGTCCCTGAAAACCGGTCCGTGTCCCGGGTCACGGCCTGGCGGGACAGATGATCTTTTCGCTGGAGAGATGTAGCTTTCTTTCGGGAGATTCTCCATTTGTGCGAGAAGATCACCTCAAAGATCGATTGAAGGAGCCAAAATGGGACGAGTGGCAGGCAAGGTCGCGTTCATCACGGGCGCGGCGCGCGGGCAGGGCCGTCGACACGCGGTGCGGCTCGCCGAGGAGGGCGCCGACATCATCGCGGTCGACACCACCTCGCCCGTCGACAGCGTCCCCTACCCGCTGGCGAGCGCCGACGACCTCGCCGAGACGGCCCGCCAGGTCGAGGCCCTCGGCCAGCGCGTCGTCACCGCGGACGCCGACGTCCGCGACCTCGCCGCCCTCGAGCGCGCCGTCGAGCGGGGCGTCTCGGAGCTCGGCCGCCTCGACATCGTCCTGGCCAACGCCGGCATCTCCACCTTCGCGCCCGTGCTGGAGATGAGCGAGCAGACCTGGCAGGACATGATCGACGTCAATCTCACCGGCGTCTGGAAGACCGTCAGGGCCGCGGTGCCCCGCATCGTCGCCGGCGGCCGCGGCGGCTCGGTCGTCATCACCAGCTCGCTCGCCGGGCTCAGCCCCCTGAAGAACGTCGGCCACTACGCGTCGGCGAAGGGCGGCCTCGTCATGCTCATGAAGGTGATGGCCAAGGAGCTCGCCTCCCACAACATCCGGGTCAACACCGTCCACCCCACCGTCGTCGCCACCGACATGGTCCTCAACGACGCCACCTACCGGCTCTTCCGCCCGGACCTCGAGAGCCCGGGCCGCAAGGACTTCGAAGAGGCGTCCGCCTCCCTCAACGCCCTGCCCGTCGGCGTGCTCGAAGCCGACGACGTCTCCAACGCCGTCCTCTACTTCGTCTCCGACGACAGCCGCGGCGTCACCGGCACCACCCACCTCATCGACGCCGGCGGATCCCTCTGAACCGCAACCCGACGACCCGCACCCCCGCGGCCCGTACCTCCAGGTCCGGCGGCTGAAACCGCTCGGGCGGGGGAGGGCCGCGCCCCTCCCCCGCCCCGGCGGTTCCCTCACCGCTCCCCTTCGAGCCGGACCAGCAGCTCCCCCACCCTCCCCACCGCGTCCGCGACGAGCAGTTCCCGCGTCCGCCGCAGGACCCCGTGCGCGTCGAGCGCCTCCCGCATCGCCTCCGCCAGCAGCCCGACCCCCACCTCCACCGGGATCACCGCCCCCGGGAACTTCGAGAACCGCGCCCACGCCGTCTTCCCGCCCCGCACCTCGTCGGGCTCGACCCCGCACCCGGCCGAGAGCGCCGCCACGATCCCCCACCCCCGCCCGCTCTCGTCCAACTCCCCCGCGTCCCTCGGCTCCGGCATCCGCCCGGAGGAGTCCCACACCTCGACCCGCACGCCCCCGAGCAGCTCGACGACGCTCACCTCCACCGCCGCCACCCCCGCGTGCGCGAAGACATTCGTGACCAGCTCGGACACCACGACCCGCCCGTCCTCCACGAGCCGCTCCAGTCCCCACTCCCGCAGCGCCGAGACGACGACCCACCGCGCCTTCCTCGCCGCCGTTTCATCGGCGGTGAACACCTCACACCACCGATTCAGCTCCCCGCCGTCCCCGCCCATCCCGACTCGCGCCCCCATCACCCTCCCCCTCACCGGTTCCGGCCTACCGATGACGAGTCTGACGAGGCGCCCTTAGCCTCACCTGTATCCACGGGAGAAAGACACACTAGATACAGCTGGGAGTGAGCGTTGAGTGTCGCCGAGTCACTGGATCCAAGATCGTCCATCCATACCTGGATATCCGTCTACCTGCGTGAACAGCGCCTGAAGCGCGGACTCTCCTACGCCCAGACCGCCCTCATCATGAAGTGCGGCCGCTCTACTGTTTCTAATATCGAGGCGGCCCGTCTCAAGCTCACCATGGACCAGGCCGTACGCCTCGACCGCGCCTGGGACCTGGGTCAGCAGCTCCAGATCATGCTCCACTTCGCCCGCACCTCCCACGATCCGGAATGGTGGCGCAGCTACACCGAATACGAGGCCCAAGCGGAGATCATCAAGCTGTTCAAGTGCACGGCGGTTCCCGGCCTGCTCCAGACCAGGGACTACGCCCATGCGCTCCTCGTCGCCGGACGGGCTCACGATCCCGGAGCGGCCGCCGAGAAGCGGGTGGCCAGGCAGGCCATCCTGCACGAAGAGCAGCCGCCCGACGTCTTCGTCCTGCTGGCCGAAAGCGTCTTCGACTGCCATGTCGGAGGCGCGGAGACCATGCGGAAGCAGCTGACCCACCTCTTGGAGATGGACCGGCTGCTTCATGTGACGATCCGCCTCGTCCCCCGAGGGACGGAAGCCCACGTCGGCTTGGACGGCTCGTTCAACATCGTCAGTACGCCCACCGGCACCATCGGCTACGTGGAGGCGGTCAACGGCGGCAGGCTCATGACGGATCCAGGCGAGGTCCGCGATCTGGGGATACGGTACGACCGGATAAGTGCCCTCGCGTTCCCTAGGTCCACAACGCTGGAATTCCTTCAGAGAACAATGGAGAGCTTCCAATGAAAAGCCCCCAGTGGCGCAAGAGCAGCTACAGCATGACCTCAGCCGAAAGCGACTGCGTGGAACTTGCCGGTCTCCCCACCGGCATCGGCGTCCGCGACTCCAAACGCCCCCACACGGGCCACCTCTCCCTCGACCGAGACCGCTTCGCCGGCCTCCTCCGCAGGCTGAAAGAGATGCCGTGACGGTTCAGCCTGTCTGACGAGAAGTATCCGGAGCGTCGACGGCACGTCAAACCAGTGCGTGAGCTCACCGCGCTCCCCACGGGCATCGGCGTCCGCGACTCCGAACGTTCCCGCGCAGGCCGTCTCTTCCTCAGCCGCCACCGCTTCTCCGCCTTCCTCCACGGACCGCGAAGACGACGCCCTGAGCAGGTGACCCCGCTGTCACCCGGGGGCGAGGACGTGGCCGATCGTCACCCCGTCCGATCCGGGCTCGGCCCGGAACACCCGTGCCCCGGCGGGGCGGGTCACCTTGAGCCGGTCGGCGGTGGTCCAGGCGACGGTGACGTGGGGGCCTCCCTTGGTTCCAGGGGGAACCGGTTCGTGGCCGTGGTCGACGACGAGGACGTTGCCGGGTTCCTCCGGGCGCTCGTCTGCGGGCAGCACCGACACGTGGGTCGCGGCGCTCGAGGTGGCGCCGCAGTCGTAGTCGTGGACGAACGCCCGCCGCTCCCCGTCCGGAGACGGAGCCTGGGACACGACGCGGACGACGCAGCCGGAGCTCAGCAGGCGTCCGGCCCGGTGGTACAGGCCGACGGCCGCCGCGACGCAGAGCAGCGGCACGATCACCGCGACGACCCGCCGCCGCGGGAACCGGCCATGAGGCCTCGGTCCAGCACTCGGCGCCAAGTCGTCCTCCCCTCCTCTTCGGATGCCGTGGAACGGCCACCGGTTCGGGCCGGCCCGCCTGAAGGACGGGTGTGAAGTCTCTGAGAGGTCTTCCGGCGGCGGTCGCCGGGACCTGTGAGCCGGGCGGGGCCGTCGGCTTCCGGTCAGTTCGCCGACATGCGGTCGGCCAGCCAGCCCGCCATCGCGCGGACGCCGACGCCGATGGCGCGCTCGTCCGGGACGAAACCGCCGAGGTGGGGGTAGCTCTCGGTGATGTCGGCGTCGGGGGCGCGGACGCCGAGGAACGTGTAGGTGCCGGGCAGCCGGTCCAGGAACAGCGAGTAGTCCTCACCGCTGAACGGGATCGCGGCGTGCATCGTCGTGACGGCGTCCGGGCCGAGAGTGCGGCGCAGGTGCCGTTCCAGGGCCCTGGCCTCCCTCTCCGGGCAGACCATGGCGGGGAACGGGTCGGCGGGGAAGCTCACCTCGTGGCCGGGGTGCTGCCCGGCGAGGCGCTGGATCTCGTCGCGGACCTCGACGTACCGCTCCTCGGGCCAGCACCGGTAGGACGCCTCCACCTTGACCCGGCCTTCGGCGTCGGCCTCTCCCGTCCGGGCGCGGACGAAGACGAACCGGGCCAGCGGCCCGTCAGGGGTCTGGACGTCGCGGATCAGCCGCTCGAAGTCCGCGGACGTCTCGGGGGACGTCACCGTGCCGAGCCCGTTGATCGCGGCCGCGAGCCGCTGTGCCCGCTCCGCCGCGTCGGGCCCCCGCAGGACGACTGCGGCGCGATCCTGGCCCGGCAGCCCAGTGCCGGGGGTGACGGCGAACTGACCGACGGGGAACGGGCCGCAGTGCAGGGCGTGGATCTCCCGGGGCCGGTACCTCTCCAGCACGCCGTCGTCGAGCATCGCACGGGCGCCCGACAGGGTCTCCTCGGCGGGTTGGAAGAAGAGGACCAGCCTGCCGTCGAGCCTGTGCCGCAACCGCGCCAGGACCTGCGCGACTCCGACTCCCACCGTGGTGTGCAGGTCGTGCCCGCACAGGTGCGCGGCTTCGGTGCCGCCACCGACCTGGTCTTTCGCCGGCACCGCGTCCATGTCCGCGCGGTACGCGACCGTCCGGCCGGGACGTGCGCCTTCGAGGACGCCGACGACTCCGTGCCCGCCGACCCCTCCGGCCACGGTGAGGCCCGCTGCGCGGAGCCGGCTCGCCACCGTGTCGGCGGTGCGGCGCTCCTCCCCCGCGAGCTCGGGGCGGTGGTGAATGCGACGGCGCAGCGCGACCAGTTCGAGGTCGAACCGCGCCGCTACGGCGTCTATCTCCTTCTGATTCACCGGCCCGCCGCCTCCGGCGAGGGCGGGGGCGGCGGAGGCCAGGACGGCTCCCGCGCCGGTCATCACGGTGCCGCCGAGCAGGGCTCGACGGGTGAGGGCGTGCTTCTTCGGCTGCGGCACTTCTTCTCCAGTGGTGGGGGGCGGCTGCTGCGATCGGGCGAGTACGTGTGATCCAGAAGCTACGAAGCGGCCTGTAGGGCGGTCCACACGCCGGAGAGCCATCCGCGGGCTCACCCACAGGTCTCATCTCGGATCGGGAGCCTCGACCGGCCCGGCGGAGATCATCCGGGTGGGCGGCCCGGACCGCCGCGGGCGGTGCGGCACGCCGAGGGACGGTTTCAGAGGACTCCTCCCGTTTCCGAAGCGGCATGATCCACCTGGTTCCTGTGGCACAGCTCACCAGATTTCCTACTAATCAAGTTTGTAAATAGGACTTGTCTAGGGCTAGCCTCCTCTTCCATCAGGGAGTATTTTCTCCGGAGGTCAGGCAAAAGTGAGGCGGTGGCGATGCCCGGTCCCGAGCCAGGGGTGCTGGAGCTGGTCCGGCGCGGGCACGAGGAGCGCGTGCTGCGGCTGCTGGGCGAGCACGGGGCGCTGAGCCGGGGGCGGCTGGGCACGCTGTCGGGGCTGTCGCGATCGACGCTCTCGGACATCGTGGGGGCCCTGCAAGCGCGCGGCGCCGTGGTGGCGACCACCCCCGACGCCACGCGGCGGGGGCCCGGGCGGCCCGCCGAGGTGCTCACGCTCAACCCGCTGGCGGGGCAGACCGTCGGGCTGGACTTCGGGCACCAGCGGGTGCACGTCGCGGTGGCGAACGCCGCCCAGGAGATCGTCGGCACGGCGACCCGCGGGTACGCCCGGACCACCTCCTGGGGCCGGCGGCTGGAGCTGGCCGTCGCCCTCGTCGACTCCCTGCGCGCCGACCTCGGCGCGCTGCAGGGCATCGGCGTCGGGGTGACCGGCGCCGGGGACTCCCGGAAGCGCGAGAGCGAACTCGTCGTCGAGCGCCTGACCGAGCGGTGGGGCGTGCCCGTCCTCGTCGACAACAACACCCGGCTGGCCGCGCTCGCCGAGGTGCTGCGCGGCGCCGGGAACGGCTGCTCCGACGTGGTGTACGTCCGGCTGTCGCACGGCATCGGCGGAGGCGTCGTCGTCGGAGGGCGGCTGCTGCGCGGGGCGCGCGGCACCGCGGGCGAGATCGGGCACGTCCCGGTCGGCTCCGTGGACGCCGACGGACTGCCCTGCCCGTGCGGCGGCCGGGGGTGCCTGGAGACCTACGCCTCCATCCCCGCGATCCTGCGCGCCGCCGGGCAGCCGGACCTTCCCGAGGCGCTCGCCGCGCGAGAGGCCGGGGACCCCGCCGCCCGCGCCGCCTTCGACCGGGCCGGACGCGCCCTCGGCATCGCGCTCGCCGGGGTCTGCGCGACCCTCAGCCCCGAACGGATCATCGTCGCCGGGGAGGTCGCGCCCGCCGTCCTCGAGTCCGCCGAGGCCGCTCTCCACCTCCACCTGTCCCCCGCGCTCCACCACGGACTGCGGCTGCACCCGGCGAGCCTCGGCGACGAGGTCGGCGCGCTCGGCGCCCTCGCCCTCGTCTCCCACGAGTCGCCGCTGCTCAGCGGCTACCCCGACCCCGTCAGAAAGGACCGCGCATGACCACCGCCACGCTGCCCACGTTCGACCCCGAGCAGGGCGCCACCGTACTGACGCCCGAGCGCGACGAACCCGGTTACTGGGTGGGCTGCGCCAGCGTGCTGGCCGAGGAGGGCCGCTACCTGCTGACCTACCGGCAGCGCCGCCCGCGCGGCGAGGCCGCCACCGAGCGCGGCTGGCGCTGCGCCGTCGCGGTCAGCGAGAACGGCGTCGACTTCCAGGACGTGTGGAGCGTCGAGAAGGGCGAGCTCGGCACCTCGTCCATGGAGCGGTTCTGCCTGCACCGCCGCGCCGACGGCGTCTACCAGCTCTACATCAGCTACGTGGACCCCGCCGACAACCGGTGGCGCATCGACGTGGTCGAGGCCGCCTCCCCCGAGGCCTTCGACGTCGCGGCCCGCCGCCCCGTCTTCACCGCGGCCGGCACCGGCACCGAGGGCGTCAAGGACCCGCGGGTCGTGCGGACCTCCGACGGCCGGCTGGTCATGCTGATCAGCGCCGCCGAGGGCACCTTCTCCGAGGACGAGCGCGGCGCCGCGCACGGCACCGCCGACATCTACAACACCGGCCTGTCCCGCTCGGTGTCCGCGCTGGCGGTCAGCCCCGACGACGGCGCCACCTGGGAGTGGAAGGGCGTCGTCCTGCGCCCCGGCGACGGCTGGGACAGCTGGGCCGCGCGCCTCAACAGCGTGATCGAGACCCCCGAGGGCTTCTACGGCTTCTACGACGGCGAGTCCGACCACACCCGCAACTACGAGGAGAAGACCGGTTTCGTCTTCTCCAAGGACCTCCTCTCCTGGGAGCGGCTCACCCCGGACGGCCCCGCCGTCGTCGCGCCGTCGGGCACCGGCTCCGTCCGCTACGTCGACGTCGTCCCCGAGGGCGGCGCCCTGCGCCTGTACTACGAGATCACCCGTGCCGACGGCGCCCACGAGCTGCGCACCCTCACGATCGGAGCACCCGTGTGAGCGTCACCGCGCCGCCCGTGACGAAGGAGCCGCCGAAGGCCGCGGCCCGCGCGGCCCGTCCGCGCCGGACGCTGCTGCCGCTCAACGTCGTCTCGATCGCCCTGGGCATCGGCCTCTGGTGGATCCTGTCGGTCAACGGGTTCCAGTTCCCGACCCCGCCGGAGGTCGTCTCCCGGGGCTGGGAGCTGCTGGCCGACGGAACGCTCCAGGGCGACGTCCTGGCGTCCCTCAAGCGGGTCCTCGCCGGCTTCTTCCTCGGCTCGGCCGCCGCGGTCGTCGTCGGGTTCCTGATGGGCTGGTACACCGTCGCCCGGGGCCTGTTCGAGCCGTGGATCCAGTTCTTCCGGACCATCCCGCCGCTGGCGATGCTGCCGCTGGTGCTGGTGATGCTGGGCATCGGCGAGACCCCGAAGATCTTCGTCATCTTCCTCGCCGCCTTCCTGTCCTGCGTCATCTCCACCTACCAGGGCGTCGTCGACGTCGACAAGACGATGATCAACGCGGCCCGGGTGCTCGGCGCGAAGGACGCGGCGATCTTCCTGCGGGTGGTCGTCCCCGCGTCCACGCCGTTCATCCTGGTCGGCATGCGCGTCGGCCTCGGCTCGGCCTGGGCGACGCTGGTGGCGTCCGAACTGCTCGCCGCCCAGCAGGGCCTGGGCTACCGGATGCAGAACGCCCAGCTCTACTACGACCTTCCGACGATCTTCGTGGGCGTGATCTCGATCGGCGTCCTCGGCCTGCTCATGGACAAGCTCCTGCAGCTGGCCGGCGGCAGACTCACCCGCTGGCAGGAGACCCGTTGAGCGCGCCCAAGATCCTCGTCCGGGACGTCGTCAAGGTCTTCCCGCCCGCCGGGAGGGACCGCGAGGGCTTCACCGCCCTCGGAGGCGTGTCCCTGGAGATCGCCGACCACGAGTTCGTGACGGTCGTCGGACCGTCGGGCTGCGGCAAGAGCACCCTGCTGAACATCCTCGCCGGGCTGGAGACCCCCACCGGCGGCGAGGCGCTCGTCGACGGGAAGGCCGTCGACGGGCCCGGCCCCGAACGCGGCGTCATCTTCCAGCAGTACGCGCTGTTCCCGTGGCTGACGGTCCGCGAGAACGTCGAGTTCGGGATGCGCTCCACCGGCGTGCCCAAGAAGGAGCGCCGCGAGCGCGCCGAGCACTTCATCCGGCTGGTCGGCCTGGAGCGGTTCGCGGACGCGCTGCCCAAGACGCTGTCCGGCGGCATGAAGCAGCGCTGCGCGATCGCCCGCGCCTACGCGGTGAACCCCTCGATCCTGCTCATGGACGAGCCGTTCGGCGCCCTCGACGCCCTCACCCGCGTCCGGCTCCAGGAGCAGCTGCTGCAGACCTGGAGCAGCGACCGGCGCACCGTCCTGTTCATCACCCACGACGTCGACGAGGCGGTGTTCCTCGCCAACCGCGTCATCGTGATGGCGGCGCGGCCCGGCCGGATCCACGAGGTCGTCGACGTCGACCTGCCCTACCCGCGGACCGAGGACGTCCGGCTCAGCCCCGAGTTCCGCGAGCTGCGCAACCGCGTCTGGCAGTCCGTGTACCACCAAGACCACAAGCGAACCTGACCCTCCCCTCCCCAGAAGGAACGATCCACATGAAGCTCAGCAGAAGGTCCTTCGGCTTCGCCGCGGCCGCCCTGGTCCTGTCCGTCGGCCTCGGCGCCTGCTCCTCCGGCGAGGAGGGCGGCGACGACGCGGCGACCAAGGTGAACTTCGGCTACATCGCCGACTACAACGGGGCCTCCCTGCTGGCCGTCGCCGACGACCAGGGCCTGTGGAAGAAGCACGGCCTGACGGCCGAGAAGAAGGTCTTCACCAACGGCCCGCTGCAGATCCAGGCCCTGGGCACCGGCGACCTGGACTTCGGCTACATCGGCCCGGGCGCCATGTGGCTGCCCGCCACCGGCAAGGCCAAGATCGTCGCCGTCAACTCGCTCGGCAACGCCGACCGCGTCATCGCCCAGCCCGGCATCACCTCGATCGAGCAGCTCAAGGGCAAGAAGGTCGCCGTGCCCGAGGGCACCTCCGGCGACATGATCCTCACCCTGGCGCTGCAGAAGGCCGGGCTGGACAAGAAGGACGTCGAGGTCGTCCCGCTGGAGGCCGCCGCGATCGTCTCTGCCTTCTCCTCCAAGCAGGTCGACGCCGCCGGGTTCTGGTACCCCGGCATCGCGACGATCAAGCAGCAGGTCCCCGACCTGGTCGAGCTCGCCAAGAACGAGGACTTCTCCGACACGGTGTCGTTCCCGACCGCGTTCGTCGCGGGCAACGACGTCGTCGACAAGGAGAAGAACAAGGCCGAGAAGGTCACGGCCGTCCTGCGCGAGGCGATCCAGTACCGCTACGACAACCCCGACAAGACCGTCGAGCTGACCGCCAAGCTGCTGAAGATGCCCGCCGAGCAGGTCAAGGCCGACTCGGAGAACTCCCAGGCCCTGCCGCTGAGCGACCTCGACAAGTACACCACCGACGGCACCATCGTGAAGTGGCTGAACGGCATGAACGACTACTTCCTCGGCGCCGGCAAGATCACCGAGAAGACCGACCCGGCCACCTACTACACCGGTGACCTCTTCACCTCGGCGGGCAAGTGACACAGCGCGCCAACGTCCTCTTCCTGATGACCGACCAGCACCGGGTGGACACGCTCGGCGCCTACGGGAACAGGCTGGCGGCGACGCCCGTCCTCGACGAACTGTCGAGGACGGGCACCCGGTTCGACCGCTGGTACACCCCGACGGCCATCTGCACGCCCGCGCGGGCCAGCCTGCTCACCGGGCAGGCCCCGTTCCGGCACAAGCTGCTGGCCAACCACGAGCGCAACGTCGGCTACATCGAGGACCTCCCCGCCGAGCAGTTCACCTTCCCGCAGGCGCTGCGCGCGGCGGGCTACAACTGCGGGCTGATCGGCAAGTGGCACGCCGGGCACCACCGGAACGCCGCGGACTTCGGGTTCGACGGGCCGGACCTTCCCGGCTGGCACAACCCCGTCGACCACCCCGACTACCTGGCCTACCTCGCCGAGCGGGACCTGCCGCCGTACGAGATCAGCGGCCACATCCGGGGCTCCCTGCCCAACGGCGGGCCGGGCAACCTGCTCGCCGCACGGCTGCACCAGCCCGTCGAGGCGACGTTCGAGCACTACCTGGCGACCCGCGCCATCGAGCAACTGGAGCGCTACGCCGAGGCCGCTCAGGACGGCACGCCGTTCTTCCTGCAACTGAACTTCTTCGGCCCGCACCTGCCCTACATCCTGCCCGACACCTATTTCGACATGTTCGACCCCGAGCAGGTCGAGCTGCCGAAGTCGATCGCGGAGACCTTCCACGGCAAACCGCCCGTCCAGCGCAACTACAGCACGCACTGGGCGTTCGACACCATGCCGATCGAGGTCACCCGCAAGCTCATCGCGGTCTACTGGGGCTACGTCGCGCTGATCGACGCCGAGATCGGCCGCGTCATGGAGGCGATGGACCGGCTAGGCCTCACCGACGAGACGGCCGTCTTCTTCACCAGCGACCACGGCGAGTTCACCGGCGCGCACCGCCTGCACGACAAGGGCCCGGCGATGTACGAGGACATCTACCGCACCGCCGGCCTGCTCCGCGTGCCCGGACAGCCCGAGGGCGTCGTCCGGGACGAGTTCGTCAGCCTCCTGGACTGCACCGCGACGATCCTGGAACTGGCGGGCCTCGACCCGTCCCCCGCCGTCGACTCGCGCAGCCTCCTCCCGCTGACCACGGGCGAGCCGGCGGAGTGGCAGGAGGACATCGTCTGCGAGTTCCACGGCCACCACTTCCCGTACGCCCAGCGGATGCTCCGGGAAGAGCGGTACAAACTCGTCGTCAACCCGGACTCCGTGAACGAGCTGTACGACCTGCTCACCGACCCGGACGAACTGCTGAACGTCTACGAGCACCCGGAGACGGCCCCGGTCCGCAAACGCATGACCGCCCGCCTCTACAACCTGCTCCGCGACCGCGGCGACAACTTCCACCACTGGATGACCACGATGTACGACATCGGCGAGGTCACCTACGACCCCACCCTCAGCGGCCTCGACAAGGACACCTACTGACGGTCCGACCGGCGGGAGGGGATCCGCGGGAACCCCTCCCGCCCGGCCCGGCAGGGGCTCAGCGGTCCCAGGGCGCCGCCTCGCCCATCTTCGCGTAGTAGCGGGCGAGGTGCCCCTTGACGCGGGGCACGTCCTCGGACGGAATGTCGGCGCCGCCGCGGGCGCCTTGCATGACGCCGCCCGCCGCCATGACACCGCGCGGAACCGCCTTGAGGCGGTCGTCGACCACGTCGGCGATGAGCAGCTTGTAACTGGTGAAATTGTCCGGCTCATCGCCGTCGTACCAGACGTGGGCGTCCCGGTAGGCGGCGTTCGGCGAGTCCTCCGCCCCGGCCCACCGGCGAACCCTCCGCTCCGCGGCGGCCCCGTCCCACTCGCGGTCGCGATCCGCCAGCGGGAGATCCTGAAATCTGGTCACCGTCACGATCTCCCCCTTTTCAACGGGTTCCTTTTCCCTCGAGTCCCCCGTGCCCGGCACGGTGCGCGGAAAACAAGCGGTTCCCTCGGAAGAAGAACGGGACGTTCCGGCCTCGACACCGGACCGGTCTTCGGGTGTCATCGCCTGATGGGCGTCGCGTGGATCGCCGAGCAGGTCGACTGCTTCGCCGGCGACGACGGGCGGCCGGCGGAGTACTACCGCGGCAGCGGCTTCACCGGGGCCGACGCGTTCACGGTCGTCGTCCGCGACGCCTTCCACTGCCCGGCGGTCAGCCGGTAGAGCACGTGGAGGCGCAGCGCGTGCCCTTCGGGCACGAAGGGGTGCTCGAAGTCTTCGTTCTCATCGCGGATCATGCCGATCCGCCGCATCACCGCCTGGGAGCGGACGTTCCCGACGGCGGTGAACGAGACGATCTCGTCCAGGCCGGCTTCGGTGAACCCGTACTCCAGCACGGCCTTCGCCGCCTCACTGGCGTACCCGCGCCCCCAGCTCCCGCGCCCCAGCCGCCACCCGATCTCCACCGCGGGCGTGAAGTGGGAGTCGAACCTCGTCCGAGCGATCCCGGTGAACCCGACGAACTCGCCGCTTTCGGCGACCTCCAGCGCCCAGAACCCGAAGCCGTCCTCCGCCATGCGGCTCTCGATCCGGTCGGCTATCGCGTCGCTCTCCTCCCGCGTCAGCACCGACGGGAAATGCTCCATGACCTCGGGGTCGGCGTTCAGCTCCGCGAACGGGCCCCGGTCCTCCTCCCGCCACCGCCGCACCAGCAGCCGCTCGGTCCTCAGCACCAGTCCTTCATCCATGCCCACGACCGTACAGCCGCGCGGTCCGGCCCAACCGATCGGTTTCCGCAAGGGCGCTGTTCCGTTCGTGTCGGATCGGACCTGCGCTTCCCCGTCCTCGTTCTCCGCTTCTGCTGCGGGTAGCGCACGTCACAGGCTTATGCGCTATGCACATTCTGTGCACTGGCCACATGATGTGTACGGCGAAGGAACATCGCCGCCCCTGAAGCATGAGGAGACGCACGTGGACGCATCCCCGCCTGAGGAACGTGCGGGAGGGATCGTCACCGTGCTCGCCGCGGCGGGGATCGTCGCGGCGCTCATGCAGACCATCGTGGTGCCGTTCATCGGCGAGATGCCGCGGATACTGGGGACCACGGCCTCCAACGCGTCCTGGGTCGTCACCGCCACGCTGCTGGCGGGGGCGGTGTTCATCCCGGTGACGGGGCGGCTCGGCGACCTGTACGGCAAGCAGCGCATGCTGCTGGTCTGCACCGTGCCGCTCATCCTGGGATCGGTCGTCTGCGCGCTCGCCGACTCCGTGATCCCGATGATCGTCGGGCGGGGGCTGCAGGGCATGGGCATGGGGATCGTGTCGCTGGGCATCAGCGCGCTGCGCGACCTGCTGCCGCCGCGCAGGCTCGGGCCCTCGATCGCGCTGATGAGCTCGTCGATGGGAGTCGGCGGGGCGCTCGGGATGCCGCTCGCGGCGGCGGTCGCCGAATACGCGAGCTGGCGGGTGCTGTTCTGGGGCTCGGCCGTGCTGAGCCTGCTGATCACCCTGCTGATCTGGCGGCGGGTGCCGCCCACGCCCCCGCAGACCACCGGGCGGCTCGACCTCGTCGGCGCGGTGGGGCTCGGCGTCGGGCTGGTGTGCCTGCTGCTCGGCGTGTCCAAGGGGGCCGACTGGGGGTGGGGCAGCGGCACCATCCTCGGACTGCTCGTGACGGCGGTCGTCGTCCTGCTCGTGTGGGGCTGGTGGGAACTGCGCTCCGGCGACCCGCTCGTGGACCTGCGCGTCACCGCAAGGCCGCAGGTGCTGCTGACCAACGTGGCGTCGATCCTCGTCGGATTCGCGATGTACGCGCAGTCCCTGATCGTGATGCAGCTGCTGCAGCTCCCCGAGGCCACCGGATACGGGCTCGGCCAGTCGATGCTCGCCGCCGGGCTGTGGATGGCCCCCGGCGGCCTGATGATGATGGCGGTCTCACCGCTGGGCGCGAAGCTGTCCGCCGCCCGCGGTCCCAAGACCACGCTGCTCGCAGGCAGCCTCGTCATCGCCCTCGGGTACGGCTCGTCGATGGTCCTGCTGGGTTCGACGTGGGGCATGCTGATCATCGTCGCCATCGTCAACGGCGGCGTCGGCCTGGCCTACGGGGCGATGCCCGCCCTCATCATGGGCGCGGTGCCCCGGTCCGAGACGGCCGCGGCCAACGGCTTCAACACCCTGATGCGCTCCATCGGCACCACCGTGTCGGCCGCCGTCATCGGCGTCGTCCTGTCCCAGCTCACCATCCGGATGGGCGAGTACACCCTCCCGTCCGAGAACGGCTTCCGCGTCGGCATGCTGATCGGCTGCGCCGCCGCGTTCCTCGGCGCGCTGGTCACCCTGGCCCTCCCGTCGGGCCGCCCCGGCTCCCCCACCGGGCCCGCCGCCTCCGACGGGCCCGGCGAACCGGCCGAACAGCCCGTCAAAGCCCTCACCTGACCCGCCTTCTCCGCGTTCAACTCTTTCCGCCCACTGTGGTCTCGGCGAAAAGGCTCGGTGGCGGGCAGGGGGAATCTCTCTTCACGAGATTTTCGAGAGGAATGCCCGTAAGATCATCTTTTACATGCGAAAAGGTGGCCTTACGGAGGGTGCGCGGTGGGGGACATGAACGAACGACCGGAGGAATGGGCCTCGCGGGGCATCGACATCACCAGGCCCAGCATCGCGCGGGCCTATGACGTCGTGCTCAGGGGCAAGGACAACTTCAAGGTCGACCGCGCGTTCGTCTCCGAGATCGCCAAGGTGATCCCGGAGATCTACGACGTGGCCTCCCACAACCGCCGGATCCTCGGACGGGGTGTGCGGTTCCTGGCCGAGCAGGGCATCCGCCAGTTCCTCGACCTGGGCTCGGGACTTCCCACCGTGCAGAACACCCACCAGGTCGCCCAGTCCGTCGCCCCCGACTCCCACGTCGTCTACGTCGACAACGACCCCATGGTCCTGGTGCACGGGCGGGCGCTGCTGGACGAGAACGACCGCACCTCCGTGGTCACCGCCGACCTGCGCGACGCCCGGGCCGTGCTGGAGGACCCGGACGTCAACCGGCTCATCGACTTCGACCGGCCGGTGGCGCTCATGATGGTGGGCATCCTGCATCACCTGCACGACGACGAGAACCCCCAGGGCATCGTCGAGACCTACCTGGACGCCGTCCCGTCCGGCAGCCACCTGTTCGTCACCCACTTCTGCGCCTCCAGCCAGGAGGCCCGCGACGCCGAGAAGCAGTACCTTGCGATGCTGGGCACCGGCCGGTTCCGCACCCCCGAAGAGATCACCGCCTACTTCGACGGCCTGGACCTCCTCGAGCCCGGCGTGGTCCCCCTCCCCCTCTGGCGCCCCGACGGCCCGGTCCCCCTCGAGGCGGAGCTGTCGATCGGCCAGAAGCTCATGTACGGCGGCATCGCCCGCAAACCCTGACCTCCCGGGTCCGCCGGAGGATCCCGTGCGCGGATCCCGTCCAGCCGGTCCCGCCCCGTTCCAGCCGTCCCAAAGCATTCCTTGACACGAATATTCTCCATGGAGAATACTCACCTGCATGGACGCACTCCTCACCGCGCTGGCCGACCCGGCCCGCTGGCGGCTCGTGACGCTGCTGGCCGAGAGGCCCCGCCCGGTCGGGGTCCTCGCCCGGCTCGCCGAGGCGCGCCAGCCGCAGACGACCAAGCACCTGCAGACTCTCGAACGCGCGGGTGTCGTCGTCTCCCAGCGCACCGGCCAGCGCCGCGTCTACGCGCTCCGGCCCGGTGCCCTGAGGGACCTGGCGGCCGTGCTCAGCGGGCTCGCCGACACCGCGGACCGGGCCGGCGGCCCGCTCGAGACCTACGAGCGCTACGGGATCGGCCTCCACGCCGAGCGGCTCGCCGCAGAGGACGCGGGGTGGGCCGACGGCCGCTCGTTCAGGTTCCTCCGTTCGCTGACGGGCCGCCCCGAACTCGTCTGGCGCCACCTGACCGAGACCTCCCTGCTCGCCCGGTGGTGGACGCCCGACGGCCTCCGCGTCTCCGAACTCGCCTTCGAGGCGCGACCGGGCGGGCGGATCATCCACGAGTACCGCGACGCCGAGGACGCCGACGGCTCCGAGCCGGTCGCCGGACGCGCGGAGGGAGTCGTCGACGACGCACGCCCTGGTGAGCACCTCGCCTACCGGCTCTCCCCGCTGCTCCCCGACGGCGGCATCGCCTTCACCGCCCACGTCGACCTCGACCTCCGGCCCACCGGCACCGGCACCGGCACCGGCACCGGCACGGACCTCGACGTCCACTGGCGGATCACCGACAGCACGGTCGACTCCGCGGACTTCATCGCGGGCATCGAGATCGGCTTCGGCCAGAGCCTCGACAGGCTCGCGGCGACCCTCGCCGCGGACGTCCGCCGCACCGACGACACCGACACGAGGAGCACGAAGTGACACGGCAGACCACCGGCCGCAGGGTGACCGCGAACATCGGCATTTCCCTCGACGGGCGCTACAACGGCCCCGGCGGGGCCGGCGACATGGGCGCGATCGTTCGGTATGCAACTACCGAGGTCGCGCGAGACCACCTCACCCGCATCTGGGAGGGCGCGACGACGGTGCTGCTCGGCCGCGTCAACGCCGAGGGGTTCCTGCAGTTCTGGCCTTCCGTCGCCGAGGACGAGAACGCCGATCCGCGTGATCGCGGATACGCGAAGTGGCTGGTCGACGTGGAGAAGGTGGTCTTCTCGACCACCCTGACCGAAGCACCTTGGGAACGCACCCGCGTGGTGAACGCCCCCGTCGCGGACGTCGTCGCCGAACTCAAGGCCACCGGTACGGGCGACATCCTCGTCAACAGCAGTGCGAGCCTCATCAAGGCCCTCCTGTCGGCGGACCTGATCGACCGGCTGCATCTCATGATCACTCCCGAGATCGCCGGGGACGGGCAGCGGCTGTTCGACGACGGCCTGCCGGCCGCCAGGTGGACGCTCACCCGCCAGGAGACCGGCGACCTGGGAGAGATCGTCATGGCCTACGACCGGATCCGCTGAGCCCGGGTCAGGCCTTCTTGACGACGGCGGACTTGAGCTGCATGGAGCCGAAGCCGTCGATCCTGCAGTCGATGTCGTGGCCGTCCACGCCGTCCACCAGGCGGATGTTGCGGACCTTGGTGCCGGACTTGATGCCGGCGGGACTGCCCTTGACCTTGAGGTTCTTGATCACGGTGACGGTGTCGCCGTCGGCCAGGACGTTGCCCACCGAGTCCCGGACGACACCGGTCTCGGGGGCGTCCTCGGCGGCGGCGGGCGCCCACTCGTGGGCGCACTCGGGGCACACCAGGAGCTCGCCCATCTCGTAGACGTACTCGCTGGAGCATCGGGGGCAGGGGGGCGGCGTCGCGGTCACCGGGGAAGCATACGGCCCGGCTCCGCCGGGAGGCCTGCGGGGCGGGCTGTCGCAGACGGCGCAGTCGGCGCGGCCGGTTTCGGCCGTGGACGGGGTGGCGGACGGGACTGGATGTTCTGCATGGTGCTAGGTGACTGATCTGCGATCTATCGCACTGGAGGATGGCATGTCCGTTGCTTCTCGGTTCGTCCTGGCGGGGGCGCTCGTGGCCGCGTCGATGACGGTGGCCGCGCCCGCCGGGGCCGCCAAGGCCTGCGTGCTCGGCAAGTGGCGGGGGACCTCCTACACCTCGATCATCGCGGGGTCGGGCGCGGAGACCCACGGGAGCGGGGCCAAAGGGGTGCGGTTGAAGATCACCCGCACGTCGCTCGCCTACGACTTCGACAAGTCCACGAGGGAGAAGCTGGTCGGGTCCAGTTTCGGCTCGCCCCTCTTCGAGTCCTGGACGACGTACAGGAAGAAGCTCGGCGTCAAGGCGACGGTGAAGGGCTCCAAGAAGGGGACCGTCGTCCTGAAGCACAAGACCGCGACCGGCACCGCGACCGGCACCGGCGTCACGACGTGGCCGGAGAAGGGGAAGCCGAAGAAGTGGAAGATCGCCGCGAACCTGCGCACCGGCGTGCCTGAGACGCTCGTCCCGGTGAAGTCCTCCTTCAGCTGCTCCGGCAAGACCCTGAAGTTCTTCTCGTCCTACAGGTACCGGGGTTACGACATCTCCATCGGCCGGGTCTTCACCCGCGCCTGACCCCTGACGGGCGGGCTCCCGACGTGACCGTCACCAGGTGTCGATGAAGCGGCGTCGGCCCTGGCGGGGCGGGCGGTCCTTGAAGGAGGCCAGGATCCAGCGGCGGGTCTCGGCGGGGTCGATGACGTCGTCTAGCTCGAAGGCGGAAGCGGCGTTGAGGGCCTTGCTGTGCTCGTAGGCGACGGCGACCATCTCGTCGAAGAGCGCGTCGGGGTCCTCGGCCGCCTCCAGCTCCTTGCGGAAGCCCAGGCGGACGGCGCCTTCCAGGCCCATGCCGCCTATCTCGCCGGTGGGCCAGGAGATCGTGGCGACGGGGGCCTTGAAGCTGCCGCCGGCCATGGCCTGGGCGCCCAGTCCGTAGGCCTTGCGGAGGACGACCGTGATCAGCGGGACGGTCAGGTTGGCGCCGGTGACGAACAGGCGGCTGAAGTGGCGGACGGTCGCCGTGGTCTCGGCCTCGGGTCCGACCATGAAGCCGGGGGTGTCGCAGAGCGAGACGACGGGGAGGTCATGGGCGTCGCAGAGCTGGAGGAAGCGGGCGGCCTTGTCGGCTCCGTCGCGGTCGATGGCGCCGCCCAGGTGGGTGGGATCGTTGGCGAGGAGGCCCATGGGGACGCCTCCGACGCGGACCAGGGCCGTGCGGATGCCGGGGGCGAAACCCCCGCGCAGCTCCAGCACCGAATCGGTGTCGGCGAGGGTCTCGACGACTCGGGCGACGTCGTAGGGGGTCTTGCGGTTCTCCGGAATCAGGTGGCGGAGGAGACGTTGGTCGGGAGCCGTCCAGTCCTCCCGCGGGCCTGAGAAGTACGACAGGTAGCGCCGGGCCGCCGCGACGGCCTCGGCCTCGTCGGACGCCACGATGTCCACGACCCCGTTCGCCGACTGGACGCCGATCGGGCCGATCTCCTCGGGACGGAAGGTCCCGAGGCCGCCGCCCTCGATCATGGCGGGGCCGCCCATGCCGATGTTGGCGTCGGGGGTGGCGATGATGACGTCGCAGCAGCCGAGCAGGGCGGCGTTCCCCGCGAAGCAGCGGCCGGAGGCGATGCCGACGAGGGGGACCTCGCCGCTGAGGCGGCCCATCGCCCAGAAGCTGGTGACGTCCAGGCCGGAGACCGTGGTGGTGTCGGTGTCTCCGGGACGGCCGCCGCCGCCTTCGGCGAACAGCACGAGCGGGAGCCGGCGTTCGGCCGCGAGCTCCAGCATCCGGTCGGTCTTGCGGTGGTTGAGGTAGCCCTGGGTGCCCGCCAGGACGGTGTAGTCGTAGGACATGACGGCCGCGGGACGGCCGCCGATCTCCCCGACGCCGCAGACGAGTCCGTCGGCGGGGGTGCGCTCGATGAGCTCCTCCACCGGGCGCCGCCGCCGCTGGGCGGCGATGGCCAGCGCGCCGTACTCGGTGAACGTGCCGTCGTCGCACAGGTCGGCGATGTTCTCGCGGGCGGTGCGGCGGCCCTGCTCGTGGCGTCGGCGGACGGCCTCGGGGCGTCCGGCGTCCAGGCCGGTCTCATGGCGGGCGCGGACGGCCGCCAGGTCAGCCCGTACCGCGTCGAGGTCGATGGAAGCGCCCTCCTCGCGGGCGGCGGCCGCCACCTCGGCCGCCCTCACCCGCACGAGCGGCGCGTCCCGCTTCACCGTCCAAGACGCCTCGACGAGGACCTCTTCGACGATCCCGTCGTACTCCGCCCGGACGACGTGCTCCATCTTCATCGCCTCGAGCACGACCAGCGCGGCTCCGGCCCGGACCTCTTGGCCCGCCGTCACCTTCACGCTCACCACGGTCCCCTGCATGGGGGCGCCCACAAAGCCCTTCACGTTCCCGACTCTACGGACAGCCCCCGGCGGGCGGCTAGAGCGCCGCCACCGCTTCCGCGATCGGCACGGCGCCGCCGTGCAGTTCCAGCGTCCGGTGGACGCCCGCGCCCGTCCGCAGCAGCTCGGCGATCACCGCCGCGACGTCGTCGCGGGGGATGTCGCCGCGCTCGGCGGGCGGGTCGGTGAGCAGCACCAGCCCGGTTCCGGGGTCGTCGGTCAGCCGTCCGGGGCGCAGGATCGTCCAGTCGAGGTCGCGTTCGCGCAGGTCCTCCTCCGCCACGCGCTTCGCGGTGACGTAGGCGGCCCAGGACTCCTCGGTGCCCGGCGGGACCGGCTGGTCCACCCCTGTCGCCGAGATCTGGATGAACCGCCGCACCCCGGCCTCCTGCGCGGCCTCGGCGGACAGGATCGCGCCGTTCTGGTCGACCGTCGCCTTGCGTACGGCGCCGCTGCCCGGCCCGGCCCCTGCGGCGAAGACCACGGCGTCGGCCCCCTGGAGCAGGATGGCCAGCTCCGCCAGGTGCCCTTCTTCGAGGTCGAAGACCGCAGCCTCCTGGCCGAGCGCCTCCAGGTCGGGGATCTGGTCCGGGTCGCGGATCACCCCGGTCGCGGTGCCGCCGGGCAGCATCCGCAGCAGCCGGAGCGCGATCTGGCCATGTCCACCCACGATGACGATGCTCATGCTCCGATACTCGCAGATCCTCGGAGGGACCCGTCACTCACGGTCACGAAACCGTCCAGCGCCGGGGGCCCGGGCCCGCGGATCCCAGCCGGTCGGAGGGGTTCTGCAAGGCGCAGCTCTCCAGGCTCAGGCAGCCGCACCCGATGCAGTCGGTGAGGTCGTCGCGCAGCTGCTCGAGCGCCTTGATGCGGCTTTCGAGCTCCTCGCGCCAGCGTTTGGAGAGGCGCTCCCAGTCGTGTCTGGTGGGCGTGCGGCCGGACGGGAGGGATTCCAGCGCCGAGCGGATGTCCTTGAGCGGCACCCCGACCCGCTGGGAGACGCGGATGAACGACAGGCGGCGCAGGACGTCGCGGCGGTAGCGCCGCTGGTTGCCCGCTGTCCGCTCCGCCTCGATGAGGTTCTCACGCTCGTAGAAGTGCAGCGTGGAGACGCTGACGCCACTGCGTTCGGCGACCTCCCCCACGGAAAGCGGGTGGGCGGGCCCGGAGCGGGGGTCGGGCATCGGGATCCTCCGTCCGAAAAGAACTTGACCTCAAGTTCTGTTGAGGTTTTACGGTCATCTCATGATCTCGCAAGAAACGCCGGAAACATCTGGCAAGTCCGGTCTGGGAGTGCTGAGCCGGGCCTTCCTCTGGGTCACGATCGGCTCGTGCGCGCTCGCCTTCCTCGCCGCCTTCGAGAACGTCGCGGTGACCGCCGTGATGCCGACCGTCAGCACCGAGCTGGACGGCGCCGGGCTGTACGCGATCGCGTTCGCGGGCCCGTTCGCGACGGGCGTCATCGGCATGGTCGTGTGCGGGATGTGGGCCGACCGGCGGGGGCCGACGGGGCCGCTCTACGCGTCCGTCGCGCTGTTCTCCGCCGGGCTGCTGCTGTGCGGGCTGGCCGGCTCCATGGAGGTGCTCGTCGCCGGACGGCTCGTGCAGGGGCTCGGCAGCGGGGCCATGATGGTCGCCCTCTACGTGGTGGTCGCCCGGGTGTACCCCGAGGAGCTCCATCCCAAGATCTTCGCCTGGTTCGCCGCCGCCTGGATCGTTCCCGCACTCGTCGGCCCGGTCACCGCCGGCGCCGTCACCGACCTGCTGGGCTGGCGCTGGGTGTTCCTCGGCGTGGTCGTGCTGGCCGCCCTGGCGATGCTCATGGTGGTCCCGGCGCTCGGCGGGCTCGGCCCCGAGAAGGCGAAGGAGCACGGCGGGGAGGGCTCCGGCAGGAGCCCGGCGCTGCTCGTCTGGGCGAGCCTGGCCGCGCTCGCGGTGCTCGTCCTGAACCTGGCGGGCGAGGTTCCCCGGGTGGGCTGGGCGCTGGCGCTCGCCGCGGCCGCCGTCGCGCTCCTCGCGGTGCGCCCCCTGCTGCCCGCCGGAACCCTCGTCTCCCGGCGCGGGCTGCCCAGCATCATCCTGATGCGCGGGCTCGGCGCCGCCGCGTTCTTCGCCGCCGACGTCTACCTGCCCTACCTCTTCACCGACCGGTACGGCTTCTCCCCCACGCTCGCCGGGCTCACCCTGACGTTCGGGGGCCTCGCCTGGTCGGCGGCGTCCGCCCTCCAGGGACGGCTGGGCGAACGGCTGCCCCACGCCCTGGCCGTCCGGATCGGGACGGCCCTCGTCTTCGCCGCGATCCTGTCCGCCCTGGCGACCGCCGCCCTCGGCCTGCACCCCGCCGTTCCGGTCGTCGGCTGGATGGTGGGCGGCGCGGGAATGGGGTTCATGTACCCGCGGCTCAGCACCCTGACGCTCTCCCTCTCGGCCCCGGAGAGCCGGGGCGCCAACTCCTCGGCCCTGGCCATCTCCGACTCGCTGGGCGCGGCGCTGTCCCTGGCGCTCGCCGGCCTCGTCTTCACCGCGTTCTCGGCGCTCCCCACGAGCACGGGCTCCTTCTCCGGAGTGTTCGCCTTCTCCGCGGCCATCGCGCTGGCGGCGGCCCTCCTGGCCCACCGGGTCGTCCCGAAGGACCACCAGATTTCTACAACTCCCCACAACAGGAAAAGGTGCCCGCATGAAAGCCATCGTCCAGCGTGAGTTCGGCCCCGCCGACGTGCTCGTCCTCGAAGAAGTCGACCGCCCGGCGCCCGGATCCGGACAGGTGCTGGTGAAGGTCGAGGCGGCGGGGGTCCACGCCGTGGACACCAACATCCGCCGGGGGGTCTTCCCCGCGACGATGCCCGCGCCCCGATTCCCGATGACCCCGGGGCGCGAGGTGGCCGGGACGGTCGAAGCCGCCGGCCCGGACGTCGAAGGCTCCTGGATCGGCGAGCGCGTCGTCGCCCATGTCGGCTTCCTGAACGGCGGGTACGCCGAGTACGCGCTCGCCCCGGCGGCCTCCCTCCACGCGCTCCCCGCGGGGGTCCCCTTCTCCGAGGCGATCGCGGCCATCGGCACGGGGCGCACCGCGCAACTGGTCCTCGACTCGGCCCGCATCACCGGTGACGACATCGTCGTCGTGACGGGTGCGTCCGGCGGTCTCGGCAACCAGCTCATGCAGCTGGCCCTCTCCCTGGACGCCCGCGTCGTCGCCCTCTACGGTGGCGAGGCCAAACGCGCGGCCGTGGAGGGCTACCGGGTCGACGGGCTGATCCCCGTCGACATCTCCGAGCAGGACTGGGCTGAGCGGATGAAGCACGAACTCAAGGACGAATCCCCGTCAGTCGTCCTGGACGGCGTGGGCGGGGACGTCGCCCGCACGGCGCTGGAGTCCCTGAGGCGCGGAGGCCGTCACGTCATCTTCGGGTGGTCCGCCGGCGCCCCCGTCCAGGTGACGACGGAGGACATCGTGGAGCGCTCGATCACCGTGGGCAGCATCCTGGGAGCGCCCATCACGGCCATGCGCGACCTGGAGACCCGTTCCCTGGACGCGGTCGCCGAGGGCCGGGTGCGCCCCCTCGTGGACGAGTACCCCCTCCGGGACGCCGCCAAGGCCCACACCGCGATCGAGAACCGTACGTCGCGCGGCAAGGTCGTCCTGGTCACAGATACGGAAGGATGACGCTCAGCACCAGCTCGCTCGCCCTCTCCGCCAGCTCGTCCGGAGTGAGGGCGAGCGAGCCGCCGAGCCAGTTGATGACCAGTTCGCCCGCGCCGCCGAGGGCGAAGAGCATCGCGACGGTGAACGCCTCCTCGTCGGCGGGCCGCAGCGAGTCCCGGGCGAACCGCGCGAAGAGGTGGTAGGTGTCCCGGCGCCGCTGCTCCAGCGCCGGACTGCCCGCCGGTTCGGCCAGTCCGATCCTGGCCCGCCGCGAGTCGGACGCCATGGCGTTCACGAACACGGACATTCCCGCCCGGATGCGCTCCTCCGGCAGGGGCTCGGAGGCGATCGCCCGTTCGACGTAGGTGAGCAGGTCGCTCAGCGCCTGGTCGTAGACGGCCAGCAGCAGCGCCTCGACGTCGGGGAAGCTCTCGTAGAAGTACCTGTCGTTGAGCCCCGCGTGGGCGCACACGCCGCGCATGGTGACGGCGGCCCAGCCGTGGTCGCCCCACAGCTCCAGCCCGGCCGCCAGCAGCCGCCCGCGCCGCTCGGTCCGGCGCTCCTCGGCGGTGCGCCCTTTGTACGGACGTGTCGTAGATCCCATCGTGCCCATCTTGACGCTCCGGATCTTCGAAACCACTATTGGTGGCACCCGCCACCAACTTGAGGAGAACCGTGCAGCCCCTCGGCCCCGACTCGCTGACCTGGCGTTTCTTCGGTGACAACCGGGCACTCCTCACCGGTCCCCGGGCCGGCGTCCTGCAGCTCATGCTCCCCGAGCTCGGGCTGGGCGTCATGGAGCACTCGGTCTTCTTCAACGACACCTTCGGCCGCCTCAAGAGGTCGGCCGGCCCCATCCTCAACACCGTCTACGGCGGCGCCAAGGCGGCCGAGACCGGCGCCAAGGTCCGCGACTACCACGTGGACATCAAGGGCACGATGCCCGGCGGCGAGCGCTACCACGCCCTCGACCCCGAGACGTACTTCTGGGCGCACGCGACGTTCCTCGACCACATGCTCTACGGCGTGGAGACGTTCATGCGCCCCCTCACCGAGGCGGAGAAGCAGAAGATCTACGAGGAGTCCAAGGTCTGGTACGCGATGTACGGCGTCAGCGACCGCGCCATGCCCGAGGACTGGCCCGCCTTCCAGGAGTACTGGAAGCGCATGCTCAACGAGCGCCTGGACGCCAACAAGACGGCCGCCTACAGCGTCGGCTACGCCAAGAAGGGCCTCCCCCGCCCCCCGCGGATCCCCGCCCCGGTCTGGAAGGTCCTCGGCGTCCCCGTCAACGCCGTCGCCCGCTTCCTCACCGTCGGCGGCATGCCCCCCGAGGCCCGCGACATCCTCGGCCTGCGGTGGACCCGCGCCGACGAACGCCGCTACCAGAAGTTCGCCGGATTCGTCCGCGACCTCGACGGCCTCTGGTCCGTCCTGCCGGAGTTCGTCAAGTACTCCCCCCAGGCACGCAAGGCCTTCAAACGCGACGGCCGCCCCCGCCCCCTGTCCCACGTCTGACGGGGATCCGCCCGACGAGGCGGAATCAGCCCGGGTCCGCCCAACGGGGTCCGGCGAAGCCGCGGATCCGCTCTACGACGGCCTCCGGGGCGGCTTTGAGCTCTTCCAGGTGGCAGAGGGTCACGTTGCCGGTCTTGCGGTCGAACCAGGGGGAGCGGCCCGGGGTGCCGGTGAGGAGCGGGGGGAGGAGCGGGGCGGGGGTGACCGGGGTGCCCCCGGTGGGGTGGACGGTGAGGGCGCGGCGGCGGAAAGGCCCTCGGCGGGTGACGGTGACGGTGACGGTGTCCAAGTCCTCCCAGGTGTAGCCGGCCGAGTGGCGGCCCCGGCGCAGGGCGATGCCTCGGGGGCCGACCTCCAGGGTGTTGTGGCCCAGGGCGCCGGTCACGCCCTGGTAGACCACGTAGGCGGTGCGGGCCAGGGCCGCGACTCCGATGATCATGAGGAACGGGGCCAGGGTCAAGGTGGGCGGGCCCTCGAACAGGGAGGACATGCCGGCCAGGGCCGCCAGGCAGGCCAGCAGCGTCCACGCCACCCGGGAGACGGTCTCGGTGACCAGGCCGGACGTCCTCACCCCGGTCTCGAAGGGGGGCGGGGCGCCGGGGAGCGCGGTGACGGGCGCGTCCGGCTCCGCGTGCCGCTCGGCGGCCGGGGCGGGCCGAGGGGACGGGACGAGCGGGAGGGGCGGGGCCTCTGCCGCCTCGGTGAGCGACCGGCGGATCTCCTCCGGGCGGGGGCGGGCCCCGGGGTCCTTGTGCAGCAGGCCGGCCAGCAGCGGCTCCAGCGGGCCCGCGTTCAGCGGGCGGGCGGGGACCCCGTCGAGGATCTTGGCGAGGACCGCGGAGAACGCCGGGGCCTCGAAGGCGTCCCTGCCCTCCAGCGCGAAGTAGAGCGTCGCGCCCAGCGACCACAGGTCCGACACGGGGGTGCACGGCCGGCCGCGCGCCTGCTCCGGCGCCAGGTAGGCGGGCGAGCCGAGGAACGCGCCGGTCCCCGTCAGCCGCGCCTCGCCCTGGAGGCCCGAGACGCCGAAGTCGCCGAGCTTCACCCGGTCCCCGGGGAGCACCAGCACGTTCCCCGGCTTCACCTCGCAGTGCACGACGCCCACGCCGTGCGCGGCCGTCAGCACGTCCAGCAGCTGCAGCCCGAGCCGGGACGCCCGGTCCAGCGGCAGCGGCCCGCCCTCCCGGACGAGTTCCTCCAGCGAGACGGCCTCGACCAGCTCCATGACGACGTAGAGTCCGTCGTCCTCCTCGAGCACGTCGTGGATCGCCACCGCGTGGGGGTGGTCCAGCGCGGCCAGCGCCCGCCACTCCACCGCGATCCGGGCCAGCCCGCCGGTGACCACCTCGTCGGACAGGTCGGACGGTACGAGCACCCGCTTCACCGCGACCTCGCGTCCCGTCAGCGTGTCCGCCGCACGCCAGACGACCCCCATGCCGCCCTGCCCCAGTTCCTCCACCAGGGTGAAGCGTCCGGCGACGGACTCATCGATCATGCTGCCCTCTTCACATAAGAAGCCCGATATCCCGTTTCTTTCCCGGAAGCTGCCTTCTCACCGGTGATCGTCCAACTCGATCGTCCACATCAGGACAGCGGGGAACGGGTGGTCAGCCCGCGTCGGCGATGCGGTACGCGTCCAGGGCGAGGGCGAGTTCCAGCGCCTCGCGGGGACGGTCCGGGGAGCGGCCGGTGAGGGTCTCGATGCGGCGGATCCGGTTGAAGACCGTGTTGCGGTGGCAGTAGAGCACCGCGGCGGTGCGGGCGGCCGAGCCGTCGCAGTCCAGCCAGCGGGTGAGGGTGTTCAGCAGGGTCTCGCGCTCCGGCGGGTCGAGGTCGAGGACGGGCCGGAGCACCGCCTCCACCAGGCGCTCGGCCAGGTCGGGCTGGCTGGCGGCGAGGGCGGCGGGCAGGCGGTCGTCCAGGCGGACGGTCTCGGCGCCCCGGCAGGTGCGCAGGGCGACCATCGCGTGGCGGCGGGCCTCGCACAGCTCCGGCAGCCCGTCCACGGCCGGGCTCACCCCCGAGCTTCCGGAGAGCAGCGGCTCCACCGCCCGCAGCGCCTCGTCCGGGTCGCCGCCGGCGAGCGAGACCACCATCAGCTCGCAGTCGGGGCGGGTCCGCCACAGCAGGCGCAGCCCTCCGGCCTCCGCGGGACGGGACGCCCCCTCCGGGCGGGGCCGTTCGGGACGGGTGGCCACGACGAGGTACCCGCCGAACTGGGGGACGTCCAGCGCCGACGCCGCGGCGCGGACGACGGCGGTGTCGGCACGGCCTTCCAGCAGCGCGTCCAGCAGGGCCTGCGCGCGTTCCGCGTGCCGGCTGCGCAGCTCGTTCTCGCGCCGCCGGTAGGCGTCGGCGGCGACGACCGCCTGCCGGTCGACCCCGTGCCAGACGCGTTCGGCGCCGCGCAGCAGGGCCGTCGCCTCGCCCGGGTATTCGGACGTCAGGACGTCGACCATCGCCTCCCAGGTGATCTGGGTCGCCAGCCTGTAGCCGCGCAGCAGCGAGTCCAGCGGGACTCCCTGCTCCGCGCGTTTGACGGCGGTCTCGGCGGCGACGACGAGGTCCTGCCGCTCCCGCCAGGGCTGCCCCATGGCGCCGATGCCCGCGCGGAAGCCGCGTTCGAGGTCCCGCCGGTGCTCGTGCTCGGGCACCCTGCGGTAGGCGCTCTCGGTGGAGCGCAGTTCGGTGAGGAGCTTGTCGGCCAGTTCGGGGACCCGCTCCAGCAGCCGCGAGGCCACCCGCCTGATGACGGCGGACGTCTCCTCGCCGGATCTCGCCGGATCCTGTACAGCGTTCACGTTCTGCCTCCGCCCTGCCCCCGAGCGGCCGTTCTTCCAGTAACGAACGTTATCCGAAGCCTGTGCATTTGCACAGGATCCTTCCCGCACCTCAGAGCCCCTGGTTGTGCATCCGTCTCCAGTTGCCCCCAAGGTCTGGACGATCACCGGTCCGGGGGATTTGTGTTTCCCATCACACCCCTGGAGTAAGAGGAGCACCATGGCCGCCGACGACCCTCTTCCCCCCGACCGTCCGGTTCCCGAGACGGAGACGTCCGAGGGCGGCGGGCTGCGCGTGCGGGATCTGCGGGTCTCCTACGGGCCGGTCCAGGCGCTGAACGGAGTTTCACTCGAGGTGCCTCAGGGCTCGGTCGTCGCCGTGCTCGGTTCCAACGGAGCGGGCAAGTCGACGCTGCTGCGCGCGATCTCCGGCACCCTGCGCTTCCACCGCGGATCCGTCCCCTCGGGCTCGGTGGAGTACGCCGGAGCCCGGCTGTCGGGACTGGACGCCCCCGCCGTGGTGGCGCGCGGCATCACCCAGGTGCCGGAGGGGCGGCGGGTCTTCGGCCGCATGACCGTCGCGGAGAACCTCCGCGCCGGGACGCTGGGCGTCCGGGGCCGCAAGGCCGCGGCCGCCGCGCGCGAGCACGTCCTGGAGCTGTTCCCGGTGCTGGCCGAACGCGCCGGGCAGCGCGCCGGGCTGCTGTCGGGCGGCGAGCAGCAGATGCTCGCGATCGGACGGGCGCTCATGGCCCGGCCCCGGGTACTGCTGCTGGACGAGCCGACCCTCGGCCTGGCCCCGCTGATGTCCGCCCGGATCGCCGACACCGTCCGGCGGATCAACTCCGAGGGCACCACGGTGCTGCTGGTCGAGCAGAACGCCGCGATGGCCCTGTCCCTGGCCTCCCACGCCTACGTGCTGGAGGTCGGCGAGGTCGTCATGTCCGGGCCGGCCGACGAGCTGGCCGCCAGCGACGAGGTGCGCCGCCGCTACCTCGGCGAGGTCGACGAGGAGCCCGGCGCCGAAGGGTCCGCGCCCGCCGAGCGGCCCGTCCTGACGAGGTGGTCGGCATGAGCGCCCCTCCCCCGCTGGAGGTCCGCGACGTGACCGTCCGGTTCTCCGGACTCGTCGCCCTGGACTCGGTGGGCTTCACCGTCGAGCCCGGCTCGATCCACGCCGTCATCGGCCCCAACGGCGCGGGCAAGTCCACCTGCTTCAACGTGCTGTCGGGCGTCTACAGGGCGTCCTCGGGCAGCCTGCGGTTCGGCGGCGCCGAGCTCACGAAGCTGCCCACGCACGAGATCGCGGCCCTCGGCGTGGCCCGCACCTTCCAGAACATCGCGCTGTCCCCGCACCTTTCGGTCGCCGACAACCTGATGCTGGGACGGCACCGGCTGACCCGCACCGGTTTCGTGTCCGCGGGCCTGCGCCTGCCGGCCGCCCGGCGCGAGAGGGCCCTCCACTCCGAGCGGGTCGCCGAGATCGCCGCGTTCGTCGGGCTGGCCGGACGGCTGCCCGTCCCGGTCGGGCTGCTGCCCTACGGCGTGCAGAAGCGGGTGGAGCTCGCCCGCGCCCTGTGCATGGAGCCGAGGCTGCTGCTGCTCGACGAGCCCGTCGCCGGCATGAACGGCGGGGAGCGCCGCGAGATGGCCGCCCTCATCTCCGCCATCCGCGAGGACCTGGGCATCTCGCTGCTGCTGGTCGAGCACGACATGGGCATGGTGATGCGCCTCGCCGACGCCGTCACCGTCCTCGACTTCGGCAGGCGCATCGCCGGCGGCACCCCCGCCGAGGTCCAGCGCGACCCCGAGGTCATCCGGGCCTACCTCGGCGCCGCCGCGGAGCAGCCCGCCGCACACGACGAGGAGCAAGTGTGACCACCTTCGCCGAACTCCTGCTGAACGGCGTCTCGATGGGAGCGGTGTACGCGCTCATCGCCCTCGGGTTCGTCATCATCTTCAAGGCCAGCGAGGTCGTGAACTTCGCGCACGCCTCGCTCCTGCTGGCGGGCGGCTTCGTCATCGCCAAGCTGCACGGCCAGATCGGCTTCTGGCCCGCGCTGGCCGCGGGCATCGCCGGAGCGGCCCTGGTCGGCTGCCTGGTGGAGTTCCTGGTGATCCGGCGCTCCAAGGCCCCCGACCACAGCGTGCTGGCGATCGCCACCATCGGCGTCGACATCGTCCTGGCCACCGAGATCGCCCGGCACATCGGCACGGACGTGCTGGCGATGGGCGACCCCTGGGGCGACCGGGTCGTGCACCTCGGACCGGTCTCCATCGCGCAGACCCGCATCGCCGCCCTGCTCGTGGCCCTGGTGCTGATCACCGCGTTCCTGCTGGCGTTCAAGCACACCGGCTGGGGCGTGGCGATGCGGGCCGCCGCCGAGGACGGCGAGACCGCCGCGCTCATGGGCGTGCGGCTCGGCCGGATCTCGATGAGCGCCTGGGCCGTGGCGGGGGCGCTCGCCGCCGTCGCCGCGCTGTTCCTGGCCGTCTTCCCCACCCCCGGCATGGACAAGGCGACCGGCCTGGTGGCGCTCAAGGCGTTCCCCGCCGCGATCCTCGGCGGGCTGGACTCCACCACCGGAGCGCTCGTCGGCGGGCTGCTCATCGGCGTCACCGAGGCGCTGATGAGCGGCTACCAGGGCGACCTGGCCTTCCTCGGCCGGGGCATCGGGGACGTCGCGCCCTTCCTGGTCATGCTGCTCGTGCTGCTCATCCGTCCGGCCGGCCTCTTCGGAACGAGGGAGCTGACCCGTGTCTGAGACCTCCGTGTCCAAGAAGCCCCCGTCCGAGCGGCCCGCGCCCCGAGCACTCCCGGCCGGAGCGTCCCTCGTCCGGGTGCTCGCCTGGGCGGCCGTCGCCGTCGTCACGATCATGATCCCCTTCTACCTCGACGCCTTCTGGCTGACGGCCGGGATGTTCGCGATGTCCGCCGCGGTGGGCGCGATCGGCATCAACCTGCTGACCGGCGCGACCGGGCAGCTGTCCATGGGCCACGCCTTCTTCCTGGCGGTCGGCGCGTACGGCTACGTCTACTTCTCCTCCGAGCCCGACGGCCACCTCGGCGGCCTGGGCCTGCCCACCCCGCTGGCCGCCGTGCTGGCGATCGCCCTGACCGGGCTGGCGGGCGGGGTCTTCAGCCCGATCGCGGGCCGCCTCAAGGGCGCCTACCTGGGCATCGCGACCCTCGCCCTGATCTTCCTCGGCCAGCACGTGCTGTTCAGCGCCGAGCCCGTCACCGGCGGGTACAACGGGCGCGCGGTGCCCCCGCTGGAGCTGCTCGGCTTCGGCTTCTCCGACGACACCGAACTCGTCGTCCTCGGCGTCCCCTTCGGCGCGCCCGAACGGCTGTGGTACCTGGGGGCGGCGCTGCTGGTGCTCTCCGCCTGGTTCGCCCGCGGCGTCCTGCGCGACCGGCCCGGCCGCGCCATGAACACCATCCGCGACCACGAGACGGCCGCCGGCGTCATGGGCGTCCCGGTCGCGCGGTACCGGGCGGGCGTGTTCGTCCTGTCCTCCATGTACGGCGGCCTGGCCGGCGTGATGCTGGCCCTGTCCTTCCAGCGGGCCGTGCCGGAGTACTTCGGCGTGATGCTGTCCCTCGACTACCTGGCCATGATCGTGATCGGCGGCCTCGGCTCGGTCGGCGGGGCCGTCATCGGCGCCTTCTTCGTCTCCCTCCTGCCCCAGCTGCTCACCCGCTACAGCGACTCGCTGCCGCTGGTCGCGCAGCCGGGCGAGAGCGGCTTCTCCCCCGCGGAGGCGGCCCGGGTGCTCTACGGCGCCGCGGTCGTCGCCGTGGTCCTGTTCCTGCCGGGCGGCCTGCTCGGGCTGGCCTCCCGGATCCGCGCCTCCCTGGCCGGAAGACTCCCCCACCCCCGCGATACAAGGAGTTCCTCATGAACGGGTTCCGACTGCGCGCCGGAGCGCTCGGCGTCGCCGCGATGCTGGCGCTCGCCGCCTGCGGCAGCGACAAGAGCGCCGACAACGGCGACAAGACCGGCGCCGACGGCGTCAAGCTCGGCCCCGGCGTGACCGACAAGACGATCGGCGTCGGCATGATCACCGACCTGACCGGCCCCTACGCCCCGCTGGGCAAGAGCATCTCGCAGGGCGCCCAGCTGTACTTCGAGCAGGTGAACCAGGCCGGCGGCATCTGCGGGCGCACGGTCGAGCCGCAGGTCCGCGACATGGGCTACGACGTGCAGAAGAGCGTGGCCTCCTACACCGAGCTGGAGCCCAAGGTCGCGGCGTTCGCGCACTTCATCGGCTCGGCGACGGTCGGCGCCGTCCAGGACCGCATCGCCAAGAACGGGCCGCTGACCCTGGTGCTGGCCTGGTCCCCGCAGATGCTGGGCGCCAAGCAGATCCAGATGACCGGCACCACCTACGCCGTCGACGTCATCAACGGCGTCGACTACGCGGTGAAGACGCACGGCCTGAAGTCCGGCGACAAGATCGGCCACATCTACGTCGAGGGCGACTACGGCGTCGACTCCCTGGCCGGCTCCACCTTCGCCGCCCAGCAGCACGGCATGACCGTCGTCGAGCAGAAGGTCAAGGCCACCGACGCCGACATGACCTCGCAGGTCGCGGCCATGAAGTCCGAGGGCGTCAAGGCCATCGTGCTGTCCGTCAGCCCCAAGCAGACCGCCTCCGCGGTCGGCGTGGCCGCCGCGCAGGGCCTGAACGTGCCGTTCCTGGGCAGCAACTCCTCCTACGCCCCGCAGCTGCTGGACACCCCCGTCGGCCCGGCCCTGGTCAAGAACTTCGTGGTCATGCAGGCCGCCAGCCCGCTGAGCGCGGACCTGGACGCCATGAAGAAGCTGGCCACCGACTACAAGGCCAAGTACCCCGACGCCACCCTGGACAACGGCGTGATGGCCGGCTTCACCACCGCCGCGATCACCGGTGACGCCCTGAAGCTCGCCTGCGAGAAGAAGGACCTCACCCGCGACGGCATCATCTCGGCGCACCGCTCCCAGAACGCGTGGGACGGCGGGTTCGGCAGCAAGATGGACTTCACCGACGTGAGCCAGCCCCCGTCGCGCGACACCAACATCCTCCAGCCCGACAAGGACTCCCTGGGCGGTCTGAAGACCATCCAGGAGGCCTCCGCCTCGGACAACGCCAAGAAGTACGAGATCAAGGTCGGCTGACCCCCGTTCCCGTAAGGCCGGACGGCCCGTCTCGCGGCGGACCGCCCGGCCTTCGCCGTGCCGGGGCGAAAACCAGATGACAGCCGTGCGCCGCGCCGCTCAGGATGGTCAGGTATGAAGCACTGGCCTTTGTTCGGGCTGCGGCTGCGCACACCCCGTCTGGAGCTGCGGCTGCCCGGTCCGAAGGAACTGGACGAGCTCGCCGACGCCGCGGTGGACGGGGTGCACCCGCCCGACGAGATGCCCTTCGCCTTTCCCTGGACGCACGCGCCTCGGGAAGAGCTCGGCGGACGGCTGGTTCAGCACCAGTGGAAGATGCTGGCCGAATGGACGCCCGAGAACTGGAACCTCCCCTTGGCCGTCGTCCATGACGGGCGTGCGATCGGCATCCAAGAGCTCATGGGCCGTGACTTCGCCGTCGTCCGGGAGGTCTCCTCGGGCTCGTGGATCGGCCTGCGGCACCAGGGCCGCGGGCTCGGCACGGAGATGCGCGCGGCGGTGCTGGAGCTGGCCTTCACCGGTCTGGGCGCCCGGTTCGCGACGACCGGGGCGCACACCGACAACCCCTCGTCCCTCGGCGTCACCCGCAAGCTCGGCTACCGGCCGAACGGGACGACCCGCTCGGCGGTCCTGGGCCGTCCGGTCGAGGAGCTGCGGTTCGTCCTCGACCGGGAGGGCTGGCTGGGCCACCGGAGGACCGGCGTCGCGATCGAGGGCCTGGAGCCCTGCCTGCGGTTCTTCGGCCTGGGGGCGGGGGACGGTCAGTCGCGGTAGAGCTTGGCCTCGTAGTTCTCGGGAGCGTAGTAGGCGGTGAGCTCCTCCACGCTCTCGGCGACCTTCTGCACCTCCTTGACCAGGAGGGCGTGGGGGGGCAGCGCGTCGGGCTCCCAGGTCTCGGGCCGCCAGACGCCCGAGCGCAGCATGGCCTTGGCGCAGTGGAAGAAGACCTGCTCGACCTCCACCTCGATCGCCAGGACGGGCCGGTGCCCCTTCACCACCATCCGGTCGAAGTAGGGGGCGTCGCGCAGCAGCCTCGCCCTGCCGTTCACGCGCAGGGTCTCGCCCCGCCCGGGAATGAGGAACAACAGCCCCACATGGGGGTTCTCCAGAATGTTGAGATAACCGTCCGCCCGCCTGTTGCCGGGACGTTCCGGAATCGCCAGCGTGCGTTCGTCGATGACATGGACGAAATTCCCGGCGGGATCGCCTTTGGGAGAGGCGTCGCAGTTTCCCTCGGCGTCACTGGTGGCCAGGACCAGGAACGGCGCGGCGGCGATCCATTCCCGGTCTCTCCGGTGCAGTTCGACTCGCTCCTTGGTCACGGCCCGGGGCGTCGGATCCCCCAGGAGCCCGCGGAGTTCGGCGGCACTCGTGATCTCGGTCATGGGCTCATCAAAGCAGACCGGTTTATCCGGCTCGACTCCATTAAAGTAGCCCCCACTGCTTTTGCGTGCTGTTGTGACGGGAGTGAACCATGGTGGAGACCCGGCCGCTTCGCGCGGGCGACCCCGCGTCGATCGGGTCGTACACGCTGGTGGGCGTGCTCGGCGAGGGCGGCCAGGGCACGGTGTACCTCGGCGAGCGCGGCGGGACGCGGGTGGCGGTCAAGCTGCTGCACGCCAGGTTCGCCGAGGACGGCGAGGCCCGGGGCCGGTTCGTCCGCGAACTGGAGGTCGCCAAGCAGGTCGCCCGGTTCTGCACCGCGCAGGTCCTCGACGCCGACGTGGAGGGCGACCGGCCCTACATCGTCAGCGAGTTCGTCCCCGGAGTCTCCCTCCAGGAGCAGGTGCAGGCCGAGGGCCCCCGGACGGACGGCGCGCTGGAGCGGCTGGCGATCAGCACCCTGAACGCGCTCACCGCGATCCACCAGGCCGGGATCATCCACCGCGACCTCAAGCCGCACAACGTGCTCATCGGCCCGGACGGGCCGCGCGTCATCGACTTCGGCATCGCGCGGGCGCTGAACACCACCTCCCACAGCCACAGCATCGGCACCCCCGCCTACATGTCCCCGGAGCAGCTGAACGGCCACCAGCTCACCGCGGCATCCGACCTGTTCTCCTGGGCCGCCTGCATGGTCTTCGCCGCGACCGGCACGCCGCCGTTCGGCAACGACGAGATCGGCTCGGTGCTCTACCGGATCGTGCACGCCGAGGCCGAGACCGGCGCACTGCCCATGCCGCTGCGCGAGGTCGTCCAGGCCTGCCTGGCCAAGGACCCGGCGGCCCGGCCGACCGCCGCGCAGGCGCAGGCGACGCTGATGGGCGGCACGGGCGCGCAGCGGCTCCCCGGGGCGCAGCCGCAGCCGCCGATCGTGCTGCCGCCGGCCGGGCCGCGCCGCGGTGTCACCACGTCCCCCGCGACGCGCACCGCACCTCTGCCGGGGCAGCCGGGGCAGCCGGGGCAGCCGGGAGAGCGTGAGCTCTACCCCTTCGAGATCGGCCCGGCGCCGGGTGAGAGCGACGCGCTGTCCGGGCGGAGGCCCACCATCGCCATCGCCGTCTTCCTCGTCCTGCTGCTGGCCATCGGCGTCACCGGCTGGGCCGTGACCAAGGACGGCGGAGAGGAGAAGACCGAGTACCGGCGCGCCGGCTCCGCCCCGCTGGACGGTCGCGTCCCCGAGCCCGAGGAGCCCTCCGTCGCCCCCTCGGGCCCGAAGAACTCCTCCCGTCCGACCGACAAGGGCTCCGAGCCGACCTCGACCGCCAAGGCCACCCCCGGCGCGCCCGACGAGGAGAAGCCGTCGGCCGCCACGACGCCTCCGGAGGAACCGGGCGCCGAGCGCAACCCCTACGGCGCCGTCCAGGTCTGCGACAGCGGCGGTCACGGCGGCGGGTTCCAGGTGCAGCGCTCCCGGGACTTCCCCGGTGGCAGAACGGTCCAGCTCTACAACGCGGCCGGCTTCAACTGCGTCGTCACCCTGAAGACCACCGACCTGGACCGGAAGACGAACGTCTTCGCCCGGCTCGTCCGCAAGTCCGACCGCAAGAGCGCCGCCGACCGGGGCTCCTACCAGTACTACGCGGGCCCGGTCTACCTGAAGGCGAAGGGCACCTGCGTGAGGTTCGCGGGCGGCGGGCCCTCCGGCAGCGCGTCCGCTCCTTGGGCCAACTGCAGCTGACCCCTCCGCGATCGCGGGGATCGCCTGCGCGCCGCGCCACTGCGTGAGATAGTGCTCACTGTGAGCGATCCCAGTGACTGGAGCGATCGGCAGCGCGCCGCGGTGCTCGCGTCGTTGCTGTCCGATCTGCTGGAGACCGTGCCGACCGCCAGGGACTCCTGGACCCGCGACGGCTCCGAACTCGACCGGCGCCGCCGGGGGGCCGAGGAGCTCACCGCGCAGATGGACCGGGTCCTGCGTCCCGAATCCGGGGTCCCGCGGGCGCGTCCCGCCCGCTGACCCCCTGCTCCCGGATTCACCTCCGGGAATGCGGAGACCCCCTGCCCGGGGGGACAGGGGGTCTCCGGCGACAACCGTGACCGGCGGGCCTCAGGGCCCCGCGGATCAGACCTGGCCGGCCTTCTCCAGGGCGGTGCAGCAGGTGTTGACGATCATGCGGGTGACGACGTACGGGTCCATGTTGGCGTTCGGACGGCGGTCCTCCAGGTAACCGGAGCGCTCGATCTCGACCTGCCAGGGCAGGCGGATGGAGGCGGCGCGGTTGGAGACGCCGTAGGAGAACTCGCTCCACGGGGCGGTCTCGTGGGCGCCGGTGAGGCGGTCCTCGACGCCGTCGCCGTAGGCCCTGACGTGCTCGAGGAACTTCTCGCCCAGCGCCTCGCAGGCGGTGATGATGGGGTCGTAGCCCTCGCGCATGGCCTTGGTGGAGAAGTTGGTGTGCGCGCCCGCGCCGTTCCAGTCGCCCTTGACCGGCTTGGGGTCGATGGAGAAGTGCACGCCGTACTTCTCACCGATGCGCAGGAACAGGTAGCGGGCGATCCAGATGTGGTCGGCGGCCTCTTCGGGGCCGGCCGGGCCGATCTGGAACTCCCACTGGCCGGGCATGACCTCGGCGTTGATGCCGGAGACCTTCAGACCGGCGGTGAGGCAGGCGTCCAGGTGCTCCTCGACGATGTCGCGGCCGAAGACGTAGTCGGCGCCGGCGGCGCAGTAGTACGGGCCCTGCGGGGCGGGGAAGCCGTTCTCGGGGAAGCCCAGCGGACGGCCGTCCTTGATCAGGGTGTATTCCTGCTCGATGCCGAACCAGGACTCCTGGTCGGCGAACTGCTCGGCGATCGGGGTGAGCAGCGCGCGGGTGTTGCTCTCGTGCGGGGTGCCGTCCACGTTGAGGACCTCGCACAGGACCAGGACGTCCTTGGCGGGGTCGCGCAGCGGGTCCGGGCAGGTGAAGACCGGCTTGAGCTGGCAGTCCGACGAAGTGCCCTTGGCCTGGTTGGTGCTGGAGCCGTCGAAGCCCCAGACCGGGAGCTCCGCACCGTCCGCAAGGATGCGAGTCTTCGACCGCAGCTGGGCGGTGGGCTCGGTGCCGTCGATCCAGATGTACTCAGCCTTGAAACTCATGGAAGTCCTTGCGTGGTGTGCGAGGGATGTGAAGCCGGGGTTGCCTGCAGGAGAGATACTGCCGAGCCGCGATTTCGCGTCCATTGCCCATGTGTAAACCCGGTGTTAACTCGGAAACGCTCCGACCCCCTGACCTAGCCGGGACACGGTTTGGTATAGACCACAGAAAATTCCGGAGGCCCGGGGGACCCGGAGGATCTTCCGGCGATCAAGGGGCGGAACAGCCGAACATCCGGCACGGAGGGAGCATCCGCACTCTCCCGAAGTAGTCAACAATTCCTACCGGATTACCCGATTTTTAGGATCGGTGTCGTACGAGTCCCCGGAGGGAGCCCGATGACGGACGAGAACGTGAAAGTGGTCAGGGACTTCCTGGCCGCGCTGGAGGAACTGGACCTGGAGACCGCCGGAGAACTGCTCGGACCCGGCGTCCTGTACCAGAACGTCCCGCTGCCGCCCGCCCGCGGCAAGGCCGCGACCCTGAAGACGCTGAGGCTGATGCTGCGTTACGGCACCGGTTTCGAGGCGCGGATCCACGAGATCTCCGCCGACGGCGACACCGTGCTGACCGTCCGGACGGACGTGCTGGAGAGCGGCCGGTGGCGTGCGGAGTTCTGGGTGTGCGGCACCTTCCGGGTGCGCGGCGGAAAGATCGTCCTGTGGCGGGACTACTTCGACTGGGGCGCCCTGCTGCTCGCGAGCCTGCGCGGGCTCGTCGGAATGCTGCGCCCCCGCCGGGCGGGGAGGACGGCGCGCGCCTGACCTCCGCGCCGACGCGAGAAGGTCCGCTCCCCCGAGGGGAGCGGACCTTCTTCGCGAAAGCCTTACGCCGGGTAGTGGCGCTCGGGCGAGCCGACGTAGACCTGGCGCGGACGGCCGATCTTGGTCGCCGGGTCGTTGATCATCTCGCGCCACTGGGCGATCCAGCCGGGGAGCCGGCCGATCGCGAACAGCACGGTGAAGGCGTTCACCGGGAAGCCCAGCGCCTTGTAGATCACGCCGGTGTAGAAGTCGACGTTCGGGTAGAGCTTGCGCTGCACGAAGTAGTCGTCGGCGAGGGCGACCTCCTCGAGCTGCATGGCGAGGTCGAGCAGCGGGTCGGAGACGCCCAGGGTGTCGAGCACCTTGCGGGTCGCCTTCTTCACGACCGCGGCGCGCGGGTCGTAGTTGCGGTAGACGCGGTGCCCGAAGCCCATGAGCTTCACGCCGTCTTCCTTGTTCTTGACCTTGTTCACGAACGAGGCGACGTCGCCGCCGTCGGCGTGGATCTTCTCCAGCATCTCCAGGACGGCCTGGTTGGCGCCGCCGTGCAGCGGGCCCCACAGGGCGTTGATGCCCGCGGAGACCGAGGAGTACAGGTTGGCGTTGGAGGAGCCGACCATGCGCACGGTCGAGGTGGAGCAGTTCTGCTCGTGGTCGGCGTGCAGGATGAACAGCATGTCGAGGATCTTGACGACCTCGGGGTCCACCTCGTAGGCGCCGGTGGGCAGCCCGAAGGTCATCCGCATGAAGTTCTCGACGTAGCCCAGCGAGCTGTCCGGGTACAGCAGCGGCTGCCCCTGGGCCGTCTTGTAGGCGTAGGCGGCGATCGTCGGCAGCTTGGCCATGAGCAGGGCGGTGGCGCGCTCGACCTGCGCGGGGTCGAACGGGTCCAGGGTGTCGGGGTGGTAGGTGGCCAGGGCGTTGACCGCCGAGGAGGAGACCGCCATGGGGTGCGCGGAGCTGGGGAAGCCGGCGAAGAACGACCTGAAGCGCTCGTGCAGCAGGGTCTCGCCCTGGATCTGCTCGGAGAAGGCCGACAGCTGCTCCGGCGTCGGCAGTTCGCCGTTGATCAGGAGGTAGGAGACCTCGAGGAAGGAGGACTTCTCGGCGAGTTCCTCGATGGGGTAGCCCCGGTAGCGCAGGATGCCGGCGTCACCGTCGATGTAGGTGACCGCGGACGCGCAGGAGGCGGTGTTGACGAAGCCGGGGTCGAGGGTGACGTACCCGGTCTCGCTCAGGAGTTTGCTGATGCCCAGGCCTCCGGGGCCCTCGGTGGCCTCGGTCACCTCGAGGGGCAGCCGCCCGCCTTTGTGGTCAAGCCCGAAATCGGCCATTGTTCTCCCGCTCTCCCATAATCCGTCGGTGTCCGTCTGGTCGGACCCGTCCTGCAGGGCTTTCCAGTCTGCCGTGTGCTTGTCGGCCGGCCTACCGGGGGACACCCCTGCGGAAGCGTAAACGCCTGAGCCATAAGGGTTTACACGCGGGTAGGGTGACCTACTTCACAGCATGGTAACTCAATGCTTACAGGCGCTTAAAAAACGGCCTTGATACGGGGGCGCGCGGCAAGGAAGGCCAGCAGGAGCTCCCGGGCCAGGGACAGGCCCGCCTCGCGCTGCTCCGGGGTGCAGGACTCGGGAAGGCCGCCGTACTCGGAATTGCGCATCAGCAGCAGCCTCAGGTCGTCGTCGGCGATCGCGGCCGAGCAGGCGGCGCAGACCGACCACGGCGAGGAGTAGTCGAAGGTGCGGTCGCCGATCCGGACCCTGACCGGGCGGTCCGGGTCGACGGTCCAGGTGTTGACGAAGCCCTCGGGGCGCGGCGCCGCGATCCCGCAGCAGTCGCAGTGCTTCCCGTCGTGGTCCTCCGGGTCCGCCAGGGCGGGCAGCGGGTCGTGGTCCCAGCCGCTCCCGGGGCGCAGGGGGTGCTCGAAGAGCAGGGTGCCCAGTTCGCCGTCCACCCAGGTCTCGGTGAAGGCCAGGGGCGAACTGCACTCCAGGCAGACCATGCGGATGGTGGTTTCCATGGCGGGACCTCCTCGACGCCGCGGGGGACGCGGGTAAACACTGACGGCCGTTCGTTGGTGACTCCCTGTTCAACCGTGGCCGTCTCCTGACTATTCCCTGACTTTAGTCAGGGGCGGGCGTGGGTCAAACGGGACCGCCTCGTGACCCCGCCCGGGAACCCCGCTCCGGGACCGTCCGCATGGCCTCGTGGACCGCCAGCGCGGTCGCCTCGTCGGGGGCGCTCACGAAGGGGAGGCTGTTGCCCCCCGAGAGCCGGAAGGGCGTGCCGTCCGCGGTGAGGGAGACTCCCCCGGCCTCGGCGTGCAGCAGGATCCCCGCGGCGTGGTCCCAGGGGAACTCCCAGCCGAGGATCATCGCCGACCTCCGGCCCGCCGCCAGCTCCACGTACTCCAGGCCCGAGGTGTCGAAGTAGGCCAGCGAGACCCGGCGCCGGGCCAGGGCGTGCGTCTGGGCCCGGGCCTCGGGGGTCCACCAGTGCGGCTGCGAGGTGACGATGTCCAGCGCCCGCAGGCCGCTCCCGCAGGGCCGCACCCGCACCCTGCGCCCGTCCACGCGGGCCCCGCCCCCCTTGGTCGCGGTGGCGTGGACGTCCAGGGCCGGCGCGTGGGTCCAGGAGGCCAGCAGCTCCCCCTTCCGCGCCAGCGCGACCAGCATGGTGAACCGGGGGCTGCCGTCGACGAAGTTCTTGGTCCCGTCGATGGGGTCGACGATCCACACCGGGTCGGGCCCGTCCAGCAGGGCCAGCAGCCCCGGATCGGCGGCGACGGCCTCCTCGCCCACCACCACCGAGCCGGGCAGCAGCGCGCCGAGCCGTTCGGCCAGCGCGTCCTCGGCGGCCCGGTCGGCGACGGTCACCAGATCACCCGGGCTCTTCTCGCTGATGTCGGCGGCGGCCAGCGCCCCGAACCTGGGCAGCACCTCGCGTTCGGCGACCCGGCGGATGATGGCGGAGACCTCTGCGACGTCGATCACCAGCCCAGATTTTCATACTCAGGGCAGCAGCGACAGGCGGTGCCGGGCGAAGAGCAGGAGCGCGTGGAAGGGCGCGGTCAGCTCCGCCGCCGGCACCTCGGCCAGCTCGGAGAATGCCTGGTGGAGGGTGCTGGAGGCCAGCGGCAGCGGCAGTCCCGCCACCACGACCTCGCCCTCCTCCAGGACCCGCCGGAGCTCCGAGCGCATGCCGAGCATGTCGCCGACCGCCACCAGTTGGACGGGCAGCCCCCCCGACAGGGTGATCGACAGGCCGTGGTGCCCGCTCCCGTCCGGGTAGCGGTACTCGACCAGGTACTGGGTGCGGTCCAGGGTGCCGTCCTGGATGCTGCAGGCGTCGACGGCGATCGCCGACCCCAGCTCCCCCAGCCAGGCCGGGGGGTCGGGCAGCAGCGGGCCGCGCAGGTCGGACGCGGCCTTGGCGGCGGCGGCCCGGTGGTCCTCGGGTCCGACCGCGGCCATCGCCGCCAGGAAGGCGTGCGCTCCGGGCGTCCCGGCCCGGCGCAGCACCTTGACCAGGTCGCCGAGGGCCTTGTCCAGCCCGGCCCGGTCGGGGGCGGCCGAGCCCAGCTCGCCGAGCTGGGCCGACAGCCACAGCTCCGCGCTCAGCGCGTCCGGCTGGTTCAGCAGCTCGGCTCCGGCGCGGACGTACAGGTCGTAGACCGGCACCAGTCCGGGCAGGGCCAGCCGGGGCGGCCCCGGGACTACGCGGAACAGGTTGCCGGGGTCATCGGTGCTCATCCCCCAAGGCTACTCTTCGGTAACGATCGCGTACGCACGCACCGGGAAGGTCCCCACCCCGGCGATCCGGGGCGGCGCGGCGTGGAGGCGGAAGCCGTGCGGCGGCAGCAGGTCCAGGCCGGTCATGTGCTCGACGATCGGGATCCCGGCGGCCAGCAGCCGGGAGTGCACCGGGCGTTCCCCGCCCCGGGTGCCGTCGACGTTCTGTGAGTCGATCCCCAGCAGTGCCGCGCCCTGCTCGACCAGGAGCTCCGCCGCCTCTTCGGTGAGATGAGGGTGGCCTGACAGATATTCTTCCGTACCCCAGTGCCGGGACCAGCCGGTGTGCACCAGCACCGCCCGCCCCCGCACGTCCAGGGGGAGCAGCAGCTCCCGGGTGATCACCGGGAGGCCCTCGGCCCGGACGACCAGGCCCTCCAGGTCGGCCAGCGACTCCAGCGGCACCCCCGCCAGGTCCGTCCCGTCCTCGTACCGGTGCAGCGGGGCGTCCACGTAGGTGCCGGTGTTGCCGACCATCGAGATGCTCGCGAAGTGGAATTCGGTCCCCGGCGCGTACCGGGAACGGGACTGGGCGTGCGTCTCGTGGGCGCCGATCCTGGGCGCGGGCAGGCCCGGCACGGTGGCCATGCCGTCCTTCAGAACGTGGGAGAGCTCGACCGACCGCCGGACGCGCGGCCCCGTCTCCATGCCGCGCGAGCCCTTGTGCGCCTCGCGGATCAGGGTCTTCCCGGAGATCTCCACCTCGCCGACCATGAGCAGTCCCAGGTGGCGGACGAGGAGCTCGGCCAGCTCCCCCTCCGAGACGTCCTCGCCGGGGATGTCCAGCCGGAACTCCCTGACCCGCAGGTCTCCCCCGTTCGCGAACCGGACCTCCGCGTCGAACTGCACTCGCCACTGTTCATCAGACATGACCGCATCTTCCCGGTTCCGGAAAACGTCGGTCCATCCATTTACCGTGGTGCGGATGAGTATGGGGGAGTTGCCGGTAACGTGCTCCCTTTCGTTTCGGGAAAGGAACGGGCCTTGACGAGCCTGGGTGTGCACTTCGCGTTGACCTCCGAGCTGGAGGACGGGCTCCACGAGACGAACGACGACGCCGAGGTGCGGGCCTTCGTCGAGGACATCGAGGAGACCCGGTGGAACGAACTCGACATCCTGGAGAGCGACAAGGCCTGGGACGCGCTGCACCGCTGCCTGACCGACGGCACCCTCGACGGCGACGACCACCCCCTGTGCATGGCCGTCCTCGGCGGTGAGCACTTCCACGAGGGCGAGGAGTACACCGTCAGCTACGTCTCCCCCGAGCAGGTGCGGGAGGTCTCGGCCGCGTTCGCCGGATGGGACGAGCCCCGGCTGCGCGAACGCTACGAGGCCCTCGCCGGCACCGACTACGCGGGCCCGCACGGCCCCGAGGACTTCGACTACGTCTGGGGGACGTTCGTCGACCTGGTCTCCTTCTTCTCCCGCGCGGCGTCCGCGGGCCGGGCCGTCATCTTCACCGTCGACCAGTAGAGCAGCGAGTACACCAGCGCGAGGCAGCCGATCAGGACCATCGAGTCCGTGACGAAGTACCTGAGCCTGTAGTAGCCCGAGGGCGGGACCCGCACGAACAGGGTGGTCGCGGCTCCCCCGCACACGGCCGCCGCCGTCATGAACAGCGCCGTCGCCCCCACCCAGCGGGGCGCTCCCGCGGACGGGACGGCGGGAGCGCGCCGCAGCCACCACGCCGCCCAGACGAGCACGGCGAGCGCGCCGAAGACGCCTGAGCCGTACTGCCCCCACCGGTAGACCGGCAGCCCGTTCACCACGGTCGTCAGCTCGGGGAACGCCCGGACCCCCGGCCCGGTGAAGTGGGTGAAGGCGTCCCAGACCACGTGGGTCACCGATCCCAGCAGCAGCGACGGCACCGCCGCCCACAGCACCCGCCGCCGGGACGGTCCGTTCACCACCGGCTCCAGGCGGTCCCGGACCGCCCTCGGGCACAACGCCAGCAGCGGGTGCTTCAGCAGCAGGTGGAAGGCGGCCAGCAGTACCAGGCCCATCCCCAGGTCCCAGGTCACCAGCCCGAGCGCGCTGTGGGTGGTGGGCCGGTCGCTCAACGGGACGAACAGCGGGATGTCCGGGACGGTCGAGCCGAGGACCAGCCCCGACGGCAGGAGGAAACGGGAGCGCAGCGGCAGGACCGCCGCGATGTGGCTCAGCGTGAAGGGCAAGCGGGCACCGTCCGGAACGAGGGGTCGCCGTGGCGAAGGGAATGCATTCACTTGTAAGTCGCCGTTCGGCACGTGCGGAGTTCACGCGCAGGACGCGCCCCGTTCTCGCGAGGAAGCGGGAGACGACGGGATGACCCGGCACTTCTCCCGTCGTTCATCCGGCTTTTCCTGACCGGACATCTCCCCCCTCCAGGCTCATAGGCACCCACTAAAGCACTTGTGAAACAAGAGGTTGTCCCCATGACCCGCGTCAACGTCGACGTCGACCCCGACGACGTCCCTTCGAACCCCTCCGGCAACCGGCACTTCCAGGACGTCCTGTCCCGTCGGTCGATCATCAAGGGCGGCACCGTGGTCGCCGCCGCGGGCTTCATGACGGCCGGCCTGTCATCCACCGCCATCGCCGGCCCCCGCGGCCCCAAGCCGGGCGGGCCGAACAAGCCGGGCAAGAAGCTGCTCGGGTTCAAGGCCGTGCCGACGAGCACCGCCGACGAGATCGTCGTGCCCGAGGGCTACACCGCCCAGGTGCTCATCCCCTGGGGCACCCCGCTCCACTCGCGCGGTCCGGCTTTCAAGAAGGACGCCTCCAACACCGCCGCCGACCAGGAGCGCCAGATCGGCTCCAACCACGACGGCATGCACCTGTTCCCGCTGGGCAAGGACTCCGGCCTGCTCACGCTGAACCACGAGTACGTCGACACCACCGGCCTCTACGCCGACGGCAGCGAGGTCATCACCAGGGAGAAGGTGAACAAGGCCCTCGCCGCGCACGGTGTCAGCGTCGTCAAGGTCGAGCGCGACCGCAGAAGCGGCAAGTGGAAGAACGTCGACTCCCGCTACAACCGCCGCGTCACCGGCAGCACCCCCGTGACCTTCTCCGGCCCGGTGACGCTCAAGCACGACGCGCTGAAGTCGAACAACGCCCCGCAGGGCACCCTGAACAACTGCTCCAGCGGCTTCACCCCTTGGGGCACCTACCTCGCCTGCGAGGAGAACTGGAACAGCTACTTCGGGACCGAGGACGCCTCCTGGGCCCCCGACGCCGAGCAGAAGCGCTACGGTCTGGCCGCCGCCACCGCCTACCGCTGGCACGAGGCCGACGAGCGGTTCGACCTCGCCAAGAATCCCAAGGAGCTCAACCGCTTCGGGTGGGTCGTCGAGATCGACCCGTTCGCGCCGAACTCCAAGCCGGTCAAGCGCACCGCTCTGGGCCGCTTCAAGCACGAGGGCGCGACGGTCACCGAGTCCAAGGGCCGCGTCGTCGTCTACTCCGGTGACGACCAGGACGGCGAGTACGTCTACAAGTTCGTCGGCGAAGGCCGCTGGCGCGACCGGATCCGGCGCGGCCAGAGCCCGCTGGACCACGGCACCCTGTACGTCGCGAAGTTCACCGACGACGGCAGGGGCGCGTGGCTGCCGCTGGAGTTCGGCAAGGGCGCGCTGACCGCCGCAGGAGGCTGGAAGGACCAGGCGGACGTCCTGCTGCGCACCCGGACCGCCGCCGACGCCGTCGGAGCCACCAAGCTGGACCGCCCCGAGTGGGTCGCCGTCCACCCCGGGAACAAGGACGTCTACCTCACCCTGACCAACGGCGCGGGCAACGGCGGCGCGGTCGGCCCCCGCAAGCCCAACCCGTACGGCCACATCGTCCGGTGGAGCGAGAAGAACGGCGACAACACCTCGCTGTCCTTCGAATGGGACATCTTCGTCCTCTCGGGCGACCCGGCCCACGACCCGGCCGTGAAGCTCGGCGCGGAGGCGATCCACGGCTCCCCCGACGGCATCGGCTTCGACGAGGACGGCCGCCTGTGGATCCAGACGGACATCTCCAACTCCTCGCAGAACCTCCCGTCCAAGGGCTACGGCAACATCGGCAACAACATGCTGCTGGCCTCCGACCCGAAGACCGGGGAGATCAAGCGGTTCCTCGTCGGCCCGCGCGGCGCCGAGGTCACCGGCCTGACCTTCGCCGCCGACGGCCGCTCGCTGTTCGTCAACATCCAGCACCCGGGCGAGGCCACCACCGCGTGGGGGACCCCGACCGTGCAGAACCCGCGCGTGGTCTCCAACTGGCCGGACTTCGACCCGGCGGGCCGTCCCCGCTCCGCCACCGTCGTGATCACCAAGGACGACGGGGGCAAGATCGGGACTTGATGGCCCGTTCCCGGGTCCGGCTACCCTGTCAGGCGTGAGCATCGCCCCTGACACCAAAGACTGGACCTGGGTCCTGGACAGGGAGTGCCCCGAGTGCGGATTCGAGGCGTCGGCCGTCCCCCTGGAGAGGGTGGGCGGGCTGCTGCTGGAGAACTCCGCGAAGTGGCACTCCCTGTTGCGGTCCCCCGGTGACCACGCCGCCCGCCCCCGCCCCGAGAAGTGGTCGCCGCTGGAGTACGCGGCGCACGTGCGGGACTGCTGCCGGATCTACCTCTACCGGCTCCGGCTGATGCTGGAGCAGGACGATCCGCTCTTCCCCAACTGGGACCAGGACGCCACGGCCCTGGAGGAGCGTTACGACGAGCAGGACCCCTCCGACGTCGCGGACGAGCTCCTGGCCTTCGCCCAGGAGCTGGCCGCCGAGTTCGCCCACGTCGAGGGCGGGCAGTGGCTGCGGACGGGGCGGCGGAGCGACGGCGCGTCCTTCACCGTCGAGACCTTCGCCCGCTACTTCCTGCACGACCCCCTCCACCACTGGTGGGACGTGCAGGTCGAGCTCTCCGAGGACGCGCGGGCGGACGGGGACCCGGCTCAGTCCTGAGCCTCGGGCCCCGTCTTGGGCCCGCCGCCCGCCTCGGCGATGATGATGACCAGGTCGTCCTCGCCCAGGGTGAGCGGGGCCGTCTTGCCGGGGTTCAGCACCACGCCGTAGTGGGGCGAGCGGTGGAAGCCGGCCCGGAACCGGTAGCCGATGACCGTCTCGCCCCGGGCTCGCCCGGCCTCCAGCAGCGTGGCGAAGTTCGCGGTCCGCCCCGGGACCAGGTAGTCGCCCGCGGGCTTGAGGTAGATCTCCGAGCCGCGGTGGTCCAGCAGGTCGTGGAAGACGTCGTAGATGTGGCGGTTCTCGCTGAGCTGGGTGAGCAGCAGGCTGATCAGCCGCTCGCTGACCACGAAGTCGTCGGCCCGGGTGACCTGGGCGATCTCCCGGTTGGCGTCGTCGTGGATCTCGCTGACGATGGAGTACTCGACCCCCTGCCGCTCCTCCATGTCCCGCAGGTGCAGCAGGGTGACCAGGGTGCGGGCGTCCGCGCGGTCGGGGTCGGCGTCCGCGTCGGCCAGCACGATGACCTTCTGGTAGGAGGCGGTGTCGAGCTCCTCCAGCCGCTCCCGGTCGGTGGGGTCGCAGCGGGTGTACCCGACGGTGAGGTTCTCCAGCTCCGGCAGGCCGCCGCGCGGGTCGGCGCAGCGGGCGGCGAGGTCCACGACGGAGCCGGGCCGCACGAACTCGTCGAGCATGGCGACGATCTGGGCGCCCCTGCCGTTCCAGCCGAGGATCAGGGTGCGCTCCGGGAGCGGCTCGGGGTGCGGCGGGGGCGGGTCGGCGATCGCGTCCCGGTGGATCGGCGGGCGGTTCCTGGCCAGCCTGATGAGGACGTCGTCCTCGGCCACCACGACGAGCTCCTCCTCGCCGGTCAGCGGGACGTCCATCGGCGGGTTGAGCGCCACGGTCCCGTCGGGGTGCCGCAGGCCGACCGGGATGCCCAGCTCGTAGGCGCACAGCGCCTCGCCGAACGTCTTCCCGGCCAGCTCCGGCTCGGGCCTCAGGTAGAACTCGTGGCCCTTGAAGTCCAGCAGGTCGGTGTAGACCGTGGACAGGCCGGACTGCCGGTGGGCCTGCACGACCAGGCGGATGGCGATGTCGTCGGCGTCGATCACCCGGGCGGACGGCCCGGCGGCCAGGCGGGCGGCGGGCAGGTTCGAGGGGTCCTGGACCGCCGCGACGATGTGGGGGCGGGGTCCGGGGCGGTCCCAGGTCCGGTTGCCGAGCGAGAGCAGCACCTTGATCACGTAGATGTCGGGCTCCTCCTCCGGAGGCGACAGCACCATGACCGAGCGCGCGGTGTCGAGGCTGGCCAGGTCCAGGTCGACGATCTTGAGCGGGTTGCCGTGCCGGCACACCACCCGGGTGCGGCCGAGGTCGCCGACCCGGGCCCGGATCGCGTCCTCCATCTCCACCTTGTCCAGGTCGGCGAGGATCACCACGCAGGAGCGGCTGCGGCTCTGGTTGGCCTCGGCCAGTTCGGCCAGCACCGTGAACACCTGGTCCGACCAGCCGAGGACCACGGTGTGGTCCCGCTCGATGACCTTGGAGCGGCCCTTGCGCAGCTCCTCGATCTTGTTCTCCAGGCCGGTGGTCAGCACGCCGATCAGGGCGCTGACGATGAAGATCCCGCCGACCGTGGAGGTCAGCATCAGCCCCAGGAAGGGCGCGGTGCCCGAATCGTCGCCCATCGTGCCGGGGTCGAGGGTGCGCAGCAGGCTGCGCCACACCAGCCCCGGCCAGTGGCCGTTCTCGTCCGCGTCCCCGGGCGCCAGCAGCACGGCCATGGTCGCCACGAACAGCACCAGGACCGCCGAGGCCAGTCCCAGCCAGCCGATCAGTGCGGGCGTCCCCCGCGCCATCGTGTTGTCGAACCAGTACTGCCAGCGCTCCCGCAGCGTGGGACGGCTCATTCAGCTCCGCCCGAAGACGGCGGGGGGCGGGACGGGCGCGGCGATCGGCTCGCCGTCGCGGATCGGCCGGTGGCCGGCGCTGAACCGCGCCAGCTCCTCGGTGTCCAGGCAGCGGGCGGGGAGGGGCCTGCCCGCGCTGACGCGGGTGAGTTCGGAGACCGGCAGCGGTGCGCGGGATCCGGCCAGGATCAGGTTGCCGAAGCGGCGGCCGCGCAGGACGCCGGGGTCGCCCAGCAGCAGGGTGTGCGGGAAGGCCTCGGCGACGGTGGCGGCGAGCCTGCGGGCGAAGCCCAAGCCGTTGCCGTCCGCTACGTTGGCGAGGTAGACGCCGTCGTCGCGCAGCACCCGCGCGGCCTGGGCGGTGAACTCCGCGGAGGCGAGCGCCACCGGCATCTCGGCGCCGGAGAATGCGTCCAGGACGAGCAGGTCGTCGGAGGCGTCCGGCATTCCCGGCACGCCCTTCCCGCCGTCGGCGACGCGGATCTTCAGATTCTGGAACTGTTTGAGGGGGAGGTGCTCGCGCACGAGCTCGACCAGCCGCCCGTCGAGCTCGTAGACGACCTGGCGGGAGCCGGGCCGGGTCGCGGCGACGTACCGGGCCAGCGTGCAGCCGGCTCCCCCGATGTGGACGGCGTCGAGGGGCCCGTCCTTCAGCCGGTCCACGACGTCGCCGAGCAGCCGCATGTACTCGAAGGCCAGGTGGGTGGGGTCGTCCAGGTCGACGTAGGACTGCGGAACCCCCTGGACGTTGATCACCCAGCCGTTGTCCCGGTCGGGGTCGCGAAGCAGTTCCGCTTCTCCCTGTCCGATGGGATAACGACCGGGAGACGGCTTTTCCCCGCGTTTCATGGGACCCAGGGTAGCCAGTGATCGTTATCCGGACATCCAGACATAACCCGCGAAACGTCCGGTGACCCCGTCCCGCCGGTAGGAGTACAGCTCAGGGGTCTCGATCGTGCAGCGGCCGTCGTGCAGCGCCTTCACGCCCAGGTCGTCGAGCTGCGCCGAGATCGCCGCCCGCAGGTCCAGCGCGGGCGTGCCCCAGCTCGTGGTGGAGCGCATCGCCTCGGGCGCGGCGTCCCGCATGGCCTCGGGCACCTCGTAGCAGCGGCCGCAGGCGGCCGGGCCGACCACGGCCACCGGGTCGCGGCCGCCCATGGCCCGCAGCTCGGCGACCAGGGCGGGCACCACGCCCAGCAGGGTGCCCACCCGCCCGGAGTGCGCGGCGCCGACCAGTCCCGCGCCGGGATCGGCGACGAGCACCGCGGGACAGTCGGCGCCCAGGGCGGCCAGGGCCAGGTTCGGCCGGTCGGTGACCACCGCGTCCGTGTCCGGAACGTCCTCTCCGCCGGAGGGCGCCCGGCCGACCCGGGCGACGTTCGCGCTGTGGATCTGGCGCATGTAGACCGCGCCCTCGACCCCCAGCTCCGCCTCGGTCCTGGCCCGGTTGCGCAGCACCGTCTCGGGCTCGTCCCCGACGTTGAGCCCGAGGTTGCGGCTGTCATAGGGGCCGGTGCCGAACCCGCCGATGCGGTCGGTGAAGGCCACCCGCACGCCGTCCGCCAGAATCATGGCCCCCATATTGCCGCATGGGTGTTCTCAGGCGGCCGCGCGCCGCCCCTGGAAGGGCAGGAAGCCGTCGGCGCGGTGGTCGCGGGAGCGGATCTCGGTGGGTTCGACCGCCTGGAGGCGGTCGAGGCGGAAGGCGCGGACGCCGCGGCGCAGGCGGCACCAGCCGACGAGGTACCAGTGGTCGCCGTGGACGATGGTGGTGACCGGCTCCACCTCCCGGCGGGAGAGGTGGCCGCGCTCGTCGGCGTACAGGACGCGGACGACCCGGCTCTCGGTGATCGCCTGGGCGAGCAGGCGGGCGCGGCGGGCGGTCTCGGGGTCGAGGGGATCGAGCAGGGTGGCCACGGAGCGGGCCTGCCGGCCGTCCGGCGAGACGAGCTGGGCCAGGGCCCGGCGGGCGGTGACGGCCTGCGGGCCGGCGCCCAGATGGGCCAGGGAGAGCGCGAGTGCGGCGAGTTCCGCGGCGGACAGGGTCGTGGTCTCCATACCCGGGAGAGTCAGCGTGTCCATGCTTTGATTTTAGCACAGATGTTCGATTATTGCAGGCGTGGAACGGCCTCTAGCAGGGCTTTCGTGTATTCGTGGGACGGCTGTTCGATCACCTGCCCCACCGTCCCGCACTCCACGATCCGCCCCTCGCGCATCACCGCGATCCGGTCGCAGACGTACCGGACGACCGCGAGGTCGTGCGAGATGAAGAGCACCGACAGGCCCAGCTCCGCGCGCAGCTCCCGGATCAGGTTGAGGATCGCGCCCTGCACCGACACGTCCAGCGCCGAGGTGACCTCGTCGGCGACGAGCAGCCGGGGACCCGCCCCCAGCGCGCGGGCGATCGCCACCCGCTGGCGCTGCCCGCCCGACAGCTGCCTCGGATACCGTCCGGCCGTCTCCCGCCCGAGCCGGACCAGCTCCAGCAGCCGCGCCGCCTCCTCCCGGCGGCCCGCCCGGCCCAGGCCGCGGGGCAGCCCCTCGGCCACCGACCGCCCGACCGTCATCCTCGGGTCGAGCGAGGCGTAGGGGTCCTGGAAGACGAGCTGGGCCTCGCGCGGGCCCAGCCCGGAGACGGTCCCGGTGCGGGGCGCCAGGCCGGTCAGGGCGCGGGCCACGCTCGACTTGCCCGAGCCGGACTCCCCCACCAGGCCGAGGATCTCCCCCTCGCCGATCTCGAAGGAGACGTCCTGGACGGCGGGGAAGCGCCCGTAGCGCACGTGCAGTCCCCGGACCTCCAGCAGCCGCTTCGTCATGCGTCCTCCGGGTTCCAGCAGGCGAGCCCGTCCTCCGGTTCCGGACGGTCGGTGCGGCAGCGCTCCAGCACCCTGCCGCAGCGGGGCGCGAAAGCGCAGCCGCCGGGGACCTCGTCCGGGGTGGGCTGGAGTCCCGGGATCGTGGCCAGCGGCAGGGAGCGGTCGGTGGACAGGTCGGGAGACGAGGCGACCAGCGCCCGCGTGTAGGGGTGCCTGGCGTGGCGCAGCCTCTCGGACGGCAGTTCCTCCACGATCCGCCCCGCGTACATCACCAGGACCCGCCGGCAGTACCGGGAGACCACCGCCAGGTCGTGGGAGATCAGCAGCCCGGCCGCCCCCGTCGTCTCGTTCACCTCCGCGAGCAGTTCCAGGACGCGTTTCTGCACGGTGACGTCCAGCGCGGTCGTCGGCTCGTCCGCGACGACCAGTTCGGGCTCGCCCATCAGCCCCATCGCGATGACGGCCCGCTGCCGCATCCCGCCGCTGAACTCGTGCGGGTGGCGGCGGGCGTCGCCCGCGGGGTCGGGCAGCCGCACCCTGCCGAGCCGGTCCACCGCCCGCCGCCACGCCTGCCCGCGGGAGGCCCCCAGGTGCGCGGTCGCCACCTCGGCGAGCTGGGAGCCGACGCGCAGGGCCGGGTTCAGCGCGGCCATCGGGTCCTGGAAGACCATGGCCAGCCGGGTGCCCAGCTCGCGCCGGGACAGCTCCTCCAGCGGCCTGCCGCCCAGCAGGACCCGGCCGGACACCTCGCCCGGACGGGGCACCAGGCCGCCGATGGCCAGCGCGGTGAGGCTCTTGCCGCTGCCGGACTCCCCCACGATCCCGACGGTCTCGCCGGGCGCGACCGAGAAGGAGATCCCGCGCACGGGCGTCGCCCCGCCGAACGAGACGCTCAGGTCCCGCACCTCCAGCACCGCCTCCGGCGTCCCGGGGAGAGGCCCGCACTCGGGGGGGAGTTCGGTGCGGGACTCACCTCGGGACGCCGAAGGCGCGGAAGTCGCTGAAGGCTCGCGGGCGGCGGCGCGGGCCAGCGACTCGCCGAGCAGGGTGAAGCCGATCCCGGCGACGGCGACGGCCAGCGCGGGCCCGGCGACCGCCTCGGGATCCACGTAGACGCGGGGCAGGGTGTCGTGCAGCAGCCTCCCCCAGTCGTAGTCCGGCGGCTGGACGCCCAGGCCCAGCAGGGACAGCGTGGCCAGGCCCAGCAGGGCGTAGCCGAGGTTCGCGGTGACCGTGAGGATCAGGGGTTCGGCGATGTTGGGCAGGATGTGCCGGACCAGGACGGCGGCGCGGGATGCTCCCAGCACCCGGGCCGCCGCCACGTAGTCGCTGGAGGCGACGGTGCCGGCGAGCGTCCGGGTGAGCCGGGCCAGGCCGGGTGCCGCGGCGACGCCGATGCCGACCACCGCGCCGCGTGCGCCCGTCCCCGCGATGAGCGCGGCGAACATGGCGAGCAGCAGCACGGGGAAGGCGACCAGCGAGTCGATGAGCCCGGAGGCGAACCGGGCGGTCCTGGGTCCCAGCACCGAGGGCAGCGCGCCGAGCGGGATCCCCAGCGCGGTGGTGATGAGGGTGGCCAGCACCGCCAGCCACACGCTCTGCCGGGTCGCGGCCAGGGTGCGGGCGAGCAGGTCCCGGCCGCCGTCATCGGTGCCCAGGAGGTGTTCGGGGCTGTGCCCCTCCAGGATGTGCAGCGGGTCGAACCTGGCGGCCTCCTCGCCCCACAGCCAGGGCCCGATCACCGCGAAGACCAGGGTGACCAGCACCAGGAGCAGGCCCGCCAGGGCGGAAGGCGATCTCATCCGGTTCATCTCGCCCCTATCCCGACTTCCGGGCCCGCGAGCGCGGGTCGAGCAGGCCCAGTGCCACGTCCACCAGGAACACGACGGTCAGCGAGACCGCCCCGTAGACCAGGATCGCGGCCTGCGCCAGGGCGTAGTCCTTGTCCGCGATCGCGTCGACCGTCGTGCCGCCGAGGCCGGGCCACTGGAAGACGTACTCGACGACCACCGAGCCGCCCAGCAGCGACGTCAGCAGCAGACCTCCCATCGTGAGGGCGGAGGTGAGCGTGTTGGGCAGCAGGTGCACCAGGTACAGCCGCACGGCGGGGATCCGCTTGGCCCGGGCCAGCCGCACGTAGTCCGACGAGAGCTCCCGCAGCGTCTCGACCCGCACCAGCCGGGCCAGCAGCGCCGTCGGTCCGGCCGCCAGCGCCAGCACCGGCATGACGAACGAGGCGGCGCCGTCCTTGCCGGCCACAGGCAGCCAGCGCAGCGTCACCCCGAACAGCGCGATCATCGCGACGGCCAGCAGGAACTCCGGGATCACCGACAACCCGCCCGTCACCGAGGTGAAGGCCAGCTCGGTCCGCCCGCCCCGGCCGCCGTGGGTGCGGGCCGCCATCGCCATGCCGAGCGGCACCGCCACCAGCAGGGCCAAGGCCATGGTGACGACGACGAGCTGGACGGTGGCGGGGAGGCGGTCGCCGATGACCTGCCCGGCGGGCTGCCGGGTCAGGAAGGACTCCCCGAAGTCCCCGGTGGCGGCCTTCTCCAGGTAGGTCCTCAGCTGCTCGGGCCAGGGCCGGTCCAGGCCCAGCTCGGCGCGGCGCTGCTCGACCGCCTCGCGCGGCGCGGTCGGGCCGAGTGCGGCGCGCACCGGATCGCCCGGGATGAGGTGGAGCATGGCGAAGGACGCCAGCACCACCAGCACCAGGGACAGGGCGAACCGGATCGCGCGCCGCAGCAGGAACATCGGTCAGTTCTTCAGCATCCGGACCGAGGTCGGCCGCACGACGCCGCCGATGACCTCCAGCATCGCGTTCTTGGACGCGACGAGCTGGGTGGGCCGCAGGACGGGCACGACGTCCACGTTCTCGACCAGGGCGGCCTCGGCGTTCGTCCACTGCTCGCAGCCGGACGCGCCGACCTTCTTCGCGGCCTCGGCGGTGAGCTGCTCGTACCCCGGGTTGCGGATGTGGGCGAAGTTCGAGCCCTGCTCGTCCGGGCCGGGCCCGGAGAGGTAGCCGACGAGCTGCGTCGGCAGGCTCAGGCCCAGCGGCACCCAGGCCATGTCCCAGTCGCCGTCCTTGAACAGCGAGTCGGCGTACTTGGCGTCCGCCGAGCCGACCAGTTCGGTCTCGACGCCCAGCGCCTTCCACTTCTGCGCGATGTACTCCATGCCCGCCTGGACGCCCGGCCCCGCCGAGGTCTGGTAGGCAACCCGGAGCTTCAGCTTCTCGCCGCCCTTGGTGCGGACGCCGTCCGTTCCGGCCTTCCATCCGGTCTCGTCGAGCAGCGTCGCCGCGGTTCCCGGGTCGGCCGGGGGCGTGTTGCCGGTGACGCTGTCGCCCCGGCACGGGTCGGGGGCGAGCGAGATGAGGCGGGTGGCGGGCACCGGGTCGCCGCCCGACGCGATGGCGCGCAGCTCGTTCAGGTCGAGTGCCCGAACGAGCGCGCCGCGCACCTTGTTCTCGGCTGCGGCGCGGCCGTCTCCCTGGTGGAAGAAGAACTCGCCGATGCCGTCGGGCGCCGATCCCTTGCGGACGCCGGGGATCGCCTCGACCCGCTTGCGGTCGGCACCGGTGAACTGGGCCCCGTTCAGTTCACCGGTGGTCATCATGTTGGCGGCCGTGGACTCGTCCTTGACCACCTTGAGCTGGACGGCCGCGGGCATGCCCGCCTCGTGCTTCGCGCCGCCGGGTCCCCACGCGTAGTCCGCACGCGCCTTGAAGGCGTAGTGGTCGTTCGCCACCGAGGTGAACAGCGGATACATCCCCGTCCCGGACGTCTTGTCCTTGAGGATCGAGCGGTCCTTCAGCCCCTCGCCGCAGACGACGTAGACCGCGGTCATCGACTCCAGCAGGAACGGGTTGGGGTCCTTGGTCGCGAGAGTGACGGTGCCGGCCGCCTCGTCGGCGGTGGCGGTCATCCCGGCGGGGATGAGCACGCCGAGCAGTGCCGCCTTGTTCTTCGGGTCCGACAGGTAGTTCATCGAGTCCGCGACGGTCTGGGGCGTCACGGGCGACTTGTCCGCACAGGTCACGCCCTTGCGGAGGGTGAAGGTCACCTTGTCGGCCTGCGCCTCCCACTTCTCGGCGAGACCGGAGACGATCTTTCCGTCGGCATCGGAGTACACCAGGGTGTCGTAGGCGAAGGCGAGCACGGTGTTGGTCGCGCCGAGCACGGCGTTGGCCGGGTCGAGCTCGCCGGGGTCGGCGGGGATCGCGTAGACGAACGTGCCGTTCTCCGCGAACTCGGACTTGTCGTCCTGCTCGTCGGAGGAGCCGCAGGCGGTCGCGGTGAGCGCGAGCGCCAGGGCCACTGCCAGAGTCTTCTTCATGGGGGGAACTCCCGGGGGCCGGAGAAGATCCTTTACATTCGCGAACGGCGACCCTCCGGGTCATCGTCCGATCCTCCAAGCCGAGCAGGCTCGTTTGTCGAGTCTTACGACTTCGAGCCGTACATCTTCAGCTGGAGCATCATCGCCAGCCGGGCGTCGTGGTCGCCCAGGTCCAGCCCGGCGATCTCGCACAGCCTCCGCAGCCGGTACCGGAAGGTGTTGGGGTGCACCTGGACGGCCGCCGCCGCCTCGTTGATGTTGCCGAAGGCCTCCAGGTAGGCGGCGAGGGTGGGCATCAGGTCGGAGCCGTGCTCGCGGTCGTGCCGAGCGAGCCGCTCGTAGGGCCCGGACGGCGGCTGGTCCTGCCGGGCCGCCAGGTCGCCGAGCTGCAGCAGCAGCGACTCGAAGTGCACGTCGCGGAAGTCCACGGCGGTCCCGGAGGTGCCCCTGGCCTGGAGCACCCGCAGCGCGCGGTCGGCGTCGGCGCGGGAGAGGGCGATCTCGGTGATCGACCCGGCCAGCCTGCCGATGCCGATGTTGGCGGAGTGCCGACCGCCGACGCGGGCGAGGAAGTCCTCGGCCACCTGCCGGGCCCGGGAGCGGCTGCCGGTCAGCGGCAGCACCGCGTAGGCGACGCCGCCGACCAGGGCCGCCGCCGCGCGGGGGTGGATCGCCCCGACGTGCAGGGCGAGCGCGTCGCAGAACCGCTGCCGCTCGCTCTCGGCGCGGGCGTTCTGCCCCTCGGCGGGGCCGCTGAGCTGGGCGGCCAGCACGCACACCCGGTTGGTGGCCAGGTCGAGCCGGGCCGCGGCCTCGGCCGCCTGCTCGCCTCCGGCCAGGACGGTGGCGAGCAGGTCGGTGCGCAGCCTCCGCTGGGCGTCGGCTCCGGCCCGCTGGCGCAGCAGGTGCAGGGCGACGATCTTCGCGGCGTCGGAGAAGGCGGCCTTGCGCTGTTCGCTGAGGGGTTCGCGGACCGCCGCCCACAGCGAACCGAGGATCTCGTCCCCGGCCCGGACCGCGATCGCCACCCGGGGCAGCATGCCGTCCACGTCCAGGTGGAGGGGCTCCCTGCTCTGGTAGAGCCGCCGGAAGAACCCCATCTCCTCGTACAGCCTGACGAACCGCTCGGGGACCTGGCGGCCGAGGATGGTCTCGACCCGGAACTCGTCGGCCTCCTCCTGGCGCACCGAGTAGGCCAGCACCCGGGACGAGCGGTCCTCGATGGTGACGGGGGCGTCGAGCAGGGCGCAGACCGCGTTGGCAACGGCGAACAGGTCGGCCTCGCTCTCGGTGTCGCCGACCTCGCCCTCCGACAGCAGGGAGCGCAGCAGCGCGGCGAGCTGCGCCCAGGACGCGGCGCGGGTGAGGCCCAGCAGCGCCACCCCGGTCTCGCGGACCCGTTCGCGCAGCGCGGGGCCGGGAACGCCCAGCGACTTGACCACCAGCCCGGCGGCGCCCCGCTCGCCGAGCTCGCCGAGCAGTTCGGCGATGCGCCTCTCGCCCTCGACGCCGACGCCCAGCAGCAGCCCTCCGGGCGCGACCAGGAGCTCGTCGAGGGGGTCGTAGATGTGCACCCCGGTGACCTCGGTGTGCCCCTCGTCGGGGAGGGCCGCGGCTCCCAGGACGGTGGAGCCCAGGTCCTCCAGAACGCGCTTCAGCCCGGTCGCCATGAGGCCACCGTACGGCTCCGGCCCCTTCTCGTACTACGCGGGTATATGGGTCGGTATGTATTCCTTTCGCAGGGTGAACTCCCGCAGCCTCTCCTCATGCGGGACCACCCCCAGACCCGGCCCTTCGGGCACCCTGAGGTGCCCGTCCTCCAGGACGAACGGCTCGGTGACGTCCTCGCGGTAGTAGCGGCCCGACGCCGAGGTGTCGCCCGGCAGGGTGAAGTTCGGCAGCGCCGCCAGCGCCACGTTCGCCGCCCGGCCGACGCCCGTCTCCAGCATCCCGCCGCACCACACCGGGACGCCGTGCGCCGCGCACACGTCGTGGACGCGGCGGGCCTCCAGAAAGCCGCCGACCCGCCCCGGCTTGACGTTCACGATGGACGCCGCGCCCCGGGTGATGGCGTCGACCGCGATCCGCGCGGAGGTGATGGACTCGTCCAGGCAGACCGGGGTGCGGATGCGGCGGGCCAGCTCGGCGTGCCCCGCCAGGTCGTCCTCGGGCAGCGGCTGCTCGATCAGCAGCAGCTCGAACGGGTCCAGCCGGGCCAGGCGGGGCGCGTCCCGCAGGGTGTAGGCGGTGTTGGCGTCGGCCTGCAGCAGGATGTCGGGGAAGCGCTCGCGGACGGCGCGCACGGGCTCGGTGTCCCAGCCCGGCTCGATCTTCAGCTTGATCCGCAGGTAGCCCTCGTCGAGATAGCCCCCGACGGCGTCCAGCAGCTCGGGGACCGAGTCCATGATGCCGACCGAGACCCCGGCGGGGACGGCGGGGCGCACCGCGCCGAGGAACTCGCCGAACGACATCCCCCTGGCCCGCAGCCAGGCGTCCAGGATCGCCGCCTCCAGCGCCGCCTTGGCCATCGGATGCCCGTGCACCGGCCGGAACGCCTGCTCGGTCCGCCAGGGGTCGGGGTGGGCCAGCGGCAGCAGGAACTCCCTGATCACCTGAGCGGCGCCGTCCACGTACTCCGAGGAGTAGACGGGCTCGCGCATCGCCACGCACTCGCCCCAGCCCTCGCCCTCGGTGGTGAGCACCCGGACGAGCAGGATCTCCCGGTCGGTCTCGGTGCCGAAGGAGGTGCGGAACGGGGAGACCAGCGGCAGGCCCACCCACCGCAGCTCCACGCCTTCGATCTTCAAGAGGTGCCTCCTTCGGGCTCTTCGAGCACGTAGTAGCCGTCCGTGGTGATCCCGGTGACGCGCATCCCCGCCTCCATCGCCGGCGCGAGCGCCTCTCGGACGGCGAAGCGCAGCCGGGCGGTCGTCTCCGGGTGCTTGGCCCTGAGCCCTTCCACGTCCTCCGGGACGGACACCAGCAGCCTGCCGGCCGGCGGAAAGCCGGCGGGGCGGTCCTCCCCCGGCGCCAGCAGGACGACCGCGCCCTCCTCGATCAGCGCCCCCGAGGTTCCGGGCGAGGGCGACACGGGCGCATGGAGGTCCCAGACGACGTACAGCCGGTCCGAAGGGGCGGCGTCGTTCAGCTCGTCCTTCATCATTCCGTAGAAGTCGGGCAGGTACCGGGTGGGCATCGCGCCGAGCACATGCATGTTGAAGTGCGCGTTCCGGCGGATGAGCGGATCGAACGTCCACACCACCGTGTCGATGCCCCGCGCCAGCGACCAGTCCCGCTGGTGGATCTTCAGCAGCCGGCCCACCCCGGCCCCGCGCGCCTCGGGAACCACCCCGGTGATGTGCGAGTGCAGCTCGCCCCCGGCCGTGAGGAACCCCGCTGAGGCGCCCACCATCTCCTCGCCCCGGTAGGCCGCGGCCACGTAGTTGCCCGAATGCGCCAGGGCCCGGAGCAGGCCCGCCTCCATCAGCGGCTCGCCCCAGATCCGCTGGAACAGCGCCGCGACCCGGTGATGCTCCGATGCTCCGGGCGAATCGCCCAATTCCACGATCCTGATCCGGCCCTCACCGCTGTGCTCTCTCACACCGACCAGCGTGCCCACGCAGCCCCCTGACACTCATCGTCGGAGTTCCCCAACCGCGCCGGTGGATTCGTGCGATCGGCCAGTGAACGGCTCAACGCAGCCTGGTCAGCAGCGCCGCCAGCAGAGCCGCGCGCTCCGGCATTCCGCGCAGGTCCACCCACTCGTCCTCGCTGTGCGCGCCGCCGCCGACCGCGCCCAGGCCGTCCAGGGTGGGGACGCCCAGCGCCGCGATGAGGTTGCCGTCCGAGCCGCCGCCGACCGCGGCCTCGCGCAGCGGCGGCAGCCCCAGCTCGACCGAGAGGGTGACGGCCCGCTGGAACAGGCCGAACGAGGCCGAACGCCGGAGCGGTCCACGCCGGGCCCCCTCCCGGACCGCCAGCCGGACGCCGGGCAGGACCGGGCGGCGGTTGCGCATCCAGCGGTCGACGCGGTCGAGCTCGGCCCGGTCGAAGGCCCGGACGTCCACCGCGAGCCGCGCCGAGTCCGGGACGGTGTTGACGGTCGTTCCCGCCGCGGCCACCGAGGGCGTCACCGTGGTGCCGCGCTCCGGGGCGGCCAGCGCGGAGACCGCCAGGATCTGGTGCGCCAGCTCGACGGCGGCGTTGACGCCCTTCTGCGGGTCGAGGCCGGTGTGCGCGGCCCGGCCGGTGATCTCCAGCTCGTAGCGGGCCAGGCCCTTGCGGGAGGTCTTGAGCGCGCCGTCCGCGCTCGGCTCGGCGACCAGGACGGCGGTCGCGGACCCCGCGGTCTCCTCGATCAGCCCGCGGGAGGTGGCCGAGCCGGTCTCCTCGTCGGAGGTGACCAGCAGGCCGACCCCCTCCAGGCCCCCGGTCCGCGCGACCAGGGACAGCGCGTGGAAGGCCTGCACCAGCCCTGCTTTCATGTCGAAGCAGCCGGGGCCGGTCGCCCGGTGCCCGTCGACCGTGAACGGCCTGCGGGCCAGCGTCCCGACCGGCCAGACCGTGTCGTAGTGGCCCAGCACCAGGACCTTCGGGCGCTCCGGACCCCAGCGCAGGTGCTCGCCGTGCGCCACGGGAGACGAGCCCAGCAGCCGCTCGCCCAGCGCGGCGACCTCGGCACGGCAGCGGGCCAGCGCCTCGGGCTCCCCGCTGGGCGATTCCGCGGACACCAGGGTTCCCAGGTCGGCCGTCATCACGGCCTGGTCGAAGCGATCAGGAGACACGCGGATTGGTCCTCGCACTGAAGTGGACGTGCGGTGCGCCGTCCGGCAACTCATAGAACACGAACGGGACCTTCGAGGGGTTGTCACCGGAGACGCCGAGGAACGTCGTCTCGTCCACCGGAAGCAGGTCCAGCTCCAGCGGCGGGCCGAGTTCCGCCAGGCCGGGCGTGGTCGTCTCGACCCGTGCGTGCAGCCCACCGTCCTTCTCGGTGATGGTCGTCCGCACGTGCCTGCGCTCGTACAGCCCCGTGTAGCGCGCGGTGTCGACTGCCATCGGCTCGGGCGGCAGCTCCGGGACGGGACGCACCGTGAGACCCGCGAGCTCGGCGAACAGCTCACGCGAGAGGTCGGTACGCAACGCGCCGTCGTAGCCGCCGTTGCTCAGCAGCGCCACCACGAGCCCGCGCTCGGGCACCACCCACAGGGCGGCGTGCTGCCCGATGGTGCTGCCCGAGTGCCACAGCACCTGGACGCCGTCCCAGGTGTCGAGGATCCAGCCCAGGCCCCACGCCTCGCCGAGGCCGTGCTTGTTGGGCACCTCCACCTGCGGGGTGGCCATGGCCTCGCGGGAGGCGTCCTTCAGCAGCGAGGAGTCCAGGTGCGCCCGCCCGAAGCGCACGACGTCGGCGGCGGACGCGCAGATCAGGCCCGCGGGGCCGATCGGCCGCATCAGGCCCCAGACCGGCGTCGGCCTGATGTCCTTCCCCTCGCCCAGGTGCCCCACGGCGGCGCGGTGCAGGAGGGCCTCCTCCGGCAGCGTCACGGTGTGCGCGAGGCCGAGCGGCTCCACGAGCATCTCGCGGAGGGACACGTCCCACACCCGGCCGGTCAGCCGTTCGATGATCCGTCCGAGCACCGGATATCCGGCGTTCACGTACGACTGCGTCGCGCCGGGCGGATGGAGCTGGACGAGGTCCGCGCAGGCCGCGACGTACTTCTCCAGGCAGTCGTCGCCGCGCCCGGTGTCGAGGAAGAGGTCGCCGTCGATGCCCGACGTGTGGGTGAGCAGGTGCCGCACCGTCACCGACCGCGTCACCTCGGGATCGGCGACCGCGAACTCCGGCAGCAGTTCGCGCACCGGGGTGTCCAGGCCGAGCACGCCCCGCTCCGCGAGCAGCATGATCTGGGTCGCCGTCCACACCTTGGTGACCGAGCCGATCTGGAACAGGGAGTCCGGCGTGGCCTCCACTCCCGTCGCCAGGTTCAGCACGCCCGCGGCGTGCTCGGTGAGAGCGCCGTCGTGCCAGACGGCCAGCGACGCGCCCGGCACCCCGTACGTCTCGATGAGCTCCCCGAGTCGTGCACCCCAGTTCACCAGAACTCCTCTCCGACGGCTTAGGCACCCTAGCCGGATGCGCCGAGTTCCCTCATCGGGAAAGTTCACAATCCTTTCTAATGGTTTTGTCAGGTTTGTCTGCTAGCTGATCAGCCTCATCTCACTTACGGTGAACGATCATGCATGAACTGGTGCTGCGCGGCGGCGAGGTCCACGACGGTCTGGGGTCCCCGGCGGTCACCGCCGACGTCGCGGTGGACGGAGGCAGGATCACCGCCGTCGGGCCCGGGCTCGGCCCGGCGCGGCGCGTCGTCGACGTGGGCGGGCTGGCCGTCGCGCCCGGTTTCGTCGACCCGCACTGCCACTCCGACCTGGTGCCGGCGCTGCCCGAGGCGCAGCCGTTCAAGCTGCTCCAGGGCGTGACCACCGAGGTCAACGGCAACTGCGGCTTCTCCTACGGGCCGGTCACCTCCGAGCACACCGAGATCATGTCGGCCTACGCGGGAGCACCCGTCCCCGCCGGGTCCTTCGCCGAGCACCTGGCCGACATGGAGAAGGCCGGGCCCACCAACCACATGGCCACCCTCGTCGGCCACTCCACCCTCCGCCTGGCCGTGGCCGGATGGGACGCCGAACTCCCGCCCGGCGGCCTGGACGAGATGTGCAGGCTGGCCGCCGAGTCGTTCGAGGCCGGGGCCTGCGGACTGTCCAGCGGGCTGGTCTACCCGCCCGGATCCTTCGCCGGCACCGACGAACTCGTCGCCCTGGCCAAGGTCGCCCACCGTTACGGGCGCCCGTACACCACGCACATGCGCGACGAAGGCGCCGGCCTCGCGCAGGCTCTGGACGAGGCCGTCGAGATCGCGCGCCGCGCCCGGGTCCGGCTCCAGGTCTCCCACTGCAAGACCGCCGGGACGCGCAACCACGGACGGGCCTCCATGCTGCTGGACAAGCTGCACTCCGCCCGGCGGGAGGGAATCGACGTGCGCGGCGACCAGTACCCCTACCTCGCGGGCGCCACCACCCTCTCGGCGCTCCTGCCTCCGGCGGCGCTGGAGGGCGGCCCCGAGGCCCTGCGCGCCAGGCTGTCCGACCCCGCCGAGGTCACGGCCCTGCGCGCCGCCGCGGAGGACCCGCTCCCCCTCACCGGAACCGGCATGTGGCGCGACACCACCCCGGGAGGCGTCCTCGTCGTCACCCACGCCGACCCGTCCGCCGTCGGCCGCCGGCTCGACTCCTTCCCCGGCGACCCGTTCGAGGCGGCCTGCGCCCTGATCGCGGCCGACCCCGCCGCCTACATGGTCATCACGATGATGGACGAGCCCGACGTCCGCGCCATCATGGCCGACCCGTTGATCGGCATCGGCTCCGACAACGGCATGCCCGTGGGCCTTGAGCACCCCCGCACCTGGGGCTGCTTCCCCCACTTCCTGGGCGCCTACGTCCGGGAGGCGGGCATCGTCGGCCTCCCGGAGGCCGTCCGCAAGATGACCTCCGCGAACGCCGTGCCCTTCTCTCTCCACGGACGCGGCGTCCTCACCCCCGGCGCGTACGCCGACATCACCTGCTTCGACCCCGCAGAGGTCGGGCACCCCGGCTCCTACACCGCTCCCGACCTCCGGCCCACCGGAATCCCCTACGTGCTGCTCGAAGGCCGTGTGGTCGTCGACGGGGGCGAGTTCACCGGCGAACGCCGCGGCAGGATGCTGCGGTCCTGACCGTTCGGGGCACTTCTGTCCTACCCCGCCATTAGGCTCTGACCCCGTGGCAAGACCGTTGAATGAGATCGTCGAAGCGGGATGGGCGCGGGCGCTGGAGCCCGTCGCCGGGGACATCGCCGCCATGGGGGACTTCCTGAGGTCCGAACTCGCGGCGGGGCGCCGCTACCTGCCGACCGGCCAGAACGTCCTGAGGGCGTTCCAGCAGCCGTTCGACCAGGTGCGGGTCCTCATCGTCGGGCAGGACCCGTACCCGACGCCGGGGCACGCCGTCGGGCTCAGCTTCTCGGTCGCCCCCGACGTGTGGCCGCTGCCGCCCAGCCTGATCAACATCTACACCGAGTACATGCAGGACCTCGGCCTGCCCGGCCCCGCCAACGGCGACCTGACCCGCTGGAGCGAGAACGGCGTCCTGCTGCTCAACAGGTCCCTGACCGTCGCGCCGCGCAAGCCCGCCTCCCACCGGGGCAAGGGCTGGGAGAAGGTCACCGAGCAGGCGATCCGGGCGCTGGCCGCCCGCGGGACGCCGCTGACGGCGATCCTGTGGGGCCGGGACGCCCAGACCCTGCAGCCGATGCTCGGCGGCTACCCGTGCATCACCTCCGCCCATCCCAGCCCCATGTCCGCCGACCGCGGCTTCTTCGGCTCCCGGCCCTTCAGCCGGGCCAACGCCCACCTGGAGCAGCAGGGCGCGCCCCCGGTGGACTGGAAGCTGCCCTGAGCCGGGCCCTCCGCCCTACACCCGGACCGGGCTCTCCTCGGCCTCGACCATCTTCAGCAGCTCGGTGAGGGACTCGCGCAGGTAGTCGACGAGGTTCCAGGTGTCGGGGACCAGGTCGGGGCAGGCGATGACGCCGACGTCCAGGTTGCCGTCGTAGGAGAAGACGGTGATGTTGACGCCGCCGGTGGCGTCGCTGATGACCGAGGCCGGGTAGTAGGCCAGCACCCGCGCGCCCCGCGCGTACAGCGGCTGCTGCGGGCCCGGCACGTTGGAGACCAGCAGGTTCACCGGGTTGAGGGCGGGCGCGACCTGCATGGCCAGCCTGGTCGCCAGCCCCGACAGGGCGGACGGCATCAGCGCGCTGACCTCCTCGAACCAGCTGCCGTGCGAGACCGCGAACCGGCGCTTGACGTTCACCATCGCGGCGCGCACCGCCAGGAAGCGCTCGGCCGGGTCGGCGATGTGCACGGGCAGCGGCGCGAACATCGCCGACAGCGCGTTCCCGTCGCCGCACTCGGCGCGGCGCCGCATCGAGACCGGGACGCAGGCGACGAGCGGCCGGTCGGGCAGCGCGTCGTGGTCGATCAGCCACTGCCGCAGCGCCCCGGTGCACATCGCCATCACCACGTCGTTGACGCTGACGCCCAGGCCGCGGCGGACCTTCTTGACGTCCTCCAGCGGCAGGGAGCCGAACGCGAAGGCCCGGTGCTGGGAGATGGGCGCGTTGAACGGGGTGCGCGGCGGCGGGCTCTGCTCCCCCGTGGGGGCCGGCTGCCGCTGCCCCAGCACCGACCGCACCGCCCTGGACATCTCGCGGACGCCCGGCATCCCGCCGACGACGGGAAGCTGGTCGAGGTGGCCCGCCGTCCGGACGAGGGCCTCGGCGGAGCGGACGGGGTGGAGGGCGAAGCGGGTGACGCTCCGGGTGAGCATGGGCAGCAGCTCGGGCCGCAGCTCCCGGTCGGCGGTCGGCGCGGGCGGGGTGGCGGCCTCGGGCTGCAGGTCGAGCAGGGCGGCGAGCAGTTCCGCGGCGAGCACCCCGTCGACGCACGCGTGGTGGACCTTGGCGTAGATGGCCGCGCGTCCCCCGGCCAGCCCCTGGATGAGGAAGAGCTCCCACAGGGGGCGCCGCCTGTCCAGCGGGCGCTCGTGGATGCGGGCCACCTCGGCGCCGAGCTGCAGGTCGTCCCCCGGAGAGGGCAGCGCCACCTCGTGGACGTGCCGGCCCGGGTCGAAGTTCGGATCCTCCTCCCAGTAGGGGCGGTCCAGCCGGAAGGGCACGGCGGCGAGCCTGCGCCGCAGCGGTTTGGCGAGGTGGGCGCGTTCCCGGATGAGTTCCACCATGTCGCCGCGGGTGAGCCTGCCGCCGTCGCACAGGGTGGTGTCGAGAATGGCGAGTCCCCCGATGTGCGAGAGCGTCCGCCTCGACTCGATGTCGAGGAAATTGGTGTCCACCGCGGTCAGTTGGCCCATCGCTTCTTGTCCCCGTTCGCGTTCGTCGCCCTGCGTCCCACCCCTAGAGCTATGCCGTGAAGTGACGGCCGTCAACAGAGGTCAAGGATTAATAACAATGACTTAACCCAGGTTTCCTAGGGAGCATGCACTCAAACGCGAAACCGCGTCCCCTTCCGGACTGGGGACGCGGTTCCGGTGAGCTCTGGTGCGCGTGGGGCGGCGTCAGCCCAGGCAGGCGTCGAAGCCCCGCCTGAACAGTTCCAGCGAACGCCTCACCGCCTCCTTGACGGCGGCCCGGTCGTCCGCGTCGCGGACGGTGAGCTTGATGAGCTCGAGCGCCTCGCGGGGGTGCGCGTCGTCGTACTCGGCGTGTTCGGCGAGCCACATCAGCGCGTACTTGTCCTCGCCGAAGCGCTCCCGGAAGGCGGGCATGACGAGCTGGGTCCAGTCGCCGGTCGTGCCCTCGATGGCGTAGTTGACGGCGCCGAACGCCTCGGCCACCGAGCCCCGGTAGGAGACCGACCACAGGAACTCGTACAGGGAGGCGACCTCGGGAGACGGCCTGTGGTCGAGGATCTCGTCCTCGGTGAGGCCGAGGCCGACCCCCCAGTCGATGAACCACTGGGCGTGCAGCGCCTCGGTGCGGATGTTGCCGATGAGCCAGTCCCGGGCCAGCAGGTCGCCCGGGGCCTTGCCGTAGGTGGTGCGCCCCAGGTACACGCCCATGTACTTGGGGAACGCCTCGACGACGCAGAAGAACTCGAGGACGATCCGGCGCCAGACCTCGTCGTCGACGCCCCCGTCGACGGTGCGGGCGAAGACGGGGCTGTCGGTCACCGCGTCCCACTGCGGCTTCAGCTCCCCGAGCATGTCCTCGACCCACGCGGGATGCGGGGTCTCGGAGAGCTCGCGCTTGACGGTGCGGTGGTGCTGGGTCCTGGACGGTGGCCTGGAACGTTCCGCCATGGTGGTCACTCCGCGACAACTCCCTCGTGAGAATCCGTGAGAAGTGATGTTAACTATCGTGTCCATAATCCGTTGTGTAAATGCTCGTCTTCCCTTGCCCACATTACGGACGATACATAATCTACAAATAGGACATATGTCCATATGGCGAAGGACTTCGGCGGCACGGACAATCGGTGTCTTCGACTCCAGGCCTCAGCGGCCGAAAACTGGGAGGAATCCTCTTGCCCCGGCGCGAACACGCGGTGGTCGTCGGAGGGAGCCTCGCCGGACTGCTCTCCGCGCGGGTGCTCCTCGACCACTTCGAACAGGTGACCCTGCTGGAGCGCGACACCTTCCCCGACGAGCCGGTGTCCCGCCCCGGCGTCGCGCAGGGCAGGCACCTGCACGTGCTGTGGGACCACGGGCGCGGCCTGATCAACGGGCTGCTCCCCGGCGTCGAGGCGGCGATGCTCGCCCAGGGCGCGCCCGACCTGCGGCTGCCCGCCGACTTCCTGTGGCTCACCTCCGGCGGATGGCGCCGGCGCTTCGACACCGCCCGCATGCTCACCTTCAGCCGCGGCCTCCTGGACTGGGCCGTCCGCAAGGAGCTGTTCGCGCGGCCCCGGCTCGCCGTCCGCACCGGCGTCGAGGTCACCGGGCTCACCGGGAGCTCCGGAGACGAGACCGTCACCGGGGTGCGGTACCGGGAACGCGGCGACGCCTCGCGGACCGAGGAGCGCATGCCGGCCGACCTCGTGGTGGACGCCACCGGCCGCGGCTCGCACGCGCCCGAGTGGCTGGCGGAGCTCGGACGCCCGCTGCCCCGCGAGACGAAGATCGACCCGCTGCTGGGGTACGCCAGCCGCTACTACGCCATCCCGTCCGGCTTCGACCCCGGATGGAAGGCGCTGTACATCCAGGCGGGCCCGCCGCGGGCCAGGCGGACCGGCGGGCTGTTCCCCCAGGAGGGCGGCCGGTGGATCTGCAGCCTGAGCGGGGCGGGCGGCGACTACCCCCCGACCGACGAGGAGGGCTACCTGGAGTACGCGCGGGGACTGCGCGACCCCGTCCTGTACGAGGCCATCAAGGACGCCGAGCCGCTGACGCCCGTCGTGTCCTTCCGCCGCACCGCAGGCCACCGCCGGCACTACGAGCGGATCCGCTCCTGGCCCGAGGGCTTCGCCGCGATCGGCGACTCCGTCTGCGCCTTCAACCCGATCTACGGGCAGGGAATCACCGTCGCCGCTGCCAGCGCCCTCGAACTCGGCCGCATGCTGCGGGAGGACCGCACCACCCGCTGGTTCCAGAAGCGGGTGAAGCGGGCCGGCGCGGGCGCCTGGCTGATCTCCACCGGGGAGGACCGCCGCTACGCCGAGACGCAGGGCCCGCCCGTCCCCCCGCACACCCGCGTCATCAACGCCTACGTCGACCTCGCCGTGCGAGCCGCCAACGTCGACCCCGAGAGCTGCGCCGACATGCTGGACGTCCTGGGGCTGGCCAAACCGCCCACCTCGCTGTTCCGCCCCGCCTCGCTCGCCCGCGTCATCGCCGCCCGGACGAAGCCGCCCGTCGACCGCCCTTGGAGCACCGAACACGCTTCAAGGTGAGATCCCCCAAAAAGTCTGCGACTCGCTTGTCGGGGCAGAGCATTTCGGGGGGCACGAGATCTTAGGTTAGGTTCTCAGGCATGAGTGAGTTCGTGTATCCCCCGGTGATCGCCGCGGCCAAGACCATGTTCCGGGTGCTCGGGCTGAAGATCAAAGTCGAGGGTCACGAGAACATTCCCGCCACGGGCGGGGCCGTGCTCGCCTGCAACCACATCGGGTACCTCGACTTCATCTTCACCGGCCTGGGCGCCCACCCGGCCAAGCGGCTGGTCCGCTTCATGGCGAAGAAAGAGGTCTTCGACCACAAGATCTCCGGCCCCCTGATGCGCGGCATGCACCACATCCCCGTCGACCGGGACAACGGCGCGTCCTCCTACATCGCCGCGCTGAAGGCCCTCAAGGCGGGCGAGGCCGTCGGCGTCTTCCCCGAGGCCACCATCAGCCGGTCCTTCACCGTGAAGGAGATCAAGAGCGGCGCCGTGCGGATGGCCGTCGCCGCGAAGGTCCCGCTGATCCCGATGGCCGTCTGGGGCACCCAGCGCCTGTGGACCAAGGGCCGCAAGCGCAAGCTCTGGCAGCGCGGCACCCAGATCCTCATCCTGGCCGGCGAGCCGATGTTCCCGACCCGCGCCGACGACTACGAGCAGGTCGCCAAGGAGCTGCGCGACCGCATCCAGGAGCTCGTCGACCGCGCCCAGCGCGAGTACCCCGTCGACGGCGCCGGCCAGTGGTGGCAGCCCGCCCACCTCGGCGGCACCGCCCCCACCCCCGAGGAGGCGGCCGCCCTGGACGAGGCGGAGCTGGCCGAACGCGCCGCCCGGAGAGCGCGGCGCGAGGGGGAGCGTGAGGCCGGGAAGCCGGAAGAGTAGGCCATTTCATAGGAATTGGCTCTGTTTGCCCAGGTCAGCCGGGGTCACACTGGAAGCATGACCGACCTGCGTCCGGAGACCCGCGCCGTCCACATCCCCATCATCGAGCCCGACGGAAGCCGCCCCCTGGGCATGCCCATCTACCAGGGGCACCTGTTCTCCTTCGACAGCGCCCAGGGCATGGCCGAGGCCTTCGACGGGCCTGGACAGGCACCGTTCTACAGCCGCCTCGGCAACCCCACCGTGCAGTCGTTCGAGACCGCCCTCGCCGACCTGGAGGGAGGCGTCGGCGCCCTCGCCACCGCCTCCGGCATGGGCGCCATCAACGCCGTCCTGCACGGGCTGCTCAAGTCCGGCGACCACGTCATCGCCCAGAGCTGCCTGTACGGCGGCACCTACGGCTCCTTCCAGACCCTCGCCTCCAAGTGGGGCGTCGAGGTGACCTACATCTCGGGCCAGGACCCCGCCGAGGTCACCGCCGCCCTCCGCCCGAACACCCGCCTCCTCTACCTGGAGACGATCGCCAACCCGACCACCCGGGTCGCCCACCTCCCCGAGCTGATCGCCGCCGCGGGCCCGGACGTCAAGAAGGTCGTCGACAACACCTTCGCCACCCCGCTCCTCTGCCGCCCCCTGGAGTACGGCGCCGACGTCGTCGTGCACTCCGCCACCAAGTACATCTGCGGCCACGGCGACGCCGTGGCGGGCGTCGCGGTCTTCGCGTCCGAGGAGGACCACCGCGCCGTCTGGTCCGAGGCGGTAGAACTCGGCATGACCCTCGACCCGTTCGCCGCGTTCCTCCTGCTGCGCGGCCTCGCCACGCTGGGCCTGCGCGTCCCCCGGCACTGCGACAACGCCCTCCACCTGGCGAAGGAGTTGTCGTCCCACCCGAAGGTCGCGAGCGTCTCCTACCCGTCCCTGCCCGACCACCCCGACCACGAGGTAGCCCAGCGCATCCTCTCCGGAGGCGGCGGCGTGCTCTCCTTCGACCTGGTCGGCG
>NZ_BAAATZ010000009.1:0-60879 GCF_039533685.1 Actinocorallia aurantiaca | reverse complement strand
CGAGTCCACGAAGCTCATCGCGCTGACCGCGTCCCTCGGCGAGGCCAAGACCCTGGCCATCCACCCCGCCAGCACCTCCCACCGCATGTACTCGGCGGAGGCCCTGGAAGCCGCGGGCTTCACCGAGGGCACCGTCCGCCTCGCCGCCGGCATCGAGCACCCCGACGACATCTGGCAGGACATCGCCCAGGCCCTCGACCGAATCTGACCTCATCCGGCCACGCCGGAGCCCCCGGAGCCTCTCCGGGGGCTCGTTCCCTTTCCGCCCCGCGGTCCTTCTCGCCCGTCGCCTCGGAGGAGGACCGCGCAGAAGAGAGGAAGGACGGTGGTGGCGGTGAGGAAGAAAACGGCCATGTCAGGCTCCGGCGCGATGGGGAAGGACGGCCCAGAGGGTCTTGCCGGGAACGGGCGCCGGGGCCGGGATGATGCCATGACGGGCGGAGAGCGCGGCTATGAGATAGCGGCCGCGGCCGGTTTCGCTGAGGTCGTCGGGGAGGGACGGATCGGGCGGGTGGTGAGGGGCCGGGTCGTGGCATTCGAGGCGGACGCCGCCTGACGTCCAGGCGACGCGGAGACGAACGGGCTGACCGGGCGCGGCCCGGCAGGCGTTGGCGAAGAGCTCGGCCATCACGGTGAGGGGCGCGTCACGGTCGCCCTGCCAGTTCCACAGATCCAGGGCCAGCCGGGTGAGGCGGCGCGCGACGACCGAGCTGTTCTCGTAGGCGCGCAGGTGCAGGACGAAATCCTGCTCTGAGGGATGCGGGTCACGGGGCCCAGAGGGCGGTGGAGCAGCCGGGCTCGGCGCGGGGAGTTTCTCGGTTCGCATGGTTCGCCTCCGGGTGACGGGATTCACTGAGTCGCCCGCCATTTTGTGTCGGCGCGACTACGCTTGGCGACGAAATCGGCTCCACAGTCGCTGTCTAGCCTGCACAACGCCGTGTGCGGACCGGGAGGGGTGTTCCATGGCTGTTCCTCCACCTGAAGACTCAGCGCGGGCGTTCTTCGCCTTTCACCTCAAACGACTGCGCGAACAGCGGAAGCTCTCTCAAGTGAGTCTGGGCAAAGCGGTGCACGCCTCCCCCAGCTTGATCAGCAGCATCGAGAACTGCACCCGGACGCCGAGCCTGAGCATCGCCAGGGCTTTGGACAGGGTCCTCGGGGTGCAACAGTTCTTCGAGGCCCTGCATCCCCGGATCATCGAGGAGACGGGACTCCCCATCGGGTTCGCCGAACTCACGGACGCCGAAGCCGAAGCGAGCACGATCAAGCTGTACGAGAATTTCGTCATCACGGGCCTGTTCCAGATCGAGGAGTACGCGCGGGCGGTGCTCCAGGCCGCTGAGCGGCCGGACAAGCTGGAGTTCCTGGTCGCCGCCCGGATGGAGCGGAAAGAACAGCTCCACAGAGAAGAAGCCCCTATGGTCATCGCGCTCTTTGACGAATCCGCAGTGCGGCGTCCGTTCGGCGACCGTGAGGTGATGGAGAAGCAGTACCTCCACCTTCTCCACCTTGCTCAGGAGCCCAGGATCGCCCTGCATATCGTTCCCATGGACTCAGGGCTCTGCCCTGAAGGAGCCTTCAAGGTCCTGCACTTTCCGGAAAGCCCTGCCGTCGGCTACGCGGAAAGCGCGGGAGGGCAAGGACGCCTCATTGAGACGGGACGGCATGTCGCACAACTCGATGTGTTGTTCGAGATGATCCGGAACAAATCCCTGTCAGGCATAGACTCCGAACGCATGGTCCGTGGTCTTTTGGAGGCTCTGTGAGCAACACCGACTTCACCACTGCCGACTGGCGCAAGAGCACACACAGCGGAGGCGATTCCGGTCAGTGCGTGGAGATCGCCGCCCTCCCCGCCGCCATCGGCATCCGCGACAGCAAGAACACCCACCGTCCCGCCCTGGCCGTGAGCCCCCGGGCCTTCGATCGGTTCCTCCAGAAGATCAAAACGCCTTGATCTTCGGCTGAGGTGCTTGAGAGCATCCCGGGATGACAGAACCCTCATCCCTTTCCGAAGTCCGGGAACTCATCGACGGCATCGACGGCGAACTCGTCCGGCTGCTGGCCGAACGGCAGGGGCTGGTGCGGGCCGCCGCGTCCTTCAAGAAGGACACGGCGGCCGTCCGTGCTCCCGACCGGGTCGAGCAGGTCGTCGCCTCGGTACGGAACCGGGCCGCCGGGGCCGGGCTGGCTCCGGACGTCGCCGAGGCCGTGTGGCGGGCGATGATCGCGGCCTTCATCGAGCTGGAGCTGCGGGAACACGCGCGGATCGAGACGGACGGACAAAGAGGCGGGACGCTCTGACATGGAGCATCCCGGCGGTCTGGAGAACCCTGGAGTCGGCACCACCGACGACCTCAAGGAGTCCCCATGGCCGCCAAGCCCATCCTCGTCATCGGCGCGACCGGCAAGACCGGCCGCCGCGTCCTCACCCGGCTCACCGGGCTCGGCCACGCGGTCCGCGGCGTCTCCCGGCAGACCGAGCCGCCCTTCGTCTGGGAGAGACGGGAGACCTGGCCCGAGGCGCTGCGCGGCGCGGGCGCCGTCTACGTCTCCTACTCCCCCGACCTCGCCGCCCCGAGCGCGCCTGGTGACATCGAGGCGCTCGTCTCCCTCGCCGCCGACGCGGGCGTGGAGCGGCTGGTGCTGCTCTCCGGCCGCGGCGAGCACAACGCGATCCGCTGCGAGGAGATCGTCCGCGGCTCCGGCCTGCCGTACACGCTGCTGCGCGCGAGCTGGTTCGCGCAGAACTTCACCGAGGGCGCCCTGCTGGGGCCGGTACTCGAAGGCCTCGTCGCGATGCCGGCCGGGGAGGTCGCCGAGCCGTTCCTCGACCTGGAGGACCTCGCCGACGTCGCGGTCGCGGCGCTCACCGGCGACGGGCACGAGGGCCGCCTCTACGAACTCACCGGACCGGAGCTCCTGACCTTCCGCGAGGCCGCCGCCCGGATCTCCAAGGCCGCGGGCCGGGAGGTCGGGTACGACGCCGTCACCCCCGAGCAGTTCCACGCCGCGCTCTCCCCCCTCGCCGGACCGGAGTACGCCGACCTTCTCACCGAGCTGTGCCGGGAGGTCTTCGACGGGCGCAACGCCTCACTCGGCGACGGCGTGCGCGAGGCGCTCGGCCGCGAACCACGCGATTTCACCGCCTTCTGCGAAACGGCCTCCGAAGTCTGGCGGCCGTGACCCCGGTGCGCCGTCCTTCCCGGCCCGGCGCGTCCTCTACGAGGCGTGTCCGGGTTCTCGGTCTCGAGGCGCGGCGGGGAGGTTGTGGCGGACGGCGTTCTCGAGGAGGTTGCCGATGGCCCGTCGCAGGAGGGCGTCGTCGGCCGGGACGGTGACAGGCCGTGTGGCGGGCGATGATCGCGGCGTTCATCGAGCTTGAGCTGCGGGAACACGCGCGGATCGAAGAGGATCCCCCCACGCGGAAGGACGCGCCTCCCGGTCGTCTCGCCGTCCGCCCGTCACCCCTACTCTTCGAAAAAGCCAGGCGGGCAGTCGACCTCGTCACCGTTCTCGTCAGAGCACTGGACCGTCCCGGAATCGACATCTCCCCGCCACTCGTCCGCGAAGTCAGTGAACGCGACGAAGAACCCGAAGCCGATCGCGGCGATGACCAGGCCGACGGCCACCTGACCGAGCCCGGACAGGAGGGACGACCCTTCATCGATCTCCGCATCGGTCGGGTTGGCCGGGTCGTAGAGGACCTCGATCTCGTTGCCGACTCCGTGGCCGGACTCCTGCCTCGATTCCGTGGTGACCTGGCGGCCTTCCAACGTGGTGAAGGCCAGAACCGGTCGCGGGCTCGCCCGCAGGTGCCGGCCCGAACCGGAGAACCGGTTCTGGACGTCGGTGACGGTACCGGGAACCCGCTGAGCCTTCCTCGCCCAGGCGCGGGCATGCATTTCCCCTCGCACCGCGGCCAACGCGACGGCGAATCCGATGACAACGAAAATCAGCGGAAAATAGCCAAAGAAGGTAGGCATCCGGATAAATTACACGGGCTCCCACCCCAAGAAGATGTCAGCCGACACTTCGACCACGCGCCGGGTTCCGTGTTTCCTCCTGGCGACGATCATCACCAGGCGCGGCAAGCAGGAGGCCGAGGCGTTCGACGTCAAGGTCCTCCAGGGGCGCAGTGCCCGCCGGCGGCTCGGGATCTGCGACTACCGCGTCGTCTGCACCGTCGAGGACGGCCGGCTGATCGTGCGGGTCCTGGCCGTCGGCGATCGCCGCGACGCCTACCGCCGCGTTCCATAGGACGCCGTCGCGGTGGCGGCGGACACCCCGGGACAGAGCGGGCATTCGGCGCACGACCCCCGCAGCGGATCCCCCGGCCCGGCGCGTCCTCTATGAGGTGTGTCCGGGTGCTCGGTCTCGGGGCCCGGCGGGGAGGGAGACCTGGACGGTGAGGCCGCCTCGGGTGGCGGGGGTGAGGCGGAGGGCGCCGTGGTGGGCGGTGGTGATGCGGGAGACGAGGGCGAGACCGAGGCCGTGACCGCGGCGGGTGGGGTCGGGGTCGGCGGTGCGGCCCCGGCCGCGGAGGAAGGGCTCCAGGTAGGTCTCGACGGCGTCGGCCGGGATGTGCGGGCCGGTGTTGGTGACGGTGAGGAGCGCGCGGCCTTCGTCGGAAGGGTCGGAGCCGGTCGTGATGGTGAGGGAGCCGCCGGTGGGGAGGTTGTGGCGGACGGCGTTCTCGAGGAGGTTGCCGATGGCCCGTCGCAGGAGGGCCTCGTTGGCCTGGACGGTGACGGGCCGCAGGTCGGCGGAGACGGCGATACCGCGCTGGGCGGCTTCGGCGCCGCCCGCCTCCAGCGCCTGCGCTGCGACGGCGGCCAGGTCGACCGGGGCGGTGGCCAAGGAGGCCTTGTCGAGGGAGGACAGCTGGAGGAGCGCGTCGATGATCTCTATGCCGCGCTGGTTGGTCTCGTACAGCCTGGTCAGGAGGCGGTCGTCCGGGCCGTCGGGGTCGGCGAGGGCGACCTGCAGCATCGTCCGGGTGATGGCCAGCGGGGTGCGCAGTTCGTGGGAGGCGTTGGCGGCGAAGCGCCGCTGCTCCTCGAACGAGCGCTGCAGGCGGTCGAGCATGGTGTCGAAGGTGTCGGCGAGGTCGGTGAACTCGTCTTTGCGGCCCGTCAGCCGGATGCGGTGGTCGAGGGAGCCGTCCGCGGCGCGCACGGCGGCCCGGTTGATGTGCTGGAGCGGCCGCAGGACCCACCCGGCCAGCAGCCAGCCGCCGCCCAGACCGATCACTGCCAGCACCGCCAGCGCGGCGCTCGACGCCTTCACCAGGGCCTCGAGGATCTCCCCGCGCGAAGAGACCGTTCCCGTGGCCCGCGGGTTCGCCGCAGTGAGGGGATAGTCAGGTATGTACCGCATCCCCAGATAGATGATCGCCATGGTGACCGCCCCCGAACCCACGAGGAAGCACCCGTAGCCCAGGGTGAGTCGCAGCCTCGCGGTCACGGCCGGGGGGTCCCGTCGTCCATTCGGTAGCCGACGCCCGGCACCGTGGCGATGACGGAGGGTTCGCCCAGCCGGGCCCGAAGGGACGAGATCGTGATGCGGATGGCGTTGGTGAACGGGTCGGCGTTCTCGTCCCACGCCCGTTCCAGGAGTTCCTCCGCGCTGACGACGCCGCCGCGCGCGGTCAGTAGGATCTCCAGGACGGCGAACTGCTTGCGGGCGAGGGCCACGTAGCGTCCCGCCCGGTAGACCTCGCGACGGAACGGGTCGAGCCTGATCCCCGCGTATTCGACGACCGGCGGCGTCCCCCGCGCCGGGCGGCGGGCCAGGGCACGGAGCCTCACCACGAGTTCGGGCAGGTCGAACGGCTTGGTCAGGTAGTCGTCGGCGCCCAGCTGGAAGCCGTCGATCTTGTCGATGAGACCGACCGCCGCGGTGAGCATGAGCACCCGGCAGCCGAGACCCCGCTCGACCACGATCCGGCACACCTCGTCCCCGTGCACGCCGGGAAGGTCGCGGTCGAGCACCACGACGTCGTAGTCGTGGACGCCGAGCCGCTCCAGCGCCGCTTCACCGTCCGGAGCGAGATCGGCCGCGATCGCCTCCAGCCGCAGGCCGCTCTGGATCGCCTCGGCGAGATAGATCTCGTCTTCGACGACGAGCACACGCATAAGACCCCGATTCGACCTCGACCATCCCCGGCCACGTCACCTTATGCAAGCGCGTCTATCGAAAAGCTATGCGAAAAGGCATACGGCCCGGCAACACGGGCTGCGGTGCAGTGAGCACATGCGACCTCGTCTTCTTCCACCCCCGCTCGGAGCCATGAGCGCCCTGTTCCTGGCCCTGAGCGGCTGTGGCCTGCCGTCAACGCCGGACGCCCTGCCCCGTTCAGTCGTCCCGGGCCCGGCGACGGCAGCAGCGCCCCAAGGCGACGGGCACATCACCGCCGGCCGCGGCCTGGACCCCTTCGACACCGGCCACTCCGCCATCACCGGACTGGACCGGCGGCTGCTGCGAGCCGTCCGGGAGGCGGCGACGAAGGCGAAAGCCGACGGCGTGGACCTGTTCATCACCTCCGGCTGGCGCAGCACCGGCTACCAGCGCCGCCTGTTCGACCAGGCCGTCACCCGGTACGGCAGCCGAGAAGAAGCGGAACGTTATGTCCTCTCCCCCGAAAAGTCGTCCCATGTCCGGGGAAGGGCCGTCGACATCGGTCCGACCGATGCCGCCGACTGGGTCGTCCGCCGAGGCGCCGCGTTCGGCCTCTGCCAGATCTACGCCAACGAGATGTGGCACTTCGAACTCGCGACCCGCCCCGGAGGGACCTGCCCTCCGCAGCTCCCCGACGCCACCGCGGTGAAGTACTGACGCCGCCGTGATCTTGAGAATGCCGAGGTGCTGCCCGAAACGTTTCCGCCCGTCAGACGTGGCGGGTCGTCCAGGCGGAGCCCCGGGCGGAGGTGGTGAGCAGGGTGAGGACCAGCAGGAGACCCCCCAGGGCGGTCACGGCCAGGGGGTGGGGACCTGCGGGAGTGCCGTCGGTGCGGGCGGCGCCCATGAAGTCCAGAGGGGCAAGGCCGTTGAAGGCGCAATACCACAGGGCGGGGTAGACGGCCTGGAACAGGCGGGGGGTGCGGGTGAGGGTTCCCGCGGCCAGGGCCAGGGACGGGATCAGGAGCGCGCCGCCGAGCCAGGCGGCCATGCCGGGGCGGTCGCCGGAGGCTGCCATCCGGGCGAGCGGAGCCAGGCCCAGCAGGGCCGTGACGGCCAGACCGGCCGTCCACTCGGCCAGCAGGCGGCGGTGCGGCGCCGGGTAGGCGCCGATCAGGCCTTCCATGCCGTCGCGCTGGTGGCGGGTGCCCAGCCTCGACCAGAGTAGAACGGGCCACACCCATGCCAGCGGCAGCACCACGGGGGCCACGGATCCGATGGGGACCGCCAGCCCGACGGCGGCCAGGGCCGCAGCGCCCAGCCACCACCACCTGGTGGCCTCCCGCGCGATGATGGTCAGTTCGCCGGCCAGCAGCCTGCCGAAGGTGTTCCCGTACACCGGGGCGGTGGCGGGCAGGCCGCGGTAGGCGGGGGCGGGCGGGAGTTCAAGCTCGGCCGTCGGAGCCTGCTCGGAGGTTCGGCGGAAACCGCCACGGGCCGGGTCGAAGCGGGCGAACCACAGGGCGGGCAGCAAAGCCACGGCGAGGGCTGCCAAGACGACCAGGGCTCGGCCGCCCAGGAACCCGGCGGCCAGCGGGAAGCCGTCCCAGGGGAAGGACTCCAGGGGTTCGGGCTCCTGGGTCAGGCCCAGGCTGAAGGAGCTGCGGGGTTTCCACAGGCCTTGGTCGATCATCGTGGCGCGTAGTGCCTCGACGACGTGCTGGACGCCGAGGACGTCGACGGGGGCACGTTCGGACAGGCCGCCGACCGCCACGGTCAGCCACACGAAGAACCAGCCGACGTTGCCGATGCCGCCGCGCAGCACAGGGAGCGTCTCGAACAACAGCGCCGCGGCGGCGGTCGCCGCAGCCATCGGCAGGGCGATCACCACGAACGGGACCAGCAGCGCGACCGGGTCGATCGCACGGTCCTCGGCGCGGGCGAACTGCATCACCGCCGCCGTCGCCGCCAGGACGCCCACCATCGAGCCGAGCACCATGAGGTTGCTGAGGAACTTCGCGGCCAGGTAGGCGGGGGTGCGCAGCGGCGTCGCGGCGACGAGGCGTCCGACGCCGGTGCGTTCGTCGTGCCCTATGGCTCCGCGCACGACGTAGAAGCCGCCGAGGGTCAGCCACAGGGCGGCGGCCAGCGCGGCGGCCGTCCCGACGTAGGCGCTGTCGTAGACGCCGCGGTAGCCGCCGATGTTCATGATCGCCCAGGTGGACCCGGTGCCGGGGACGGCGAGGTAGCCCAGGATGACCGCGGCGAGCAACGTCACCGCGTAGACGGGACGGCGTACCCGGTCACGGAAGTCGCCCAGGGCCAGGCCGCCGATGTTCTGGAGCGTCACCGGAAGCCTCCTGAAGCGAAGCTCGGGGCGGGGGCCGGCTGGACGAGGCCCAGATACACGTCCTCCAGGTCGGGTGCCGCCGGAGCCGCGCCCCGGCTCGGGGGCGCATCCGAGATCACCCGCATCCGCACGCCTTCCGCGGTACGCACCATCCTGCTCACCACGCACCTCATCCGGACGGCGTCCGCCTCGGCCGGGGACACCAGCAGCTCCCAGACGCGGCCCTGTGCCAGGCGCAGCAGCTCGTCCGGGGTGCCGCGGCGCAGCAGCCTGCCGCCCGCCACGACCGCGATGTCGGAGGCCACCGACTCGATGTCGGAGACGATGTGCGTGGACAGCATGACCACCCGGTCCGCGGCCAGGTCGGCGAGCATGGTGCGGAACCGGACGCGCTCCTGCGGGTCCAGGCCCGCCGTCGGCTCGTCCACGATGATCACTCTCGGGTCGGCGAGCAGCGCCTGGGCGATCCCGACCCGCCGGAGCATGCCCCCGGAGTACTTGCCCAGCGGGCGCTTGGCAGCCTCTGTGAGGTTCACCGCCTCCAGTAGTTCCCCGATACGGGCTTTCGACGAGCGCGCCGACATGCCCTTGGCCGCCGCCAGATAGGACAGGAACTCGCGGGCCGTCAGGTTCGGGTAGGCGCCGAAGTCCTGCGGCAGGTAGCCGAGGTGGCGGCGCAGCGCGTCCGGGTGGGCGACGACGTCGACGCCGTCGAACAACACCTTCCCGGACGTGGGACGGGTGATGGTGGCGGCGATCCGCATCAGCGAGGACTTGCCCGCCCCGTTGGGCCCCAGCAGGCCCAGCATCCCCGGCCCGAGGCGCATCGTCATGCCGTCGACGGCGCGCTTGCCGCCCTTGTAGACCTTGGTGACGTCGATCAGTTCCAGCACCGCCGCCTCACTTCCCGTCCGTCGGCGGGCCGTCTGCCGGTGCCACGACGGGTGTGTTCTTGGGAAACATCGCAATCCTCCTGAAGCGCCGACTTGATCGGCTCCCCTTCAGACTCGCGTCCCCGAGGGTGCGTCCACATCTGCCGTTCGGCAGATATCCGGCGCGGCTCAGTCCGGAACGTCCGCCTTGCCGGCGTGCGGGACGCGTGCGGCGGGCATCGTGCACACCACCAGCCAGCCGCCCGCGTCGTCGGGGCCCGCGGACAGGGTGCCGCCCTGGCCCTGGACCCGCGCCTCCAGTTCGGCGAGGCCGGTGCCGCCCGAACCGCGCATCCGGTCCAGGCCCGTGCTGATCCGGCCGCGTGCGCCTCCGTCGTCGCGGACGCGGACCTCCACACCGGACGCGGTGCCTCGGGCGGACACCTCCACCCGGTTCGCCCAGCGGGCGTGCCGCCGGACGTTCGTCAGCGCTTCGAGCACCACCCGGTAGACGGTGCCGTCCGCCTCGCGGGTCAGGCGTCCGGCGGCGTCGGGATCGAACTCCAGCACGGCGTCCGGAAATCCCGGGGCCGCGAACCGGCCGACGAGCTCGGGCAGGTCGTCCAGCCCGTACAGGCGGGTCGGCGGCGGGCCGGCGGAGATCTGCTCGTCCGGGTCGCGCAGCGCCTCCAAGGTCTGGTCCATCGAGTCCAGGGCGCGCAGGGCCGCCTCCTCGATCCGCCGCTGCACCGCCCGCGCGTCCCCGGCGTCCAGGTCGCGGAGCTGGGCCGCCTGCGCCTCCAGGACGATGCCGGTCACCTCGTGGGCGACGAAGTCGTGCAGATCACGGGCCAGCGACAGCCGCTGCGCGCGACGGGCCTCGCCGACCGCGCGGACCCGCCGCCGGTCCAGTCCCCGCAGGTAGGCGCCGACCCCGACGGCGCACGCCACCGGGAACAGGAACAGCGCCGAGCCCACGAACGACGCCTTCAGCCACTCATCGTCCGACGTCAGCAGGGCCGGCCGCAGCGCCAGGGCGAGCACCACCACGCTGATCGCCGTGACCAGCCCGCCCGCGCGGCGCGGCGGCGTCCGCCGGACCGCCCGCCCGGCGAGCACCAGCAGCGCCGGGAACTCCACCATGCTCCACAGTTCGAGCGGGTCCTGCGGCCCACGGTAGGCCGCGCTCACCACCAGGGACACGGTGACGGTCGCCGCCACCGCCGCCGTCAGCGTGACTCCGCGGTACGGCCATCGCATCAGTGCGGCGGCCGCCGCCGCACATGCCGGGAGCCCCGCCGCCAGCGTGTCCGGAAGGACGAACAGCAGCGCGGCGGCCGCCGCTGCCGCCGCCGCGCACAGGAGCACCGGCCGCCCGGGTGAATCCCGTGCGGCGGAACCCTCCTCCCACCTTCCGCCGCGCTCAGCGCGGCCGTTGCGAGACATAGCCCAGCTCCCAGGCGTACACCGCGATCCCCACCCGGTTCCCCACTCCGAGCTTGCGCTGGATGTTCGCCAGATGCGTCTTCACGGTGCCGGGCGAGATGAACAGCTCCGCGGCGATGTCGGAGTTGCTCTTGCCCAGCGCGACCTGCCCGGCGATCTGCCTCTCGCGCTCGGTGAGGGGTTCGCGCGGCGGCGCGAGGGCGGGCTCGGGCTCGGTCACGTGCCGCAGCAGCCGCACCGTGATCGAGGGGCTGATGAGGCTGTCCCCGTTCACCGCCGCCCGCACCGCCTCCACCAGCAGTGCGGGGCCCGACCGCTTGAGCACGAATCCAGACGCCCCGTGCCGCAGCGCCGGATACACGTACTCGTCCAGGTCGAACGTCGTCAGGATCACCACCTTGACGGGTTCGGCCGCCTCGGGCCCGGCGAGCCGCCGGGTGACCTCCAGCCCGTCCAGACCGGGCATCCGGATGTCCACCAGTGCCACGTCCGGCCGCGACCGCCCCGCCAGCCGCAGCGCCTCGACGCCGTCGGCGGCCTCCCCGATCACCTCGATGTCGGGATGGCTCTCCAGAATGGTGCGCACCCCGCGCCGCACCATCTCCTGATCATCGGCGATGAGTACCCGTATAGACACGTCAGGCAGCCTATGTCGCACTGCACGAAATTCCTCTTCGGGCGGGTCGATCCGGTGTTCTCCCAGGTGAGAGGGGGAGGATGGAATCGGGGGTGTCGGCATGGGGGAATGCCGTACGTGGGAGGTGCAGGCTCCCGGTTACCGGGAGCTGCGGCCTTTCGACGAGGGGGAGAGTCCGGGGTTCCCGGTGTACAGGGGGCTGGAGGAGCTGCTGCTCTCCGCGGAGAGCCATCCGGATCCGGTGCTCCGGCACGTCATGGCGGTCTGCTCGGCGTACGCGTACGCGGGGCCCGAGACGGTCGCGATGATCATGGCCAGGCTGGGGCTGGAGGACAACCGGTGCCGGATCGTCCGGATGTCGGCGGACGGGATGTTCATCCGCTCGACCGCGTTCCTGGTGCGGAGCCGGAGCGGCCGGGTCGCGATCCTGTGCTACCGGGGCACCGAGCCGGTGAACCTCGTCAACTGGCTGGCGAACCTCGACTTCGAGCCGGAGCGCACGAGCTACCAGTTCGGAGACCCGTGCAACACGGTGCACGGCGGGTTCTACCGGAACACGCGGGCCACCCGCTACGACGTCATGAACGCGCTGAAGGGGATGGAGGACCTGGAGGCGCTCTACATCACCGGGCACAGCCTGGGCGGGGCGATGGCCGGACTGATGGCGGTCATGATCAGGCATGAGAGGAAGTACCGGAAGGCGCTCGGCAGACGGCTCAGGGCCGTCTACACCTTCGGGCAGCCGATGATCGGGGACCCGGGATTCACGAAGGCCTGCCAGGAGGACGGCTTCCTCGGCGAGAACGTCATCCGCTACATCTATGACCGCGACATCGTGCCCCGTCTTCCGCCCTCGGTCTCGGGGTCCTACCAGCACTTCGGACGCGAGTACGAGTACCGAGTCCCGCGTCTCCAGCGGGTGCTCTCGTCGGCGCCGGCGCCGACCGGCGCCGACTGCCACCGCCGGCCGGGAGCGTGGCGGGAGAACACCGACCTCACCGGCCAGGCGTGGGGACTGCCCGCCATCGTGCTGGCCGGCACGGCGTTCGTCGCGGGAAGGTTCCGGTTGACCCGTGCGCTGCCCGCCGTCTACTCGATCGACGACCATTTCCCCCGCCGCTACATCGCGGCGCTCACTCCCGAGTGCGTGCAGAACGAGTACGGCGACTGAATCCAGGCACCGGGCACAGACCCTCCCGATGGACGTTATGCAACCCCTGTCACAATCCGGACAACCAAGCTGGCGCTTGGTTGTTGACCATTCAGTCAACCGTGCTTACGTTCGTGGGGAAGCCGCTTCGACGAGGAAGCCAGCACCGGAACCCGAAGATCTCCGACCAGAACGACGAGTCCGGTGTCGGCTTTCCCGCGAGTCGTGGGTCGCTGTCGTCGTCCGCCCGGGAGGACCGAACGCGCCCCGCCTGAAGGAAGCGGCCATCCCACCCCCTCCGGCGTTCTCACGCGCCGTGGCAGAAAAGGAAGACCATGTCCCGCAGAACGAAGTTCGCCGCGCTCGCCGCGGCCTCGGCCGCCTCGGTCGCCGCCGTCGGCCTGACGGCGTCCCCGGCCATGGCCGCGACGGTGGCCACGGGCAGCCTGACGCTCAACAACGTGCCCCTCCTCGGCACCATCAACTGCAGCTCCACCCTGGACGGCACCAAGACCAGCACCACGTTCACCGTCACCGGCGCCACGGCCACCGGATGCGGTGCCACGGTCACCGCCCAGAACCTCCCCTGGAGCGGGACCTTCGGTCCCCCCTCCACCATGTACTTCGCGATGAAGGCCGCCGGCTGCACCTACAGCGGCACCCTCACGGGCACCACCAACGCCGGCCCCCCGCGCACCATCACCTTCACCAACCAGCCCGTCACCGGTTCGGGATTCCCCTGCTTCAGCGGAATCACCGTCAGCGCGACGTACACCTTCTGACCGTGATCCCCGGGCTCTCGCCGGTCGCCGACGGCTGAGTCCGACCGATCCCGCCATGGTCCCGGAGGCGGCCGACACCGGGACCATGGCACACCAGCTCACAAATCCCCGAAGACGGCCTTCTGCTGCTTGTCCGGTCTCTCCCTAGATTTTGACCTTTCCCCAGGGTGCTGGAAGAAGTGGCGGGAATTCTCCTATCTGGCGTTCTGCCCGGCGATCGTCGGGTCCATAACGGGTGGCACCGGTAGGAGAGTCGATGCACGAGACCGAACAGCGGGTGCGCTCTGCCCGCGAGACGACCACGGCGCCCGTCGCGCCCCGGGCCGGCGAGCGGTACGAGCGCTACGCCTGCGGCAGCCCCGAGTTCGAGCGCAGGCTCTTCGACCGGCTCGCGCGCGAGCTCATGATGGTCCAGCTGAAGACGAAGAAGCGGAGCGGCGCGCGAACCGTCGACCGGGCCTTCTACGCCAAGGGGCTCCTCGGCGTGGAGGACGCAAGGCTGCGCTTCCTTCCCGACCTCCCCGAAGACCTGCGGGTCGGCTTCGCACGGCCCGGCGCCGAGTACCCGGTCATCGCGCGGTTCTCCAACGCCAGCGGTCTCCGCCAGGCGGATTCCGAACCCGACCTCCGCGGCGTGGCCCTGCGGATCCAGGTGGGCCGCGAGGAGGCCCACGACCTCATCATGACCAACCACCCGGTCTCCCACGCCGGGAACGCGATCGAGTTCGTCGCGTTCGCGCAGGCCACGGCGGGCGCCGACACCGCCCCGCGCAAGGCCTTCGCGATGTTCGTCAAGCTGCCCCGTAAGGTCGGCTGGGCCACCGCCTCGCGGATGCGGCGCAACGTCCGGGCGGGCGCCGGACGCGAGGTCCGCAGCCTGGCGACGGAGACGTTCTGGAGCCAGGGCGCCATGCTGTGGGGCGAGGCGGGGCCCGTGCGGTTCCTCCTGCGGCCCGCGCCGGACGCCTTCCAGGCCCCTCCCCCGTCGAAGAGCGACCCCGATCATCTGAGCCACGAGATGGCCTCGCGCCTGTCCAGGGGGGACGTCGTCTTCGAACTGTGCGTCCAGCGGTACCGGGATCCCAGGCGCACGCCCGTCGAGAACGCGGCCGTCGCCTGGAGGGAGAAGGACTCCCCCGCCATCCCCGTCGCGACGCTGACCGTGCCGCGCCAGAACGTCGACACCGCCACGGCCCGCGCCGCCGCCCGGCGCGTCGACGGGCTCGCCTTCGACCCGTGGAACACCACGGACGACTTCCGCCCCCTCGGGAACATCAACCGCGCCCGCAAGGCCGCGTACGAGGCGGGCAGCGCCCACCGGCGCGGACACCGGTTCGTCACCCCCGTCCCGCGCCGCAACGTCATCGCCGTCAAGGTCCTGGACCGGGGGTTCGGCGTCCTCAACCGGTTCGTCCCGTGGCACAGGCTGCCCACCGGGCTCGGCCTGCTGAACCTCATCGCCGACCGGGAGAGGATGCGCCGACGCAACCTCATCGACACCGAGGTCCGCGAGGCCCCGCCGAAGCCGCGCCCGGTCCCTCCGCTCATCGACGAGGAACTGCTCACGCGGCGCAGTTTCGACGGCACCTACAACGACCTCTCCGAACCGGTGATGGGCTCCCTCGGCACCGCCTTCGGACGCAACATGCCGCCCGTCCGCCGGCCGTCCCTGGCCAACATCCCCAACCCGGTGACCGTCAGCAGGCAGCTGCTGCACCGCCGGGAGTTCATCCCGGCCCGCACCCTCAACCTGCTGGCCGCCTCGTGGATCCAGTTCCAGGTGCACGACTGGGTCAACCACAAGCGCTACCCCGCGGGCACCAGGAGCGTCGAGGTGCCGCTGCCTCCCGGCATGACGTGGGCCAACGTCCCGGGAGGGCCGCCCGAGCGGGTGATGCGCTTCGCCGAGAACCACGGCGTCCCCGTCGCCCCCGGCGAGCCGCCCATCCTGTTCGCCAACACCGCCTCCCACTGGTGGGACGGCTCGGAGGTCTACGGCGGCGACGAGGCCGTCGCCCGGTCCCTGCGCGACCCCGACGGCGGCGCGGAGCTCGACCTGGAGGAGGGCCACCTGCCGACCGGTCCCGACGGCGTCCCGATCACCGGGTTCCGGGACAACTGGTGGCTGGGTCTCAGCCTCATGCACACGCTCTTCGCCCGGGAGCACAACACCGTGTGCGGGGTGCTGCGCGCCGAGTACCCGCGCATGGACGAGGAGCGGATCTACCACACGGCGCGGCTCGTCGTCTCCGCGCTCATCGCCAAGATCCACACTGTGGAGTGGACTCCGGCGATCCTCGCCACCGAGGCGATCGACATCGGCCTGCACGCCAACTGGGACGGGCCGCCGAGCAACTGGCTGACGCAGCTGGGCCTGTGGCTGGCCGACCGGCACGCGCTCACCGGAATCCCCGGGACGCTGCCCGACCACCACGGTGTTCCGTACTCGCTCACCGAGGAGTTCGTCACCGTCTACCGGATGCATCCGCTGATCCCCGACGACTACGAGTTCGCCGACCACCGCTCCGGCCGTCCGCTGGGCTCGCTGGGGTTCGACGACCTGCAGGGTTCGGCCTCCGAGACCGTCCTGCGCCAGACGGGCTTCGCGAACGCGCTCTACTCGTTCGGCATCGCCCATCCGGGCGCGATCACCCTGCACAACTATCCGAGGTCGCTGCAGCGGCTGGAGCGGGACGGGGAGGTCATCGACCTGTCGGTGGTCGACCTCGTGCGCACCCGCAGCCGCGGCGTGCCCCGCTACAACGACTTCCTCTCCGGCCTGGGCAAGCCGCGCATCCGCCGGTTCGAGGATCTCGGCGCCGGCCCGGAGACGACGGCGCGGCTCAGGGACGTCTACCGGAAGGTCGACGACATCGACACGATGGTCGGCCTGTTCGCCGAGAACCCTCCGCAGGGTTTCGGCTTCAGCGACACGGCCTTCCGCATCTTCCTCCTCATGGCCACCCGCCGCCTGCAGAGCGACCGCTTCCTGACCGTCGACTTCAGGCCGGAGATCTACACTCCGCTCGGCCTGGACTGGATAGCCCACAACGGCATGAAGGACGTCCTGATGCGCCACTGCCCGGAACTGGCGTCCTTCCTGCCCCGGGAGGCGAGCGCCTTCGCCCCCTGGCGCCCGACCCTCCCCGAGGAGCCCCCGATAGGCGGCCCCAAGTTCTCCTGACCCCCGGCGGGCGGGCCCGCACGGCCCGCCCGCCGGGGGTCAGCCGAGGACGGTGCCGCAGACGGCCGTCCCACTCAGCTGCCATTCACTGGAGAAGCTCTTCAGCCGGTGGGCGGAGAGGGTGACGGACTTCAGGTCGGGGGCGACCCACAGCGAGGTGAGACCCAGTTCCTGGGCCGGGGAGACTCCCGTGGCGGAGCTGTCGCGACGGATGGCCCTGATGTCGGCGCCCAAGATGGACAGATCGAACTCGAAAGGGCACTTCACTTCGGTGGTCAGAGTGTCGCCGGAACTCTCCGTGCTTTCCACGGTGCTTTCGTCGGAGAGGAAGAGACGTACGGGGTCCGCGCACACCGCGTGGGCGGTGACGCCCTTCGCCTCGGAGATGAGGGGCGCGTAGGCCTTGGCGATTCCGGTCTCGACGCGGAAGCCGAACGACCGGATGCCGAAGGCGGGGGTGATGCCGTCCTCGTGGGAGGAGGCGTCGACACCGCCGCCGAGCACGGCGCTCCCCTCCCTGCAATCGGCTTCGGCGCTGCCCGCACGCGTGGAGGAGTAGGTGTCCTCACTGGTGGAGGTCACGTAGTCGAGGCCGATGAGAGGGGCGGCGCAGAGGGCGTAGGCCTCGAGTCTCCACCGCCCCCGGTAGCCGTCGTGGTCCTCGGCCGCGCGGACCCGGTAGGCGTTCTCCTCCTCCAGCGGCGCCAGCGAGGTCAGCCGGACCTCCCGGCCACCGCCGACGACCCGGCCGCCCCCGCTGATCACCCTCTTGTCGTCCGGGCACTTCGCGGACGCCGACCTCACTCCCTCCGACGACATGGGGGCGGAGTCGGTCACTTTCACCAACCCCAGAACCGGCTGCCCTTCCAGCGCGCCCTGGTCCTCGATCTCGCCCTGGCAACCAGCCACCAGCACCAGGGCGACGGCCCCCAGAATCCGGTGTCCCCGCCACCCGCCCATGTACGGCCTCCCTCGCCTCTGGGAAGACCCTCTCCGGTCCGGGGATGCCGGACCAGGGACTTCGGCCCCGAAGGGACCGGGACCGCGCGCCGGGACAAGGCCGGGGCCACCCCTGCCGCGTCAGGCGACCTTGACCGTATGGGCGCCCACGCTGATGGTGATGTCGAGGTGTCCTCCGAGCGCCGCCGCATAAGCACGGAGAGTCTCGAGTTCCATGGCCTCGATGTCACCGTTCTCGATCTGGGAGACGCGCGCCTGGGAGACGCCCAGGACCTGTGCCACCTCTCCCTGCGTCTTGCCCAGTGCCTTGCGGAGTTCCTTGAGGTGGTAGCCCGCCACCTGCGCGTCCAGTGCCGCAACCGCCCTCGCCTGGAGTTCCGGATCTGCCAGTTCCGGATGGCGGCGATGCGCCTCGGCCTTGACCTCTTGCCAACGACGTCCAACGCTCATCGGTTTTTCTCCTTCCCGATTTCGGCGCGGTAATCGGCATAACGCGCTTCGGCGAGCGGAATCGCCTCTTCATACCATCGCGACCACTGACCCGCTTTGTCTCCCGCAACCAAGAAGATCGCAGCCCGGTCCGGATCGAAGACGAACAGCATCCGCAAGAGGGAAGTCGAAGCAGGTGTCGCGGGCCGGTCAGGCGGCGGGGTGGCGGGCCTCGTGGAAGAGGTGGCGGTAGGCGCGGCGGAGGGCGGCCATGTCGGTCACGGGTTCGGGGAAGGGGAAGCGGAGGTCGAAGGGGGGCGGGGCGGAGGCGTCGGGGGGCGTGCAGCGGACTCGCAGGCCGAAGCAGTCCAGGCCCACGGCCCGGACGGAAGGGGCGGGGGTGACGTCGCCGAAGCGGTGCCCGAACAGGGCCTGGAGTTCGTTGCGGTGGTGGGAGTCCAGGTGGGAGACGAGGGCGGGTTCCACCGCGACGAACGGGTCGGGGGCCGCCTCGGCGTAGTCCTCCGGCTCGATGACGGAGTCGCCCCACATGTCGCGCAGGTGGACCTCGGCGACCTCCAGGGACAGGATCGTCCACTCGGGTTCGTCGCCCGGCAGGGGGATGCGCACCCCGATGTCGAGGAGGTCGGGGCGGGGGTGCAGGCGGGAGAGGCGGACGGCCGCCTCGCGCCGGGACTCCGCGGGGACCTCGGTGACCCAGCCGTGCAGCCAGGCCGTGCCGCGCACCCGGTCGGGGAGCGGCACCGGCGACAGGTCGGTGATCTGCAGGGTCACGGGCAGGTCGGGGGCGTGCCGCAGGCTCTGCACCACCGGGGAGGCGGAGGGCATGAGCAGCAGCGGGGCGCCGTCGGGGCCCGTCACGTGCGCGGCGACGAGCTCCTCGGTCAGGTCCAGCGCGGTCAGCGAACCGCCGGCGACGCCGTAGGCGAGGGTGCGTGCCCGCTCGGCGGGTCCGGGTCTGCAGGTCACCGAGGGCTCCTTCGGAAGCGGGATTGGCTTAGGTTAGGCTAGCCTTACTTAGGCATACCTAACCACGAAGGAGCACCATGAACAACCCCCGGCCGAAGGCGAAGCTCTCCCGCGCGCTCGGCATCCCGCTGACGCCCAAGTGCGTGAAGTACTTCGAGGCCCGCCCGTACCCGCCCGGGGTGCACGGCCGGGGCCGCAAGAAGGACTCCCCCTACAAGGCGCAGCTCCTGGAGAAGCAGCGCCTGCGCGCGCAGTACAACATCCGCGAGGCCCAGCTCCGCCTGGCCTTCGACCGGGCCCGCAAGGTGGAGGGCAAGACCGGCGAGGCCCTGGTGGTCGACCTCGAGCGCCGCCTCGACGCCCTGGTCCTGCGCGCCGGGTTCGCCCGGACGATCTACCAGGCCCGCCAGTTCGTCGTGCACCGCCACATCCTGGTGAACGGCAGGCGCGTGGACCGCCCCTCCTACCGGCTGCGGCCGGGCGACTTCATCTCCGTCGCGGAGAAGAGCCGCTCGCTGCTCCCCTTCCAGACCGCCGCGCAGGGCGGTTACGCCCCCGCGGTCTCCGCCCCCTACCTGGACGTGCGGGCCGAGGCGCTGCTCGCCCGGCTGGAGCGGCTGCCCGAGCGGCGGGAGATCCCGGTCGTCTGCGACGAGCAGCAGGTGGTGGAGTTCTACAGCCGCTGACCCGCGCTCGCGGTGCCGATGGTCCGTTTCATGTGCTTATGTAACTAGCGTGGAGCATGGAGACGGCCGGCTGGTCGCGGGACGCTATCGGCTGCTGGGACTACTGGGGGAAGGCAGCATGGGCGCCGCCTGGCGGGCCCATGACGAGCACATGCGCCGCGACGTGGCGCTGAAGCAGCTCCGCCTGCCCGCCACCGGAACGCACCAGCGGGACGTGCTGGTCGCCAGGATGGAACGCGAGGCCCGCGCCGCCGGAGGGCTGCGCCATCCCAACATCATCACCGTCTACGACCAGTTCCGGGACGAGGACGACCTCCCCTGGATCGTCATGGAACTGGTCCCCGGCCCGTCCCTGGCGGGTCTGCTGCAGTCCGCCGGGCCGCTCTCCCCCGAGGAGGCGGCCCGGATCGGCGCGCACGTGGCCGAGGCCCTCGCCGTCGCGCACGGAGAGGGCGTCGTCCACCGCGACATCAAGCCCGGCAACATCCTTCTGGAGAAGGACCGGTCGATCATCACCGACTTCGGCATCGCCGTCCTCGAGGACGCCACGACCGCGCTGACCGCCACCGGCACGATCGTCGGCACCCCCGCCTACCTCGCGCCCGAGCAGATCAGGGGCGAGAGCGCCACCCCCGCCTCCGACCTGTGGTCGCTGGGCGCCACGCTCTACACCGCCGTGGAGGGCCGCGCCCCCTTCCAGGCCCCCAACACCGCGGCCCTGCTCTTCGCCATCAGCCGGGCCGAACCCGAGCCCCCGCGCAACGCCGGCCCGCTGACCTCCGTCCTGCAGAGCCTGATGAACCCCGACCCGGCCGGCCGCCCCACCGCCGAGGAGGCCGCGGCCCTGCTGAACGACTCCTCCCCCGCCCCGGCCCCCGCCCGGGTCCGGACCGCTCCGGCCCCCGCGTATCCCGTCTTCGCGTCCTGCGGGCCGCCGCTCGAGGGCCACACCAACGTGATCAGGGCCGTGGCGTTCAGCCCCGACGGGCGGCACCTGGCCAGCGGCGACAGGGACGGCACCGTACGCCTGTGGGACGTGGAGCGCCGCACCCTGGCCGCTCCCCCGGTCCTCGCCCACACCACCGTGGCCGACTCGGTGGCGTTCAGTCCCGACGGGCGGCTCCTGGCCAGCAGCGGCGACCACGCGATCCGCCTGTGGGACGCCGCGACCCTCGCCCCCGCCGCGGAACCCCTGCACGGCCACACCCACGGGGTGCGCTCGGTGGCGTTCAGCCCCGACGGACTGCTGCTGGCCAGCGGCGGCACCGACGGGACCGTCCGCGTGTGGGACATGAACAGCCCCGCGCCCGTCTCGGTGTTCGAGCACCCCGGCTGGGTCCTGTCGGTCGCCTTCAGCCCCGACGGGCGGCTGCTGGCCGGCGGCGGCAGCGAGGGCGTCATCCGGCTGTGGGACATGACGGCCCACGCCCCCTTCGGGCTCCCCGTCCAGGACCACGCGGGCTCGGTCGCCCGCGTCGCCTTCAGCCCCGACGGGCGACTGCTCGCCGGCTGCGGCAGCGACCGGACCGTCCGGCTGTGGGACGCCGCCTCCCTCGCCCCCGTCGGCGGCCCCCTGGGCGAGAACGACGGCTGGGTCCTGGCCCTGGCGTTCAGCCCCGACGGGCGGCTCCTGGCCGCCGGCGGCGAGGAGGGCGCCGTCCGGCTGTGGGACCCGGTCGCCCGCACCCCGCTGGATCAGGTCCTGAAGGCCGACGACGGGTCGGTCGAGGCGCTGGCCTTCAGCCCCGACGGCTCGCTGCTGGTCGCCGGCGGCGGCGACCAGGTCCTCCGGCTGTGGAGGCTCCGCTGAGCCTCATCCCAGGGAGGGCAGTTCCCTGCGGCCCCTGGCCTCCAGCAGGAGCAGGGACTCCTCCAGCGCGGCCCGCTGCCCGTCGCTGAGCGGCCCGGAGAAGAACTCCCGCAGCACCTCGCTGTGCACGAGCAGGGCGCGGCGCAGCGTCTCGCGCCCCCTGCCGGTGAGGGAGACCTGCTGGACCCTGCGGTCGGTGGGCGAGGTGGCGCGGACGACCAGGCCCGCGCCCTCCATCCGGTTGACCAGCCGGGTCATGCCGCCGCTGGTGAGGATCATCTCCTGGGCCAGGTGGCTCATCGACCGGCAGCCGTCGTCCAGCCGCAGCAGCACCTCGAGCATGACGTGGGTGATGCCTGCGCGCCGTTCCAGCGCCCGTCCCACGATGCGCTCCAGGCGGGTCGTCGCGCTCAGCAACAGCCCGAACTCCCGGATCAGCTGCTCGTCCGGGATGTGCTCCGAGTCGGCGTCCACCACGGTCCCACTTTCTGTCCACCCGGGGCCCGTCTTACCGAAAACCCCCGGACACGAAGGTATCCGGGGGTTTCGTCGAGCGGAATCGAAAGCGTCAGTTCTTCTCGTCCTTATTCTCCGGCTTATCCGCCTTATCCGGGGACGCGGAGGGCGTCCCGTTCGGAACGGCTCCCGTCGGCGTGCTCGCGGAGGAGGCGCTCTCGCTCCCGGCCGGGACCATCGAGCTGATCATCCACTCGCCGTCCCGCTTGATCAGGCCGAGGGTCAGGTGGCTCTTGGCGATCGTCTGGGGCTCGGCCAGCGCGGTGGACTCGCCCCGCAGGTCGAACACCAGGACGGCGCTGGCCAGGTTCCCGTCGACCGAACCGACGTAGACGGCGTAGGTGGTGGACTTCAACCTGGTCTTCTGCGACTCCAGCTGTTCGCGGAGGGCCGTCAGGTCCACCTTCTTGCGCTCTTCGAGCGCGTCGCCCACGAGATAGGTCATCGCCTTCTTGTTGGCGCTCTCGACGTCGTCGTAGGAGTAGGTGGCCATCAGGTCGCCGAAGGCCGTGACGCGGGAGACGAGCTCCTTGCGCTCTTCGGCCGCTCCGGCCGCCGACCTCCACTGGAACAGCGCGAAACCGGCGAGCAGCGCCAGGACCACGACCGCGACCGTCAGCAGGAGGGGGGTCCTGCCGCCGGCGCCGGACGGGACCGCCGGGAGCTTTCCGCGTCCGGACGGAGTCTTCACGACGGGCTTCTTCACCGGCGCGGGCTCGGTGTCGGCCTCGGCCTCGGCCTCGGTGTCGGTGTCGGTGTCGGCCTTGAGGAGGGTGACCCCGGCTCCGGCCTCGTCCTTCGCCTCGCCCGGAACCCCGGGTTCGGCGGCCTTCTCGTCGGCCGTCCCGTCGAGCTCCTCGTCGTCGAGGATCTCGATTACCCGGACGCGCCGTACGGGCTTCTTGTCCGGCCCAGTGGTGGTGCTCACTCAGTTCTCCTCGGGGTGTTCACCGGCGACGGCGCCGAGCCCAGGCCAGGGCGGGGACAGAACGTACCGCAACTCGCACCAGCACCAAAAGGGCCAGGACCGGAGGGAGGTAGACCAGCCACGCGGGCGGTCCTCCGGGCTCCGACGCGGCGGCGGGACGGGCCACGACCGTGCTCGGCGTGCCCGCGGGGGTGACGGCGGGCGCGGCGGCCCGCTCGTCCGTACGGCTCTCTTCTCCGTCGCCGTCCTTCCGGTCCGCGTTCCGGGCGGGGACCGCCCGGAACGGGTCGGCGCCGTTGGAGCAGACCGGGACGTCCTGCACCGCGGGCTGCGGCAGCGGCGCCTTGAAGTCCTTGGGCGCCTCGCCCTTGGTGGCGATGATCGCCGCCAGGTTGATCGCCTTCTGGTACTCGGTCCCGGTCGGCCGGATGATGTCGTCGAGGGCGAGGACCAGCTGGTCGGCCATGCCGAGCGCGCTCTCCAGGTCCCGCAGGTTCCGCCGCGTGCCCAGCGGCCCCAGGGTCCCCGCACCGAGCGAGTTCAGGCTGCAGCCGACCAACGTGTCGGTCTGCTCGACGAAGGCGGCCAGCCGGGAGGTGTATCCGGGAGCGCGCTCGGTCAGCTCCTTGATCTCGGCGCGCAGGGCGGCCAGCGGCCCGACGATCGCCGCGGAACCGTCGATGGTGTTCCCCAGCGCGTCCTTGTGCCCGGCCAGGGAGCGGGTGAGCTTCGAGAGGTCCTCGGTGAGCCCGTCGATCAGCTCGGTCCGCTCGGCGAAGGTCGAGGTGAGCTCGTCACCGCCGTCGATGATCTGGCGCAGGGAGTCCTCGCGGCCCTCCAGGCCCTTGGCCAGCTCGCTCCACAGCAGCTTCGTGGCCTCCGGGTCGACGGCGTCGAGCCCGTCGATCACCTTGGAGAACAGGTCGCCGTAGGAGACCGGGACGGAGGTGTTCTCCTTCGGGATCATCCCGCCGGGCCGCATCGGCTCGGACAGGTCGGCCCCGGGCAGCGGGGACAGGTCGACGTACGGCTCGCCGACCGCCGACTTGCGCCCCGCCGCGGCCTTGAGCGCCGCGGGGAGCCGCACCCCGCGGCGGATGGCCAGCTCGGTCACCACCTTGCCGCCCTCGTCGTCCAGCCGGATCGACTTGATCTCGCCGACGCCGACTCCGAGATAGGCGACCTCGAAGTTCTCGTGCAGTCCCGGCGAGGAGACGAACTCCGCGCGGATCGTGTACGGCCGGTCCACGAAGTCGAACCTGACGACGTTCTGCACGGCCCACACCGCCATCACGGCCGAGAGGACCGCGAACACGGTGACGTTGATGAGGATGCGCCTGCCGTTCACCGCCCGCCTCCCTGCTGGATGATCTGGTCGAGGAACGGGAAGAGCAGGCTGGACGGGTCGTCCTTGGACGCGTCGTTGCGGAAGCCGGCCCGGATCGAGCCGAACAGCAGCAGCTGCCCGTCGTAGACGACCTTCGGCACGACCTCCTGGAACTCCGCCAGGCTGGCCACCAGCCGGTTCAGCTGCTCGGTGCTGGAGCCGATCGTCTCCAGTGTCGGGTCGAGTCTCTTGAGCATCGTCCGCATCTTCTCGGCCCGCCCGACGAACACCTTGTCGTTGAGCTGCCGCGCGGTGGCCGTCAGCCGGTCGACCGTGTGGATGATCTTCTCTTTGTTGTCGTCGATCAGGCCGATGGTCCGCTCGATGTCGCCGGACGCGAAGGAGGCCTCGTGCTTCTCCAGCATCCGGCCGAGCTTGGCCAGCTGGTCGATGGCGTCGCCGAGCTCCTCGCGCTGTCCGGCGACGATCGCCAGCAGGTCCCCGGACTGGGCGACCATGTCGTTGAGCTTGGGGCCCTGGCCCTCCAGCGCCGTCGCGCCCTCGTTGAGGAGGGTCGCCACGTCGTCGCCGCTGATCGCCCGGAGGATCTCCCCGGCGCTGTCGGCGACCTGCTCGAACTGCGGGGCGACGCTGGTCCGCTCGATCCGCGCGCCGTTCTGGAGGTGGGGGCCGCGCGCCATGTCGCCGCCCTCGGGCAGGGTCAGCTTCACGTAGTTCTCGCCCAGCAGGGAGGTCTGCGCGACCTCCGCCGACGTGCCCGCCGGGATCCTGTACTCGTCCTCGACCGAGATGGTGACCTCGGCCTCGTAGCCGACCAGCCGCACCTTCGTGACGCTGCCGATCTGGATGTCGCTCATCTGCACGCTGTGCCCGGCGACGAGGTTCTGCGCGTCGCTGAACCTGGCGACCAGGGTCAGCTTCCCGGTCGGCGCGCCGAGCGTCGAGGGGGTGCAGGCGCTGCTCGCTCCGAGGGCCGTCACCAGGGCCAGCAGCGGGAGAAGCCGTCTCATTCAGTCCTCCCACTCGCAGTTGGCGAACGCGGGCTGGGGCAGGATGCACTCGCTCCCGTCCGAGACGCCGAGCTCGCGCGCGAGGTTGCGCAGCGACGGGTCGAGCGAGAGTTTCAGCGTGGCGGTGTGCGACTTGGGGTCCCAGGTGTCCAGGAAGGCCTTGGCGACCTTGGGCAGCGAGTTGACCAGCTGCTCCAGTTGCCCGCTGTTGCCCTTCAGCACCAGGGTGACCTGGGTGAGGACGCGCAGGTCGTCCACGAGCGTGCCCTCGTACTTCTTCAGCAGGACGTCGCCGCTGCGCACCAGCCGCACCAGCGACTTCACCAGCTTCTCGATCTCGTCGCGCTCCTGGGCGAACACGGAGGTGGCCGCGGAGAGCTGCTCGATCATGTCGCCGAGCACGTCCTCCTTGCCCTTCACCACGTCCGACAGGACCGAGAGGTTCTCGGCCAGCCCGGCCAGGGAGTCGGCCTGCCCTCCGAGGGTCTCGGTGAGCCGCCCGCTCTCCTGCAGCACCTGGTTGAAGACCTCCCCGTTGCCCTCGAACGACTCGGCGGCGTTGCGGGTGGCCTTCCTCGCCTGCATCGGGTCGATGGCGTCGAGCACCTCGGTGAAGGCGGCGAGCGCGTCGTCGGTCTCGATCGGCAGGACGGTGTCCTTCTGCTCGATGACGAACCGCGACGGCGCCTTGGGCCCGCCGGCGTAGGCGGGGTAGAGCACCAGGTTGCGCTCCCCGACGAGGTTCAGCGGCACGATCGAGGCCTTCACCCCTGCGGGCAGCGGGACGTCCCCGTCCACGGTCGCCTCGACCCTGACCTTGTCGGCCAGGATCTCGACCTTCTCGACGGTACCGACGTCGATGCCCATCACCTTGACGTTCGAGCCGGCGTAAAAGCTGGTGGCCCGGTCGAAGTAGACGGTCAGGCGGGTCTGCCCCGCCCCGTCCAGGACCGAGCATCCGGCCGCCGGGACCAGCGCCGCGGCCAGGCCGAGGGCCGCCAGTCTCATTCGGGAGATCACGGTCGCGCCTCCGGGGGAAGAATCGTCCGGGTGGGCTGGAGCACGCCCAGGCCCGTCGCCACGAAGGCGAGGTTCCCGGTGCTCCCCGCGTTGGCCAGCGCCTCGAAGGAGGGGCCGAGCAGCGCCAGGGTGGTGTTCAGGTTGCCGATGTTCGGCTCCAGCCGCTCGGTGATGGTGTGCAGGTTGGCCAGCAGGTCGTCGAGCTCCTTGCCCCGCTTGTCCACCACGTCCGCCAGCACCGTGACGGTCCGGCTGTTGCCGCCGAGCGCGTCGGACAGCTCGCCCTTGTGCGCGGCGAGCGTCTTCAGCAGGGTCCGTGAGGCCTCGATCAATCGGGTGAGGTCGGCGTTCTTGGTGGCCAGCGTGCCGGTCAGCTCGTTGGCGTCGGCGATGAGCTGCTGGAACTGCGGGCTCTTCTCGTTCAGCGCGGCGTTCAGCGTGCTGATGTTCGTGAGCAGCTTGTTGAGGTTCTTCTGCGACGGGAGGGTGAGCTTCTCGGTCTCCTTCAGGACCTTGGTGAGCGACTCCATGTCGAGCGTGCCGAGGTCGCCCGTCGACTTGTTGAGGGCGTCCACGACCGTGTACGGGGTGCCGGTGCGCTCCTTGGGGATGCGCCTCTTCTCCGCCGGCAGTGTGTGCAGGTAGGGCTTCTGCACGGGTCCGGTGAGCTTGAGGAACCGGCCGCCGAGCAGATTGGACAGCTGCACGTCGGCGCGAGTCCTGGGACCGAGCTCCACACCGCTGTTCAGCCGGAAGGTGACGACGACGTAGCCCTTCTGGAAGTTCGGGTCGATGCCGGAGACCGACCCGACCTTCACCCCGGCCAGGCGGACGTCGTCCCTCGTCTGGATTCCGCCCGTCTCGGTGAACACGGCGGTCACGTCGTAGCCGCCGCGGAACAGGCCGAGCTGCCCGTACAGGAAGGCGAAGGCGAGCATGGCGCCGACGACGGCCATCGAGACGACCGCCACGAGCCTGCGGTCGAGGTCGCGCAGCGAGGCCAGGCGGGGGCGCCCGCCGCGCACGCTCACGACGCGGGAGAGGGCCTTCTTCATCACTGGCCTCCCTGTCCTGAGAGTTGTCCGAGCAGGTTGCGGAGCGTCGCCGTGCCGTCGCGCCGCTCCTGGTCGGTCGTCTTGTTCTCCGGTCCGGGCAACCGCATCGGGGTGGGGCAGGAGCCCTGGACGACGTTGAGGCACATCGCGTTGACCCGCAGATAATGGCCGCCGTTGACGATGCTGAACAGGGAGCGCAGCGCGGGCGGCAGGCCCTGCAGGACCTTCTCCAACTGGCCGACGTCGTCGGCCGCGGCCTGGGCGAACCGGTCGAGGTTGAAGATGGCGCGGTCCAGCTCCCGCTGGTTGCCGCTGATCACCTTGTCCAGCGTGCGGCTGACCTGGGCCAGCTCGCCGCTCGCCGAGCCGAGCAGGTCGGTGTTGCCGGCGAACGCCTCGCTGATGGCGACCAGGTCGTCGATGACCTGCTCGATCTGCCCGTCCCGCCGGACCGCCACGTTCGTCAGGCTGGAGTAGCTGTCCAGGATCGAGGTGAGCTGGTCCTTGCGGTCGGCGAACGTCTTCACGACGTTCTGCAGGTTGACCGTCATCAGGTTGATGTTCTCGGTGTTGCCCTCGAGCATCCGCGCGACCGCCTGGAGGATCTTGTTGAGCTGCGCGGGATCGAGGTTTCGGGTGAGCGGCCCGAGCGTGTTGACGATCTCGCCTAGGTCGACCACCGCCTTGGTGGACTTCAGCCGCGAACCGTCCTCCAGCCACTGGCCGGTCCGCGTGTTCCCCGGCACCAGGTAGATCATCCGCTGGCCCATGAGGTTGCGCCAGCGGATCTCCGCGGTGCTGTCGGCGGGCAGCCTCACCTCGCGGTCGACCAGCATGGTGACCTCGGCCCTGCCGCGCACCACCTTGACCCCGGTCACCTTGCCCACGGGCGCGCCGGAGACCTTGACCAGGTCGTTGGCGATGAGCCCGCCGACGTCCTCGAAGCCGGCGCGCAGCTCGTACCGCTCGTTGAAGCTGCTGCCGACGATCATCGCGCCGATGTAGTAGGTCAGGACCAGGCTGACGACCGTGAAGGCGAGCACCTTGACCAGGATGGAGGGGGCCGGGCCGTACCGCCCGATAGTGCGGCGCGCCATCAGCCGTTCCCCTTCTTCTTCGTCTTCTTCTTCGGGTCGTCCTTGTCGGTGTAGGTCCACTCCGGCGGACACAGGTCGGGCAGCTCGTCGCACAGGTTGAGCGAGACGTACAGGTTCGTGTTGCCCAGCCGGGTGCCCTGGGGGCCCGGCACCTGCATGATCGCGGCCAGCCCGCCGAAGAGGCTGCTGATCCCGTTGATCAGGCTGACCAGCTCCGGCTGGCGGCTGTAGAGGCTGTCGTTGAGCAGCGAGCCCTTGTCGATCAGCAGGGCGAGGTCGTCGCCGTTGTTCTCGAGCGTGGCGGAGAGCGCGTCGGCCAGGACCGCCGCGTTGTCCAGGGTCTGCTCGAAGCCTTCGGGATCCTCGGCGAGGGTCTTGTTGAGGGCGGTCGCGTCGTCCAGCAGCCGGTCGATCGTCTCGGTCCGGCTCCCGAACACGCCGGCCAGGGCCGTCGCGTCCTTCAGCGCCCGCGAGGTGCCCTTGCGGTTGCGGTGCAGGAGTTCGAGCACCTTCTGGCCGTTGTCGGTGGTCCGCCGCAGCTTCTCCCCGTTGCCGCGCAGGGCCTCGGCGAGGGTGTGCACCACGGTGGAGAGGTCCTCGGGGTCGATCGCCGCGGCGAGGTCGGCGATGGGGCGCCCGGTGTCGGAGAGCTCGGCCGGGTCGGAGGTCCTGGTGATGACGGCCTCCGACTTCAGGAAGGGGCCGACGCCCTCTCCCTGGCCGAAGTCCAGGGAGAGGTCCTTGGGCCCGAAGACCGAGGTCGGCTCGACCCCGACCGAGACCGTGGCGGGCACCCGGATGTCCTCGTCGACGCGGAACCGCACCCGGGCCCGGCCCTTGCCGTCCAGCTTCACCGAGACGACGGAGCCGACGGTCATGCCGCGGACCTTCACCTTCGACTGCCCGTCCAGGCCCTGCCCGGCGCGGTTGAAGGTGGCGTTGAAGTAGTGCGACGGGGGGTCCGACGGGGTGGCCGCCACCGCCGCGGCGACGGCGACCGCCGCGGCGATCCCCGTGCCGAGGAGGGCGAACCTCGTCCTGGCCGCCTTGGAGAGGGAGAGATCTGAGCTGCTCATCCGGTGAGGCTCACCGACCCTCCGTTACCCCAGAAGATGTAGGACAGCAGCAGGTTGACCAGCACGATCGCCACTCCGGACTCACGGATCGCGTTGCCCGCCGCGATGCCCACGCCGACCGGACCGCCGCTGGCGTAGTAGCCGCGGTAGCAGTGGATGAACATGACGATGAACGCGAAGACGATCACCTTCAGGACGCTGTAGAAGACGTCCTGAGGTGGCAGGTAGATGTGGAAGTAGTAGTCGTAGACGCCTTCGGACATCCCGAAGAACTGCACCGAGATGAACTTGGTCGCGAAGAAGCTGGCGAACAGCGCCAGCAGGTACAGCGGGACCAGCGCGACGACGGTCGCGGCGATGCGGGTGCAGACCAGGTAGGCGATGGAGTTGATGCCCATCACCTCCAGGGCGTCGATCTCCTCGCTGATGCGCATCGCGCCGATCTCGGCGGTGCAGGCGCTGCCCACCTGGGAGACGAGTGCGATGCCGGTGATGACCGGCCCCATCTCCCGGATGGTGGAGAAGCTGGAGACCAGTCCGGTGAAGGACTCGACGCCGATGCGCTCCAGGGACGGGTAGCCCTGGACGCCGACGAGCGCGCCGGTGAGGAACGACATCGCGAAGATGACGAACACCATGCCGCCGCCGATGAAGAGGGCGTTCACACCAATGGTCATGTCGCTCATATGGCGCACGACGGCTTTGCCGTATTTGCGGCGAATGATCAGATCGACCACCAGGTGGTGGACGACCCGGCCCAGGAAGATGGGCAGGTTCGCCGCCTCCGGCAGCCTCTTGACCCGATCCTGGACGGCGACGCCCAGTTTGCGCCCGGGGAGGATGGCAGCCAAGGGGGTTCCTCGCAGGTTCAGAACTTGGGGGGGACGAGAACGGTGTAGAGCGTCTCGATGGTGTAGTTCAGGGCGAAGACCAGCAGGGAGGTCGCGACGGTCGCCCGGGTGACCGCCCGTCCCACGCCGGCCGGCCCGTACTCGCAGTTCATGCCCATCATGCAGGCGACGGCCGCGGCGGTCAGGCCGAACATCCACGCCTTGAAGAGGGTGACGCCCAGGTCGGAGATCTGCAGCAGCGCGGCGGCCCCGTCGAAGTACGCGCCCGGGGTGACGCCCTGCTGGATGACGTTGAAGTAGAAGCCTCCCGCGGTCCCCGACAGGATCACCATGGAGCACAGCAGGACGCTGACGACGCTCGCGGCCCACAGGCGGGGGGTCACCAGCCGGTGGGTCGGGTTGATGCCCATGACCTCCAGCGCCGACAGCTCGTCGCGGATCCGCCGCGCCCCCATGTCGGAGGTCATGGCGCTGCCGCCGGATCCCGCGATCAGCAGGGCCGCCGCCAGCGGCGCGACCTGGCGCACCATGCCCGCGACGACCAGCGCGCCGGTGCTGGACTCGGCGCCGATCTGGCGGGCGATGTCACCGACCTGGAGCGAGATCGTCGCGCCGAGCGGAATGGCGATGAGCAGCAGGGGCACGGTGGTGACCCGGATCATGAACCAGCACTGCTCGATGAACTCGCCCCACCAGGTGCGGACGTCCCAGGTGCGCCGCAGCCCCTCGAGGAGGGTCACGAACAGCTCGCCGGTCTCGTCCAGGAGCTTGCCGGCCTGCTTGAGCGCGAGCCCGGGCCCCCGTTGCAGCAGCAGAGCCATCGCCGGACCCCTTCATTACCAAGAGCGACTTGAGCCACAGAGGGCGACACAGGTCACATATCGCGGATGAGGGGACTCTACTGGCATTCGGTCTAAGACGGGAATACCCGTTTCCAGATTTGGTGAGAACAACCGATCCGCCTGTTGTCACTGGTGAGAGCACACGAAACCAACATGAGGTTTCTTCACAATTGCCCCTCGGCCGGAACGAGGGTTGGATCAGTTCGTGAACCACACCCTCGCCGAAGCCGCCGCCCTCCAGGACGACCTCCAGGACCTCCGGCGCGACCTCCACACCGAACCCGAACTGGGCCTCCACCTGCCCGCCACCCAGGACAAGGTGCTGCGCTCCCTGGAAGGGCTCCCCCTGGAGATCACCACCGGCAGGGCGCTCTCCTCGGTGACCGCCGTCCTGCGCGGCGGCGCCCCCGGCCCGACGGTGCTGCTGCGCGCCGACATGGACGCCCTGCCGCTCGACGAGCACACCGGGGTCGAGTTCCGCTCCCGCCGCACCGGCGCCATGCACGCCTGCGGCCACGACCTGCACACCGCGATGCTCGTCGGCGCGGCCCGGCTGCTGTCACGCCGGGACGACCTGCCCGGCAGCGTCGTCTTCATGTTCCAGCCGGGCGAGGAGGGCTACGCCGGCGCCCGAATGATGATCGACGAGGGCGTCCTGGAGGCGACCTGGCAGAAACCGGTGGCCGCGTACGCCCTCCACGTCACGTCCTCGCTGCTGCCGTCCGGGTTCGTGCTGTGCAAGGACGGGCCCATCATGGCCGCGGCCGACACCGTCACGGTCACGGTGCACGGCAAGGGCGGCCACTCGTCCATGCCCTACGTCACCCGCGACCCCATCCCCGCCGCGTGCGAGATGGTCGGCGCGCTCCAGACGTTCGTCACGCGCTCCTTCAACGTCTTCGACCCGGTCGTCCTGACGGTCGGCAGCTTCCACGCCGGGGACGCGCCCAACGTCATCCCGCACGACGCGATGTTCACCGCGACCGTCCGCTCCTTCTCCGCCGAGTCGCAGAAGAAGGTGCAGACGGGCCTGCGCCGGGTCGTCGAGGGCATCGCGGCCGCGCACGACGTGTCGGCGGACGTCGACTACCGCGTCGACTACCCCGTGACGGTCAACGACCCCGGCGAGGCCGCGTTCCTCGGCGCCGCCGCCCGCGGGCTGCTCGGCGAGGACCGGTACATGGACGCGCCCCACCCCGTGTCGGCCTCCGAGGACTTCTCCTTCGTGCTGGACGCCGTCCCCGGCGCGATGGCGCTGCTCGGCGCCTGCGCGCCGGACCGGGATCCGCTGACCGCCCCCGGCAACCACTCCGCGGAGGCCGAGTTCGACGACTCCGTGCTGGCCCGCGGCAGCGCGCTGTACGCCGAACTGGCCCTGCGCAGGCTCCACCGCGGATGATTTTTCCGCTCCGGCTGTTCCACGCGCACGCCGCAGGGGGCATCCTTCTTGTCCATGCAGGACTCCCCTTTCCGCCGGGCCCTCGGCAGCATCACGGTCGTCCTGGTCGTGATGCTCGGGCTCGGCGCCGCCGTGCTGTACGTCGACTTCGGCGAGGCCGACCCGCCCGCCATCGCCGAGACGGAGGGCCTCTCCGCGAACGAGGCGCTCCGGATGGTGCAGCAGTCCGACATGAGGCCGCTGGAACCGCTCGTGGCCGACGCCATCGCCAACGCCAAGCGCCGCGCGTTCCTGAAGGAGAAGGCGGCCAAGGAGAAGGCCCGGCGCAAGGCCGCCTGGTACAAGAAGCACAAGAAGGAGATCGACGCCAAGCTCGCCGCGGAGAAGCTGGCCAAGATGCCGAACCCGAGCTCCGCGGAGAACAAGGAGGCCGGCCGCAAGCTCAACGCGGCCCGGGGCTGGGACGCCTGCTGGCCGGCCCTGCTGACCCTCTGGGAGCACGAGAGCAACTGGAACGAGCGCGCCGACAACCCCTGGAGCGACGCCTACGGGATCCCGCAGGCGCTCCCCGGCTCCAAGATGTCCTCGGCGGGCCCGAACTGGGAGACCAACGCCACCACCCAGATGCTGTGGGGGCTCTCCTACATCAAGGCGCGTTACAAGGATCCGTGCGGCGCCTGGTCGTTCTGGCAGCGCAACAACTGGTACTAGGCGCTCAGGAGGAGGCGGTCTTCGCCGCTTCCAGCTCGGCCGACTTCTTCGCGTACTCCTCGGGGAAGACGTTCTCGGCCAGCGCGATGTCCCCGAAGATCATCCAGTCGGGGGCGAGCTCCTTGGAGTACCGCTCGAAGTACAGGAACTGCTTGCTGACCAGGACGAGCTCCTGGGGCGAGTCGACCTGGTACTGCTTGGCCATGTCCATGATCAGGCCGATGGTCTTGCCGAGGCTGATGCCGGCCATGCCGGACTTGAGGATGGGACCGAAGATCATCTCCAGCCGCATGGCGATCTCGGCGTCCGTGCCGATGCCCTCGGGGATCATGCCGAGCGCGCGGTAGTGCGGGACCAGCCGGTTGAAGTCGGCGTCGAACATGCCGGTGTAGAACATGTCCTTCAGCAGTTCCCGCCAGGGGCCCGTCACCTCGCCCATGATGCCGAAGTCCAGGTAGCACATGCGGCCGTCGTCCAGCAGCCAGAGGTTGCCGGCGTGCAGGTCCCCGTGGAAGACCCCGCGCAGCAGCGCCGACTCCACCCAGACCTTGACGCCCCGCCGCAGCATCTCCGCGCCGTCCACCCCGCGGGCGCGGATCTCCTCGAACTCGTCCAGCGGGATGCCGTGCATGCGCTCCATGCAGATGACCTGCGGACCGCAGTAGTCCCAGTAGATCTCGGGGACCGCCACGTCGTAGTTGTCGTCGAAGTCGTGCAGGTGCGCGCGGTAGTCGTGCTGGCGCTGCGCCTCCAGCGCGCTGTTGAGCTCCTGGAAGGTGACCGAGTGCAGGTCGGCGACGGCGGCGGAGGGCTTCATCGCCAGCGCGTTCTTGGAGACCCGCTCCAGCAGCCGGGTGACGGCGTAGGCGACCCGCAGGTCGGTCGCCATGGTGCGGCTGATGTCCGGGCGCTGCACCTTGATGACCGCCTCCCGCCCGTCGGTCAGCACGCAGGCGTGCACCTGACCGATGGAGGCGGCGGACAGCGGCACGGGCTCGAAGCTCTTGAAGATCTCCTCCGGCGGCGCGCCGAGGCTCTCGGTGATGACGCGGCGCACCTCGTCGACGCCGAACGGCTTGACCGCGTACAGGCAGCGCACGGCGGCGTCCGCCAGCGGCTTGGGAAAGAGCCCCGGCGAGGACGCGATGACCTGGCCGAGCTTGACGAAGGTGGGGCCGAGCTTCTCGAAGGCGTCGATGACCCCGCGCGAGGCGGCGGCCTTCCAGTTCTTCTCGCCCCGCCGCACCAGCCACTTCGCCAGTTGCAGGAGCACCTGGGACGCGAGGACCGCCATCACGGCCGCCAGGCGCCCCGGATCCCGCCAGGTCAGCGTCTTCAGTGGAGGCGATTCGACCTTCAGGTCCGCAGCGGAGGGGCCGTCTGCGTAGGGGCCGTGAAACGCCATGTATGCCTCCGGGGTGTAAGAGAAGTCACTGCGAAAACTAGCTCATTGCGACAAAAGCGTCGATATGTTGCACGTCACTCCCGGTGTTGGCTAGGGTCCGGGGCATGGCCGCTGAGACTCCCGCTCCCGCCCTGGTGAACTCCGCCCGGACCTCCGCCTGGGTCGGCGCGCAGCCGGGTCTCGCCGACGAGGTCGAAGGCTGGGCGCGCGCCCGGAGCCTCCGCGACGCCGAACTCGACGAACGCGCCCGCGCCTGGGCCAGCCCCGGTCCCCCGTCCCTGACCCGGCTCGCCCGGCACGCGCTGGCCGTCCCGGCCGGGCAGGTGCGCTGGGCGGTGCGCCGGCTGCCCGGCGTGGTGCTGGACGGGCTGCTGTACCGGGACCCGCCCGAGGAGCTGTTCAGGACCGCCGCCTCGGCCTGGCTCCGCGACCAGTTCGAGGCCTTCGGGCCCTCGGGCGCGGAGGTCGCCCGGCTGCTGGAGCAGAGCGAGGGCCTCGTCCCCGGCTTCCTGGTCGAACGGTTGCGCAAGGAACCGCTCGTCCCGGCGCCGGTCCCCGCCGCGGAGGTGTGGCGCCTTCTCAACCGCGCCTTCCCCGCACGGGTGCGGGGCGTGGCGGACGAGCCGTTCGCCGTCTCACCGCTCAGCCAGCTCCACCGGGCCACCCTGTCCGACGGGCGCGAGGTGCTCTTCCGCGTCGCCCGCCCCGGCGTGCGCGGAGACCTTCTGCGCGACCTGCGGCTGGCCGCGACCCTGCTGGGCCCGGCCGAGCTGGTCCCGCAGCTGCGCGCGGTCCGCCCGCTGTCCGTCCTGCGCTCCACCGCCCGCCAGGCCATCGAGCACACCGACCTGCGGAACGACGCGCTGAACACCGTCGAGCTCGCCCTGCTGCTGGAGTCCGGCGGGACGGCGGGGCTCTCGCTCGCCCGGCCGGTGCCGGAGTTCGCCGCCAAGCAGGCGGTCGCCTTCGAATGGCCCGAGGGCGCCGTCCCCCTCGCCGAGGGACTCGACCGGACCGCGGCCAAGGCCGCGGTCCCCGCCCTGATGAAGCTCGTCCTGGAGAGCGCGCTGGCCGACGGCGTCTTCCACGCCGACCTGCGGCCGGAGCACCTGCTCGTGCTGCCCGACGGCTCGCTGTCCCTGGTCGGCTGCAGCGCGACCGGACGGCTGGACCGGCAGCTGCGCCTGGCCTTCCTGGACTACGTCACCGCGCTGTTCGGCGGGGACTTCGCCGGACAGGTCGACGCCCTGGTCCGGCTGGGCGCGGTGCCCGGATCCGTGGACCCGGTCGCGCTGGCCGAACTGGAGGAGGACCTGCGCGCGGCCCCCGAGCTGTCCCCGCTGCGGCTGATGCGCGACGGGGAGGCGGCGGGGCCCGTCCTGCGGGACATCGCGGTGCGGCACGGGCTCCAACTTCCGACGGGGTTGCTGCAATGGCTGCGCGCCCTCTTGACCTACCGGGCCCTCACTCGGCATCTTGTCCCAGATATGCCGTTCGTCCAGGCACTTCTTCCGTTGTTGCCCCGCCTGGGCGAGATCAACAAACGGCTTCGCCGAGACACCGTCTGACATCCCTCCAAGGAGACCCAGTGGCCAAGCACGTGTTCCTGTCCAACGGTTGGCTCGACGCCGTGGAGGCCCTGCGCCCCGAATGGCCCGAGCCCCCGGCCGAGGTCAAGGGCCTTCTGATCAACCTGGTCATCACCGGCGGCCCCGACGGAGAGGTGCAGGTCCACGCCGACTCCGGGATCGTCGAGCGCGGCCTGAACCCGGACGCCGCCACCACCGTGACGGTGCCCTACCCGGTCGCCGAGCGCCTGTACATCCAGAACGACCCGTCGCTGATCATGAGCTCGATCATGTCCGGCGAGCTCACCATCGAGGGCGACTCGGCCCAGGTCATGTCGATGATCAACGTCCAGGGCGACCCGACCCCCGAGCAGCTGGCCTTCCAGAAGAAGATCCAGGCCATCACCGCCTGAACCCTCCGGCCCCCGGACCCCCAGAAAGCGGTCAGACGATCCTCGCTTCACTGCGGTCGTCTGACCATGCTCCTCCAGGGGACGACCCCCAGACCCCCGAAAGGCGGTCAGACGATCCTCGCTTCGCTGTGGTCGTCTGACCATGCTCCTCCAGGGGACGACCCCCGGACCCCCGAAAGGCGGTCAGACGATCCTCGCTTCGCTGTGGTCGTCTGACCGCTCAGGGAGTGAGGGCCGGGACGAGCAGTTCCGCCAGGAAGCGCCGCAGCGGGGTGCGGGGCGGGGAGACCATCACCGTGACGGCGATCCGGGCCAGCCAGTCGGCGAGGATCGCCGGGTCCCGCTCGGCGATGACCCCCGCCCGGACGGTCAGCCCGATGAGCGGGGCGATGCGGCCGGAGATCTCCTGGAAGAGCTGGGGGATGCCGTCGGCCAGCAGGGTGCCCAGCAGTTCGCGCTCGTCGTTGAGCATCTTGCTCACCACCGGGTGGGCGAGCGCCTCCTCCACGACGGTCGCCAGCAGCTCGATGGCCGCTTCCGGACCGCTCAGCCCCACCATACGGGCGGGCAGCCCGGCGAGGATGCGGTGCATCTCGCGGGAGACCAGCAGGCGGGTCGCCTGCTCGACGTTGCCGACCTGCCGGTAGACCGTGGTGCGGTTGACGCCCAGCTCCCGCGCGATGTCCTGGACGGAGGTGCGGGCGATGCCGTAGCGGGTGAAGCAGCGGGAGGCCGCGTCCAGGTAGGGGTCGAGCGCCGGGGCGGGCCTGGGCGGAAGTCCCGGAATCCGGTTCCCTTGTGCCGCCTTCACCATTCCTCGCCTTCCTCCTACGGTGCAACAATGCTACAGCTTTGTTGCAGGTCGCCGCGATGTACCGTATGTGATCTGAGTGGCCCGTGATGGTCTCCGACGGATCCCGAGATCCGCGACACCAGGAGCGCCGATGAACGCTGGAGAACGGCTGGCGGCTTCCCCCCGCTGGCGGCACGCAGTCCCGCCCCGGATCCCTCCCGGCGGCCTCGCCGAACTCGGCCCGCGCACCTGGCTGATGGGCAGGGCGATGTCGCTGCTGGTGGGGACGGACGGAGCCCGGCTGTTCGACCTCCCCGGGCGCGACCCGCGGCTGATGCGCCGGTACCTGCGCTTCGCCGCCTCCATCGTGCTCTTCGGCAGGCTGGAGCGCGCCGACGTCGAACTCGTCACGCTGCGGACGGCCTGGAACGTCGGAGCCTGGTACGAGTTCTTCCACCACATCGCGCTCTCCCGGCTGGGCGGCCTGTCGATCGACTCGGTGGAGCGGGTGGCCGACGGCCCCGAGGCGGCCGGCTGGAACCCGCGCCAGGCCGCCCTCCTGCGCGCCGCCGACGAACTCCACGCGCAACGGATGATCAGCGAGCCGACCCTGGCCGAGCTGCGCGGCTTCCTCGACCGGTCGCTGCTGGTCGAGCTGTGCATGCTCGTGGGCCACTACGAGATGCTCGCCATGTTCCTCAAGACCGCCGGAGCCGTGCCTGAGCCGGGCGCCTGGGAGCACGGGCCGCTCTCCTGGCTGCGCTCCCCCGACGACTCCGACCGGCTCGCCCCGCGCTGGCTGCCCGCGCTCAACAAGCGCGTCACCAACCGCGTCCAGGGAGTGTGGGCGCCCTACCTGCCCCCGTACGCGGTGATCGTGCACCGGGGACGCGTCTCCGGCCGGGAGTACCGCACGCCCGTCCTGGCCGTGCGCTCGGGCCGCCTCCTCTTCGTCGCCCTCCCGTACGGCGACCGCACCGACTGGGTGCGCAACCTGCTCGCCGAGGGCAGGGGCGGGGTCGAACGGCTCGGCCGGCTGCACCGCGTCTCCGGCATCCGCGTCACCGACGTCCCCACCGCCGGGGAGCTCGTGCCGCGCCGCGCCCGCCGCGCGCTGGGCCTGACGAAGATACTCGTCGCCGAGTTCGAGGAGTCCTGATGCCGCACGCCATCGAGGTCATCGGCCGCCACCCGCGGCTGCTGTGGCCGTGGCTGTCCTTCTGGGTGCCGACCTACCGCCGCGGCGGCCTCCCCCGGGAGGACGTCGCGCTCGTCCTGCGGCGCACCGCGCGCCACACCGACCTGTACGACCGCCCCCGCGAGGAGGACGAGGAGCTGGACGACCGGCAGCGCCTCCTGCTGGCCGCCGTGGACGAGCTGTGCTCCGACCGGATGATCTCCGACACCACCTGGCGGGCGCTCGCGGAGTTCTACACCCCCCGGCAGCTGTCCGTCCTGTGCTTCATCGTGGGCAACCGGGCGACCCTGTCGATGGTGTCGAACACCTTCGACTCGTGAGGCGCTGCGACATCAATCCGGGGGACGACCCCCAGACCCCCGAAAAGGGCTGAACCGATCCTCGCTCCGCTGCGGTCGCCCGAACACGAACCTGGGGGACGACCCCCAGACCCCCGAGAAGGGCTGAACCGATCCTCGCTCCGCTGCGGTCGTTTCAGCCCTTGGGCTCGAAAAGCGGTGCGAGGTTGGAGACGAACGCGCGGATGACGGGGTGCTGCTCCTCGGGGCTCTTGCCGCGCAGGCCGAGGACCGGGTCGACGCCGTCGTAGTAGGGGGCGAGCGCCAGGTGGGGCAGGATCAGCATGAGCAGCGCGGTCGTCGCGTCGTCGTCGAGGTCGGGGCGGATGTCGCCGCGCTCCCGCCAGACCTTGGTGAGCGGCGGGATCGTCCGCATGTAGTAGTGGTTCGACGGCTTGCGCACCAGCGCCCGCACCGCGTTGTCGATCTCCAGGTTGATCGCGGCGGTCACCCCCCGCTCCAGGGGGTGCTCGGCGAAGTAGTCGGCCCACATGCAGCACACGTCGCCCAGCCAGTGCGTGAAGGACTGGTCGAAGTCGCTGGCGGCGATCCGGCGCTCCATCTCGGTGTGGATCCGGCTCGCGGTCTCCTCCGCCACGTAGGTGAAGAACTCCAGCTTGTCCTCGAAGTACTGGAACAGCGAGCCCTTGGCGATGTCGGCCTCGCGCGCGATGGTGTTGAGGCTGCCGGTCGAGTAGCCGTGCGTGCCGAACTCCCGCTGGGCGGCCTCGAGGACGCGCTCGCGCTTGACCGGGTTGAGCCGGTACCAGGTTGACGTAGGCATTTGACGGTCATCCTAGTGGCCGGGCACCCCGGGCGTGCCTGACCTCGGATGCCGGGCCAGATTCTAGAATCGTGCTCTAGAATCGCCTCATGACCGATTCATCGGCGGCTTCAGCGGCCTCCCCGCCGAGCCGGGCCAGGGTCGGCGCCCAGTGGGCCAGGGCCGACGCCACCCGGCAGTCCCTGCTGACGGCCGCCCGCGAGGTCTTCGCCGAGCGCGGCTACGAGGCGGCGGGCATCGCCGAGATCGTCGAGCGGTCCGGCATCAGCGTCGGCAGCCTCTACCACCACTACGGGGGCAAGGCCGGCCTCTACCTGGCGCTGTGGGAGGACTACACCGCCGAGCAGGAACGCCGCGCGACCCGGGCGGTCAAGCGCGCCAGGGCCGAGGGCGTCGGGGACCCGATCGCCCTGTTCATCCTGGGCGCCCGCGCCTTCCTCGAGGTCTGCTGGGAGCAGCGCCACACCAGCAGGCTGTTCTCCGGCGGCGAGGGCCCCGCCGGTTTCGGGTTGATGCGCCGCCGCCGGGTCCGCCAGTGGATCCAGCAGAACACCAAGCTCCTCGGCGAGCGGGAGTCCCGCATGCTCGCCCTCATCCTCACCACGGTCATGGGCGAGGCGGGCCGCGAGGTCGCCGTCGCCGAGACCGACGACGAGGCCGCCGCCCTCGTCGACGAGGTCGCCGAGATCCTCGGCCGCCTGGCCCGCTAGGCCCCGTCCGGCGGAAGGCCGTCGTGCGGCGGCGGGCTCCCGCCGGGTCAGTGCGGTCGGCGCAGGCCCGCGACGAGGAGTCCGACCAGTCGGCGCGCGTCGTAGCGGGGGTCGCTTTCCGCGCCTATGCAGAGGTTTCCGACGCCGCGCATGAGCTCGTAGGCCTCCAGGTCGGAACGGATCTCGCCGGAGGCGGCCGCCGCGTCGAGGAGCCGGGCGCACACGGGCAGGAGCCGGTCCAGGAAGTGGGCGTGCAGCGCGTCGAAGGCGGTGTCGTCGGACCGCAGCGCGGCGGCGAGCCCGTGCTTGGTGACGAGGAAGTCGACGAAGAGGTCGATCCATCGGCCCAGTGCCGCGTGGGGGGTCGGGCCGGCTTCCAGCAGGGCCGGGCCCGCCTCGGCGCAGGCTTCGATCTGGTGCCGGTAGACGGCGATGATGAGATCCGCCCGCGTCGGGAAGTGGCGGTAGATCGTGGCCGTCCCGACTCCGGCCCTGGCCGCGATGTCGCGCACCGGCGCCTCCACGCCCGACTCGACGAAGACCGCGGCGGCCGCGTCCAGCAGCGCCTCCTGGTTGCGCCGGGCGTCCGCCCGCCTGGGGCGGGCCTCACGCCCCGCGCCCGGGTCGCCTTCGTTCACCGCTTCGTTCCCTCCGTGATCGGGCTTGCTAAACGGGACGTCGTTCCGTATCGTCGAAACGGGACGAGGTTCCGCTTTCCATGATGGCAGAGCGGGAACCCGATGACCAGCCGCGCCTCACCCTCAATGGAGGACCCATGTCTGAATCGAGTACGGCGACCGTCCAGCCGATCACGAGCACGCCCGTTCCGGTCGTCTCCGTGAAACCGGTCGTCCTGTCCGCTCCGGACCGCGGCGAGGACCTTCAGGTCCGGGTGTCCGCGCCCGCGACCGGGCGCGACCTGCCCGTCATCGTCTTCTCGCACGGCCACGGCTGGTCGATGGACGGCTACGCCCCGCTGGCGGACTTCTGGGCCGCTCACGGCTTCGTGGTCCTGCAGCCCACCCATCTCGACTCGAGGACGCTCGGCCTCCCCGCCGACGACCCCCGCACACCGCTGATCTGGCGTTCGCGGGTCGAGGACCTGAAGCACGTCCTCGACCGGATCGACCTCCTGGAAGCCTCCGTGCCGGGCCTCGCCGGGCGCCTCGACCGGAACCGGGTCGCCGTGGCCGGGCACTCCTGGGGAGCCCAGACGGCGAGCATGCTGCTGGGCGCGCGGGTCCTCGATTCCGAGGGCGTGCCGGGAGAGGACATGTCCGACCCGCGGGTCACGGCGGGTGTGCTGTTCGCCTTGCCCGGCCGGGGCGGAGACGACCTGTCCCCGTTCGCGGTCGAGCACCTCCCCTTCATGAACCCGTCCTTCGACGGCATGAGCACGCCGGCTCTCGTGGTCGCGGGGGACCGGGACCAGTCCATGCTGTCCGTTCGGGGGCCGGACTGGTTCACCGACCCGTACTTCCTGAGCCCGGGGGACAAGAGCCTGCTGACCCTGTTCGGCGCGGAGCACTCGCTCGGCGGGATCCCCGGATACGAGGTCGCGGAGACGACCGACGAGAGTCCCGAACGAGTCGCCCTGATCCAGCGGCTCACCTGGGCGTTCCTGCGCAGCGCCCTCCGCCCCGAGGACTCGAGCTGGCTCGCGGCGTGCTCCGCGCTGGAGAAGGAGCCCCGTCCGCTGGGGCGGGTGCAGAGCAAGTCGCGGCGTTAACCGCCGAGACGGGGCGTCCGCACCTGGAACTCCCCGGACACCCGGGCGACCTCCTGGACGAATCCGGTGAGGTCGACGTCCGGGGCGAACCCCTGGGGGGCCTCCAGCGGCCGGAAGAAGTCGTCGTAGTGGGTGGGGACGACCCACTTCGGGGACAGCGCCGTCAGGGCCCGCCGCACGTACCGGTCGGAGAACTGGCGTCCGGCGATGCCGCACAGGAACACGTCGACGTCGCGGTGGCGCACCGCCTCGTCGATCATCTCGGCCGAGCCCTGGTGGTAGAGGGTGATCCCGGCGACCTCGATGTGGAAGGCCCACGTCTGCCCGCACCGGTAGGCGCGGGGAAAGAGGCCGTCCAGGTGCTCGCACGTCAGCTCGCCGCCCATCGGCACCTTCATCCCCAGCGTGATCTTCGAGTGGAGGCTGGGGATGAGCGAGAAGCGGAAGGGGCCTTCTTCGTAGACGCGGTACGGCTCGGCGTCGACGGAGCGGTCGATCAGGCCGTGCAGGCCCATGAGGTGGTGCATCGACGCCGAGCCGTAGACCGTCGCGCCCGTCCGGCGGGCGATCTCGGGGACGTCCAGCGCGTGGTCGAAGTGCGTGTGCCCGACGAGGACCGCGTCCGCATGGTGGATCCAGGCGTCCAGCGCGGCGTCGGAGGGCCGCACCACCTGGCGGGAGAGCATCTCCCTCAGCGGCATCCGGGTGACGTAGGGGTCGATGAGCAGGTCGAAGCCCTCGTACGACAGGGCGAACCCGGCGGTGCCCAGCCAGGAGACCTCCAGACCGGGCGGGAGCCCCTCCCCCGCCCATTCCAGGCGCGCGGCGGTCTCCCGGTCGGCCCCGTCCCGGGCGCGGCGGTCGGTGTAGTAGCCCAGCGTCTTGATCAGGTGGCGGACGGGGATCAGCGGGTTCACCGCGCCTCCGCGGCCAGGTGCTCTTCGAAGAAGGCGAAGATCCGGCCCCAGGCGTCGGCCGAGACCTCCGGGTCGTGGGTCATGCCCGAGACCTTCATGTAGAAGCCCCGCAGTCCGCCGTAGCTCTGGAAGAACGAGTGCGACGCCTCGGGGTAGACCTTGAGGTCGACGGGAACGGCCTTGCCCTCCAGCGCCTCCCGGTACTCCTCGATGTCCCGGGCGGGAATGAGCTTGTCCTTCCCGCCGAAGCTCGCCACGACCGGGCACGGGTCGGTGAGGAGGTCGGCGACCTTCTTCTTCCCGCCCTTGCCCGTCTGGATCAGTCCGTAGTTGACCGAGGCGGCGTCGAACATGCCGCGCCCGCCGGCCACGAGGGCGAACCTGCCTCCCATGCAGAAGCCGACGACCCCGACCCGTCCGGTGCAGTCCGGACGGGCCGCCAGCGTGTCGCGCGCCTGCTTGATCCGCTCGTAGACCGGCCCGTCGTCGTGCAGCAGCCCCCGGAAGACCTGCTGGACGCACCGGGGGTCGCCGCGCTGGTAGAGCGAGGGGATGTAGGCCAGATAGCCCTGCGACGCCAGATGGTCGCAGACCCGGCGCATCTCCGCGCTCAGCCCGAAGGCGTCCTGCAGGACCACCACTCCGGGGAAGGGTCCTTCCCCGGACGGTACCGACACATGGCCTTCGTGCATGAACGCTCCTGGAGACGGCCGGGCTCGGCGACGGTTAGCCGAGAATGTACTCCTCCGGCTTGGCCTTGCGGCTGCCCGCCCAGAACTCGAAGGTGAATCCGGGCCACAGGGTGCGGTTGACGCCTTCGGCGTCCAGGTACCAGGAGCTGCAGCCGCCCTCGTTCCACACGGCCTTGCGCAACCGCTTCTGGAGGCGCTCGTTGTAGGCGAGCATCGCCTCGGCCCTGGGCTCGATCGTGGTGGCCTTGTTCTCCGACAGCATCCGCAGGCAGCTGAGGATGTGCGCGACCTGCACCTCGATCATGAACACGACCGAGTTGTGGCCCAGACCGGTGTTGGGCCCCAGCAGCAGGAAGAGGTTCGGGAAGCCCGGCAGGGTGGTGCCGTGGTGGGCGACGATGCCGTCCGCCCAGGCCTCCTGGATCTTCTGGCCGCCGCGGCCGGTGATCTTCCAGTGGTCCATGGCGTCCACGACCTTGAAGCCGGTGCCGTAGATGATCGCATCGGCCTCGACCTCCTCGCCCTCGGTCGTCACGACGGAGTTCGGGCGGATCTCGGCCACTCCGTCGGTGACGAGGTCGACGTTGTCGCGGGTCAGCGCCGGGTACCAGTCGTTGGAGAGCAGGATGCGCTTGCAGCCGATGGTGTAGTCGGGCGTGACCTTGGCGCGCAGCTCCGGGTCCTTGACCTGCTTCTTGATCTGGCGCATGGCCATCCACTTCTGCAGGCCGGACAGCCGGGGGTCCACCGCGAAGCCGACGGCCCTGGCCTCCAGCACCCAGTAGACGGCGTCGCGGACGACGCGCGGCACGCCGGGGAGCTTGAAGGCCGCGGGCATCTCGATGTCGGGCTTGGCCTGGATCCAGTTCGGGGTGCGCTGGAAGACGGTGAGGCGGGAGGCCTCCTTGGCGACCTCGGGCACGAACTGGATCGCCGAGGCGCCGGTGCCGATCACCGCGACCCGCTTGCCGCGCAGGTCGTAGGAGTGGTCCCAGCGGGCCGAGTGGAAGACCCTGCCCTCGAACGCCTCCATGCCGGGGATCTCGGGGTAGCTCGGCACGTGCAGGGCGCCGACCCCGGAGACGACGGCGCGGGGCTTCAGCTCCTCGCCTTCGGTGGTGGTGACGGTCCAGCGCAGGGCCTGCTCGTCGTACTCGAGGGTGTCGACCTCCACGCCGAAGCGGATGTGCCCGGTGATGCCGTACTTCTCGGCGCAGTGCGCGAGGTAGTGCTGGATCTCCGGCTGCGGGGCGAACAGGCGCGACCAGTCCGGGTTGAGCTCGAAGGAGTAGGAGTACATCGGGGACGGCACGTCGCAGGCGCAGCCCGGGTAGGTGTTCTCCCACCAGGTGCCGCCGAGGTCCTCGTCCTTCTCCAGGATCACGAAGTCGTCGTATCCGGCCTTGCGGAGCTGAATGCCCATGCACAGGCCGGCGAAGCCCGCTCCGATGATGACGATCTGGCTCATGAACCCGCTCTCCTCTTGGTGCCCCGCCGTATGTTACCGCGAGTAAGTTACCCCGAGTAAGTTACCGATGGTAGAGTACTGCTTTGTGACGCCGAACACCCAGGCCCCAGTTCGCCGCAAGCGCATGTCCCGCGCCGAGCGGGAGAGCCAGATGCTCGACGTGGCCGAGGAGGTCTTCGCCGAGCGGGGCTACCGCGCCACCTCCATGGAGGAGATCGCCGAGCGCTGCGGCGTCTCCAAACCGATGCTGTACGAGTACTTCGGCTCCAAGGACGGGCTGCTGCTGGGCTGCCTGGCCCGGGCCCGCGCCGAACTGCACCGGGTCACCAGCGAGGCGATGGCGGGGGGAGGCGACCCGCTGGACGTCCTCAGCCGCGGCCTGGTCGCCTACTACTCCTTCACCAGCGAGCACAGCCGGTCGTTCGCCCTGCTCATGCACGAGCCCATGGCGCTGCCCGACGCCACCATCGAGGCCGTCGAGGGCGTGCGCCGCCAGCAGCACGACCTCATCGCCCCGGTCCTGGCCGCCTGGGCCCCGCATCTGGAGCCGCTCCAGGTCGAGGCCTACACCGAGATCATCATCGGCGCGTGCGAGCGCATCTCGCTGTGGTGCGTCCGCCGCACCGACGTCACCCCGGAACAGGCCACCCGGTACACCCTGGACTTCTGCTGGGGTGGACTGAGCGGAACACTCCACCCGGAAGGGGGCCCTTCCGGCCCCTGACCCGCCCCCGACCCCCGACCCCCGAGGAGGACTCGGTGCCGACCCGCGACCTGTACAGCCGTCCGGTCGAGACGGACGAACGCTGGGAGATCCCCATGGCCGGGGACGCCCGGTTCACCTGGGAGTACGACGAAGGGCGCGCCCGGCTGCTGGACCTCTACCAGAAGGGCAAGGACAAGCAGTGGGACGCCGACAAGCGCATCGACTGGTCGATCGAGGTCGACCCCTACAACGCCTTCGGCACCCCCGACCACGCCAGTCCCCTCTACGGCACGGAGTACTGGGACAGACTCGGTGAGAGCGGCCGGCGGGAGCTGCGGCTGCACCAGGCGTCCTGGCAGTTCTCCCAGTTCCTGCACGGCGAGCAGGGCGCGATGATCTGCGCCGCCCGCATCGTGGAGGCGGCTCCCGACCTCGACGCCAAGTTCTACTCCGCCACCCAGACGATGGACGAGGCCCGGCACGTCGAGACGTTCTCGCGGTTCCTGCACACCAAACTGGGACTGGTCTACCCGATCAACGACCAGCTGCAGTCCCTGCTGAAGGAGACGCTGAGCGACGGCCGGTGGGACATGCCGTACCTGGGCATGCAGGTGCTCATCGAGGGGCTGGCCCTCGCCGCGTTCGGCGTCGCCCGCGACATCACCCGGATGCCGCTCCCCAAGCAGATCCTCACGTACGTGATGCAGGACGAGGCCCGCCACGTCGCCTTCGGGCGCATGGCCCTGCGCGACCACTACAGGCAGCTCTCCGCGCCGGAGCTGCGGGAGCGCGAGGACTTCGTCATCGAAGGCTGCCACCTCATGCGCGACCGCATCCGCCAGTACGAGGTGTGGGAGAACTTCGGCCTTCCGGTCAAGACCATGACCAAGGTCCTGGAGGACGGGAAGTTCTTCAACATGTACCAGAGCTTCCTCTTCAGCCGGATCGTCCCCTGCGTGAAGGACATCGGGCTGTGGAGCGAGCGGGTCCAGGACGCCTACGACCGGATGGGGGTGCTCGACATGTCGCGCCAGGACCTCGACGCGCTGATGCGCCGGGACGAGGAGGCGGCGGACTCCCTCGACGCCGAGCGGTTCGCCGCCGAGGAGGCCGAGCGCAAGGCAGAAGTGCACGCCGTCATCGAAGGAGCACGTCCGTGAAGGAATTCCGAGGCGGGACCGCCGTGGTCACCGGGGCCGCGAGCGGATTCGGCCGGGTGACGTCACTGGCCCTGGCCGAACGCGGGATGCACGTCATCGCCGCCGACATCGACCTCGAGGGCGCCGAGCGGACCGCCGCCCGGGCCGGGGAGCTGGGCGGCAAGGGATCCGCCCGATGGGTGGACGTCGCCGACGCCGCCGCCATGGAGGAGTTCGCCGCCGCGGTCGAGGAGGCGCACGGCGTCCCCGACCTCGTCATCAACAACGCGGGCATCGCGGTGATGGGACCGTTCCTGGAGACCGGCGCCGAAGACTGGGACGAGATCATCGGGGTGAACCTGGTGGGTGTGGTCAACGGCTCGCGGAGCTTCGGCCGGCGGATGGCCGAGCGCAACCGGTCCCTGCCCAGGGCCCGGAGGTCCGGGCACATCGTCAACATCGCCTCGGCCGCCTCCTACCAGCCGGTCCGCTCCCTGTCCTCCTACTGCGCCACCAAGGCCGCGGTGCGGATGCTCAGCGAGTGCATGCGCGCGGACCTGGCCCGGGACGGCATCAAGGTGAGCTGTATCTGCCCCGGCTTCAGCGGCACGAACATCGCGAAGAACGCCCGGGTCGCCTCCGGGGTCTCCGCGGAGAAGGCCGCCAAGGTCAGGAAGTGGAGCGAGGCCGGGCTCCGGATGCGCCACTATCCGCCGGAGAAGGTCGCCGCCCGCATCATCAAGGCGATCGAACGCGACGAGGCGGTGGTCTCCATCAACCTGGAGGGCCACCTGTCCCACCTGGTGTCCCGGGTGTCGCCCTCGCTGGGACGGCTCGTCGCCCGCGTGCCCGCCCCGTTCTGAACGGGCCGACCGGAACCTCCCGGCGTCAGGGCAGGATCAGCGCGATCGCCGCCGCGTAGGCCGGGTCGGGCTCCAGGTCGCGGAGCCTGATCCGGCCCGGCAGCTCCGGCCTGCCGCGCCAGTCCAGCAGCGCGGCGGGCGCGTCGGCCGCCGAGACGGTCAGGTCGGTCATCGGCACCCGCAGGCCGTCCCCCGTCGCCTTGAGCAGCGCCTCCTTGCGCGTCCAGTAGACGTGCAGGTCGCCGGGCGGCTCCCCGGCCGAACGCACGTGGGAGTCCAGCTCGCCCATCGGCCGCCCCCGCTCCTCCACGTCCAGCCCGACCGGGACCTCCGCGACGGCCACCCCGACCAGGTCGCCCGAGTGGCTGACCGACAGGTGGAGGCCGGGGTAGAGGGGACGCCCGTGCGGGGCTCCGCAGTCCGGGCAGGTCCGGTCCAGGGAGATCCGCTCCGGCGGCAGGCCCGTGCGCCGGGCCACCTCCCGCTTGCTGAGGTTCACCCCCAGGGTGAAGCGCCTGCGGTCGTCATCCCGGACGTAACGCTCCCGCCGGGTCAGCTCCGTTCCGTCCAGCAGATCGAGCACCGAGGCGTCAGCGGAGCGGATACGCCCCCAACGGACATCGTTTCCGAACTCTGGAACACCCATGACCATCAAAATACGGGATAGCGTGATGCCGAACTTCGGCGCATCGGGGACTGATATCTAGGAGTCCGGTTTGCACAACGATCCGCCGCCGGGCAAGACGGAGCCGCTGACGGCCTCCGACCCGACAGCCGTAGGGGCGTACACGATCGTCGGCAGGCTCGGCGCGGGCGGAATGGGCGCCGTCTACCTGGGGCGCGGCCCCGGCGGGGCGCCCGTCGCGGTCAAGATGATCCGCGACGAGCTGGGCGTGGACCCGGGGTTCCGGGCCCGCTTCGAGCGGGAGGTCCGGTCCGCCGAGCGCGTCGCCTCGTTCTGCACCGCGGCGGTGCTCGACCACGGGCTACACGAGGACCGGCCGTACCTCGTCACCGAGTACATCGAGGGCCCGACGCTGCTCGCCCAGGTGCTGGAGCGCGGCCCCCTGTCGGCCGGCACCCTGCAGGGCTTCGCGGTCGGCGTCGCCATGGCGCTGAACGCCATCCACGGGGCGGGGCTCGTGCACCGCGACCTCAAGCCGTCCAACGTGATCCTGTCGGTCTCGGGACCCCGGGTCATCGACTTCGGCATCGCCCGCGCCGAGGACGCCGCCACCGGCGTCACCCGCACCGGGCAGCTCATCGGCAGTCCCGGCTGGATCGCGCCCGAGCAGCTCCTGGCCGACCGCGCCACCACCGCCGTGGACATCTACACCTGGGGCTGCCTCGTCGCCTTCGCCGCCCGCGGACGGCACCCGTTCGGCGGCGGCGAGCCGATCGCGATGGCATCCCGGATGCTGCACGGCGAACCGGAGCTCGACGGGGTGCCCGAACCGCTGCTCGGGCTGGTCGCCGCCGCCCTGGACAAGGACCCGCTGCGGCGGCCCACCGCGCAGCGGCTGCTGCTGGCGCTGACCGGCGGCTCCCCGCAGAGCCTCGACGACCAGGCCACCCGGGTGGTCGCGCAGAACTGGCAGGCGCCCCCGCCCGGGCCCGACCCGGTGACCCTGCCGCCGGAACCCCTGCCCACGCTTCCCCCGGGGCCCCGGGAGCAGACGCGGCCGCCGTACCCCGGCCCGCCCTTTCCGGAGGTCCAGCCGACGCGGCCGCCCGTCCCGGGCGCGGGCCCGAAGGGCCGCCGCACGGTCCTCGCGCTCTCGGGGGTGCTGGGCACCCTGCTGGTCGCGACCGCGCTGGTCTTCCTGTTCGACCTCGACGACCTCGGCCGGGACTCCGGCGGCGTCGAGACCCCGAAGGCCGTCAACCCCTTGGACAAGGCCGGTTTCAAGGCGATCGACCTCGACGAAGCCACCGACGTGAACCGCGGCGTCACCGACGCGGGCGTGGAGTTCACCGTCGGCGTTCCCCGCTGCGGAGGCGGGTCCTACCGGGGCGTGACCGCCGGGAACGACACCGAGCTGTGCCTGGTGCCGCTGACCGTCCGCAACCTCTCGTTCGAGGACGGCAGCGAACGGATCTTCCGCAGGAACCAGGTTCTGGTGACCGAAGAGAGCACGATCACGACCACCGAGATCACCGACGGCTTCCTCAACACCGCGCCCTCGGTGCCGCCGGGCGGCCGGATCGCCGGAGAGCTGCTGTTCGAGATTCCCGACAACGCCGACCCGGTCTCCGTGAAGCTCCACGGCGCCGACGGCTCCACCGGCGTCGAGGTGAGACTGTGAAGAAGTGGAAGCCGGTCGGCGCCGGGATCCTGGGCGGCTGCGCGCTGCTCGCCGCCGCGTTCCTGGTCCCGACGGGCCCGGCCGGCGCCGCCTCCTGCAAGCAGGCGTCGCGGGCGGACTTCAACGGGGACGGACGTGACGACTTCGCCGTCGGCGACGCCAAGGCCACCATCGGGGACGCCGTCGCCGCCGGGCAGGTGACCGTCCTCTACGGCGGGGACCGCCCGGGCCGGGGCGAGCTCGTCCCCCTGGCCGGAGAACCCCAGCCGGGAGCCGGTTTCGGTTACTCGGTCACGACCGGGCACCTCAACGGCGACGGCTGCCTCGACCTGGTCGTCGGCTCCCCCTGGGCCGACGAGGGCACGGGCAGCGTCCGCCTGTTCCTCGGCTCGCCCGAAGGACTCAGGCCGGGGGCGGTGCTCAAGCCCTCGCGCGCCACCCGCACCTTCGGCTGGTCGGTGGCCACCGCGGCCGGGACCGGCCCCGACGGCGTCACCATCGCGGTCGGCGCCCCCTACGAAGAGGTCGGGAGCAAACCGTCCGCGGGCGCGGTGCACCTGTTCTCCCTCGACGGCGGGGCCGCGGCCACAGCGCGGGGCGTCATCGACCAGGACGACGACCGGGCCGAGGGGGTCTCGGAGGCCGGCGACCTGTTCGGCTGGGCGGTGGCGCTCGGCAGGATCCGGGGCGACGCCGACCGGCACGACCTAGTCGTCAGCGAGCCCGGCGAGGACGTCGACGGGCAGGGAACCGACGTCGGCTCCTTCAGCGTGGTCGAGGACGTGTTCACGGACCGCGTGTCCAAGGGCGAGCACTGGCACTACAAGAACCTCGGGATCGGCGCCCCCACTCCGGGCGGGAACATCGGCTGGAGCCTGGCCCACCTCCGGGAGGGCGAGACCTCCTACGTCGCCGTCGGCGCTCCCGGCCACACCGTCGACGGGAAGGAACTCGCCGGCACCGTCGTCGTGCTCACCTCCACCGGCGGAGGGCTCGGCTCGCCGAAGATCGTCCAGCAGAACCGCGACGAGAAGCCCTACATCGAGGCGGGCGACCGGTACGGCTGGTCCCTCGCGCTCGCGGGGAACGACGTGACGGGCGGCGGCGTCCACCTCGCGGTCGGGGTGCCCCACGACGGCCCCGGCACGGGGAGCACGCCGGAGAGCGGCTGGGCCCACCTGGTGCCGCTGGCCCGGCCCGGCGAGGCCCTGCTCATCGACGCGCTCAACTCCGACGTCCCCGGCGATCCCGAGCCCTACCAGCACTTCGGCTGGTCCGTCTCGTTCATCACCGGCGCGCTGGTGATCGGCGTCCCGGAGGGCCGGGACGCGCCGTGCGGATCGCTGATCGTCCGCCCGTTCCGGGACGGCGACCCCGTCCGGATCGTCCCCGAATCAGAGAATGACGAGGCCGATTTCGGCGGGGCGCTGGCGGGCGCACCCGGTTGAGCACCGATGATCGGAGTATGCACAGATCCTTCTGGTTCGTCTCGGCGGTCACGGCGGGCGCCCTGCTCGCCGGCTGCGCCGGAGACGAGAGCGTGACCGAGAGCCCCTCCCCCGAGGCCTCCGCGAGCAAATCCACCGGCCCGCAGCGGGCCGCGCCCGGCAAGGTGAAGCTGACCGAGCTCGCCGAGGTCGAGCAGCCCACGGGGATGGCCGTCCGCGAGGGCGACTCCGCCCTGTACGTGATCGAGCAGCCCGGCCGGGTGCGCGCGATCCGCGACGGGAAGCTCGTCCCCGAACCGGTGCTGGACCTCGCCCAGGTCGCCGGCGGCATCGCCGTCGGCGGCGAACGGGGCCTGCTCGGCCTGGCCTTCTCCCCCGACGGCGAGTACCTCTACCTCGACTACACCGCCGGGGACGGCACCATCACCGTCGTCGAATACCCCGTTCGCGAGGACGGCTCGGTGAAGCAGGACGGCCGCAGGGTCCTGCTGGAGCAGCCGCACCCGCGGACCAACCACAACGGCGGCCAGCTGGCCTTCGGCCCCGACGGCCACCTGTACATCAGCCTCGGGGACGGCGGCGGGGCGGGCGACCCGGACGGCAACGGCCAGAACCTGGGCAGCCTGCTCGGCAAGATCCTGCGGATCGACCCGCGCGGCGGCAGGCCCTACGAGGTCCCCGCCGACAACCCGTTCGCCGACAAGGCCGGAGCGAAGCCCGAGATCTGGGCGTACGGGCTGCGCAACCCGTGGCGGTTCTCCTTCGACAAGGAGACCGGAGACCTGTGGATCGGTGACGTCGGCCAGGACGACTGGGAGGAGGTCGACTTCCAGCCGGCCTCGTCCAAGGGCGGGGAGAACTACGGCTGGCCGCTGCGCGAGGGCAGCCACGAGTTCCGCTCCGGAGAGCGGACGGGAGTCGTCCCCGTCCACGAGTACGAACTGCATCAGGACAACGAATGCTCGGTCATCGGCGGCTACGTGTACCGGGGCGAGAAGCTGACGGGGCTGAAAGGGAACTACGTCTACGCCGACTTCTGCGCGGGCTGGGTGAAGTCCTTCAAGCGGGAGGGCGGAAAGGCCCAGGACCACCGCACGCTGTTGAAGGACCTGAGCAACGTGTCGGCATTCGGCCAGGACGGCTCAGGCGAGCTTTACGTGCTCAGCCTGAACGGGCAGATCTACCGGATGGAACCGGCCTGAACATTCGGATGGAACCGGTCTGAACATTCCCGTACCCGAAACGGCGGTGGCCGGTGATAAATCACCGACCACCGCCGAAATTCGCCCGTCGCCCCCTGTGCCTAAACCCAGGACACCCCGGCCTCATCGACGGCCATGCCCTTCGCCTCCTCTTACGTACTGGTCATCACGTACTAACCAGCATCTTGCGTAACCAAACCCGTGCATTGCGTGGCCACTATCCATAACTCATGGATTACCAGGCAATATCGCGGGAGAGAGCTTTGATAATACCTGTAAAACCGCCAACCGGGACGATCGTTTCTCTACCAATAAGTAACCACATCGGAACCGGCAGTCAGGAGTAAGCGCGCAGCGCCTCTTCGGCCACTTCCAGCGCCCCGTCGAGGCAGGCCTTCTGCTCTTCCTGGGGCTTCTTCCCATAGGTCCGGCTGTAGCTGACGGTGACGATCACATTGCGCACCCGCACCTCGACCCGGGCCGTCGTCATACGCGGTTCCCCGACATCGGCGTACACCCGCCTGAAGGCCTCCTCGCCCAGACCGGGAATCCTTTCGAGAAGCAGGGTCCTGGTGATCTTGTCTTCTTTCTGCTGCTGGTAGTCCTGGGAGAACGACCATTGGGCGGTGCTGATCGGATCGAGATCGCCGGTCGGCTCCCCCAGCCGCGTCTCCAGCCTCAGATAATGGAAATCGTCTCCGCCGCCTCCGGTATAACCGCAGGAACCCGCGCGGGAACCGCCGTACTCCTCGACCTCGCCCTTGGGCACCCATCTGAGGAAGACCTTCTCCGGCACGCTCTCGCACACCTTCTTCGGCAGTTCCGTCAGCGGCCCACCGCCGGGGTCCACCGCCGCCGGCGAGGAGGCCGTCGGCTCGGGCCCGGCCGTCTCGCTCGGCTCGCCCGTGCCCTCCTCACCCTCCTCCGTGCCCGGATCGGCCCGATCCGGCGGATCGGCCGAGGTGTCCTCCTGCTCCGAGGTCAGGGTCGGCATCGCCCCCTCCTCAGGAGAGCCGGAGAAGAGCAGAGGAGCCACGAAGAACACGGCCCCCGCGGCCAGGAGGAAGGAGACGAGCGCCACCTGCCAGCCGCGCGGCCGCCAGCGGCTCTCCTCCGGCGGTTCCGGAGGCGAATAAACCCGGTCGAAATCAGCGCGCACGCCTCGAAAGTACGGACCCGCACGGTGGTTTGTCAGTACCCCGAACGATGATGGCACCATGTTGCTAGCCGATCTCGTGGCCGCCTGGCAGGCCGTCGCGGGCACTTCCTCGCGGAGGGAGAAGGCCGATCTCATCGCCGCCCTCCTGCGCGGCGCCGGGCCCGGTGAGGCTGCCCTGGTGGTGCACTACCTCGCCGGTGAGCTGCCGCAACGCCAGATCGGCATCGGGCCGGCGGCCCTGGGGGAGCGGCCGCCCGCGGCCGCGTCGCCCGCCCTCGGCGTCGGCCGCATCGACGCCGTCTTCGGGGAGATCGGCGCGGTCTCCGGGCCCGGATCCGTGGCCGGAAAACGACGCCTGCTGCGCGCCCTGCTGGCCGAGGCGACCGCGCCGGAACAGGAGTTCCTCATCCGTCTGCTCGCCGGAGACCTCCGCCAGGGCGCGCTCGAAGGGGTGATGGCGGAGTCGGTCGCCAAGGCCGCCGGGGTGCCGCTCGCCCTCGTCCGCAGGGCCGCCATGCTGAGCGGCTCGCTCTCCGCCGTCGCCGTCGCCGCGCTGTCGGGCGGGGCCGAGGCGCTCTCCCGGTTCGCGCCGAGGGTCGGGCGGCCGGTCCGGCCGATGCTCGCGGTCTCCTCCCCCTCCCTGGAGGAGGCCCTGAAGGGCGAGACGGCGGTCGAGTGGAAGATGGACGGGATCCGCGCCCAGCTGCACGTGGAGGGCGAGGAGGTCCGGGTCTTCACCCGCACCCTGGAGGAGATCACCTCCCGGGTGCCCGAGGTGGTCGAGACCGTTCGCGGCCTGGGCCTGCGGTCGGCGATCCTGGACGGCGAGCTGATCGCGCTGCGCGAGGACGGGCGGCCCCACCCCTTCCAGGTCACCTCCGCCCGCACGGCCACCCGCTCCGGCGCGGGCGGCGGATTGTCGCTGTTCGCCTTCGACGTCCTGCACCTCGACGGCGCGGACCTCCTGGACGAGCCCGGAGCCGTCCGGAACGAGGCGCTGGCGCGGGCCCTGCCCGAGCCGCTGCGCATGCCCAGGATCGTCACCTCCGACCTCGGCGAGGCCGAGGCGTTCCTCGCGGACGCGCTCGCCCGAGGCCACGAGGGGGTGCTGCTGAAGTCCCTGGACTCCCCCTACACGGCGGGCCGCAGGGGCGCGGGCTGGATCAAGGTCAAACCCCGCCACACCCTCGATCTGGTGGTGCTCGCCGTCGAGCGCGGCAGCGGCCGCCGCCGGGAGTGGCTGTCCAACCTCCACCTCGGCGCCCGCGACCCGCGCACCGGCGGGTTCGTCATGCTCGGCAAGACGTTCAAGGGCCTGACCGACCGCGTGCTGCGGTGGCAGACCGAGCGCTTCACCGAGCTGAAGACCGCCGACGACGGCTGGACCGTCACCGTCCGGCCCGTCCAGGTGGTGGAGGTCGCCTTCGACGGCCTCCAGCGCAGTCCCCGCTACCCGGGCGGCCTGGCGCTGCGGTTCGCCCGGGTGCTGCGCTACCGCTCCGACAAGACGGCGGAGGAGGCCGACACCATCGACACCGTGCGCGCGCTCGCCGGATTCGAGCCCGGCTAGCCGCTCAGCCGGATCGGGTTGACCAGGTCGGCGTAGGCGATGAGCAGTCCCATGACCAGCAGCAGCGCCCCCACCACGTAGGTGAGCGGCAGCGCCTTGGCCACGTCCACCGGGCCGGGGACGGGCCGGCCCGCCAGCCGGGCGAAGGTGCGCTTGACGCCCTCCCACAGGGAGCCCGCGATGTTGCCGCCGTCCAGCGGCAGCAGCGGGATCAGGTTGAAGGCGGCGAGGCCGAAGTTCAGCGAGCCCAGCACCAGCAGGAACAGGACGACCTTGTCGACGGCCCGTACGTCGGCGGCCAGCACCTCGCCGCCGATCCGGCTCGCGCCGACGACCCCGACGGGGCTGTCCGGCGCCCGTTCCGCGCCGCGGAAGGAGGCGTCCCAGACCCCTGCCATCTTCTGCGGCAGGGTCGCGAACGCCTCCAGGGTCCGGACGGTCATGTCGCCCATGAGAGCCAGCACGTCGAACGGGCCCTGCCTGACGTACTCCTGGAGGGGGACGATGCCCAGAAAACCGGCGGTGACCGTCCCGGAACGTCCGTTCAGCGTGGCGACGCGGTTGGCGATCAGGGTGGGGGTGAGCACCAGCTCCCGGCCGTCGCGGCGGACCTCCAGCCGCACCTGGCGCCCCGCGGAGTCGCGCACCAGCCGCTGGAACCTCTCATACCGGGTGACCGGCACGCCGTCGAAGGAGACGATCTCGTCTCCCGGCCGCAGTCCCGCCTGCGCGGCGGGTGTGGGCGGGTCGCCCGGGCGGCATTCCCGGGCCGCCTGCGCGGCTGGGACGACGCACTTGGCGACCGCCGAGACCGTCATGGTCGGCTCCTTGACGCCGAAACCCATGAGCGCGATCCCCAGCAGCACGAACGCCAGGAAGAAGTTCATCAACGGCCCCGCGAAGGAGATCAGCGCCTTCTGCCACCACTTCTTGGCGTAGAAGACGCGGTCGCCGTCCTCGGGCCCGACCTCCTCCAGCGCCTCCTTGCGGGCCGAGTCGACCAGTTGCCCGAACCTCCCCGTAGAGGAGCGCCGCAGCCTCCCCTCGGGGTCCTGGGGGCGCGGCGGCAGCATGCCGATCATCCGCACGTAGCCGCCGAAGGGGATCCACTTGATCCCGTACTCGGTCTCCCCTCGCCGCCACGACCTGATCGTCGGCCCGAACCCGACCATGTACTGCGGGCAGCGCACCCCGAACCGCTTGGCCAGCAGCAGGTGCCCCAGCTCGTGGAGTGCGATCGAGGCCATGAGCAGCAGGAAGAACAGCACCACACCCAGCGCGAGCACGCCGCCCCCTCCCCGTCCCGGCCGCCTCGGCGGACGGGACGGGCACGGGCCTACCCGTGGGGCCGCGCGCCAAGCGGCCGGACGTCGGTCTTGGGCGTACCGGGGGCGGAAGTTGACGCGGGCCGGTCCAGCAGGGCCCGCAGCTCGGCGAGGTGGGGGGCCGGGTCCAGGCCCTGCCCGGCCACCCAGTCGTCGGAGAGGTAGGTGTGGGTGTAGCGCTCTCCGCCGTCGCAGATCAGCGTGACGACGCTGCCCGTCTCGCCCCGTTCCCGCATCTCCTTGATGATCTGCAGGGCGCCCCACACGTTGGTGCCGGTGGAGCCGCCGACACTGCGGCCGGTCACCTCGGACGTCCAGCGCATGCAGGCGATCGTGGCCGCGTCGGGCACCCGGTACATGCGGTCGATGACGGCGGGCAGGAAGGACGGCTCCACGCGGGGGCGCCCGATGCCCTCGATCCGGGAGCCGGGGGCCGTCAGCGACGGGTCTCCGCTCACCCAGGAGTCGTAGAACGCCGAGCCCTCGGGGTCGACGACCGCCAGCCGCGTCTGGTGCCTGCGGTAGCGCACGTACCGGCCGATGGTCGCGGCGGTGCCCCCGGTGCCCGCGCTGACCACGATCCAGGACGGCTCGGGGTGCGGTTCCAGCGCGAGCTGCTCGAAGATCGAGGCGGCGATGTTGTTGTTGGCCCGCCAGTCGGTGGCGCGTTCGGCGTAGGTGAACTGGTCCAGGTAGTGGCCGCCGGTCTGCTCGGCGAGCCGGGCCGCCTCGGCGTAGATCAGCGACGGGTCGTCCACGAAGTGGCAGCGCCCGCCCTGGAACTCGATCAGCGCGATCTTCTCGGGGCTGGTGGTCCTGGGCATGACCGCGACGAACGGCAGCCCCAGGAGGCGGGCGAAGTAGGCCTCGCTCACCGCGGTCGAGCCGCTGGAGGCCTCGATGACCGTGGCGCCCTCGGTGATCCAGCCGCTGGAGAGCGCGTAGAGGAAGAGGGAGCGGGCGAGCCGGTGCTTGAGCGAGCCGGTCGGGTGGACCGACTCGTCCTTCAGGTAGAGGTCGATCCCCCACTCCCGGGGCAGCGGGAACACGTGCAGGTGCGTGTCCGCGCTCCGGTTGCTGTCGGCCTCGACCTTGCGGATCGCCTCGGCGATCCAGGCGCGGCCGGCCGGTTCGCATCGGTCCAGGGAATCCATGGCACCTCCCCCTTCAGTCGAGCTCAGGCTATGTCCTGGCAAATGGCGTTAAACCAGCACCCAGTGGGGTTCAGACGTCCGCCGGCCCAGGCGGAACCCGGTTCCGGAGCCGATCACGGGACGGTACGATCCGCGCGAGCATGAGCCGGAATCGTCCGCATCGCTTAGTCTGGCACCGGGTAACGGGTGGAAACAGCCATCCACAGGGGCGGACTGGGGTCGTTGACACATGGAAACACTGATCGTGCTCGGTGGCGCGCTGCTGTTCTTCGTGCTGCTGATGGGTTCGATCGCCTTTCACGAACTGGGGCACCTGTCGTTCGCCAAGCTCTTCGGCGTCCGCACCACCCAGTACATGGTGGGGTTCGGCCCCACCATGAAGTCCTGGCGCCGCGGGGAGACCGAGTACGGGATCAAGTGGATCCCCCTCGGCGGCTACATCCGGATGATCGGCATGCTGCCGCCGCGCAAGAGCGACCCCGAGGGGATGATCCGCAGCTCCTCCACCGGCCGCTTCCAGATGCTCATCGACTCCGCCCGGGAGGGCGCGCTCGAGGAGGTCGGGCCGGGGGACGCGGACCGCGTCTTCTACGCCAAGAAGTGGTGGCAGAAGCTGCTCGTCATGTTCGCCGGACCCGCCGCCAACCTGCTGCTGGCCGTGGTGTTCTTCGCCGTGCTGATCATGGGTCTGGGCACCATGCAGTCCACCCCGACGATCTCCACCGTCTCCAAGTGCACCATCGCGGCCAAGGAGGCCTACCTGGCCGACGGCAGCCTCCGCGAGTGCACGGCCGAGGAGACCGCGCGCTCCACGCCCGCCGCCAAGGCCGGGCTGCAGCCGGGTGACACCTTCATCTCCTTCGGCGGGCAGCGGATCGAGGACTACCCGCAGCTCCAGCAGCTCATCCGGAAGTCGGCGAACAAGACGGTCCCCGCCGTGGTCGAGCGGGACGGCAGGCAGATCCCGGTCAGCCTGGACGTCACCGCCAACCAGATGCAGGACCTGAAGGACTCCGACAAGGTGGTCACGGTCGGGTTCCTGGGCATCAGCCCGCTGGTCGACCGCGTGCAGGGCGGGCCCGGCGACGTCGCCGCCCAGATGGGCGAGATGACCACCCGGACCCTGGAGGCGTTCACCCATCTCCCGCAGAAGATGGTCGGCGTCTGGCACGCCGCCTTCAGCGGCGAGGAGCGCGACCCCGAGGGGCCGATCGGCGTGGTCGGCGCCAGCCGCCTGGGCGGCGAGATCCTGGCCTCGGAGAACCCGGGGATCGCGAAGCTCTCCTGGTTCGTGGCGCTGCTGGCCTCCATCAACTTCGCGGTCGGCATGTTCAACCTGATCCCGCTGCTGCCGCTGGACGGCGGCCACATCGCAGGCGCCCTGTGGGAGGGCCTCAAGCGCGGCGTCGCGCGGCTCCTGCGCCGGCCCGACCCCGGCTACGTGGACGTGGCCAAGCTGCTGCCCCTCACCTACGCGATGAGCATCATCCTGCTCGTCATGGGGGCGCTGCTGGTCTACGCGGACCTCATCAACCCCGTCAGGTTCACCTGAGCCGGGTTCACCTCAGAGAGACTGTCTGGTTACTTTCGGCACATGGGTGGAACTCTCCGGTCTAGGGTGGCTACATAACGTAGCCATCCCCCGGAGGCCTGATGCTCCCGCGTCCCCCGCGCCGCCGCGACCACCCCGACGACAAGCCTCACGAATCCGATGAGGCCGACAGGCCCAGAAGGCCGGGCGCCCACGCCGACGGCGAACCGGACGGGCCGACGGCCTCCCACTCGGGCGCCATGTTCTCGGCGCTCTTCCTCCTGGTGTTCGCCATCGCGATCATCGTGCCCTGGACGGTGGCCGACTCCGCCCGCCAGAACACCTACGCCGAGGCCCAGGCGCTGACCGAGGCCTACTGGAACGCCGGCGACCTGCCCTCGGAGAGCTCCCTGGCCACCCGGGAGGCGCTGCGGGAGTACACCGCCTTCGTCGCCGGGCGGGAATGGCGGCTGCTGGCCCGGGGCGAGCTCGCCGAGGCGGGCTGGGCCCGGCTGAACGCCCTGCGCGCCGAGCTCGGCGCGCTCGATCCGAAGGACAAGACCGAAAAAGAGGCGCTGGCCGCGGTCGAGGCCCAGCTGGAGCAGGTCTACGCCGCCCGCAGACAGCGGGCCGTGGACGCGCAGGCCAGCCTGCCGACCGGGGTGCTGGTGCTGACCGTCCTCACCGCGGGGCTGGTGCTGGCCTTCCCGCTGCTGAGCGGGGCCCGCCCCAGGGGCCCGGTCCGGTTCACCTACCTGCTGCTGGCCGGAAGCCTCGCCTTCGGGGTCTACCTGGCCTTCGCCATCAACCACACCTTCACCGGACCGCTCGGCGTCGACTCCTCGGCGTTCGAGAGCGCCGAGCGGGAGTTCCAGCAGATCCCATGATGATCAAGCGCTGTGCCGCGCTGGGCGGTGTGCTGTGCGCGCTGACGGCCTCCGGGCCCTCCGCCTCGGCCGACCCCGGGCCGGGAGTGGGCGTGGTGGTCTGCGTAGGCGCCGACCTGGTGCTCATCGAGCTGGACGTCAGCCTCGTGATCGGGCCCGGTCAGTGCAAGCCCCCTCCCCAGCAGCCCGCACCCCCTCCGCCCCCGCCGCCTCCCACACCCGAACCCCCGCCTCCCGCACCCGAGCCGCCTCCGCCGCCTCCCGCACCCGAACCGGCGCCTCCCGCGCCTGAGCCTCCCGCTCCC
>NZ_BAAATZ010000008.1:105829-118795 GCF_039533685.1 Actinocorallia aurantiaca | reverse complement strand
GGGGTGGCGGCGGCGAGCGTCCGAACCGCGGCGGTGCCCGCCGTGGCGGTGGCGAGCGCGCCCCCCGTCAGCAGAACGCAGAGAACACCGCGCCGGCCGCCCCCGAGGCGACCCAGGCGCCTGAGGGGAGCTGAATTCAATGCTGATCCCTCGCAGGGTCAAGCACCGTAAGCAGCACCACCCGAAGCGCCGTGGAATGGCCAAGGGCGGTACGAAGGTGACCTTCGGCGAGTACGGCATCCAGGCTGTCGAGGGTCACTACGTGACCAACCGGCAGATCGAGTCCGCCCGTATCGCCATGACGCGTCACATCAAGCGTGGCGGCAAGGTCTGGATCAACATCTTCCCGGACCGCCCGCTGACCAAGAAGCCCGCCGAGACCCGCATGGGTTCCGGTAAGGGTTCCCCCGAGTGGTGGATCGCGAACGTCAAGCCCGGTCGGGTGATGTTCGAGCTGTCCTACCCGAACGAAGAAATCGCTCGTGAGGCGCTCACCCGCGCCATCCACAAGCTGCCCATGAAGTGCCGGATCGTGAAGAGGGAGGTGGGCGAGTAATGGCGATCAAGACCGTCGACGACCTGCGCACCCAGCCCGAAGACGAGCTGGTGACCAAGCTGAAGGAATTCAAGGAGGAGCTTTTCAACCTCCGGTTCCAGGCGGCTACCGGTCAGCTGGAGAACCACGGGCGGCTGCGGACGGTCAAGCGTGAGATCGCCCGCATCTACACCGTGATGCGGGAGCGAGAGCTCGGCATCGTCACCGTTGCCGAGGAGGACGAGAAGTGAGCGAGACCACCGAGAGCACCGAGGTGCGGGGCAACCGGAAGGTCCGTGAGGGCCTGGTCGTCAGCGACAAGATGGACAAGACCGTCGTCGTCGCCGTCGAGGACCGCGTCAAGCACCGCCTGTACGGCAAGATCATCCGCCGTACCACCAAGTACAAGGCTCACGACGAGGCCAACACGTGTGGCGTCGGCGACCGGGTTCGCCTGATGGAGACCCGTCCGCTGTCGGCCACCAAGCGCTGGCGCGTCATCGAGATCCTCGAGAAGGCCAAGTAACAACCGGCCACAAGAACTGGAGACTGCGGGGGGCACGTTCCGCCCCCCGCACTCCCTCCCGGGCCAGGCCCGGGGGCAAATCCACCAGGCTCCACCGCTGGGTGGAGAACCGGTGAGAACCCACAGGAGTTAGAAGTGATCCAGCAGGAGTCGCGACTCAAGGTCGCCGACAACACTGGTGCGAAGGAGATCCTTTGCATCCGTGTTCTCGGTGGCTCTGGTCGGCGCTATGCGGGCATCGGCGACATCATCGTCGCCACGGTGAAGGACGCCCTTCCCGCGGCCGGTGTGAAGAAGGGCGACGTGGTCAAGGCCGTCGTCGTCCGTACGCGTAAGGAAGTCCGTCGTCCCGACGGTTCCTACATTCGTTTCGACGAGAACGCGGCCGTGCTCATCAAGGACGGCGGGGACCCGCGCGGTACCCGCATCTTCGGCCCGGTCGGCCGCGAGCTGCGCGACAAGAAGTTCATGCGCATCGTCTCGCTCGCGCCGGAGGTGCTGTAATGAAGATCAAGAAGGGCGACGAGGTCGTCATCATCGCCGGTAAGTCCAAGGGCGCCACCGGCAAGGTCATCGCCGTCGACCTGAAGCGCGAGCGCGTCACGGTCGAGGGTGCCAACCTCATCAAGAAGAACACCAAGGTGGACGCCCAGGGCAAGGGCGGCGGGATCGTCACCGTCGAGGCGCCGCTGCACGTGAGCAACGTCGCGCTGGCCGAGGACGGCAAGCCGGCTCGCGTGGGCTACCGCATCGACGAAGACGGCAAGAAGGTCCGGATCTCGCGTCGCACCGGCAAGGAGATCTGATCATGACCGAGACTTCCGTCGAGATCCCGCAGCCGCGGCTCAAGCTGCGGTACCGCGAAGAGATCAAGCAGGGCATGCAGGAGCAGTTCGGCTACTCGAACGTCATGCAGATCCCCGGCCTGACCAAGATCGTCGTGAACATGGGTGTGGGCGAGGCCGCCCGCGACGCCAAGCTGATCGAAGGCGCCGTCAAGGACCTGACCGCCATCACCGGCCAGAAGCCGGCCGTGGCGCGGGCCAAGAAGTCCATCGCGCAGTTCAAGCTGCGTGAGGGCATGCCGATCGGCGCGCACGTCACGCTGCGCGGCGACCGCATGTGGGAGTTCCTGGACCGGCTGCTGAGCCTGGCGCTGCCGCGGATCCGTGACTTCCGCGGCCTGTCGCCCAAGCAGTTCGACGGCAACGGCAACTACACCTTCGGTCTGACCGAGCAGGTCATGTTCCACGAGGTCGACGTCGACAAGGTCGACCGGCAGCGCGGCATGGACATCACCGTCGTGACGACCGCCACGAATGACGAAGAGGGCCGGGCGCTCCTTAAGCTCCTCGGCTTCCCGTTCAAGGAGGCCTGAGATATGGCGAAGACCGCTCTGATCGCCAAGGCTGCTCGCAAGCCGAAGTTCAAGGTGCGCGGTTACACCCGCTGCTCCCGCTGCGGCCGCCCGCACTCCGTCTACCGGAAGTTCGGCCTGTGCCGTGTCTGCTTCCGTGAGATGGCGCACCGGGGCGAGCTGCCCGGCATCACCAAGTCGAGCTGGTAGTAAGAACGCAGATCACGCACGGCGGCCGCCGATTCGGCGGCCGCGGTGCGGATCGCGTACCGTACGTACAACAGACCGGGCGCCCGATTTCAGATGGCGCCCATGACCACGCTGTAGGTCCGTAGGGTCCCGATGTCTCTTCGCGAAGAGGCCGGGGCAGCTGGAAACCGCAGTGAGGGAGGGCCAGCAGGCCATGACGATGACCGACCCGATCGCAGACATGCTCACGCGTCTGCGTAACGCGAACTCGGCATACCACGACGCCGTGGCGATGCCGTACTCGAAGATCAAGGCGCACATCTCCGAGATCCTCCAGCAGGAGGGCTACATCTCGGGATGGCACGTGGAGGATGCCGAAGTCGGCAAGAAGCTCGTGATCGACCTGAAGTTCGGGCCGACCCGCGAGCGCTCCATCGCCGGCATCAAGCGCGTCTCCAAGCCCGGTCTCCGGGTGTACGCGAAGAAGGACAACCTGCCGAAGGTCCTGGGCGGACTGGGCGTCGCGATCATCTCGACGTCCTCCGGCCTGATGACCGACAAGCAGGCGGGCAAGCGCGGCGTGGGCGGCGAAGTCCTCGCCTACGTCTGGTAACGGAAGGAGAAACAGACAATGTCACGCATTGGACGTCTGCCGATCTCCGTTCCCGGCGGAGTCGAGGTCAAGATCGATGGCCAGCTGGTCACGGTCAAGGGCTCGAAGGGCACGCTCGAGCACAGGATCGCCGAGCCGATCAAGGCCGAGCTCAGCGACGGAGTGATCACGGTCACCCGTCCCAACGACATCAACACGGTTCGCGGCCTCCACGGCCTGAGCCGCACCCTGATCTTCAACATGATCGTCGGGGTGACCCAGGGTTACGTCAAGACCCTCGAGATCCAGGGCGTCGGCTACCGCGTCGTGGCCAAGGGCAGGGACCTCGAGTTCTCCCTCGGCTACAGCCACCCGATCCTGGTGAAGGCCCCCGAGGGCATCACCTTCACGGTGGAGAAGCCGACCCTGTTCAAGGTCGAGGGCATCGACAAGCAGCAGGTCGGCGAGATCTCTGCCAACATCCGCAAGCTGCGCAAGCCCGACCCGTACAAGGGCAAGGGTGTGCGGTACCAGGGTGAGCAGATCCGCCGCAAGGTCGGAAAGGCTGGTAAGTAGTCATGGCTGGCACCAAGGGCCTGTTCCGGAAGGGAACGAGCAAGCGGGCCTCCTCCCGCAAGCGTCGTCACCTTCGGGTCCGCAAGAAGGTCGTCGGCACGGCTACGCGCCCGCGGCTCATCGTGACCCGTTCCACCAAGCACGTCTTCGTCCAGGTCGTGGACGACACCGTCGGCAAGACGGTCGCGTCCGCCTCGACCATGGAGGCCACGCTGCGTGGCGCCGAGGGTGACAAGACCGCGAAGTCGAAGGAAGTCGGCAAGCTGGTCGCCGAGCGGGCCAAGGCCGCCGGCGTCGAGGCCGTCGTCTTCGACCGCGCGGGCAACAAGTACCACGGCCGCGTCGCCGCCGTCGCGGACGGCGCTCGCGAAGGGGGTCTCGCACTGTGACCCCCACGATCACGTCTGAGAAGAGGAACCACTAATGGCAGCTGCTCCCAGTCGCGGAGGCGGCCAGGGCGGCGAGCGTCGTCAGGGCGGCCGTGACGGACGCCGTGATGACCGCCGCGGTGGCGCCGACAAGGGCACGTCGTACATCGAGCGCGTCGTCGCGATCAACCGCGTCGCCAAGGTCGTGAAGGGTGGTCGTCGCTTCAGCTTCACCGCCCTGGTGATCGTGGGCGACGGCAACGGCACCGTCGGCGTCGGTTACGGCAAGGCGAAGGAAGTTCCGGCAGCGATCGCCAAGGGCGTCGAAGAGGCCAAGAAGAACTTCTTCAAGGTCCCCAGGATCCAGGGCACCATCCCGCACCTCACCCAGGGTGAGGCCGCCGCGGGCGTCGTGCTGCTCAAGCCGGCCAGCCCCGGTACCGGTGTCATCGCCGGTGGCCCGGTGCGCGCCGTCCTGGAGTGCGCCGGCGTCCACGACGTCCTGTCCAAGTCGCTCGGCTCCTCGAACGCCATCAACATCGTCCACGCGACGGTGACGGCGCTCAAGCAGCTGAAGCGTCCGGAGGAGATCGCGGCCAAGCGCGGCCTGCCGATCGAGGACGTCGCCCCCGCCGCCATGCTGCGGGCCCGTGCCGCCGGTCTGGAGGCCTCGAAGGCCGAGGTGACGTCATGACCCAGCTGAAGATCACGCAGACCAAGTCTGTGATCAGCGAGAAGCAGAACCAGCGGGACTCGCTGCGGACCCTGGGCCTCAAGAAGATCGGCCAGAGCGTCGTTCGTGAGGACAAGCCCGAGGTCATCGGCCTGATCCGCACCGTTGCCCACCTCGTGAAGGTGGAGGAGGTCGAATCATGAGCGAGGCTCTGAAGGTCCACGACCTCAAGCCGGCTCCCGGCGCCAACAAGAAGAAGACCCGCAAGGGTCGCGGTGAGGCGTCCAAGGGCAAGACCTCCGGTCGCGGTACCAAGGGCACCAAGGCCCGCAACACCGTGCCGGTCGGTTTCGAGGGCGGCCAGATGCCGCTGATCCGCCGGGTTCCGAAGCTCAAGGGCTTCAAGAACCCGAACCGGGTCGAGTTCCAGGTGGTCAACCTGGACAAGCTGGCCGAGCTCTACCCCTCGGGTGGAGAGGTCACCGCCGAGGACCTGGCGGCCAAGGGCGCGGTGCGCTCCGGCCGTCCGGTCAAGATCCTCGGCACCGGTGAGATCTCCGTGGCGGTTCAGGTGAAGGTCAACGCCTTCTCCGGCTCCGCCCAGGAGAAGATCATCGCTGCCGGCGGGTCCGTCGAGCAGATCTGATTCATGCGGAACCGGGGCTGGCCGTCCAACGTTGGAGGGTCAGCCCCGGCTTCGTCTGCTGTTAGCATTCGACGGGCTCAGACTGTGAGCCGCGTCATCGTAAGGCTTCGGTCCCATGGTGTCTGACCAGGTAGAAACGCGCAGGAGGAATGGTGCTCACCGCTGTCGCTAGGGCATTTAAGACGCCCGACCTGCGCAAGAAGATACTCTTTACGCTCTTCATCATCCTCATCTTCCGCATCGGGTCGCTGCTCCCGACGCCGGGCGTGGATGTCGGCGCGGTCAAGGCCGCTCTGGACGCCGCGGAGAGCGGGAGCAACAAGAACCTGTACTCCCTGATCAACCTGTTCAGCGGTGGCGCGCTGCTCAAGCTCTCGGTGTTCGCGCTGGGCATCATGCCCTACATCACCGCGAGCATCATCCTTCAGCTGCTCACCGTGGTGATCCCCAGGCTGGAGGCCCTCAAGAAGGAGGGCCAGGCCGGCACCACGAAGATCACGCAGTACACCCGGTACCTCACCATCGGGCTGGCGATCCTGCAGTCGACCGGCATCGTGGCCATGGCCGCTACCGGCAACCTGTTCCAGGACCAGAGCGGCGGCGACCTGCTCTACAACACGAACCTGTTCACCATCATCACGATGGTGATCGTGATGACCGCCGGCACCGCCGTGATCATGTGGCTGGGCGAGCTCATCACCGACCGCGGCATCGGCAACGGCATGTCGATCATGATCTTCACCCAGGTCGTCGCGACGTTCCCGCAGCAGTTCGCGAACATCTTCCGCACCAAGGGCGGCTTCATCTTCACGATCGTGATCCTGGTGGGTCTGGCGATCGTCGCCTCGGTCGTGTTCGTCGAGCAGGCGCAGCGGCGCATCCCGGTGCAGTACGCCAAGCGGATGGTCGGCCGCCGGATGTACGGCGGGACCTCGACCTACATCCCGCTGAAGGTCAACCAGGCCGGCATCATCCCTGTGATCTTCGCCTCCTCGCTCCTGTACCTGCCCCAGCTGGCGGGTCAGCTCTGGCCGAACAACGAGTTCCTCGCGAAGTACGTGCTCAAGTACATGCAGCAGGACAACCCGGTCAACATGGCGGTCACCTTCGGCCTGATCATCTTCTTCACGTACTTCTATGTGGCCATCACCTTCAACCCCACTGAAGTCGCCGACAACATGAAGAAGTACGGTGGTTTCATCCCCGGTATCCGTCCGGGGCGGCCCACGGCTGAGTACCTCGACTACGTGCTCACCCGTATCACCGCCCCTGGCGCGCTCTACCTGGGACTGGTCGCCCTCATCCCGATGGTGGCGTTCGCACTCATCGACGCCGCGAACGACTTCCCCTTCGGTGGCACCAGCATCCTGATCATCGTCGGCGTTGGGTTGGACACCGTGAAGCAGATCGAATCGCAGCTCCAGCAGCGTAGTTACGAAGGATTCCTCCGCTAGTGCGCATCGTGCTGGTGGGCCCCCCGGGAGCGGGCAAGGGAACTCAGGCCCAGTTCATCGCATCCCATCTGTCGATCCCGAAGATATCGACAGGTGACATCTTCCGCGCCAACGTGAGCGGCGGAACCGAGCTCGGCGTCCTCGCCAAGCAGTACATGGACAAGGGCGACCTGGTGCCGGACACCGTCACCGTCGCCATGGTCCGGGACCGGATCGCGCAGCCGGACGCCGCGGGCGGCTTCCTGCTCGACGGATTCCCGCGCAACGTCCCCCAGGCGGAGACGCTGCGCGAGATTCTGGCCGAGAACGGCCAGGGCCTGGACAAGGTCCTGGAGCTCGTCGTGGACGAGGAAGAGGTCGTGCGCCGGCTGTCGGGCCGGCGGACCTGCGGCCAGTGCGGCCGGATCTGGCACGTCGACTTCGACGAGGGCCGGGACGACGTCTGCGACGACTGCGGCGGTCAGCTCTTCCAGCGGGACGACGACAAGGAAGAGGTCGTCCGGCACCGTCTCGAGGTCTACAAGGAACAGACCGAGCCTCTCGTGGAGTTCTACGAGAAGGAGGGCATTCTCGTGGGGATCGGAGCCACCGGAACGGTGGACGAGGTCACCGGGCGTGCTCTCTCCGCGCTCCGTCCGGAGTAGTAAGACAGGCAGAGGGGGGACGGGTGTTCAGAAGGCGGATGCGTATCCAGGTGAAGACGCCTGAGCAGATCGAGCTCATGCGGGTCGCCGGCCGGCTGGTCGGCGAGACCCTGGCGCTGGTGGCCGCGGCTGTCAAGCCGGGTGTCACCACCAAGGAACTGGACCGGCTGGCCGAGGACAACATCCGCGGCAACGGCGGCATCCCATCCTTCATCGGCGTACCAGGTCCGATCACCCCCTTCCCGGCCACCCTGTGCACCTCGGTCAACGAGGAGATCGTCCACTGCATCCCCCGCGATGACCGCGTACTCGAGGCCGGCGACATCGTCTCGATCGACTGCGGCGCGATCGTGGACGGCTGGCACGGCGACGCCGCCGTCACGGTCCCGGTGGGCGAGGCCGCCCCGGACGTGGTGAAGCTGCTGGAGGTCACCGAGGAGTCCCTGTGGCGGGGCCTGGCGGCCTGTCAGGTCGGCGGGAACCTCGGGGACATCGGACACGCGGTGCAGTCCTACGTGAGCTCTCAGGGCCCCTACGGCATCGTCGAGGGCTACGGGGGACACGGCATCGGCACCGAGATGCACATGGAGCCCTTCATCCCGAACGTGGGCCGCCGCGGCGGCGGGCTGAAGCTGGGCCCCGGCATGGTGTTCGCGATCGAGCCGATGATCAATCTCGGCGAGCCGGGCACCCACGAACTCGAGGACGGCTGGACGGTCGTCACGGTCGACGGCAGCCCCTCGGCGCACTTCGAGCACACGGTGGCGATCACCCCGGAGGGTCCTCAGGTGCTGACGGCACTTGAAGGATGGCGGGAACGCATCGCACCATTGCTCTGACGGACGGATCACCTGAGAGGGAGCACGGATGCCGCAGAACCCGGAGATGCGGGCGTCCGACCGCGATCGCGACCAGTACGCGGAGTTGCTGAGGGAGAACTACGCTCAGGGCCGCCTCACCCAGGAGGAGCTGAACGAGCGCCTGGACGCGGTCTACGAGACCAGGACCATGGGCGGCCTGCAGCAGCTCACCGCCGACCTCCCCGCCCAGGACCTCTACGACCTGCCGCTTCCGGCCGCCAGGGACTCCGTCCCCGCGGTGCGGGCGCCGGGGGAGCTGCGGCACCGCGACCAGGGCCTGCGGTCCGGCTGGGCCGCCTGGGGCACGGTCAGCCTGATCACCATGACCATCTGGCTGGTCAGCTGCGTGGTCAGCGGCGGGCTGACGACCCCCTGGTTCCTGTGGGTGGCCGGTCCCTGGGGCGCGGTGCTGCTGGCGAGGACCCTGTTCGGGACGCCCGGCTCGCACGACGACTGAGGAGCGCGGCGCCTTCGGCTAGGCGGTGGCGCGGATCGCGCGGGTGAGCGCGGCGACCAGGGCGCGCGGATCGGGAGCCAGCTCCGGAACGACCTCGCGCAGGGCGAGCCAGCCGTTGACGGCCCGGGTGGTGGGGCCGGCCTCGTCCAGGACGTGGTCCTCGACCCCGTACCAGGCCGCCACCTTGGACCAGCGCCACAGCCGGTGGGTCTCGGGCGCCGGGAAGCCTCCGGGGCCGCGCTGGCCGGTGCTCGCCAGCCGGACCGACTCGAAGGTGCGGCCCACCCGCTCGGCGATCTCCCTGAGCGCCAGCACCGGATCGGCCTCGGCCCGCCGGATGACGACGCCCGGGACGGCCGTCTCCACGTGGACGATGACCTCGATCATCGCCGCGGCCAGGGAGGGGGCGTCCCAGTGGCACCTGGCCTGGCCGGGCCCGGTCACCTCGGCGGCGGACCGGACGCAGGCGACGGTGACGTATCCTTGGGTCCGTTCGAACAATGGATCGAGCTCATGCTCGAACACTGGTCTGCTGAGGACCAGTTCGAAGTCATAAGCCGCCATGGTTGAAACGTACAACGCCCGGGCGTGGTGTGAAAGCCGGTAAGGGCGGTGTCGGGCTGGGCGCGTCGCTCCGTACCTGTCTGATTTCGCAATCGGAGGGGTCGTCGCGTAGACTCGTCATTCGGTCCAGTGTCGGATCGCCATGGTCGCGTTGAGCGAAGTGACCCGAACGAGTTTCGGGCCGCGATGGCGGATCCCACCGCTCGTCCCGCCACCTGGCGGAAGGCGCGGCTGGACGCCTTGAGAGGCCTCTTCTCCCGGCATCGTCGATCCGTCGGCATGGTGTCGGGGTGCGGGTTTTTCAGGGGTGGCAGACGAAACCGATCAGCGAAGCGCGGAGGCCATGGCCAAGAAGGAAGGCGCCATCGAGATCGAGGGCGTTGTGATCGAGTCCCTCCCGAACGCCATGTTCAAGGTGGAACTCGACAACGGGCACAAGGTCCTCGCGCACATCAGCGGAAAGATGCGGATGCACTACATCCGGATCCTGCCGGACGACCGGGTCGTGGTGGAGCTCTCTCCCTACGACCTCACTCGGGGACGGATCGTCTACCGCTACAAGTAACGACTCAATCAACCGCTGGGGTTGCCTTTTCCGCTGTGGCAGGCGGGAATGACCCTGCTCGAAGCTAGGAGACCCAGTGAAGGTCAAGCCGAGTGTCAAGAAGATCTGCTCCAAGTGCCGCGTCATCCGCCGGCACGGCCGCGTCATGGTGATCTGCCAGGACCCGCGCCACAAGCAGCGTCAGGGCTGAGGCTCGTTTTTCACGGTTAACACCGTCACAACTGACAACATGCCGCAATTCGTTACGTCCCCTCGGGGATACGGACGAGTGACCCCCGGTCGGAGGCCGGGGCCCGACCTGGGCAGGGACGGGACCGCGGCAGGTAGGACCTCCGCCGACTGAAAGGACACTGCCCGACATGGCACGTCTCCTTGGCGTCGACCTCCCGCGCGAAAAGCGCCTCGAGGTCGCGCTGACCTACATCTTCGGCATCGGCCGTACCCGTGCCCTGGAGACCCTCAAGGCCACCGGAGTCTCCGGCGACCTGCGGGTGCACCAGCTCACGGACGACGAGCTGATTCCGCTGCGCGACTACATCGACGCCAACTTCAAGATCGAGGGTGACCTGCGCCGCGAGGTGCAGGCCGACATCCGCCGCAAGATCGAGATCGGGTGCTACCAGGGCATCCGGCACCGCAAGGGTCTTCCCGTGCACGGTCAGCGTACGCAGACCAACGCGCGTACCCGCAAGGGCAAGAAGAAGACCGTGGCCGGCAAGAAGAAGGCCGGCAAGAAGTAGACCGGCCGGGATCTCTCATCCCGCCCGCCACCGGTCCGATGACCTCTGGAGTAAAGAAGAGCAATGCCTCCTAAGAGCCGCCAGGGCGCGCCGAAGAAGCTGCGCCGCAAGGAAAAGAAGAACGTCGCTCACGGGCACGCCCACATCAAGAGCACGTTCAACAACACCATCGTCTCCATCACCGACCCCAACGGGAACGTGATCGCCTGGGCCTCCTCCGGTCACGTGGGTTTCAAGGGCTCTCGCAAGTCCACCCCGTACGCCGCGCAGCAGGCTGCCGAGAGCGCCGCACGCCGCGCCATGGAGCACGGCATGCGCAAGGTCGACGTCTTCGTGAAGGGCCCGGGCTCGGGCCGCGAGACCGCCATCCGTTCGCTTCAGGCGACCGGCCTCGAGGTGGGCTCGATCCAGGACGTGACCCCCGTTCCGCACAACGGCTGCCGCCCGCCCAAGAGGCGTCGGGTCTGAGGCCGAGGAGATAAAGAAACATGGCTCGTTACACCGGTCCCGACTGCAAGCTCTGCCGTCGCGAGAAGACCAAGCTGTTCCTCAAGGGCAGCAAGTGCCTGGGCGCCAAGTGCCCGATCGAGAGCCGGCCCTACCCTCCGGGTGAGCACGGCCGCGGTCGGACCAAGGAGTCCGAGTACCAGCTCCAGCTGCGGGAGAAGCAGAAGACCCGCCGTATCTACGGCGTGCTCGAGAAGCAGTTCCGCAACTACTACGAAGAGGCCAACCGCAAGAGCGGCAAGACGGGTGAGAACCTGCTCTCGCTGCTCGAGCGCCGCCTCGACAACGTCGTCTACCGGGCCGGCTTCGCCAAGTCCCGTGACGCCGCCCGTCAGGCGATCCGCCACAACCACATCCTGGTGAACGGCAAGCGCGTGAACATCCCGTCGTTCCTCGTGTCCGAGAAGGACATCATCGAGGTGCGCGGCAAGTCCACCGACCTCACGCCGTTCGTGGTGGCCCGCGCCGAGTCCGAGGCCCACCAGGTCCCGGCCTGGATCGAGATCGTCTCCGACAAGATGCGCATCCTGGTGCACTCCCTGCCCGTCCGTCAGCAGATCGACACGCAGGTCCAGGAACAGCTGATCGTCGAGCTCTACTCCAAGTAGAGCTCTGCAACCCCCGAAGAGGCTTCTGGCCTCTTCGGGGGTATGTCCGTTATGTCATGGCCGTCAAATAGCGGGCGGCCCGACAGAAAGCGAGCATCACATGCTCATCGCCCAGCGTCCTTCGCTCACCGAAGAGCAGGTGGACGAGTACCGCAGCCGGTTCGTCATCGAGCCGCTGGAGCCGGGATTCGGCTACACCATCGGCAACTCGCTCCGCCGCACGCTCCTGTCCTCCATCCCCGGCGCCGCTGTCACCAGCATCCGCGTCGAGGGCGTCCTGCACGAGTTCTCCACCGTGCCGGGCGTCAAGGAGGACCTGACCGACATCATCCTGAACCTCAAGCAGCTGGTCGTCTCCTCCGAGCACGACGAGCCGGTGGTCATGTACCTGCGCAAGCAGGGCCCGGGTGACGTCACCGCCGCGGACATCGCGCCGCCGGCCGGGGTCGAGGTGCACAACCCCGACCTGAAGATCGCCACGCTGAACAGCAAGGCGAAGCTGGAGATGGAGCTGACGGTCGAGCGCGGCCGCGGCTACGTCTCCGCCACCCAGAACAAGCAGCCGGGGCAGGAGATCGGCCGGATCCCGATCGACTCCATCTACTCCCCGGTGCTCAAGGTCACCTACAAGGTCGAGGCGACCCGTGTCGAGCAGCGCACCGACTTCGACCGTCTGATCCTGGACGTCGAGACCAAGCACTGCATGCTGCCGCGCGACGCCGTCGCGTCCGCCGGCAAGACCCTCGTCGAGCTGTTCGGCCTCGCCCGCGAGCTGAACGTCGAGGCCGAGGGCATCGACATGGGCCCGTCCCCGACGGACGCCGCGCTGGCCGCCGATCTGGCCCTGCCGATCGAGGAGCTGAACCTCACGGTCCGCTCCTACAACTGCCTCAAGCGCGAGGGCATCCACTCGGTGGGCGAGCTGGTGGCCCGCTCCGAGCAGGACCTGCTGGACATCCGCAACTTCGGTGCCAAGTCCATCGAAGAGGTCAAGCAGAAGCTGCACGACATGGGGCTGTCCCTCAAGGACTCCCCTCCCGGGTTCGACCCGACCGCCGCCGCCGACGCCTACGGCGACGGGGACGACGAGTCGTTCGCGGAGACC
>NZ_BAAATZ010000008.1:39742-105786 GCF_039533685.1 Actinocorallia aurantiaca | reverse complement strand
CAGTACCTGACACGGCTGGGGCAGGAAGGAAGAGCCATGCCCAAGCCCGCCAAGGGTGCCCGCCTCGGCGGCAGCCCGGCCCACGAGAAGCTGATCCTGGCGAACCTCGCCACCCAGCTCTTCGAGCACGGCCGCATCACCACCACCGAGGCCAAGGCGCGCCGGCTGCGCCCGGTCGCCGAGAAGCTGATCACCAAGGCGAAGAAGGGCGACATCGCCAACCGCCGCCTGGTGATCAAGACCATCCGGGACAAGGGTGTGGTGCACAAGCTGTTCGCCGAGATCGGCCCGCACTTCGCCGAGCGTCCGGGCGGCTACACCCGGATCACGAAGATCGGCGCCCGCAAGGGCGACAACGCGCCGATGGCCGTGATCGAGCTCGTCGCCGAGCAGGTCTCCGGCGTGACGGTCCGCAAGACCGCCGCCGAGGAGCCGAAGGCCGAGACCACCGAGGCCACCGAGGCTGCCGAGACCACGGAGAGCACCGAGGCCGCCGAGGCCGCGGAGTCCTCCGAGGCCAAGGCCGCCGAGTAAAGGCACAGCCTCGATTCGGGCCCGTCGTCCTCTCCGGAGGGCGCCGGGCCCGTTCGCCTTTGGGACACTGCTCCCGCGGGCACCGCTCTCGCGAGCGCTCTTCTTCAGGTCGCTGTTCTTCTCACGTGGGGACGGGAAGCTGTCATATGACGTCGTTGGTGAGACTCCGGCTGGACATCAGCTATGACGGAGCGGACTTCGCGGGCTGGGCGCGCCAGCCCGGGCAGCGCACCGTCCAGGGGGTCGTCGAGGACGCGCTGGCGCGGATCATGCGGCTGGACCCGCCGCCGGTCCTGACCGTGGCGGGCCGTACGGACTCCGGGGTGCACGCGACGGGCCAGGTGGCGCACGTGGTGGTCCCGACGACGGCCTACCAGCAGATCAGCCGGGCGATGTCGCGCCGGCTGGCCGCCGTGCTCCCGCCGGACGTGCGGGTGCGCGAGGTGGCCCCGGCCCCCGAGGGCTTCGACGCCCGGTTCTCGGCGCTGCGCAGGCGCTACGAGTACCGCGTCAGCGACGAGCCGACGGGGGTGGCGCCGCTGCGCCGCCGGGACACCGTCTGGCATCCGCGCCCGCTGGACGTCGGCCGGATGAACGAGGCGTCGGCGCTCCTGGTCGGCGAGCACGACTTCGCCGCGTACTGCCGCAAGCGCGAGGGCGCCACCACGATCCGCAGGCTGCTGCGGTACGAGTGGGAGCGTGCGGAGGAGCGGCTGGCGGTGGCGACGGTCGAGGCCGACGCGTTCTGCCACTCGATGGTCCGGGCGCTCGTCGGGGCGGTGCTGTCGGTCGGCGACGGACGCCGTCCGGTGGAGTGGCCGCGCGAGGTGCTGCTGGCCGGGGTGCGGGACTCGGCGGTGAAGGTGGCCCCGGCGCACGGGCTGGCCCTGGTGGAGGTCGTCTACCCCGGGGACCACGAGCTGGCCGACCGCGCCCTGGCGACCCGCAGGGTGCGGACGCTGGACCGGCCTGTGCTGCCCGTGGTCCCCTCGCCTAGCGCTTCTTGAGGGGCTCGTTCACGTAGGCGATGAGGGAACGGGCCGCCTGGCCGAGCTCCTTGGGCTGCTTGGCGGGCTTGGTGCCGTCCAGGTACTGCGCGTAGGCGTAGAGCACGTAGCGCCCGTAGGTGTCCAGGGCGGGGTGGCCGCCGGTCTTGGCGAGGGCCTTGGAGTTCTTGCCGGGCAGGGCCACGAACCAGTTGCCCTTGCGCAACGGGGTGCCGCTCTTCTGGACGGCGAGCGCGACCTTCTTGGCGGGCATGGCGACGACGCCGACGGTGACGCCGATCTTCTTGTCGGCGGTGAGGTAGGTCGCGCGGACCAGGCCCTGGCACTTCTGCTTCACCAGAGTCCTGGCCATGGAGCCGTTGGCGGCGTAGTCGCAGCGCAGGTTGAGCGACTTGCGGTCCATGACGAAGTCGCGGCCGCCGAGCCGGAGCTTCTTGGCGGGGAAGATCTCGCTCAGGGTCAGCGGCTCGGGGTCGGTCTTGGCGCTGTCCACGGACGGGGCGGCGGGCTTGGTCGAGGAGGTGCCGGGCGTCGGCTCGGGCGTGGGGGACTGAGCGGGAGCGTCCGGGGTCTGGGCGACCATCGGGGTCTCGGCGGGCCGCACGATCTCCTCGTCGCCGCCGGAACCGGTGAGCAGCACGTAGGCGGCTCCGGCGACGGCCAGGGTCGGCACGAGCGCGAGCGCGACGTACAGCAGCGTGCGCTTCTTCTTGGGCTCCGGAGCCGCGGGCAGGGGTTCGAGGGCCGTGGAGGGGGTCTGGGCCGCCGCGGGCACGGACGCCACGGAGGGCCGGGCCGCGAGGTCGACGACGGTCTGGCCGGGATTCCAGCCGCCGGGCTGGGCCGCGGCGTCCCCGGTGGGCGGCGCCCAGGCCGCGGGGGAGTCCAGCAGCCGCTGCTCGGTCAGGGCCTTGTCGCCCGCGACGGGGGCGGGCAGGTCGGTCGCGGTCCGGGTGGCGGCCTGCGCCGGAGGGGCGAAGGCCACGTCCCGGGACAGGTCGGTGACGGTGGCGCCGGTGTCCGCGCCACCGCCGCCCGCGGTCGGACGAGGCGCGGGCGGGACCGCGCGGCGGGTGTCGACGGAGGGCACGCCGGGACCCGCCACCAGGACTCCCGGTGGTTCGGCCCCTGAGCCCGGCGGGGCGTCGGGGCTCCACCAGGGAGCGCTGGGCGGGCCCTGCACCGGTGGACCGCCCTGAGCGGTCGCCGTGGCGGGCTGGTCGGTGCGTTGGCCGAAGCCCGGTGCGGCGGAGGGTGCCGACGTGTCGTCGGTGGCCTCCGCGCCGGGCGGGACGCCGTCAGGACCGGACATGGACGTACAGCGTAGTCAAATCAGTAGAGATCCGGAGCCTTCGCCAGGAATTCAGCTGCCCGGCTTGCCTGTCTCGTCACGAATATTCAGGGCGGGCCCGAGGTTGCTGCCCACGACGGTGCTCTGCGCGAACGTCTGCGCCGCCTTCTTGAACTTGGCGGGGATGGTCTTGCCGTTCGGCAGCTGCACCCAGGTCATGATCAGGTAGTGGCCGCGGGTCCAGGCCGCGCCCAGGGCGTCGCCCTGCCCGATCTTGCTGGTGACGCCCTTGGCCGGCACCGCGACCACGTAGGCGTCCTTGGCCGTCGCGGCCTTGGCGGCCTTGGAAGCGGCCGAGGCGGTGGCGAGGTTGGCCACGCCGACCGTCCCGATCATCTTGCCGCCCGCGGTGGTGAAGGTGGCGCGCAGGAACTGGGTGCACTTGCCCTTGGCCAGCGACGACCGCAGCGCCGTCCCGTTGACCGCGTCCTTGCAGGAGGACTTCTTGCGGACGGTCATCACGTAGGTGATGCCGTCCTCGGTGAAGCGCTTCTTGCGGAACACCTCGCCGAGGGTCAGCGGCCGGGGGTCGCTCTTCCGGCTCTCCAGCAGGCCGCCCTCGGCGGCCGGCGCGGTCGGCTGCGCGGCCGCCGAGGGGCCGTCGTTCGCGCTGGGCGTGCCGCCCGCCGTCGGGGTGTCCGAGGTGTTCGACGCCGGCCGCCCGGTCTCGTCCTTGCCGTTCAGCAGGAGGAAGCCCGCGACCAGCGCCACCGCGGTGATCAGGACCCCGCCGAAGATCAGGGGCTTGCGGTTCGACCCGCCCTTGCCCTCCTCCGTGAGGCCGGGCGGGACCCCGTCGGCGGGCCACTGCTCGCCCGGTCCGAAGCCGTCGCCGCCCTGCTGCCACGGAGCGGCCTGCTGCGGGCCGGTGTAGCCGTCGTGAGGAGGCCGGCCCGGCTGGTCGAACGGGGGCATCGGCTGCGGCCCGCTGCGGCCGTCGTAGGGCTGCTGCTCGAAGGAGTGGGGCTGCTCGTACGGCTGCTGCTGGTCGTACGGCTGCTGCTCGTACGACTGCTGCTGGTCATAGGGCTGCTCGTACGACTGGCTCTGCTCATACGACTGGCTCTGCTCGTACGGCTGCTGGTCGAACGGCTGGTCCTGCCACGTCGCCTGGGGGGAGAGCGACTGGGCTCCGGTGAAGGGCTGTGACGCCGGAGCGCCCTCCGGCGCTTCATAGGGGGAAGACTCGTAGGACGGCGACTCATAGGGAGGGAATGCCTGGGTTCCGCCGTGAGTCTCGTAGGGCTGCGCGGAAAGAGCTCCGCCGGGAGCGTCGAAAGCGCCCGCGGAAGGCTGGGAGACGTCCTGGTACCCGTGCTGGTCGTAGGACGGGGAGTCGTAGACGGGCAGCGCGTGGGTGCCCGTGGGCGGCTCGTAAGGCTGCTGCTGCTGCTGGGAGGCGTCTTCCCAGGGGGTCGCCTGCGGGCCGCTGGGGCCGTCCAGAGGGCTCTCGGGCCAGCCGGAGGGGGCGGGGGCCTCGGGAAGGGACGGCTGGGCGCCGGTGCCGTGACCGCTGAAGGAGGCCGGCGCCGAGAGGGGGTCGTCGCCCCATGAGGGCTGTGATTCGGCCCACTCCGGTGCGGCGGGGGGCTGCGGCGGAGCCGCGGCGCTCTCCAGCCAGGATCCGGCCCGGCCGGACTGCGGGTCGGCCGCCCATCCCGTCGACCCGGCCTCCGCGTCGTTCCACGAGGAGGGGGCCGCCTCCTGGTCCTCGGACGGCTGCTGCGGGACCGGCGCGCTCAACGGGTGCCGGGACCAGGGGTCGGTCTCCGGCGGAGTGCTGTCCCATGGCGGCTGGTCGTTGTCACCCGGATAACCCATGTTGCGGAGCCTATCGGTCGTTTCGAGGTGCCCTTCGGCCCGAGTTCGTCCCACCATGACACGGCCGGAGCCTCCGTGCAGCTCATTCTGCGCACCGGGGGGAGAGTTCTCAGGCATACTGGAGGCATACTGTCAGAGGCAGGATCAGCGCCCGTAGCTGCCTATGCCGCACCGGAGACACCCGGGCGGAGCGGTCTCACGCGGGTGCTGCTTTGCCCGTGCTCCAGAGCTTGGGTATCCTGCTCCTTTGTATGTGTCGGGTTGCCAGTCAGGCATGCACACCGGCACCCGGTCCGGATCATCCGAAGGGCCGATCCCAACAGTCGACAGAAACGAAGGCTTACGCCGTGCGCACGTACACCCCTAAGCCCGCTGACGTGCAGCGTCAGTGGCACGTCATCGACGCGACCGATGTCGTGCTGGGTCGCCTTGCCAGCCAGGTCGCGATCCTGCTTCGGGGCAAGCACAAGCCGATCTACGCTCCCCACGTTGACACCGGTGACTTCGTCATCATCATCAACGCCGACAAGGTCTCGCTCAGCGGTAAGAAGCTCGAGCAGAAGAAGGCCTACCGTCACTCGGGCTACCCGGGTGGTCTGCGCGCCGTCGCCTACAAGGACCTGCTCGAGAAGCACCCCGAGCGGGCCGTGGAGAAGGCGATCAAGGGCATGCTGCCCAAGAACAAGCTCGGCCGCGCGATGTTCGGCAAGGTGAAGGTCTACGCGGGCCCGAACCACCCGCACACCGCCCAGCAGCCGGTGCCGTTCGAGATCACGCAGATCGCCCAGTAGATCTGGCCTCTGTGCCGGCTCCACCATTCAAAAAAGAGGCCGCTGGGGCGCCCTGGAATTCGCGTCAGGGTCCGCCGCCCCGGTTAGAAGACCACAACAAGGAGAATCGTGGCTGAGACCACTGAGAGCACCGAGCCTCAGGAGGAGTTCACCTCCTTCGAGGACGCTCCGTCCGAATACACCACCGAGTCCGCGGTGGCCGAAGAGGACGTCGTCCGCGTCCCGGCCGCGACCGGCCCGGCCTCCGCGACCGGCCGCCGCAAGCAGGCGATCGCCCGCGTACGCATCGTCCCCGGCTCCGGCAACTGGACGGTCAACGGCCGCACCCTCGAGGGCTACTTCCCGAACAAGGTGCACCAGCAGCTCATCAACGAGCCCTTCGTCACGCTCGGCCTCGAGGGCCAGTGGGACGTCATCGCCCGCATCAACGGCGGCGGCGTGACCGGCCAGGCCGGCGCCCTGCGCATGGGGATCTCCCGGGCGCTGCAGAACTCCGACCCGGACAGCCGCCCCGCCCTGAAGAAGGCCGGCTTCCTCACCCGTGACCCGCGGGCCAAGGAACGCAAGAAGGCCGGTCTCAAGAAGGCCCGTAAGGCTCCGCAGTACAGCAAGCGTTGATTCTCCGGCTTGCTTGACCGGACGGCGGGCACCACTGAAGTGGTGCCCGCCGTTTGGTATTCCCCCGAGTAGGAAGTGGTCTGTCGTGGGTCGTTTGTTCGGAACTGATGGCGTGCGTGGCCTGGCGAACCGGGACCTCACCGCGCGGCTGGCGATGGAGCTGTCCATGGCCGCGGCCCGGGTGCTGGGCGACGCGGGCGCTTTCGAGGGGCACCGTCCGGTCGCGGTGGTGGGCAGGGACCCGCGGGCCTCGGGCGAGTTCCTGGAGGCCGCGGTCGTCGCGGGCCTGGCGGGAGCGGGCGTCGACGTGCTGCGCCTGGGCGTGCTGCCGACCCCGGCCGTGGCCTACCTGACCAGGGAGCTCGGCGCGGACCTGGGCGTCATGCTCTCGGCCTCGCACAACCCGGCCCCCGACAACGGCATCAAGTTCTTCGACCGCAGCGGCTACAAACTCCCCGACGAGATCGAGGACCGCATCGAGGCCAAGATCGGCGAGGAGTGGAACGCGCCGACGGGCGCGGGCGTCGGCCGGGTCCGCGAGGCCCACGGCGAGCTCGCCAGGTACGCCGAGCACCTGCTGTCGACGCTGGACATCTCCCTGGCCGGACTGCGCGTGGTGGTCGACTGCGCGCACGGGGCGTCGGCGGAGCTCGCGCCGGGCCTGCTGCGCCGGGCGGGCGCCGAGGTCTTCGAGATCGGCGCCGCGCCGGACGGGCTCAACATCAACGACGGGGTGGGCTCGACCCATCTGGACACGCTGCGCGAGGCGGTGTTGAAGCACGGCGCGGCCATGGGCCTGGCCTTCGACGGCGACGCCGACCGCTGCCTGGCGGTCACCTCCGGCGGCGAGGTGGTGGACGGCGACCAGATCATGGCGATCCTGGCGCTGGAGCTGCACGAGGCAGGACGGCTGCCGGCCGGGACGGTCGTCGCGACGGTCATGTCGAACCTCGGCTTCAAGCTGGCGCTGCAGGGCCACGGGCTGAAGATCCTGGAGACGGCGGTGGGGGACCGCTACGTCCTGGAGGCGATGCGCGAGGGCGGGTACGGCTTCGGCGGCGAGCAGTCCGGGCATGTGATCATGCTGGAGCACGGCACCACCGGAGACGGCCTGCTGACGGGGCTGCACCTGCTCGGCGCGGTGGCCCGGCGCGGCCGCCCGCTGGACGAGCTGGCCAAGTGCATGACGCGGCTGCCGCAGGTGCTCATCAACGTGCGCGGGGTGGACAAGGCGCGGGCGAAGACGTCCGAGGAGCTGCGGGCGGCGATCAGCGCGGCCGAACTCGAGCTGGGGGCCTCAGGGCGGGTGCTGATCCGCCCGTCGGGCACCGAGCCGATGGTCCGGGTGATGGTCGAGGCCGCGGCCGAGGACCAGGCCCACACCATCGCGGAGCGGCTGGCGGACGTCGTCCGCACGCACCTGTAACGGCTCTCCCCGGGCTCGGATATTCGGTTTCGGACAGGCGCGCGGTTTCACTAGGCTGGTGGGTTCGCCCATCTTTCGAAGGAGAGCCGACGCATGCCCGGGGAAGCCGACGTACCGAAGACTCTGGAGACGCTGGAGGCGGAGCGCGCCCATCTCGGGAAGGCGCGTGAGGCGCTTCGCGGGATGCGCGAGCACGCGGAGTCGCTGTCGGCCGACGCGGCGGGCGACTGGGTGTCCAGGCAGGTGCTGGAGTCGCTGCTGGACCAGCGGGTCAGGGCGCTCGCGGACCACCCGGACACGCCGCTGTTCTTCGGCCGGCTCGACCACCGAAGCGATCTCGGCGCGGAGCTGCCCGAGACGGTCCACGTCGGGCGGCGGCACGTGCACGACGAGGAGGGGCTGGCGCTCGTCCTGGACTGGCGGGCGCCGGTGTCGCGGGCGTTCTACCGGGCGGGGCCCCGGGATCCGATGGGAGTGGCGCGGCGCCGGCGGTTCGGTTTCGACCGCGGGGAGCTGACGGGCTTCGAGGACGAGCCGCTGGACGGGCGGGAGCTCGGGCCGTCCCGGCTGCTGACCGAGGAGATCGAGCGGCCGCGCACCGGGCCGATGCGCGACATCGTCGCGACGATCCAGCCGGAGCAGGACGTCATCGTGCGGGCGGAGCTGTCGGAGACGGTGTGCGTCCAGGGGGCTCCGGGCACGGGGAAGACCGCGGTGGGGCTGCACCGGGCGGCCTACCTGCTGTTCGCCCACCGGGAGCGGCTGAGTCGCGCGGGGGTGCTCATCGTCGGACCCAACCGGGCATTCCTCTCGTATATCGCCAGCGTGCTGCCCGCGCTGGGAGAAGTGCGGGTCGACCAGGCGACCGTGGACGACCTCCTCGGGATCCCGACGGGAACGGAAGCACTTTCCGTCGCCGCTCTGAAAGGCGACGTACGCCTCGCGGAAGTGCTGCGGAAAGCATTGTGGATGCATCTTCGCAAGCCCGAGACGGGCCTGTTGTTCGTCAAAGGCGGTTCGCGTTACCGCATTCCCGATCACGAGATCAGGGAGCTGGTCTCCTCCCTGCGGGGGACGACGCGCTACGGGGCCGGGCGCCACACCCTCACGCAGCGGCTCGCGCACCGTGTGCTGGTGCAGATGGAGCAGCGCGGAGAGGCTCCGGACGACCGCGTTCACGACGCCGTCGCGCGTTCCAAGGCCGTCAAGGCGGTCGTCGAGCAGGTGTGGCCGAAGGTGACGCCGCAGCAGATCCTCCACAGGCTGTTCAGCGACGCGGAGTTCCTCGCGCAGGCGGCCAGGGGGCTGCTGGACGAGGAGGAGCAGGAGCTGCTGCGGTGGCGGAGGGCGCCGCGTTCTGCGCGCTCGGCCAAGTGGACCCCGGCCGACCTCGCGCTGCTCGACGAGCTCGCCGACCTCGTCGAGCGCACCGGTTCGCTCGGGCATCTCGTCGTGGACGAGGCGCAGGACCTGTCGCCGATGCAGCTGCGCGCGCTGGGACGGCGCTGCGCGACCGGCTCGGCGACCGTCCTGGGGGACCTGGCCCAGGGCACGACGCCCTGGGCCGCGCGCACGTGGCGGGAGGTGCTGGTCCACCTCGGGCAGGAGGGCGAGGTGACCGAGCTGACGCTCGGCTTCCGGGTTCCCCGTGAGGTGCTGGACTACGCGGCGAGGCTGCTGCCGTCCGTCGCGCCGGAACTGGCGGCCCCGCGGTCGCTGCGGGGCGGGCCGGGGACTTTGTCGGTGCGCAAGGTCAGGGACGTGCACGACGCGGCTGTCACGGCGCTTCTGGAGCTCCAGGCGAGGGACGGTTCCCTCGGGGTCGTCGTCGCCGACGACCGGCTCGAGGAGCTGGGGAAGACGCTGGAGGCCAACGGCGTGGACCACGCCGTCCTCACCGCCGAAGGCGTAGCGGGCGAACGGGTCCATCTCGTTCCCGCGACCCTCGCCAAGGGACTCGAATACGACCATGTCGTGGTCGCGGAGCCCGCGGAGATCGTCGCCGCCGAGGAGAAGGGCCTGGCCCGGCTGTACGTGGTGCTGACCCGCGCGGTGACCTCGCTGACCGTCCTGCACCACGAGCCGCTGCCCGTCGAGCTCGGCTGAGCCCGGGGCGGCTCAGGAGGTGATCTCGAGCCTGCCGACCTTCAGGTGGGCTATCTCCACGGTGCCCGCCTGGAGGTGCTCGACGAGCGCCTTCTTGACGGCCAGCCTGCCTATGGCCAGCGCTCCCAGGGCGACGGCCCCGACGGCCAGCGAGCCGAGTGCCGCCGAGCCGAGCGCGGCGCCGAGTCCGACGCGCAGTCCGGACGCCTCCGCGCCTATCGCCCGTGCCCCTATCGCCCGTTCCGTCCTGACCTTTTCGCGGTCCGTTTCGCTTTCCATGCCGAACATCCTCTCCGCTGAAATCCGTGCGTAACGATTCGAACCGTGAAGGTTCCGGTAAGGCGGGGAACGGGGTCACGATAAGCCCATGGACGTCGGCGTGAACGCGGCAGGTCCCTTCTCCCAACGAGTGCTGGCACTCACCCGTCCGTGGCCGAACGTCACGGTCCACGAGGCGGACTGCGGGCGGGGCGCCGCCCTGGTCTCCGCCGGATGCCAGGTGGCGCACCTGCACGGAGGCGACGAGGCCGAGCTGCTGCTCGGCGAGAAGAGCCTCGCCCGGCTGCGCCCGGTGCTCCTCGAGTCGGGGAGGGCGCGGACCGACGGCAGGTCCGTGCTGCTGCGGCTGGGCGGCGAGAGCGACGTGCGGCTGCTGCTGTCGCTGCTCAGCGTCGCCATCAAGAGGTGCGCCGACGACGGTTGCGGCGGGAACGGTCCATGGTGCCGGGTCGGCCGGGGCGTCGCCGTCGGCTGAGCGGCTCCGGGGTCAGCAGGTCTCCAGGAAATCGCCGAGGGCGGCGTGGTCGGCCTTGATCACCGGCAGGTCGTACTTCTTGGCGACCGTGATGAACATGCCGGCGTAGGTGCACTGGTAGTCGGCGGGGGGCTTCCACTCGCCCGGCCCGGAGTCGCCCTTCTGCTGGTTGGGCCGTCCCGAGACGGCCAGCAGGTTGACGGGGTCGTTGGCGAACTCCGCGCGCCGGTCGGAGGACCACGCGTCCGCGCCCAGCCGCCAGGCCAGGGCGAGCGGGTAGATGTGGTCGATCTGGACCGCCGAGGGCCTGGAGCGGGTGAAGGAGACCTTCTCATCGCTGTAGGGGTCGTCCTCCAGGGTGCCGCTGAGGACGATGCAGCCGTCGTCCTTCTTCGTCACCGAGACGAGGTCGCGCGCGAGGACGTCGTTGCGGGTGTCGCAGCGGTTGCCGTCGACGTCCTTCCAGGGGGTGCCGAACGCCTTGCGGTCGTAGCTCGACCCGTTCCGCTCCTCCTCGATCTTCAGCGTGCCGAGGTCCTCGAGCGCGCCCTTGGAGTCGGTGCCGGAGGTGCCGGGGGAGCGGGAGGCGGAGGGGTCGGGGGAGTCGGTGCCGAGTTCGACACTGCAACCGCCGAGCACCAGGACGGCGCTGGCCGCCAGGGCGAGGGGCCGAAACATCACCGCTCCTAATGCTTTCCTTAAGAATGACCAGATTGGGGGATTTTAGATTATCGGGGGAGAGGCCGCCGCGGCACCCTCCGATCCGCCACCATGGCGGAATGATCCATCTACGGTCGATCGTGCCGGACGGCCGGACCGGCGAGGTCGTCGCCGGCCTCACCGAGAACCCCGGCGTCACCAACCTCGTCGTACTGCCCGGCGCGGCCAGGGACCCCGTCGGCGACCTCGTGCTGTGCGACGTGGCACGGGAGGCCGCGGACGGCGTCATCGAGGACCTCAAGCGGTTCGGCCTGGACGCCCACGGCTCCATCTCCATGGACCACGTGGAGCTGACGATCTCCGAGAGGGCCGAGGAGGCCCAGCGGCGCGCGCCCGGACACGGCGACGACGCGGTGATCTGGGAACGCCTCGGCCGCGACCTGCTGGAGAGCACCCGGCTGACCTGGACGTTCCTGGCCTTCCTCATCCTGGCCACCCAGCTCGTCGGGATCGCCGCACTGCTGGACTCGGCGATCCTCATCGTCGGCGCGATGGTGCTCGGGCCGGAGTTCGCGCCGATCGCCGCGATCTCCTACGGCCTGCTCTTCCGCCGCTGGGCCATGATCGGCCGGGCGGCGCGCACCCTGCTGATCGGCTTCACCGTCGCCATCGCGGTGACCTTCGTCTGCACCTGGGCCGGTGAGCTGGTGGGCATCGTGGACGTCACGGAACTGCCGGACGAGCGGCCGCAGACCGGCTTCGTCTACACGCCCGACCGCTGGTCGTTCATCGTGGCGGTGCTGGCGGGCGCGGCGGGGGTGCTGTCGCTGGCGTCGGACAAGTCCTCGGCGCTGGTGGGCGTGTTCATCTCGGTGACCACCGTCCCCGCCGCGGGCAACCTGGCGGTGGCTCTGGCGCTGGGCCACTTCTCGGAGGTGCGGGGTTCGATCCTGCAGCTGCTGATCAACGTCCTGGGCATGATCGTCGCCGGGGTGGCGACCCTGCTCGTCCAATGGTGCGGCACCCGACTCCTCCTGAAGAGGACCAGAAGAGGGCCGGACGTGGCTCTCACGGGGGATGACTCCGGCTTGAGGGACTTCTAACCTGTCCGTCATGCCGATCCTCGCCATCCGGGACCTCACCATGAGGTTCCCCGGGGTGACCGCGCTGGAGGCGTTGAGCTTCACCGTCGAACCCGGGGTCACCGGGCTCGTCGGCGCCAACGGCGCGGGCAAATCCACCCTCATCAAGATCCTGCTCGGGCTGCTGCCGCCGACGTCGGGCCGGGCCGAGGTGCTCGGGCACGACATCGCCACCGAAGGCGCGCAGATCCGGGAACGCGTCGGGTTCATGCCGGAGTACGACTGCCTTCCCCCCGACGTCTCCGCCACCGAGTTCGTCGTGCACCTGGCGAGGGTCTCGGGGCTGCCCGCCACGGCGGCCCGGGAGCGCGCCGCGGACGTGCTGCGCCACGTGGGCCTCCACGAGGAGCGGTACCGGCCGATGGGCGGCTACTCCACCGGCATGAAGCAGAAGGTCAAACTCGCGCAGGCGCTCGTCCACGACCCGCGGCTGGTCTTCCTGGACGAGCCCACCAACGGGCTCGACCCGCAGGGGCGCGACGAGATGCTCGCGCTGATCCGGCGGGTCGGCACGGAGTTCGGGATCAGCGTGCTGGTCACCTCCCACCTGCTGGGCGAACTGGAGCGGGTCTGCGACAACGTCGTGATCATCGACGGCGGGAAGCTGCTGAGCGCCAAGGCCGTCTCCGCCTACACCGAGGCCAGCGGAGGGCTGCTCGTAGAGGTCGAGGAGGGCCAGGAGGAGCTCGGACGGCGCCTGGCCGAGCAGGGCGTCTCCGTCCGGCCGGACGGGCGCTTCCTCGTCGTCGACCTGGCCGGCGAGGAGACCTACGACCGGATCCGCGACGGGGTCGCCGACCTCGGCCTCGCGCTCGTCCGCCTGGAACAGGCCCGCCACCACATCGAGGAGGTGTTCCGGTGAGCACCGCCATCCACGACATCGGCTACCGGCACTACGAGGGGACGAGACTGGGCCGCGCCCACGTGGCGCGCTCCCTGTACCAGTACAACCTCCGGTCCGTCTTCGGGCTCGGCCGGGGAGGCTGGGCCAAGGTCGTGCCCTTCGCGCTGCTGGCGATCATGATCCTGCCCGCGGCGGGGGACATCGCGGTCCTGTCGTTCGTCAGGACGCCCGAGACACTGATCGACTACTCGATGTACGCGACCTACCTGCAGCCGGTCATCGCGATCTTCCTCGCGGCGCAGGCGCCGGTGCTCGCCTCCCGGGACCAGCGCTTCCGCACCGTCCCCCTGTACTTCTCCCGGCCGGTCGGGGTGGTGGACTTCGTCCTGGCCAAGTTCGCGGCGTTCGTCACCGCGCTGCTGCTGCTCATGGCCGTCCCGGTGACGCTGCTGCACCTGGGCTTCCTGGCGATGCGCCAGGCGATGATCGACCACGGCGCCTCGAACGTGCCGTCGGTGGCCGGCCAGACCGGCGACTACCTCACCGCGCTCGCGGGCTGCCTGCTGTACGCGCTGGTGCTCTCGTCGTTCGCCCTGCTCATCGCGGCCTTCATGCCCCGGCGGGGCTTCGGGATCGCGGCGGTGATGGCCGTCTACCTGATCTCCAACGTGGTGGTGCTGATCGCCCAGGGGGCGGCCATCTCGACCGGCGGTTACGACCTGGCCGGGTGGTTCAACCTGTTCACCCCGTTCAGACTCGTCGACGGGGTGCAGGCCCGGCTGTTCGGCGAGGAGATCGCTTTCCGCGACACGGTCCCCCCGGCCGGCTCGGGCCCGGTGTTCCTGCTGGCGTGCGTCCTCGTCGTCGCGTCCTCGCTGGCCCTGCTGGTCAAACGGTTCCGGAAGGCGGGTGCGTGATGAGCGTCATCCAGATCGAGGACGTCTCCCGCTGGTACGGCAACGTGGTCGCCGTCAACGGCATCACGATGACGGTCGGCCCGGGCGTCACGGGGCTGCTCGGCCCGAACGGCGCGGGCAAGTCCACGCTGATCCACATGATGGGCGGGTTCCTGGAGCCGTCGTCGGGCGGGCTGACACTGGACGGGAAGCCGATCTGGCGCAACCCGTCGGTGTACCGGCACGTCGGGCTGGTCCCGGAGCGGGAGAGCGCCTACGACTTCCTGACCGGCGAGCAGTTCATCGTCTCCATGGCCAAGCTGCACGGGCTGGCCGATCCCGGTGCGGCGGCCCGCAGGGCCATCGGCCGCGTCGAGATGGAATACGCGGCCGGGCGGCCGGTCGGCACCTACTCCAAGGGCATGAAGCAGCGGATCAAGATGGCCTCCGCGCTGGTCCACGACCCGGCCGTGCTGCTGCTGGACGAGCCGTTCAACGGCATGGACCCGCGCCAGCGGCTCCAGCTGATGGACCTGATCCGGCAGATGGCCGCGGAGGGGCGCACCATCCTGTTCAGCTCCCACATCCTGGAGGAGGTCGAGCGGCTGGCCACCCACATCGAGGTGATCGTCTCCGGCCGGCACGCCGCCTCGGGCGACTTCCGGGAGATCCGGCGGCTGATGACCGACCGGCCGCACCTCTTCGCCCTCCGCTCCTCCGACGACCGCGCGCTGGCCGCGGCGATCATCGCCGACGGGTCGGCCCGCGCGGTCCGCCTGACCGACCAGGGACTGGAGGTCGAGACCACCGATTTCGCGCGCTTCACCAGGCTGATCCCGCAGCTGGCGAAGAAGGCGGAGATCCGGCTGTGGGAGCTCTCCCCGTCCGACGAGTCCCTGGAAAGCGTCTTCAGCTACCTGGTGGGAAAGTGAACACGACGATCGCTTACATCACGTTCCGCGGCATGCTGGGACGCAGGCGCGCACTGCTGCTGTTCTTCCTGCCGGCCATCCTCCTGCTGCTCTCGCTGGCCCTGCGCCTCAGCGGGAACGACGGCCTGGACACGGGCACGTCCGTCCTGTGGACGTTCGGCCTGGCCGTCCTGCTGCCCCTGGTGGCCCTCATCGCCGGGACCGGGGTCATCGGCCCCGAGATCGACGACGGCCAGATCATGTACATCCTGACCAAGCCGATCTCCCGCACCTCGGTGATCCTCACCAAGTACCTCTGCGCGGTGGTCCTGGTCGCGGCCTTCGCGGCCCTGCCCGTCTGGCTGGGCGGCGTGATCATGCTGGGCCCGGACTCCGACCTGCCCGTCGCGTTCGCCGTCGGCGTCCTCCTGGGCGGCGTGGCCTACAGCGCGGTCTTCACGGCCCTGGCGGTCGCCAGCCGCCAGGCCGTCACCATCGGCCTGATCTACGCCATGGTGTGGGAGAGCCTCATCGGCAACTTCGCCCCCGGCACCCAGGTCCTGTCCGTCCAGCAGTGGTCCCTGACCGTCCTCGACCGCCTGACCTCCAGCAGCACCGTCAACGCCACGGTGAGCCTCCCGGTCTCGGTCGCCCTGCTGGTCCTGGTCACCGCCGGATCCCTGCTCCTGGCCACCACCCGGCTCCGTAGCCTCACCCTCGCCTCGGCCGACTGACCGGCCCGCGGGCCTCCGCCGCGTCCGGCCGGCCCGCCGGCCGGTCAGATGCGGCGGAGGCGGATGCGCTGGATGGAGTGGTCCGGAGCCTTGTGGAGGACGAGGGTGGCCCGGGCGCGGGTGGGGAGGATGTTCTCGCGGAGGTTGCGCTCGTTGACCTCGTACCAGATGCCGCGGGCGAAGGCGGTGGCCTCCTCGTCCGTCTGGGAGCGGGCCTGTTCGTGGAAGTAGGAGCGGGGGTCGGAGAACCGGGTCTGGCGCAGGGCCATGAAGCGCTCCAGGTACCAGTGGCGGATGTGCTCGACCTTGGCGTCGACGTAGATGGAGAAGTCGAAGTAGTCGGACACCGACAACGACCCCGTGGGAGGGACCTGGAGGACGTTGATCCCCTCCAGGATGAGGATGTCGGGGGTGTGGACGGTCTGCCGCTCGCCCTTCAGGATGTCGTATTCCAGGTGGGAGTAGACGGGGATCGTCTGCTCCTTGGCGCCGGCCTTGATCCGGGAGATGAAGCGCAGCAGGGCGCGCCGGTCGTAGGACTCGGGGAAGCCCTTGCGGTTCATCAGGCCGCGGCGGACGAGTTCGGCGTTGGGGTAGAGGAAGTTGTCGGTGGTGACCAGCTCCACCCGGGGGTGCTCGGGCCAGCGGGCCAGGACGGCCTGCAGCAGGCGGGCCACCGTCGACTTGCCGACGGCGACGCTGCCCGCCACCCCGATGATGAACGGGGTGGGGCGCACCGACTCGTTCAGGAAGGTGCTGAGGGTGTCGCGCAGGCCGCTGTCACCGGCGAAGAACAGGTTCAGCAGCCTGGTGAGCGGCAGGTAGACGTCCTCCACCTCGTCGATGCTGAGCGGGTCGCCCAGCCCGCGGAGGTCGTCGAGATCCTTCTCGGTGAGGGTCAGGGGGGTGTGCTCCCTCAGCTGCTTCCAGCTGTTCCGGGTGAATTCGACATATGGGCTGGGAGTGGACTCCCAGGGCGTGCTCATGGAAGACGAGGGTAACCAGAGGGTGAGGAGTCCTAGCTCGGCGGCACCCCTCTACCAGATAGTCTGGCCGCCATGTGCGGAATCGTGGGTTACGTCGGCGGCAAGCAAGCGCAGCAGGTCGTGGTGGACGGCCTGGCCCGGCTGGAGTACCGGGGGTACGACTCGGCCGGTCTGGCCCTGGTGGTGGACGGGAAACTCGCCACCGCCAAGAAGGCCGGAAAGCTGATCAATCTGCGCAAGGTGCTGGAGGAGGAACCGCCTCCGGCCTCCACGATCGGGCTGGGGCACACCCGGTGGGCGACCCATGGCGCGCCCAACGACTCCAACGCGCACCCGCACGTGGACTGCGGCGGCCGGGTCGCGGTGATCCACAACGGGATCATCGAGAACTTCGCCGAGCTGAAGGCCGACCTGGTGGAGCGCGGGCACGGCTTCGGCTCCGAGACCGACACCGAGGTCGTCGCGCACCTGCTGGAAGAAGAGGTCGGCGCCGGGCGGGACCTTCCCGAGGCGATGCGCCGGGTCTGCCGCCGGCTGGAGGGCGCCTACACCCTGGTGGCGATCGACGCCCAGGACCCGGACGTCGTCGTCGGCGCCCGCCGCAACTCGCCCCTGGTCGTCGGGAAGGGCGACGGGGAGAACTTCCTCGCCTCGGACGTCGCCGCGTTCATCGAGCACACCCGCGACGCCATCGAGCTGGGCCAGGACCAGGTGGTGGAGCTGCGCCGCGACGGCGTGAAGGTCACCGACTACGAGGGCCGCCCCGCCGAGGTGCACGAGTACCACGTCGACTGGGACGTCTCGGCCGCCGAGAAGGGCGGCTACGACTACTTCATGCTCAAGGAGATCGCCGAGCAGCCGAAGGCCGTCGCCGACACGCTGCTGGGCCGCATCGGCGCCGACGGGCGGCTGCACTTGGACGAGATGCGCATCACCGACCAGCAGCTCCGCGAGATCGACAAGATCATCATCATCGCCTGCGGCACGTCCTACCACGCGGGCCTGATCGCCAAGTACGCCATCGAGCACTGGGCCGGGCTGCCCTGCGAGGTGGAGGTGGCCAGCGAGTTCCGCTACCGCGACCCCATCCTCACCCGCTCCACCCTGGTGATCGCGATCTCCCAGTCCGGCGAGTCCATGGACACGCTGATGGCCGTCCGGCACGCCCGCGAGCAGAAGGCGCGCGTGCTGTGCATCTGCAACGTCAACGGCTCGACGATGCCGCGCGAGTGCGACGGCGTCCTGTACACGCACGCCGGCCCCGAGGTGGGCGTGGCGGCGACCAAGACGTTCCTCACCCAGCTGGTGGCCGTCTACCTGATCGCCCTCTACATCGCCCAGGTGCGCGGCACCAAGTGGGGCGACGAGGTCTTCGCCATGGTCCAGCTGCTGGCGACCATGCCGGAGAAGGTGGAGAAGGTCCTGGAGACCATGGGCCCGGTGCGCGAGCTGGCCCGCTCCCTGGCGAACGAGCGCTCCGTGCTGTTCCTGGGCCGCCACGTGGGCTTCCCGGTCGCCCTGGAGGGCGCGCTGAAGCTCAAGGAGCTGGCCTACATGCACGCCGAGGGCTTCGCGGCGGGCGAGCTGAAGCACGGCCCGATCGCGCTGATCGAGGACGGCCTGCCGGTCATCGTCGTGGTGCCGCCCCGGGCCCGCGAGGTCCTGCACGACAAGATCGTCTCCAACATCCAGGAGATCCGGGCCCGCGGGGCGCGGACCATCGTCATCGCCGAGGAGGGCGACGACACCGTGGTGCCGTACTCCGACACGCTGATCGAGGTCCCGGCCGTGCCGACGCTGCTGCAGCCACTGGTGGCGACGGTGCCGCTGCAGGTGTTCTCCTGCGAGCTGGCCACCGCCAAGGGCCACGACGTGGACCAGCCCCGCAACCTGGCCAAGTCCGTCACGGTCGAATAAATCCCTCCGAACCACCTCTGTGCTCCCGCCGTCTCCTCTTGGAGGAGCGGGCACGGAGGTGGAGCGGTGGAAGAAGATGAAGCGGGCATACACGCGCGTGGCGTGACACGCTCGTTCGGGCCCGTGCAGGCGCTGCGCGGGCTCGACCTGACCGTCCCCTACGGGCAGGTCACCGCACTGGTGGGCGCGAACGGGGCGGGCAAGACGACGCTTCTTCTGATCCTCGCGACCCTCCTGGCGCCCGACGCGGGGGAGATCCGGGTCGCCGGGTACGACCTGCGGACGCACCCCCGGGAGGCCCGCGCGGAGCTCGGGTGGATGCCCGACACGTTCGGGGTGTACGACCAGCTGACCGTCGCCGAGTACCTGCAGTTCTTCGCGGACGCCTATGGGCTGAACCCCCGGGAAGGGGGCGACCGGGTCCTGGAACTGCTGACCCGGGTGCACCTCGTGGAGATGTGGCACCAGCCCGTCCACGTGCTCTCCCGAGGGCAGAAGCAGCGACTGGGGCTCGCGCGGGCACTGGTGCACCGGCCGAAGGTGCTGCTGCTGGACGAGCCCGCCTCCGGGCTGGATCCGCGTTCCCGGGTGGAACTGCGCGATCTTGTGCGCTCCCTGGCGGCCGAAGGGGCGGCGGTGCTGATCTCCAGCCACATCCTGAGCGAGCTGGAGGAGATCGCCGACCGGTTCGTCCTGGTGGATCAGGGTGCCACGGCGGGCGAATACGAGACCTCGGTGCTCAGGGCCGAGGCGCGGGGACTGTGGCGGGCGCACGCGCTGGAGGAGGAACCCCTCGTAGAAGCCCTGAACAGCCGGGAAGCGCCCTACCGGCGGCAGCGGACGGGCGGGCTGGACATCGGGCCGCTCACCGAACCGGAAGCGGCCGCGCTGCTGGGCGAACTGGTGGCGGAGGGAGTGCGGATCTTCTCCTACGCGCCGGTCGGCGGCGCGCTCGAATCGGTGTACCTCGCGATGACGGAGGACCGGACATGACGGTTCGGGGCATGCTTCTGGTGGCGCGCCTGGAGTTCCGCACACGGCTCCGCACCGGGCGCTGGAGGACCCTTTTCGGGGTCTGGTTCCTCGTCGTGGCGTTGTTCAGCCTCCTGCTGCGCGGGTTCGTGGACACGGAGGACTCGGACGATGACGGCGTCATGATGTTCGGGACGCTGCTGTTCTTCGTGCTGCTGCTCATGCTGCTGATCACCCCGGCGCTGACGGCCCAGTCCATCAACGGGGACCGGGAGCGGGGGACCCTGGCGCCGCTCCAGCTGACCCGGCTGACCCCGCTGGAGATCGCCTCGGGCAAGCTCCTCGCGGCCTGGAGCACAGGGCTGGCGGTGCTGGCCCTGGCGCTGCCGTTCATCGCCTGGCCCATCCTGGAAGGCGACGTGAGCCCGGTGCGGGGAATCGTGTGCGTCGCGGTGACGGCGCTGCTGATCGGCGTCGTGTGCGCCGTCTCCCAGGCGCTGTCGGCTCTCGTGGTGCGCGGCGTGACGTCGGGGCTGCTTTCGTACCTGACGGTCTTCGGGCTGATGTTCGGGACGGTCATCGCGTTCTTCCTGGTGTTCTCCTTCTTCACCACCACGGAGCACTACAAGGGCGCAGACGGCTATTACAGGTCGGAAGAGCCGGACACCAGCTACACCTGGTGGATCCTCGCTCCCAACCCCTTCGTGGTCCTGGCGGACGCGGCCCCCAGCGTCCCGCGCGAACCCGTCTGCCCGTTCTACTCGGACGCCCCCGAGCCGGAGTGCTACTACGACTCGGACGACGGCCCCGACGTCCTCGGATGGGTCGGCCAGAGCGTCCGTGAGACCCGGGTGGGAGTCCGCAGGCCCGGCGAATCCTACGAGCACTACGAGCGGCGCAAGGAGACGGCGCCCGCCGTCTGGCCCTACGGGCTGGGCTTCAACCTGCTCCTGGCCGCGGGTTCCCTGACGATCACGACGAGACGGCTGCGGGTCCCGGTGGAGCGCCTGCCCAAGGGCGTGCGGGTGGCCTGAGCCCGGGGAGCGCGCGGTCGTCCACAGGTCCCGGAGGGCGACCGGGCGCGTTCCCGTACGATCGGAGAGTGATCGTTGGGGTGGGCATCGACGTGGTGGACGTGGCCCGGTTCAAGGCTTCGCTGGAGCGGACGCCGAAGCTGCGGGAGCGCCTGTTCACCGAGGAGGAGCGGAAGCTCCCCGTGCTGTCGCTGGCCGCCCGATTCGCCGCCAAGGAGGCGCTGGCCAAGGCGCTGGGCGCGCCGCGCGGGCTGCGCTGGACCGACGCGGAGATCCGCAGGGAGTCCTCCGGACGGCCCGCGCTGCACGTCAAGGGCACGATCGCCGAGTTCGCGGCACCGCTGGGGATCACCTCCTGGCACGTGTCGCTCAGCCACGACGGGGGCATCGCCACCGCCGTCGTCATCGCGGAGGCGTCATGAGACACGCGCATTCTGTGGAGAAGGTCCGCGCCGCAGAGGCGGAGCTGATGGCCCGGCTTCCCGAGGGCGCGCTGATGCAGCGGGCCGCGGCGGGCCTGGCCTCGGTCTGCGCCCGGCTGCTGGGCCGCCTCTACGGGACGAGGGTGCTGCTGCTGGTCGGCGGCGGAAACAACGGCGGCGACGCGCTCTACGCGGGCGCCCGGCTGGCCCGCAGGGGAGCACGGGTCACCGCCGCCCTGGCCTCGCCCCGCATCCACGAGGAAGGGCTGGCCGACCTGCGCGCGGCGGGCGGCCGGGTGCTCTCCTTCGCCCTGCTGGAGGAGCTGCTGTCCACGGACGGCGGAGCCGTCGGGACGTTCGCCGGCACCGACCTGGTGATCGACGGACTGACCGGGATCGGCGGGCGGGGCGCGCTGCGCGGGCTCTACGCCCCTCTCGTCCGCGACCTGCCCGAGGACGCGGCGGTGGTGGCCTGCGACGTGCCGAGCGGCGTGGACGCCGACACCGGCGAAGTCGAAGGCGAGGCCGTCCGGGCGGACGTGACGGTCACCTTCGGGACCTTCAAGCCCGGCCTGCTCATCGACCCGGGGGCCTCGTACGCGGGGGTCGTCGAACTCGTCGACATCGGCCTCGACCTTCCCGAACCCGACGTGATCGCCCACACCACCGCCGACGTGCGGCTGCCCCGCCCCCTGCCGGAGAGCGACAAGTACCGCCGCGGGGTCGTCGGCGTCCTGGCCGGGAGCAGCGAGTTCACCGGAGCCGCCGTGCTGGCGGTCGGCGGCGCCCTGCACGGCGGCGCGGGCATGGTGCGCTTCGCCTCGTCCGAGCCGGTCGTCGAGCTGGTGCGCGGGCGCTGGCCGGAGGCGGTCACGACGTCCCTGCCGTCCGACGCGCAGAGCCTGGAGCCGGTAGGCCGCGTGCAGGCCTGGGTGGTCGGTCCCGGCCTGAGCGTGGACTCCCGCGCCCACCGCCTGGTGCACGCCGCCCTGGAGTCGGACGTGCCCGTGCTGGTCGACGCCGACGGGCTGAACGTGCTGGCCGGGATGTCCGAGCCCCTCCGCAGAGGCCTGCTCGACCGCGCGGCCCCCACCGTCCTGACCCCGCACGCGGGCGAACTGGCCCGCCTCCTGGGCGCCGACCGCTCCGATATCGAGGCCCGCCGCCTCGCCCACGTCCGCCGCGCCGCCGACGAGCTGGGCGCCACCGTCCTACTCAAGGGCTCCACCACCCTGGTCGCCGCCCCCGGCGCCCACCCCGTCCTGGCCAACCTCACCGGCACCCCCTGGTTGGCCACCGCCGGCACCGGCGACGTCCTCTCCGGCCTGATCGGCGCCCTCCTGGCCGCCGGTCTCCCCGCTCCCGAGGCCGCCGCCCACGGCGCCCACCTCCACGGCCTGGCGGCCCGCCTCGCCGCCGCCCCCGACCCCGCCCTCTCCCCGGCCCCCGTCACCGCCTTCGACGTCCTCACCTCCCTCCCGGCGGCCCTCCGCCGCCTTCCCGCTCCGGCCTCCCCCTGAGCCGGGGCACCCGTCTCCCGGTCCGTGGTCGTCGGCGTGTGAACGTGCCGAGCCCGTGGTCCTGTCCGGCTCTCCCGGTTCTGCGGTCTCCTGGCACAGATGCCGCGAGCCCGGGGTCCGGTCGCCTTCCTCGACGCGGTGGCGCGCCGCGCGGGGCGGGAGCCTCGGGGAGCGGTTCTCGCGGCGAGAAGTGTGATTTCGAAGGAGAAAGGGGTGTGAGCTGGGCGGAGAAGCCGGGCAGGGGCGGCGGTGAGGCAGACTGGGGGACCATGAGGTATCCGACGCGGGCGCTGGTGGAACTGTCGGCGATCCGCGAGAACGTGCGGCTGATCCGCGAGACCGCCGGCGGGGCCGAGGTGATGGCCATGGTGAAGGCCGACGGCTACGGGCACGGGGCGGTCGCCGTGGCGGGGGCCGCGCTCGCGGGCGGGGCCGGACGGCTCGGGGTCGCCTACGTCGAGGAGGCCCTGGCGCTGCGGGAGGCGGGGATCGACGTTCCCGTCATGGCGATGGTGTGCACCCCGGGGGACGAGTACGAGCGGGCGGTCGCGCGGGGGGTGGACCTCGGGGTCGGCGGGACCAGGCTGCTGGAGGAGGTCGCCGCCGCGGCGGGCCTCGCCGGACGGGCGGCACGGGTCCACCTGGCGGTCGACACCGGCATGACCAGGGGCGGGGCCACCGCGGACGCCTGGCCGCAACTGGTGGACCAGGCGCTCAAGGCCCAGGCCTCCGGACAGGTGGAGATCATCGGCATCTGGTCGCACATGGCGTGCGCCGACGAGCCGGACCATCCCTCGGTCGCACGCCAGACCAGGGCGTTCCGCGAGGCGGTGGAGCTGGCCGAGCGGTCCGGGGTGCGGCCCGAGGTGCGGCACCTGGCGAACTCGGCGGCGGCGCTGTACCTCCCGGACACCCGCTGGGACATGGTGCGGCCCGGGATCGCGATCTACGGGCTGTCCCCGGCGCCCGGCCTCCCCGACCCCGGACTGCGGCCCGCCATGACGGTGACCTCTCGGATCGCCTTCGCCAAGCGGGTGGCGGCGGGAAGCGGAGTGTCCTACGGGCACCTGTACACCACGTCGAAGGACACGAACGTGGCCCTGGTCCCCGCCGGCTACGCCGACGGGGTGCCGCGCAACGGCAGCAACGTGCTGGAACTCCTCGCGGGCGGGGCCCGGCGCCGTGTCGCGGGCCGGGTGTGCATGGACCAGTTCGTCGTCGACCTCGGCGACGACGTGGTCGGCGAAGGAGACGAGGTGGTCCTCTTCGGCCCCGGCGACCGGGGCGAGCCCACCGCCCAGGAGTGGGCCGAGGCGACCGGGACCATCTCCTACGAGATCGTGACGAGGATCGGCGGCAGGGTGCCGCGCACCCATCTGGACTGAACCCCCCGGAGGCTGGATTTGGACGTCAGGAGCAGACGCAGGCTGGGAATCGCGGGAGCCGCCGCGGCGTTGGGCGCCGCGGGGATCGGGGCCGCGGTCGCGGCCCGCCGGGTCGCGGTCGGCAGGGTCAGGCTGCAGCCCGACCCGTACGCGGGAGAGCCGTTCGGGGTCCGGTGCGGCGAGCCGATGACCGTCCTGGCCGACGACGGCCTGCCGCTGTACGTGGAGGTCGACGAGCCGGAGGCGCGGGTCTCCGGGCGGCCGACGCTCGTCTTCTGCCACGGCTACTGCCTGACCCAGGACACCTGGCACTTCCAGCGCCGCGACCTGAAGGGGTTCCGCAAGGTCTTCTGGGACCAGCGCAGCCACGGGGCCTCGGGCCGCAGCAAGCCCGGCAACGCCACCATCGACCAGACGGGCGCGGACCTGGCCGCGGTGCTGCGCGCCACGGTCCGCCCGGACGAGCCGGTGGTCCTGATCGGCCATTCCATGGGCGGCATGTCGATCATGGCGCTGGCCGACCGGGAGCCGGGTCTGTTCGGCGACCAGGTCATCGGCGTCGGCCTGGTCAACACCTCGACCGGCGAGATCCACCAGATGACGCTCGGCTTCCCGCTGCTGCTGGCCAAGGCGGTGCGCCCGTTCGCGCCCCGCGTGGTCAGCGGGCTGGGCCGCCGCAAGCAGATCGTGGACCCGGCTCGGGAGGTCGGCGCGGACCTGGCGTTCTTCGTGATCCGCCGGATGGGCTTCGCGGACCGCGGGATCAGCCCCGGCATCGTGGACTTCGTGGAGCGGATGATCCGCGCCACGCCCATCGACGTGATCGCCGAGTTCTACCCGTCGCTCATGCGGCACGACAAGCGCGCGGCGCTGGAGGTCCTGACGAGGATCCCGGTCCTGGTCATGTCGGGGGGAGCGGACATGCTCACGCCCAGGCCCCACGGCGAACTGATCGCCGACCTGCTGGACGACGCGGAGTTCGTCGGGATCGAGGCGGCAGGCCACCTGCTCCCGCTGGAGCACCCGGACGAGGTGACCGCGGCGCTGCTCAGGTTGGTGGAGCGTTCTTCGGACGCCGCCGCGGCGGCGTCCGCGCGGGAAGGGAAGGAGAAGTAGTGCGCATCGAGACGGCCGAGGAGATGCACCGTTTCGGCAGGGAGCTGGCCGGGCGGCTGCGGTCCGGCGACCTGGTCGTCCTGTCGGGCGGCCTGGGGGCGGGCAAGACCACGCTGACGCAGGGCATCGGCGCGGGCCTGGACGTGCGGGGGCCGGTCACCTCGCCGACCTTCGTGATCGCGCGGGTGCACCCGCCGCTGTCCGGGGGGCCGCCGCTGGTGCACGTGGACGCCTACCGCCTGGGCGGTCTGGCCGAGGTCGACGATCTGGACCTGGACACCTCGCTGGAGGACGCGGTCACCATCGTCGAGTGGGGCGAGGGACTGGTCGAGGAGCTCGCCGAGGACCGGCTGGAGGTCCGGCTGGAACGGGTGGGAGAGGGCGAGGAGCGTGAGGTGACGGTCACCGGAGTGGGGGAAAGGTGGGCTGGGAGCGTTCCATGGTGAAAAAAGATGGTTCTTCTGGCTCGTAAGCTACCGCCAGGTACTCCCTAAGTTGCATTTAGATGTCGTAGCCTCTTCAGCGCAGTAAAGAGTTACTTCCTCTGATATCTCGGCAACGGGCATGGGAGTCCTCGATGGGCGGCCAAAGACGCAGATCCAGCGGTTCTGAGCGGAGCATGGCGATCCTCCTGGGTGGGGCGCTGACCGCCGTACTCGCGATCTGCGCTGTCGCGGGGCTCTTCATCCTGCGCAGCGCGGGTGATCCACCGGAGGAGCGGATCGAGCCGGCGCGCAGCCAGCAGAGCGCGGCGTCCCAGCCCCGGACGACCTTCACCCCGTTCGACGTGGTCCCCTCCTCCTGCGACCTCGTGAAGGGGGAGACCGCCTCGCGGCTGGTCCCCCAGAGCACCGCCCGGCTGCACGAGGGCACCGAGACCGACGAGTACTCCAAGTGCAGCTGGGGCGACCTGGAGGCCTCCGACCCCAGGGAGCTGGCCCTCGAGGTGCGCGGAATCTCCGGTGACGCGCCGATCAAGCAGGCGACGACCATGTTCCAGGAGGAGGCCGAGGCCGACAAGGGCGGCGAGGGCCTGCTCTCCGGCCAGAAGCTGAAGCGAGTCCAGGAGGTCAAGGGCGTCGGCGACCGGGCCTACGAGCTGTTCATCGTCGACAGGTTCCAGGGCCAGGGCATCGTCAACGTCCAGGTCGGCAACGTGCTCATCACCGTGAGCTACGGGGGGAGCGTCAAGGACGACACCCCGCTCGGTGAGGGAACCTGCCTGGAGGGCGCCCGCGAGGTGGCCAAGGTGGCCGCGGAGGCGGTGCGCGCGGCGGCCGCCTGACGGTTATAGGCTTGACGGTTGTGCTGGTTCTGGCTTTCGACACCGCGACCACGGCGGTCACCGTCGCCCTCTACGAGTGGCTGCCCGGCGACACCGTGTACGCCCGCAGCAGCGTGCACGGCGCCGGCAGGCAGCGTCACGCCGAGGTCCTGACGCCTTCGATCTCCCAGGTCCTGGCCGAGGCGGGGGTCTCCCCCGGCGAGGTGAGGGCGATCGCGGTGGGCGTCGGCCCCGGCCCCTACACCGGGCTGCGGGTGGGCCTGGCCACCGCGTACGCCCTGGGCGACGCGTTGAAGATCCCGGTGCACGGGGTCTGCACGCTGGACGCCATCGCCTGGGCCACCGGGAAGGACGAGCCTTTCGTCGTGGCCACGGACGCCCGGCGCAAGGAGGTCTACTGGGCCCGGTACGACTCCTACACCCGCCGGGTCACCGAGCCGGCCGTGGGGCCACCCTCCGACGCCGCCGGGCACGGGCTGCCCGTCCACGGGGAGGGCGCCGCGCTGTACCCGGCGGTCCTGGGCGAGGCCGGCGAGCCGTTGATGCCGTCCGCCGCGGCGATCGCGGAGATCGCGATCATCCGCCTGTCGGGCCGCGCGGGGCTGCCCCTGCTGCCGCCCGAGCCGCTCTACCTGCGACGCCCCGACGCCCAGGAGATCGGGCCGAGGAAGAAGGCGAGCCAGTGACCGGCCCGGTGATCCGGCCGATGGCCGAGGCCGACCTGCCCGCCGCGATGGAGATCGAGCACGAGCTCTTCGCCGACGAGGCCTGGACCGAGGGCATGCTCCTGGGCGAGCTGGCCGAGCAGCCCCGCACCCGCCACTACGTGGTGCTGGAGCGGGAGGGCGAGGTCGTCGGCTACGGCGGGCTGGCCGCCGCGGCCGACGAGGGCGACATCCAGACGATCGGCGTCCGCCTCGCCCACCAGGGCGGGGGCCTGGGCGCGGCGCTGCTGACCGAGCTGCTGGAGGAGGCGGGGCGGCGCGGCTGCCGCGCGGTGTTCCTGGAGGTCCGCGCCGACAACGAACCGGCGCAGCGGCTCTACGAGAAGTTCGGGTTCGTCCGGATCGGGATCCGCAAGCGCTACTACCAGCCGTCCGGCGTGGACGCGATCGTCATGAGGAGGGACAAGCAGTGAGCGAACCGCTGGTTCTGGGCATAGAGACCTCCTGCGACGAGACCGGGGTCGGCATCGTCCAGGGGCACACCCTGCTCGCCGACACCGTCGCCTCCAGCGTCGACCTGCACGCCAGGTTCGGCGGGGTGGTGCCGGAAGTGGCCTCCCGCGCGCACCTGGAGGCGATGACCCCGACGATCGACCGGGCGCTGAAGACCGCGGGCGTGACCCTGGACGACCTGGACGCGATCGCCGTCACCGCGGGCCCCGGCCTGGCCGGCACGCTGATGGTGGGGGTCGCGGCGGCGAAGGCCTACGCGCTGGCCCTCGGCAAGCCCCTGTACGGGGTGAACCACCTGGCCGCGCACGTGGCCGTCGACCAGCTGGAGCACGGTCCGCTGCCCAAGCCGTGCGTGTCGCTGCTGGTCTCCGGCGGCCACTCGTCTCTGCTGCTGGTGCCCGACGTCGCCACCGACGTGCGCTCCCTCGGCTCGACCGTGGACGACGCCGCGGGCGAGGCGTTCGACAAGGTGGCCCGGGTGCTGGACCTCGGCTTCCCCGGCGGCCCGATCATCGACCGGACCGCCAGGACGGGCGACCCCGCGTCGATCTTCTTCCCCCGGGGCAAGCTGGACGACGGCACCTACGACTTCTCCTTCTCGGGCCTGAAGTCGGCGGTCGCCCGCTGGGTGGAGGCCAGGGAGCGGGCGGGCGAGCCCGTCCCGATCGCGGACGTGGCCGCCTCGTTCCAGGAGGCCGTCGTGGACGTCCTCACCCGCAAGGCCGTCGCGGTCTGCAAGGCCCACGACGTCGACCACCTCCAGATCGGCGGCGGCGTCGCCGCGAACTCCCGGCTGCGGGAGATGGCCAAGCAGCGCTGCGACAAGGCGGGGATCCGGCTGCGGGTGCCCCGCCCCGGCCTGTGCACCGACAACGGCGCGATGGTCGCCGCCCTCGGCGCCGAGCTGGTCGCCTCCGGCGTGGAGGAGTCCCGCCTGGACATCCCGGCCGACTCGTCCCTCCCGGTGACGGTCGTGCGGGTCTAGGCATCGTCCGGGTCGACGTTCAGGCGGAACCAGACGACCTTGCCGGTGGCGGTGCGGGTCGCGCCCCACTGGCAGGCCAGCCGGGAGACCAGCTGCATGCCGCGGCCGCCCTCGTCGTCGGCGTCGGCGTGGCGCAGCACCGGCAGCCCGTGCTCGTCGTCGCTGACCTCCACCAGCAGCCCGTCGGTGTGCAGCAGGCGCAGCTCGATGGGGCGGGTGGCGTAGCGGACGGCGTTGGTGACCAGCTCGGTGGCGAGCAGCTCGGCCGTCTCGCTGCACGCCGCCAGCCCCCAGGAGGCGAGGGTGGCGCGGATCAGCCGCCGCACCCGGGCCGGGGTGACGGGCCGCGGCCGCAGCATCCAGCGGGCGATGCGGGCGGCCGGGATGCCGTTCAGGTCGGCCATGAGCAGCGCGACGTCGTCGTCCTGGCGTCCGCGCACCGGCAGGACGCGCAGCACCTCCTCGCACTGGGCGTCCAGCGGCAGCCGCCGGGCGTCGAGCACACCGCACAGCTCCGCCAGGCCGTCCATGAGGTCGTGGCCGCGCACCTCCACCAGCCCGTCGGTGCACAGCACCAGCCGGTCGCCGTCCCGCACCGGGAACTCGATCGGCTCGAAGGCCACCCCGCCCACCCCGATCGGCACGCCCGGGGGCACCGGCAGCAGCTCGGCCGACCCGTCGCGGCGGACCAGGACGGGCGGCAGGTGCCCGGCGTTGGCGAAGGTGACCCGCCGGGCCACCGGGTCGTACACCGCGTACAGGCAGGTCGCCAGGTGGTTCTCGCCCAGGTCCTGGGCGAGCCCGTCGAGCTGGCGCAGCACCTGGTCGGGCGGCAGGTCCAGCGCGGCCAGCGTGTGCACGGACGTGCGGAGCTGGCCCATGATCGCCGCCGAGCGCATGCCGTGGCCCATGACGTCGCCGACGACCAGCGCGACCCGGCTGCCGGGCAGCGCGATCGCGTCGAACCAGTCGCCGCCGACCTGGGCGTGGTCGCTGGCCGGCAGGTAGCGGTGGGTCAGCTCGATGCCGGTGAACCGGGGCAGCAGGGAGGGCAGCATGCTGCGCTGGAGGGTGTCGGCGGTGGCGGCCTCGACCCGGTAGCGGTGGGCGTTGTCGGCGGCGAGCGCGGCCTGCCCGGCGAGCTGCTCGGCCATCATGACGTCGATGTCGTCGTGCGGCCGGTACTCGCGTTCCAGCAGGACGGCGCCGAGGGTCCGGCCGCGCACCTTCATCGGGACGGCCAGCAGCGTGCCGTCCTGCAGCGGGGCGTCGAGCCGCATGACCTCCCGGGCGAGCTCCTCGGGCTGCTTGGGCCCCGTCACCAGGCGCAGCTCGTCCGAGCCGTCGAGACGCCCGCCGGTGAACAGGGCCTCCAGCAGGTAGACGGTGACGGTGTCGGCCAGCCGCGGCACCAGGGCGGAGGCCAGGGCGCGGGCGCTGGCCCCGGGATCGAGCCTGGTGCCGATCCGGGTGGCGGCCTCCCCCAGGTAGGACAGCCGGTCGCGCAGGGACTCGGCGGCGTTCATGGGCGGCGGCAGGCGAGGAAGAGCTGGACTTCGGGGACGGCCTGGGTGGAGGCGGGCGCGTAGCTGAGCACCCGCTCCTCCTCGACGGTGAACCCGGAGGCCTCCACCTGGGCGCGCAGGTCCTCCCGCAGCAGGGCGGAGACGCGCACCTCCTGGCCGAGGAAGGCGAGCGGGTGGTCGTCCAGGTCGGCCTCGACCATCGACAGGCAGAACAGGCCGCCGGGGCGCACCAGCCGGTGCATGCGGGCGAGGGCGCCGGGGATCTCGTCCAGCGGGAGCATCAGCAGGACGAAGAACGCTAGCACGGCGTCGTACTCGCCTTCGACGTCGTACAGGTCGCACTGCCGGAAGACGCCTCGCGGCACGTTCTCCCGGGCGAGGCGGACCATCTCGGCGGAGTAGTCGACACCGGTGACGCGGTGACCGGCTCCGGCCAGCTGGGCCGCGGTCGGCAGGCCGGTGCCGCAGCCGAGGTCGAGCACGGCGGACCCGGAAGGGAGGCGGTCGAGCAGCCACTCGCCGGTCAGGAGCTGCCCGTCCTTGTGGGGGAACGCCTCGTCGTACTGGGCGCCGATATGGTCGAAGGCCGCCGCCTGACGGCTCTCCCGCGCCGCTCGGCGGCTTTCCCGCGCTGCCTGCATGCTCACGTTCCTCCGGTGGTTCCCGTGCCGCAGTGCCGCAAATTTACAATCCCGGTCGTTCTGTCGTGGAATTCTTGCAAAGATCCTTTCAGGTCGTCCGAACGGATCTTTCAGGAGGTGCCACTGTGCGGGAACCCGGTCGCCGCTCCGTCCTCACCGGCCTCATGGCGGGCGCGCTCGTCCTCGGCCTCGATCCCGTGACCCGGTCCTGGGTCACCGCCGCGCACGCGGGCGGCCCCTTCGACCGGCTGCCGCCGCTGGACGGGCGGCTCCGGCTCGACGACGCCGCGCTCGACGAGGCCGCCGACGACTTCGGGCACATCGTCAGCAGAAGGCCTCGGGCGGTCCTGGAGCCCGGTTCGGTCAACGACGTGGCCGCCATGGTGAAGTACTGCCGCCGCCACGGCGTCCAGGTGGCCGGACGCGGCCAGGGCCACAGCGTCCACGGGCAGAGCCAGGTGGAGGGCGGCCTGGTCATCGACCTCCGCCCGCTCGACACCATCGAGATCCGGGGCGACCGCGCCGTCGTCGGCGCGGGGACCACCTGGCTGGACCTGGTGCGGGCCGCGCTGGCCGAGGGCAGGACCCCGCCCGTCCTCACCGACTACCTGGGCCTGTCGGTCGGCGGCACCCTGTCGCTCGGCGGGCTCGGCGGCGCGGCCGGCCACCACGGCGCGCAGGTCGACAACGTGCTGGAGCTGAAGGTCGTCACCGGGAAGGGCGAGCTGACGACCTGTTCGCCGACCCGGCGGCGCGACCTCTTCGACGCGGTGCGCGGCGGCCTAGGCCAGGTCGGGATCATCGTCGGGGCCGTCGTCCGGCTGCTCCCCGCGCCCGCGGCCGTCCGGCGCTACAACCTCACCTATCCGACGCTGGAGGCGCTCACCGCCGCGCAGCGGCGCATGGTCGACGAAGGCCGGTTCGGGTACCTGGAGGGTTCGCTCAGCCGCGTGGAGGACGGCTCCTGGACGTTCGTGATGGAGGCGGTGGCCTTCGACGCCGTGCCGGCCGACGACGACCGGCTCACCGGCGACCTCGGCCACGTCTCGGCGGTGATCGACGACCTGTCCTACTTCGACTTCCTCAACCGGATAGCCCCGGTCGTGGAGATCCTCATCGAACTCGGCGAGTGGGCGCGCCCCCATCCGTGGATCGACGCCTTCCTGCCCGGTTCGAAGACCGACGAGCTGGTCGCCGAAACGCTGCCGGAGCTGACCCCGGACCTGATCGGGCTGAGCGCGGTCATCCTGCTCTACCCGATCCCCGCCGCCAAGGTCCGGACGCCGCTGCTGCGGCTGGCGAAGGAGAAGCACACCTTCCTGTTCGGGGTGCTGCGCACCTCCTCGCCCGGATCGGCCAGCCCCGCCGCGATGATCGCCGCCAACCGCGCGCTCTACGAGCGGGTCCGGGCCGCCGGGGGAGGCCGGTACCCGACCGGGGCGGTCTCGTTCAGCCGGGACGACTGGCGCCGCCACTTCGGCCCCGCCTGGCCGGCCTTCCAGGCCGCCAAGCGCGCCTACGACCCGTCGAACATCCTCACGCCGGGGCAGGGGATTTTCTGAGCGGCGGCCTGGTGCGGAGGTTGGCGGACACGAACGCCGCGGCGATGCAAAGGATCCCGGCTCCGTACCAGGCCACGTCGTAGTTCCCGAGCTCGTCGCGCAGCAGCCCCGCGACGGCCGAGGCGAAGGCGGCGCCGACCATGTGGGAGGCGAAGACCCAGCCGAACACGATCGCGCCGTCCTTGCCGAACATCCGCTGGCACAGGGCGACCGTGGGCGGGACCGTCGCGACCCAGTCCAGCCCGTAGAAGACGATGAACAGCAGCATGGCGGGCTCGGTCGTGGCGGCGAACAGCTGCGGCAGGACCAGCAGGGACATGCCGCGCAGGCCGTAGTAGGCCACCAGCAGCTTGCCCGGGTCCACCCGGTCGCTGAGCCAGCCGCTCAGGACGGTGCCGGCGACGTCGAAGATCCCGATCACCGCGAGCAGGCCCGCCGCCGCCGGCTCGCTCATGCCGTGGTCGTGGGCGGCCGGGATGAAGTGGGTGCCGACCAGGCCGTTGGTGCTGGCCCCGCAGACGAAGAAGCCCAGCATCAGGTACCAGAAGCCCCGGCTGCCCGACGCCTCGCGCAGCGTCCGCAGGGCGCGCCGGGCCGCGTCGGGCTGCCGGACGTGCTCCTGCGGGCCGTCCGCGCCCAGGGCGGTCAGCCCGAGCTCCTCGGGGGTGTCGCGGAGCAGGAACCACACCAGCGGGACGACGAGCAGCGCGCAGACCGCGACCGCCACCGAGGCGGTGCGCCAGCCCTGGTGCTGGGCCAGGTAGGCCAGGAGCGGCAGGAAGACCAGCTGCCCGGTCGCGCCGCCCGCGGTCAGCACGCCCATGACGAGGCTCCGGTGCCGGACGAACCAGCGGCCGGTGAGGGTCGCGGCGAAGACCAGCGCCATCGAGCCGGTGCCCAGGCCCACCAGGACGCCCCACAGCGCGACGAGCTGCCAGCTCTCGGTCATCCAGACGGTGAGGCCGCTGCCCGCCGCGATCAGCGCCAGGGCCGCGGCGACGACCCGGCGCATGCCGAAGCGGTCCATCAGCGCGGCGGCGAACGGCGCGGTCAGCCCGTACAGCAGGAGGTTGACGGAGACGGCCAGCGAGATCGTGCCGGTGGACCACCCGAACTCCTCGCGGAGCGGGTTGATCATGACGCCCGGCGTGGCCCGGAACCCCGCCGCCCCCATGATCGCCACCAGTGCGACGCCCGCCACGATCCATGCCCTGTGCAGCTTCATGCCCTGAATTCTCGAGAGGTCGGAGGGTTGCGGCGAGTGGCTGAAAAGCCAACTAGCGAAAGATTCCGGCCACTACGGTATCGGGCATGACGCACCGGATCGCCGTCCTGGTCCTGGACGACTTCGCCACGCTCGACCTCGGGATTCCCGGCCACGTCTTCCGGGTGGCCGAGCCGCCCGCCGACTACGAGGTGCTCACCTGCAGCCCCGGGGGCGAGCCGGTGCGCTGCCGGGTCGGCTACAGCGTGACGCCCGACCGCGACCTCTCCCTCCTGGAGACCGCCGACACCGTCGTCGTGCCCGGCATCCACGGCGGCTCGCCCCTGTACGACGGAACCCTGCGGGAGGACGTCAGAGAGGCCCTGCGCGCCACCCAGGCCCGGCTGATGTCGATCTGCACGGGAGCCTTCGTGCTGGCCGCGGCGGGCCTCCTGGACGGACGCCCCGCCACGACGCACTGGCGCAACGCGGAGAAGTTCTCGCGCTTCTTCCCGTCGGTCAGGCTGAACCCCGACGTCCTGTTCGTCGACGACGGTGACGTCCTCACCTCGGCGGGCGTCGTCGCGGGCATCGACCTCTGCCTCCACGTGATCCGCAGGGACCACGGAAGCGAGGTCGCCAACCGCACGGCACGCCGCTGCGTGGCCGCGCCGTACCGGGCGGGAGGGCAGGCCCAGTTCATCGAACGGCCCGTGCCCGCCTCCGGCGAGGAGGGCACCGCCCCGGCCCGCGCCTGGGCGCTGGCCCACCTCGCAGAGCCGATCGCCGTGGCCGACCTCGCCGCCCGCGCCGGGATGAGTTCCCGCACGTTCACCCGCCGCTTCCGCGAGGAGACCGGCTCCAGCCCCGCGAAATGGCTGAACCGGCAGCGGGTGGAATACGCCCGCCATCTGCTGGAGGCCACCGATCTGCCGGTGGACGAGGTCGCCCGCCGCAGCGGCCTGGGCAGCGCGGTCTCCCTGCGCCAGCACCTGCACGCCGCGCTGGGCGTGGCCCCGACGGCCTACCGGAGCACCTTCCGGGCCGGGGCACCCGTCCCGGCCCGGTGAGGGCTCCGGACCGGACCGCCTTCCGGGCGCCTTCTCCCGGCGGTCGGAGACGAGGGTGTAGGCCATCCAGGGGAGGAAGGACAGGGACATCCCGAGTACCCATGCCGCGAGGGTGCGAAGGGTCTCCTGGATCATTTGCGGGCCTCCGAGACGACCGCGGCGTAGGCCGGGCGGGTCAGAATCTCGCCCATACGACCTTCCCCTCCCGGACGGCGCGCCAGCCCATGGCGCGGGCGGCGTCCTCGATCAGGATCAGGCCGCGCCCGCGCAGGTCGTCGATGCCCGGCCTGCGCCGTTCGGGCATCCCGGGGGAGCGGTCGGCGACCTCCACCAGCAGACCGTGGTCGTCCAGGAGGAGGCTGAGGAGGACGGGCGGCTCGCCGTGGCAGTAGGCATTGGTCACCATCTCGTGGATGGCGGTGATCCTGTCGTCGATGAAGCCGGGGTCGATGCCCCAGTCGCGCAGGACGGCGGCGACGCGGTGGCGGGTGTCGTTGACGTCCTCAAGGGTCCAGGGGACGGCGAAGTTCTGGAAATAGAACTTCGTGCGGTCTGGACGTCGCGGAATATATGGGGCGCCGGTGCCGGAAACCACATCTCACCTCCGAAGAGTTCGGTGAATCGATGGCACCAGGCTCGGGCTCCGGGTTAGCGTTTTCCAGTTCTCGTGAGAATGATGAGAACGTCGGATAATCCGGAGGGTTCATGCCCAAGCTCGTCCCGGCCCCCGAGCCGACCACCGACCTGTGGGCGCTCATCGCCCACCACCTGCGGTTTCTTCGCCTTCAGAAGGGCAAGTCGCAGGCCAATGTGGGCGCCATCATCAGTGCCTCCATCGCCTCGGTTTCTCGTATCGAGCGAGGGGAGGAGATGCTCGATGAGAAGCAGGACGCGCTTCTTGATAAAGAGTGGGATACGGGCGGTTTGTTCTGTTTTCTCATTTATCACGCAACTCGCAACCATAACTCCGCATGGCGCGAGCAGTGCCTGCATCTTGAGGCGTCCGCCCATTTCCTGCGCGTCTATGAGGCGCTGATCGTCCCCGGAATCTTTCAGACTCCTGAGTACGCGCGGGCGCTCATCCTGTCCGGGCGTTACGCTTCCCGGGCTGACGAGCTGGTGGCCGGTCGCATGGAACGCGCTGATATCTTCCGGCGCGAACCGCCCCCGGAAGTGTGGGTGATTCTGTCGGAGAACGCCTTGAGCTGGCCTATCGGAGGGCTGGATGTCATGCGCGGCCAACTGGAGCGCCTGCTCGACCTCGCCCGGCTGGACACCGTCGGAATCAGGGTCGTGCCCCGCTCCTCTGGCGCGTCCCCGGCCATGGACGGAAGTTTCATGATCATGACCTTGGAGGTGGGGGACACGGCGTTCTCCGACTCCCCCGGCGGCGGACGTCTCATCAGCGAACCGGCCGAAGTGCGCGAGTACCTTGGGCGTTACGAGCGGATTGGCTCCCGGGCGCTTTCCGGGTCCGACAGCCTCGCGCTGATCCACCGATATCTGGAGAACATCGAATGACCACCACTCATGTTTGGCGCAAGTCCAGCTACAGCGGTGCTGAGAACCTGTGCGTCGAGTTGGCTGCGCTTCCAGCCGAGCTGAGGATCCGGGACAGCAAGAACCCCGAGCGGGGCCACCTGTCTCTGTCCGGCGGCCGTGCCGCCGCGTTCCTGGCCCGGGTGAAGTCCGGCCGTTAACGCGGCCTCGGGCCGAGCGGAAAGCGGCCCCCCTGGCGGAAGGCCGCCCTCTCACACGTCGTCGGCGTCGACGATCCGGTAGGCGTAGCCCTGCTCGGCGAGGAAGCGCTGCCGGTGGGCGGCGAAGTCCTGGTCGAGGGTGTCGCGGGCGACGACGCTGTAGAAGCGGGCGGTGCCGCCGTCGGCCTTGGGGCGCAGGACGCGGCCGAGGCGCTGGGCCTCCTCCTGGCGGGAGCCGAAGGAACCGGAGACCTGGATGGCCACGGAGGCCTCGGGGAGGTCGATGGAGAAGTTCGCGACCTTGGAGACGACCAGGCACTTGATCTCGCCGCTGCGGAAGCCGTCGAACAGGCGCTCCCGCTCCTTGATCTTGGTCTCACCCTTGATCACGGGGGCGTCGAGCCGCTCGCCCAGCTCGTCGAGCTGGTCGATGTACTGGCCGATGACCAGGGTCGGCTCGCCCCGGTGCCGCTCGACCAGCCGCTCCACGACACGGGTCTTGGTCTCGGTGGTGGCGCAGAACCGGTAGCGCTCCTCGGGCTCGGCCGTGGCGTAGGACAGCCGCTCGGAGTCGGTCAGGGTGACCCGCACCTCGACGCAGTCTGCGGGGGCGATCCAGCCCTGGTTCTCCATCTCCTTCCAGGGCGTGTCGTAGCGCTTGGGCCCGATGAGGGAGAAGACGTCGCCCTCGCGCCCGTCCTCGCGGACCAGGGTGGCGGTCAGGCCCAGCCGGCGGCGGGCCTGCAGGTCGGCGGTCATCCGGAAGATCGGCGCGGGCAGCAGGTGCACCTCGTCGTAGATCACCAGGCCCCAGTCGCGGGCGTCGAACAGCTCCAGGTGCCCGTAGGCGCCCTTACGCCGGGACGTCATGATCTGGTAGGTGGCGATGGTGACCGGGCGGATCTCCTTCTTGGCGCCCGAGTACTCGCCGATCTCGTCCTCGGTGAGGCTGGTGCGGCGGATCAGCTCCTGCTTCCACTGGTGGACGCTGACGGTGTTGGTGACCAGGATCAGCGTGGTCGCCCGCGCGTGCGCCATGGCCGCGGCCCCCACGGTCGTCTTGCCCGCCCCGCAGGGCAGCACCACGACCCCGGACCCGCCCTGCCAGAACGCCTCCGCGGCGTCCTTCTGGTAGGGCCGCAGCGACCAGCCGGTCTCCGCCAGGTCGATCGGGTGCGCCTCGCCGTCCACGTACCCGGCGAGGTCCTCGGCGGGCCAGCCGAGCTTGAGCAGCGCCTGCTTGAGGGTGCCCCGCTCGGACGGGTGCACGGCCACGGTGTCCTCCGACACCCGGTCGCCGAGCAGCGGCTTGATCTTCTTGGACCGCAGCACCTCCTCCAGCACGGCCCGGTCGGTCGAGATGAGGACGAGCCCGTCCACGGGGTGCTTCTCCAGCCGCAGCCGCCCGTACCGCCCCATCGTGTCGGCGACGTCCACCAGCAGCGCGTGCGGCACCGGGTAGCGCGAGAACTCGATCAGCGCGTTCACGACCTGCTCGGCGTCGTGCCCGGCGGCCCGCGCGTTCCACAACGCCAGCGGCGTCACCCGGTAGGTGTGCACGTGCTCGGGCGCCCGCTCCAGCTCGCAGAAGGGCGCGATGGCCCGACGGCAATCACCCGCCCGCTCATGGTCGACTTCCAGCAGCAGCGTCTTGTCCGACTGCACGATCAACGGACCATCATTCATAACCATCGAGTCTGCAACACCGGAGGGGGTGCCGGTGTTCCTGCGCGCCGGGTGAGCGGGATCTCCCGGCCGAGATGGCCGGAAGGCGTCAGATGGTGTAGCCGTCGTCGACGGTCGTGGTGGATTCGTCGAAGGACTCGGAGAGGCCCAGGGCGAAGAAGAGGACGAGCAGCACGATTCCCACGAGGATGGCGGCACCGAAGATCACCCAGCTCCACATGGTGAGGTTCTTGGCCGAGACCGGGTCGGTGTGGACCCGGCTCATCGCGATCGCGGCGGTGACGATGCCGGGGACGGCCAGCAGCCCGCAGCAGGTGATGGTGAGCAGGATGTTGGCGATCAGCGCGGCCACCGCGGCGCCGTTGTTCGCCGGGGGAGGCGGCGGGACGAACGGACCGTACTGGTTGCCGTACTGGTTGGGGTGGCCGGGGATGCCGTTGCCGTAAATGTAAGGATCTTGGGGGGGATAGCTCACGGGGAGACCTTCTCGTCCATACCTGTGGGACTGCGCAGATTATCGATGGGTTCAGACCTTCCGCACACCGGTGATGCGGTGCAGCGCGAAACGCTGGACGGAGGCCCTGGTCTGGTCGTACGCCGTCAGGTAGCCGCCGTCCACCCGAACCGGCTCGATGATCCGGCTGGAGGCCTGGCCCTGCTGGTCCAGGTAGCCGATCCACAACCGGGCGCCGATGGCGGCCCGCAGCTCGTCGACCATGGCCGCCGACGGGGTGCGCGGCGGCTCCCCGGCGGGCGCGCCGACCGAGGCGGCCTCCTCGCCCGCGCGCAGCGCCCGGATCGCCGCGGCGGCGATCCGCCCGTCCGCGAGGGGCTCGTGCTCGATCGGCGGGCGGGCCGCCGGCTCGGCGCGGCGGGCGTCCGTCCGGGTGACCACCAGCCCGCCCTCGGCCGACTCGGGAACGGGGGAGAAGCCGACGGAGCGCAGCGCCTCCAGCAGCTCCTGGCGGGACAGCCGGGAGGCCAGCACCGTCGGCGCCAGCCGGTGCAGGCGCAGGGTCGAGGCGCGGCGGTCGGCGAGGATCTCGTCCAGGGTCGCCGGGTCGTCGCAGCGGACGTAGGAGAGGGCGGTGCCGACCCGGAGCCTGCCGTGCCGGCGGCCGACGTCCTCGACCAGGTACGCCAGGGGCTGCGGGACGGGGGTGCTGCTGTGCCGCGCCAGCAGGTCCAGCAGGTCCGAGACGGAGCGCCCGGCGTCCAGGGCCCGCCGCACCGACTCGGCGGTGAACCGGTAGACCGTCGCCCCGCCCTTCGACTCCACGTCGGCGGTCAGCGCCAGCTCGCGCGCCAGGTCGGGTACGAGAGGGCCGGGCGCGACCGCCGTCAGGTCCGCCTGGAGCATCACTTGGTCGACAGGCTCGGGCAGCAGCGCGCCGAGCGCCTCGGCGACCTCCTCCCCGGCCAGGAGCGCCCCGGTGTAGGACGCCGCGGCGCCGAACCCGGTGATCCCGAGGAAGGCCGTCTCGTGCAGGGTCCACGAGACGATCCGGTCGTGCAGGCCGCCCGTGCGCCGGGGGTGGCGCCAGGCCAGAGTCCGCAGCACCGCCTCCTCCGTGGGCGCGACAGGCGCGATCCCCTCCTCGGCCCCCGCGGACGCCGCCAGCGTCTCCAGCGTCTCGCGCCTGATCCACGGGGCGGCGGGCCGGACGAGCTCGTCGGACAGGGCGTTGATCGTCTTGTCCCTGGCGTCGCGTTCGCCGACCAGACCCGGCACCCGGTCGGTCGCCAGCCAGGCGTAGGCCAGGTCGGTCCAGCGGGCGGCGGCGTCGCGCAGCAGCCACAGGTCGTAGGTGCGGGTGGGCAGCCACTCCCCCTCGCGGGCGAGCAGGCCCGCCGCGTAGGCGATCTCGGCGACCAGCGCGGCGTCGCGTTCGGGGAGGTCGAGCAGGCCCGCCGCGGCCTTGAGCTCCCGGACGCCCAGGCCGCCGGTGCGCAGCACGGGCGGGGGGTTCACCCCCCAGTGCTCCAGCAGCTCCTCGGTCAGCCGCAGCAGGGTGAATGCCTGCCCGGAGGCGATCTGGTCGGTCAGCCTCCGGGAGCGGGAGGTCCCCGCGGGCGCCGGCGGGGTGATGACGTCGCCCTGGAAGAGGGCGCCTCCGCGCAGGTGCAGCCCCACCTCGCGGGGCAGCGTCACCGTCCGGTCGTCCAGCGGGACCAGCAGGCATCTGGCCAGCAGGCGTTCCACGGGGCTGTGCGCCTCGGCGAGGCCCACCGGACGCCGCGCGTTCTCGATCCGGCCCGTGGGAGGACCCCAGGCCAGGTGCTCCAGCGCCGTCCTCGCCTCGGGCCCGGCGGCCTCGATGAGGGGGCCGGGATCGGCCAGCAGCCCGGCGAGGGCCTCGGCGAGTCCGGCGCCGCTGGCGAAGGCGGTGGGGACGTCCAGGTCCTCGGCGAGCGCCAGGAGCCTGTCCAGGGGCAGCGCGGCCAGCGCCTCGCGGGCGGGCGGCCCGAGTCCGGCGGGGTGGGGGAGCGCGGCCCGCACGCCGGGCGCGACCCGCAGGGTGCGGGAGGGGCCCGGCCAGAGGAGGCCGAGGTCCCGCAGCCGCTCCACGACCTCGTTGCACCGCGCTCCCAGCGCCTTCTTCAGCGAGGTGAGGGTGGGGGAGGGCAGGACGATGACCGCTTCGAGGACGGCCAGCGCCGCGCGGTCCAGCCGGTCCAGGGCCCGGTTGACCGCCGACGGGGCGACCGCGCGGGCGGCCAGGGCCGCCAGGTCGGCGGGGACGGGGGTGATCAGTTCGGGCCGCGCGGAGACCAGGACGCGCAACTGCTCGTCGGTGCGCCCGCGGAGCCAGTCCCCGTAACTGTCCAATCGGGCCCGCTAGTTCTGGTTCAGCAGACCCAGGGCCAGCCGGGCCCAGGCGGCTGCGAAACGTTTCTCGTCGGTCTTGACCGGGGTCTCGTACAGCGACTCGCCGGCCAGCCAGTAGTTGACCACCGATCCGCCGAGGATCGCCGCGATCGCCTGCCAGTCCTCGTCCCTGTCCTGGAACTCGGGCTGGGTGGCCAGCCAGGTCGCGATGCTCTCGTACAGCGGGTTGACCACGCCGTCCCGCATGTCGGCGACCAGCTGGGGGAACTGGTCGAGGTCGCGGAAGAGCACCCGGATGAGGTCCTGCTCCTCGCGCATCTTGGCGATGCCCGCGTGGCAGGTCATGCGCAGCCGCAGGTCGAGCGGCTTGCTCTTGAGGTTCTCGGATTCGGAGAGGACCGTGCTGACCTGGTCGCGGGTGCGCTCTATGCGTTCGCGCACGGCGGCCGCCAGCACTTCCTGCTTGGACGGGAAGTGCCGGTAGAGACCGCCTGCGCCCGGGGACAGGCCGGCGGCGGCCTCGATCTCGGCCACCGACGTCGCGGCGTAACCGCGGTCGGCGAACAGCCGCAGCGCCTCGGCCACGATCCGCTCGCGCGTCGTTCTGCTCATTGATGTGATCCTCCCCCAGAAGACTAGGGCAGGTCAGCCATCGATGTCGTCGGCGACCGCGCGCAGGACCGTCGCGATCTTGCGGGCTTCGGATCCGGAGGGGTGCTTTCCGCGGCGGTAGGTCTCTGAGACGTGGTCGAGGAGCTTGATCAGATCCTCGGTGATGACGACCATGTCGTCGGGGCGTTTGCGCTTGGCCTTGGCGATGGTCTTCTCGACCGAGGGAGGGGTGTCGACGACCCTCACGGACAGGGCCTGCTGGCCGCGACGGCCTTCGACGACCCCGAACTCGACCCGTTGGCCCTGTTTCAAGGCGCTTGTTCCGCTGGGGAGGGCGGAGGAATGCACGAAGACCTCACCCCCGTCATCGCGGGTGAGAAAACCGAAACCCTTGTCGGTGTCGTACCACTTGACCTTGCCACTGGGCACGGCGGACCTCTGTCTGGCTGCAGCGTTCTTGTGATCCGTACAAGGCTAATGCCTTACGGCAAAACGGCATACTCCTTATCGTCCCTCGATCGGCGGCACCTCCTCCCGTTCTTCCCCCGGGCGGGTTTGACATACCCGGTCAAACCCGTCAAGCCACTGCGGAAACGCGCCGAGATCGTCCAGGACGTGGTCGGCGCCGTAGCCGAGCAGGTCCGCCGCGCTGAACCCGCCGGTGGCCACGGCGAGGCTGAAGGCGCCGGCCGCCCGCGCCGCGTCGACGTCGCCGGTGTGGTCGCCGACGTAGGTGTGCGCGCCGTGCTCCCGCAGCGCCGCGCCCTTGGCGGACGACCACAGGCCGCCGGCCAGGAGGTCGACCTCCAGTCCGAGGAAGGCCAGGGTGGCCCGCGCGTGCGGTTCGTTCTTGGCCGTGACGACCATGACGCGCTCGCCCGCCGCGCGGACGGCGGCGACCGCCTCGGCGGCCCCGCTCATGAGGACGGTGGCCGGAATGGCCAGTTCCGGATAGAGCCGCCGGAAGCGCCGGACCATCTCGGGGACGCGGTCCTCGGGGAACCAGTTCGCCAGTTCCATCTCCAGCGGGGGGCCCAGGCGCCCGACGACCAGGGGGACGTCGATGAAGACGCCCGTCTCCGCGGCGAGCGCCGAGTAGACGGAGCCGATGCCCCCGCGGGTGTCCGCGAGGGTCAGGTCCAGGTCGAATCCCACCATCATGGCCGTCATTTTAAGGAACGTCCGCTGAGGTGGACACCCTTTTAAGTTTGATCCGGAACACCCGTTTGACGGCGTCCGAAACAGCTCTGCAAGGGTGGCCGGAGACGGTCCCGGGCCCGTGGCGGACGGGGACGGGTGCACGGTCATGTCCTCGGATGGGTGACAATCTGTCTGTGACGTCACTCCGTTCCGCCCCAGTCCGCCGCGGCCGCTCCGTCGCGGACCCGGCCTGCGTCGAAGCCGTCGACCTGGCGCTGGAGGCCGCGAAGGAGACGGCAAGGCCTTCCGAAGTGGGAGAGCACCAGGGGTACGCCGTCGAAGGCGACCGGGTGGTGACCCACTTCTTCGCCTGCACGGACTTCGGTTACCGGGGCTGGCGCTGGGCCGTCACGGTGACCCGCGCGGCTCGCGCCAAGGTCGTCACCGTCTCCGAGACGGCGCTGCTCCCCGGTGAGGAAGCCGTCCTGCCGCCCGAATGGGTGCCGTGGCTCGACCGGCTGCGCCCCGGCGACCTCGGCCCCGGCGACCTGCTGCCCACCGCACCCGACGACGCCCGGCTGGCGCCCGGCTTCGCCCAGCCCGAAGAGGACCTCGACGAGCAGGCCCAGTGGGAACTCGGCCTGGGCCGGGCCAGGGTCCTGTCGGCCGAGGGCCGCGACCAGGCCGCCGAACGCTGGTACGAGGGCGCCGCGGGCCCGCAGGCCCCGATCGCGGTGGCGGCCCCCGCCCAGTGCAGCACCTGCGGGTTCTACCTCCTGCTCTCCGGCGGGATGCGCCGGCTCTTCGGGGTCTGCGCCAACGAGCACGCGCCCGACGACGGCCGCGCCGTCTCGGCCGACCACGGCTGCGGCGCCCACTCCGAGGCCGTCGTGGCGCCCTCGGCGGCCGAGGTCCCGCCGCTGATCCTGGACGAGATGGCCCTCGACGAACTGGCCGTCGCCCCCGAGGAGACCGCCGCGGTCGAGGGGCCGGAACCGCCCGAGGGGCCGGAACCGCCCGAGGACGAGGTGTCCGACGAGGAAGCCCTCGGCCACAGCTGACCATGGAAGATCCCTTCGGCACCTCCGGGCTGCGGGCCCGGGTCCTGGACGCCTGGACGTCCGCGCCCGCCCGCTTCCGCGAGGACGCCAACGCCGAGGAGGACTACGCGCTCGGCGGCTACCGCGACCGGGTCCTGGTCGAGCTGGCGCAGAACGCCGCCGACGCCGCGCGGCGGGCCGGGGTGCCCGGGCACCTGCGGCTGGTCCTGTGGGAGGGGGCGCTGGAGGCCGCCAACACCGGGGCGCCGCTCACCGCCGAGGGCGTGGAGTCCCTGTCGTCGCTGCGCGCCTCCACCAAGCGCGGCGACGACTCGGCGGGCCGCTTCGGGGTGGGGTTCACCGCGGTCGTCTCGGTGAGCGACGAGCCGTCCGCGGCGTCCCTCACCGGGGCCGTCGCCTGGTCCGCGGAGCGCACCCGCGCCCTGGTGGCGGGGATCCCCGAGCTGGCGGAGGCGCTCGCGTCCCGGCACGGCCACGTCCCGGTCCTGCGGCTGCCCTTCCCCGCCGAGGCCGTCCCGCCGGAGGGCTTCACCACCCTGATCACCCTTCCGTTCCGCGACGAGGCGGCCGAGCGGTCGCTGCGCGCCCAGCTCGCCGAGCTGGGGGCGCCGCTCCTGCTCGCGCTGCCCGCGCTGGCCACCCTCACCGTCGTCGTGGACGGGGAGACCCGCCTGCTGCGGGCCGCCCGTCCCACCCCCGAGACCGTCACCGTCACCGAGACCCGCGGGGCCGCCGCCCCGGGGGAGGGCGAAGAGACGGTCTCCCGCTGGCGGACGGCCGAGGCCCACGGCGGGATCCCCGGGGAACTGCTGGCCGATCGGCCCACCGAGGAGCGGGGCCGCCCGTTCTGGTCGGTGCGCTGGGCGGTGCGGGCCGAGTCCCGCGGGCCGCTGGACGCCCCTCCGCCCGGCGGCGAGGTGCTGTACGCGCCGACCCCGACCGAGGAGCCGCTGGACTTCCCCGCCCTGCTGATCGCGAGCCTGCCGCTCGCCTCCGACCGCCGGAGGGCGGAGCCGGGCGGGCTGACGGACTTCCTGGTGGAGCGGGCCGCCGAGACCTATCTGGAGCTGCTCGCGGGAGCGGGCGGCGCGGAGGACGCCGGGATCAGAGCCCTGCTCGACCTGGTGCCGGGCCCCGTCCCGGTCGGGGTCCTGGACGGCGCGCTGCGCCGGGCGGTGCTCCGGCTCCTGCCCGACGCCCCGCTGCTGCCGCTCGCCGAGGACGCCGGGGCGCGGGTCAGGGGCAGGGACGCGGTGGCGGTGGACGGTCCCGCCCCGCTGGTGGAGGCGCTGAGCGGCGTGGTGCCCGGCCTGCTGCCCGCCGCCTGGCCGGCCGGGCACCGGGCGATGCGGGCGCTGGGCGTACGGCGCATGTCCGCCGCGGACGTGGTGGACGCGCTCGCCGGCCTGGACCGCGAACCCGCCTGGTGGCGGGGGATCTACGACGCGCTGAGCGGGGTGGACGCCGGGGAGCTGGGCGCCCTGCCGGTGCCGCTGGCCGACGGGAGGCTCGTCCGGGGGCCGCGCGGGGTGCTGCTGGCCCGGGATCTGCCGGAGCCGGGACGGCTGGCCGTGCTGGGCCTGCGGATCGCCGATCCGGACGCCGACCATCCGCTGCTGGTCCGGCTCGGGGCGGTGGAGGCCGGTCCCCGCCAGGTGCTCGCCGATCCGGCGGTGCGGGCCGCGGTCGAGGGCTCCCTGGATCTGGAGGACCCGGAGGAGTGCGACGCGGTCGCCGACGCGGTGCTGACGCTGACCGGCGCGCTGTCGGGCCCCGCCGAGCCCTGGCTGTCCGAGCTGGCGCTGACCGGCGCGGACGGCGAGCTCTACCCGGCGGGCGAGCTGTTGTTCGAGGACTCCCCGCTGCGCCGGGTGATGGGCGAGGACTCGCCTTTCGGGATCGTGGATCCGGAACTGGTCGAGCGGTACGGGTCCGCGGCGCTGGAGAACGCCGGAGTGCTGCGGGGCTTCGCGCTCCTGCGCGTCCGGGACGTGGACCTGAACGATCTCGAGACCCTCGACGAGCTGGGCCTGGACGGGGTCGAGGACTGGGACGTCCCCTCCGGCCATCTGCCCGAACTGGTCGCCGTCCGGGACCTGGAGCTGGTCCGGGACTGGGAGGCGGCCCTCGCGCTGCTGACCCGCCCGCCCTACAGGGAGGCGGTCGTGGAGCCGCTGTCCCTGATGGACGGCACCCGGGTGCCGTCCTACACGTCCTGGTGGCTGGAGCGCCATGAGGTCCTCGGCGGCGTGCGCCGCGCCCACGAAGCGGATCCGCTGCTGGAGGACCTCTACGACCCCGCGCCGGAGTTCCTCGATCCGGAGTTCGCCAGGGCGCTGGGCGTCAGGCGGACCCTCGACGACGTCCCGCCGGACGAGCTGCTGGGCCTGCTGGCCGATCCGGCGAGGCCGGTGCGGCGCGACCGGCTCAGGGAGCTGTGGACATGGTTGTCGCAGGCGCCGGATCTCCTGCCGCCGGACGAGGTGCGCGCGGTGACCGGGGGCGTGGTCGAGGTCGTTCCGGCGGAGGACGCCATCGTGGTGGACGTCCCGTACGCGCTGCCGCTGCTGGCCGACCAGCCGCTGGTGCTGCTGCCGCACGCCAGGGCCGAGGCCCTGGCGGAGCTGCTGGAGCTTCCGCTGGCCTCGGACGAGGTGCAGGGCGGCCCGGACTCTCCGGGCGTCGAGCGCGAGGTGCCGGGGATCGTCCGCGAGCTGTTCCCCGAGGCCCCCGAGAGCTATCTGCACCACGAGAAGCTGGTCGTGCACGGCCGTGAGGTGTCCTGGTGGTACGACGGGAGCCCGCACGCCTCGGGTCCCGGCGGCCTGGCCCGCGCCATCGCCTGGGAGCTGGGCCGGTGGTCCGACCGGCAGTCCCTGGCGGCGCTGCTGACCGCGCCGGATTCGGCGGCCCTGCTGCTGGCCGAGGACGATCTCAGCTGAGCGGAGGCCTGCGGGTCGTTCCCTCTCCGCGCTCCTCGGCGGCCCGCATCTCCCGGGTGGCGGAAGTCTCCTCCCGGAGCCGGGCCTCCTCGAGCTCCCCGGCAGGGGTTCCTCCGGCGGCCGACGAGGCGTCCTCGGCGCGGGTCCGCTGCATGCGCGGGATGAACCAGCAGGCGAAGAGGCCGATGACCGCGCCGGTCACGCACACCCACAGCCACCAGGTCTCGTCTTCGGGAAGCCCGACGACGAGCAGTACCAGCAGCGCGACCGCCCAGACGACGGTGCCCGCGGCCGCGACGCGCACGTCATTGGTCTTCAGCGGCTCCGGCTGGGGCCGCCTGGGATGTGTCGGCATGTCAGCCACACTATCGGCGCTCCCAGGTGCGGTCGCCGTCACGGGGGTGGATACCCCGGGCCGGTATAGGGTGCCGGACGTCGGGGGGCGGAATAGGAGAACCCGGGAGGTCGTTAGCAAGAGTAATGACTCTTGCTAATGAATGTGATGATGAACGAGACCACGAGGACGGCACGCTCCGGACTGGCCGAGGAACTGCGGATCTCGGTGGCCCGGCTTTCGCGCAGACTGCGGGCCCAGGTGGGGAGCGACCTGTCGGTCACCCAGTTCTCAGCCCTGGCGGTACTGGAACGGCACGGCGAGATGACGCCGAGCGAGCTCGCCGAGCACGAGCACGTCAAACCGCCCTCCATGACCAGGACGGTCGCGGCGCTCGAAGCGGCGCGGCTGGTCGCACGGCGGCCCCATGCGACCGACCGGCGGCAGGTGGTCCTCGCCGTGACCGAGCCGGGGCGCGCTCTCCTGGGCGAGCACCGAAGGCGCAAAGAGGCCTGGCTGGCGATGCGGCTGGCGGAGCTGACGGAGGAGGAGCGGGCCGCCCTGGAACGGGCGGTGCCGATCCTGGAGCGCCTGAGCAGAAGCTGAAGGGCGGCATGTTCCGCAGCCTGCGGAACCGCAACTACCGCCTCTTCATGTCCGGCCAGGTGATCTCCAACGTCGGCACCTGGATGCAGCGCATCGCCCAGGACTGGCTGGTGCTGCAGCTCACGCACAACAGCGGGACGGCCCTGGGCATCACCACGGGCCTGCAGTTCCTGCCGATGCTGCTGTTCGGCCTGTGGGGAGGGGTGATCGTCGACCGCTTCCCCCGGCGGAGGCTGCTCATGTTCAGCCAGCTCGGCCTCGGCCTGCCCGCGCTGATCCTGGGCGTGCTGGCCGTCACCGGGAACGCCCAGGTCTGGCACGTGTACGTGCTGGCGTTCGTCCTGGGCATGGCGACGGTGTTCGACAACCCGGCACGGCAGACCTTCGTCGTCGAGATGGTCGGCAAGGACGACCTGCCGAACGCCATCGCGTTGAACAGCGCCACCTTCAACGGCGCCCGGATGGTCGGGCCCGCCGTCGCGGGCGTGCTGATCGCCCTGGTCGGCACCGGACCCGTCTTCCTGATCAACGCGGCGTCGTTCGGCGCGGTGATCCTCGGTCTTTGGATGATGCGCGAGGACGAGCTGCACGTCCTGCCGCCCGTCCCGCGCAAGAAGGGACAGCTGCGGGAGGGGCTGCGCTACGTCCGGGACCGTCCGGATCTGGTCAGTGTGCTGGTCACCGTCGCGCTGGTGGCCGGCTTCTCGATGAACTTCCAGATCACGACCTCGCTGGTGGCCACCGAGGTCTTCGGCCGGGGGGCCTCGGAGTTCGGCCTGGCCAGCACCCTGCTGGCGCTGGGCTCGATGAGCGGGGCGCTGCTGGCGGCCCGCCGCGTCGCGCCCAGCAGGCGGCTGCTGTACGGGTCGGTGCTGGTGTTCGGCGTGCTCGAGGTCCTGGTGGGGCTGATGCCGAGCTGGCCGGCCTTCCTGCTCATGCTGGTCCCGGCGGGGCTGGCGCTGATGACCTTCACCACGGCCGCCAACGCCACCCTGCAGCTGGGCGTCTCCGGCGAGATGCGGGGCCGGGTGATGGCCCTGTACATGCTGGTGTTCATGGGCACCAACCCGATCGCCTCGCCGTTCATCGGCTGGGTCGCCGAGACGTTCGGGGCCCGGTCCTCGATCGTCCTGGGCGGGCTGGTGGCGGTCATGACCGCCACCGCCGTGATCGCTTATCCCCGGATACGCCGCGAAACCGTCGTGTCTTCGGCATAGGCTCATGTCAGGTGACAACCCGAGGCCCTGCTGCAAAGCTGGACCCCGGATCAACCGAACGTGGAGGGGCGACGTCGTGACTGTTTCGTTGCAGAAGGGGCAGCGGATCTCGCTGCAGAAGCCGGGCGGCGGCGGGCTCGCCGTGGTCCGGATGGGCCTGGGCTGGGACGCGGTGAAGAAGAAGGGCTTCTTCGGCTCCCGCGAGCAGGACATCGACCTGGACGCCTCGGTGGTGCTCTTCGCCGACCACCAGGTCGCCGACGTCGTCTACTTCGGCCAGCTGACCAGCCGCGACGGCTCGGTCCGGCACACGGGGGACAACCTCACCGGCGCCGGCGACGGCGACGACGAGTCGATCATCGTGGACCTGAGCCGGGTGCCGGTCCACGTCACCTCGCTGGTCTTCACGGTCAGCTCCTTCCAGGGCCAGACCTTCAACGAGGTGCAGAACGCCTTCTGCCGGGTCGTGGACGAGAGCACCAACCAGGAACTGGCCCGCTACACCCTCACCGGCGGGGGCGCGCACACCGGCATGGTGATGGCCCGGCTCTACCGGCACGGCCAGGAGTGGAAGCTCAACGCCATCGGCGAGCCCAGCCAGGGGCGAACCTTCCAGGACATGCTCCCGGCGATCGCGGCCCACGCCTGATCCGTGGCAGAGCTCATCCGGGGGGCCAATGCCCCGCTGAGCGCCGCCGGGCTCGCCGTCACCTGCTCCTGCGCGGCCCCGGTCGACCTGAGCGCGCTGCTCGTCGGCCGGGACCTGAAGGTGCGCTCCGACGCCGACCTGGTCTTCTACAACGCCCCCGAGGGGCCCGGCGTGCGCTGGTCGCAGGACGCGCTGGAGCTCGACCTCTCGGCGGTCCCCGCGGACGTCCACGCCGTCCTGGTGGCGTTCAGCCTCGCCGACCACGCGCCCCTCTCGACGGTCCCGCCGCCCACCGTGCGGGCCGGGGGCCACAGCTTCACCATCGACCGGCTGGCCGACGAGACGGCGCTGATCGCCCTGGAGTTCTACCGGCGCCAGGGCTCCTGGCGGGTCCGGGCCGTCGGCCAGGGGTACGCGGAGGGGCTCGCGGCCCTGGTCACCGCGCACGGCGTCCAGGTGGACGACCCCGGGCCCCCGCCTCCCGCGCCGCCCCAGGTCCGGCCGGAGACGTCCACGCCGTCGTCCCTCTACGGCGCGCAGCCGTCCCCGGGCGGCTCCACCGTGCCCCCGCAGGCGCCCCCGCCGCCCGTCGAGACGGACGCGCCGGGCGCGGGGCGGGTGCCGTTCACCGACCGGGCCTGGCTCGTCTGGGAGGACGCCAGCCGGTCGCTCGCCTCCTACCGGGCCTCGATGGACCACGCCCTGGCGATCAGGGACGACGAGGTCAGCGGCCGCGCCGCCCCGGGACGCTCCCAGCAGCTCATGCAGGCCGCGACCGAGCGGCTGACCACCGACATGACCCAGCTGGCGGGGGAGCTCGCCGCGCACGAGAGCGCGGTCGGCGCCGAGCTGTCGTCCTTCGACAGCCCCGCCTGGCTGACCTGGGAGCCCGGCGAGGAACTCGGCGAGGGCCTGCTGCTGGGCCACCTCAACGCCGACGAGATCAGCACCCTGCGGATCCCGCTCGTCCTGCGCATGCCCTGGCGGCGCATGGTCTGGATCAACCGGGGCACGACCCCGCAGGACTCGGTGGCGTTCGCCTGGTCGCTGGTCACCCGGTTCTTCGCCGCGGTGCCCCCGGGCGTCTGCGGGCTCGACGTCGTCGACCCCACCGGCCTGTCGGGCGCGGGCTGGCTGCACGGGCTGCCGCCCGCCACGGTCAACCTGCTGTGCGGCGGCGGGGTCGCCGCCGGCCGGGAGACGGCCCACCGGCTCGGCAGGCTCATCGACCTCATCGACCTGCGGGCGGTCGGCGGCGACGACTCCGCGCTGGTGGCGGACATGCCCCCCGTCCGGCTGCTGGTGGTCTTCGACGTGGGCGCGGCCCTGGAGGAGCACGGCGACCTGCTGATGCGGCTGGTCGAGGACGGGCCGCGGCTGGGCGTCCCGGTGATCTGCGTGGAGACCGACACCCCCACGGACGACTCGGTGCGGGCGCTGCGGATCAAGCAGTCGGGCCACACCCTGCCGTCCGGCGAGGGGGTGCTGTCGGACGCCTGGGTCGGCGGCGACTGGGCCCTCACCCCCGAGGTGCTCTTCGACGGCGCGGGCACCCGCCCGCCCGCGCTGCTGTCCCACGTCCTCAACGCCCACGGCCGGATCATCGAACGGGCCTGACATGCGACTCTTCACGGCTCTCATCCCGCCAGAGGAGGTCCTGGACGAGCTGGCCGAGGTCCTGGCCCCGGTCAGGGCCTCCCGGCCCGGCCTGCGCTGGCTGAGCCGCGAACTGTGGCATGTGACGCTCGCCTTCTACGGCGAGCTCGACGAGTCCGGGCACCGGCGGCTCCTGGAGGGGCTGGAGCGCGTCGCCGACCGCCCGGCGCCGGAACTGGCCCTCTCCGGCGCAGGCGCCTTCCCCCGGGGCGGATCCCGTGCCCGCGTGCTGTGGACGGGGCTCGAAGGGGACCTCCGGGCACTGTCGGACCTGGCCGAAGCGGTCGTCGGGGCGGGCGAGCGGGCGGGCGCGGAACAGGACCCGCACCGCGACTACCACGCCCATCTGACCGTCGCCCGCTCCCGCGTCCCGCGCGACCTGAGGCCGCTCACCGAAGAGCTCTCCGGTTTCGCGGGCACGGCCTGGACGGCGGGGGAGGTCCACCTCGTCCTCAGCCACCCCGGCGGCGGGCACGGCGGCCCGCGCTACGAATCCCTGGCGAACTGGCCGCTGCGGGAGTCCTGAGCCGCCCGGGTCACATCTCCGGCGGCGGCGCGGCCGAGCCGCTGCGGTCCGGCGGGCCCCAGGGCAGCCCGTACTTCTCGCAGGCCCTGCGCAGCTCGGACAGGTCGGGCGCGAACGTCACGCGGCGCAGCACCCGGCCGCCGGGGCTCCACACCACCAGCCGGGGGACGCCCTCGGTCGAGTGGTCGATGCCGATCCCGCCGACGGTCTCGCGGCGCAGGCTCCAGTCGGTCCGGCCCAGGCGGGTCACCGAGGCGATGCCGTGCATCGACACCCGCAGCTGGGAGCGGTTGCGGTCGTACAGCCAGGCCCCGGCCAGCCCGGCCAGCAGCCCGCCCGGCACCGACCAGGCCAGCGCCGCGCCGAACCCGGTGAACACCCAGGCCGCGGTCATCGCCACCAGCAGGCAGATCGCCGAGGTGATCCCGTACCCCCACATCCGGGAGCGGGGGGTGGCGTCCAGCAGGGCCCCGGGCCCCGCCTCGGGGACGGGCGGCGGCACCGGGTCCTCGGCGGCGAGGGTGGAGACCGCGCCGTGGAACGCGGCGCTCAGGTAGGCCTCGTACTCGGCGTCCGTCACCGGAAGGCCCGCGCTGCGGGCCTTCTCCCGCAGGTCCGTGCGGGCGATGCGCAGCGCCTTGAGCGGGGCGGTCAGGAACTCCTCGCCCTCGTTGTCGTACACCCGCAGCCAGGCGTGCCCGTCGACGGTCAGCAGCTCGATGACGCCGATCCGGTCCGCGGGCATCTTGAGCATGACGTCGCCGGCCATGTCGGCCCAGCCCAGGCCGTCCTCGCCGACGACCAGCCGGCCCCCGGGAACCTGGGCGAAGATCTCCGGCAGCCCCTCCAGCCCGTACTCCGACGGCCGGGGCGAGGCGGGCGCGGTCGAGATCACCTTGTAGCCGTGCTCGTCGAGGGTGTGCGCCAGCTGGAACTCGTCGACGCCCCGGGCGTGCAGGTGGCCCATCACCCGCAGCCGGTGGTCGAAGACCACGGCGGTCAGCGGCGCGTAGTCCGGTTCCCCGGTCATCGCGTCGAGTTCGGGGCCGGGCCCCAGCAGGATCGCCCCGATCGAGGAGGCGGGCAGCCCCTGCACCTCCTCGGCGGAGACCGTCCAGTGCACCGGGGCGTTGCGGCGCAGCCTGCGCCGCAGGGCCAGCAGCACGACCGACCCGGCCAGCGCCCACAGCCCGGCACCGAACCGCGAGGCCGGGGTGGGGGTGCCCTGCACCGCGGCCAGCACCACCATCGTCCAGGCCAGCGCGATGGCGGCGCCGCCCAGCAGCACCAGCCTCAGCCGCGCCGAGCGCTGGAGCCGCGAGGCGAGGACGACCGGCTCGCCCCGGGTCTCGGCGGGCTCCACCACCGCGGCCATGAGGGACGCCTCGACGTCCAGGTAGTCCTGCTCCTCGTCGGGGTCGGGCGCGAAGTCGCCGTCGACGACCCGGATGACCAGGCCGAGCCGGCGCGCGGTCACGAAGAACGCGTGCGGCTCGAATCCCATCTCCGGCAGCGTCCCCAGCTGGGTGGTGCCGAACTTGTGGTGGACGGTCAGCACCAGTTCGTCGGCGCTGATCGACAGCTCCTGGATGCGGCCGGGGGAGTAGCCCTGGACGACCCTGCCGTCCCGGTCGGCCAGCTCCAGGCCGGCCGGGGACAGCCGCCAGGAGGGGCCCGGCCGGGCGCCGGGGGTGACCAGGGGCAGCACGGAGAAGCCGAGGACGAGGGACGCCCACAGCCATGGAGGGTTCAGGGGGATGAGCGCAAAGGCGAGGGCCAGCAGGGAGAAGGGAGCGCCGCCCGGCGGGCGTCGGCCCTCAGCCCTCAGGCCGACGAGCTCGTGGTCCACAGGAGGAATAGTGACACGCTCCACTCACTTTCGTCTGCGGCTGTAGGCGATGGCCGCCATCACCGCACCCACGACGACGAACAATCCGAGGCCCCGGTTAGTTCCTTTGCTTTCCGATTCGTTATCAGGCGGCTCGCCGGAGGACCTCTCGGACGCGGCCGAGGGCGCGGGCGAGGGCAGGGCCTCCTCGGGGAGCGGCACCCGCCAGACCTTCCGGTCCTCCCCCTCGGAACTGATCAGGAGGGCGCGCCCGTCCGGGGTGTAGGTGACCGACTCGCCCTGCTCCTGCGAGGGCAGGGACATCATGGTGATCTGCTCGTCAGGGGCGCGGTAGAGCGTGGCCGAGAAGTAGCCGCGGATCACGAAGGAGCTGCCGTCGGGCGCGTAGGCGCCGTCGGTGGCGAAGGAGTGCGCGGAGCCGACCGGCTTCAGGACGTTCGTACGGGTGGAGCTGAGCTTGCGGGGAGCCCGGTAGAGCCGTCCGGCCCCGAATGTCTTGGAGGCGACGTAGAGCCGGTTGTCCCTGGGGTCGATGAGGATCGCCTCGGCGTCGCGGGCTCCGTCGGAGTAGGTGAAGCGGAAGGCGGTGGCCTGGAGCGTGCGGGACTTCATCCGGGACGGCTCGCGGACCCGGTAGACGGTCACGTACGGCCAGGCGCCCTTGAGGTTGTCGCCGATGTCCGCGATGTAGAGGGCGGGCCGTCCCGCCTCGTCGCGGCCCATGGCGATGCCCTCCCAGTCCCGGGCGGTGGCTCCGGCGACGCTGAAGACGGCCTTCGTCCGCCCCGAGGAGTCGACCGCGAAGATCTGCGGGGCTCCGTCGGAGTCGTTGTGGGTGTAGACGATGCCGGGGTGCCGCGAGGAGGCGGCCAGCCCGGACGACTCGGTGATCGAGGGGTCCTGGAGGGTGAAGGCCACCTGCGCGTCGCCGCCGCCCCCCAGGGGGAGGGCGGCGGCGAGCACCAGCGAGGTCATCTGGCTCACTGCAGCAGGGTTCCCACGATCACGGCCACCACGAGCAGGATCAGGATCAACGGCAGCAGCCAGCGGGTGGGACGGTACACGCTCATGAGCCTATTGGCGGGTCCGGAATGCCCGCGCCGGGGTCGGCAGTGGCGCCTCTCACCCGTTCAGGCGCTCGACCACGTGGTCGACGCAGGCGGTGAGCGCCTCGACGTCGGCGGGGTCGATCGCCGGGAACATGCCGACGCGCAGCTGGTTGCGGCCGAGCTTGCGGTAGGGCTCGGTGTCCACGATGCCGTTGGCGCGCAGCACCTTGGCGATCGCGGCGGCGTCGACGCCCTCGGCGAAGTCGATCGTGCCGACGACCTGGGAGCGCTGCGCCGGGTCGGCCACGAACGGGGTGGCGACCTCGGACTTCTCGGCCCAGGAGTACAGCCGGGAGGCCGAGTCGGCGGTCCGGGAGGTGGTCCAGGCCAGGCCGCCGTTGGAGTTCATCCACTCGATCTGCTCGGCGAAGAGCAGCGCGGTGGACACGGCGGGGGTGTTGTAGGTCTGGTCCTTGGCGGAGTTGTCCACCACGGTCGTGAGGTTGAAGAACTCCGGGATGTAGCGGCCGGAGGAGGCGATCTCGTCGATCCGGGCCAGCGCCTTGGGCGAGACCAGGGCCACCCACAGGCCGCCGTCGGCGGCGAAGCACTTCTGCGGGGCGAAGTAGTACACGTCGGTCTCGGAGACGTCGACGGGGAGGCCGCCGGCTCCGGAGGTGGCGTCGACCATGACCAGCGAGTCGTCCTCGACGACGCGCCGGATCGGCATCGCGACGCCGGTGGAGGTCTCGTTGTGGGTGAGCGCGTAGACGTCCACGCCCTCCTCGGCGACCGGCACCGGGTGCGAGCCCGGGTCGGCGGAGACCTTGGTCGGCTCGTCCAGCCAAGGGGCGCCGGAGACGACCTTGGCGAACTTGGAGGAGAACTCGCCGAAGGTGGCGTGCTGGGACTTCTGGCGGACCAGGCCGAAGGCGGCGGCGTCCCAGAAGGCGGTGGTGCCACCGTTGCTGATCAGGACCTCGTATCCGGACGGCAGCTGGAACAGCTCGCCCAGCCCGGAGCGGACCCGGCCGAACAGCGACTTGACCGGCTTCTGCCGGTGCGAAGTGCCCAGGTAGGTGCTGCCGGAGTCGTACAGCGCCTGCAGCTGCTCGGGACGGACCTTGGACGGGCCGCAGCCGAAACGGCCGTCTGCGGGCTTGATCTCTTCGGGGATGACGATGTCGCTCACATCGGGAAAGCCTACGTGACCTGCTTGGAAGATCGCTCCTCCGGCCCGTGGTCCGGGGCGTCCGGACGGTAGCGCAGCAGGGCGGGGGAGGCGAGGCCCACCAGGACGACGAGCACCGCGCAGGCCAGGCCGCCGAACACCCAGGAGACGCCCGCGCCGAAGGCCACGGCCATGATCCCGGCGCGCATGTCGCCGAGCCGGGGGCCGCCGGCGACGACCACGGTGAAGATGCCCTGGACCCGCCCGCGCAGCTCGTCGGGCGCGTAGGTCTGCAGGATCGTCGTGCGGAAGACGGCCGAGACGAGGTCTGCCGCGCCGGCCAGGGCCAGCAGCGCCACCGCCGCCCACAGGGAGTGCTGCAGCCCGGCCAGGGCCACCGCCAGGCCCCACAGGACGATCGAGACGACCAGGGCCAGGCCCTGCCGCCGGATCCGGCCGATCCAGCCGGAGAACAGGCCGCCCAGGACCGCGCCGATGCCGATCGCGGCGAACAGCCAGCCGACCGCGGACTCGCCGCCGAACCGGGTGTCGGCCAGTTCGGGGAACAGGGCGCGGGGCATCGCGACGCCCATCGCGATGATGTCGACGACGAAGGACATCAGCAGGACCGGCTGGGTCCACAGGAAGCGCAGCCCGTCCAGGATGGAGCGCAGTCCGGGCGTGCCCTGGACCTTCTCGGTGCCGTCGAGCGGCGGGATGTCGGGCAGCCGGAAGGCGGCCCAGAGCATCACCGTGAACAGGACCGCGTCCAGGGCGTAGGCCCAGGAGTAGTCCCAGCGGGTGAGGATCAGGCCGGCCAGCAGCGGTCCGCCGAGGGTGGCGGCCTGGCTGAAGGTGTAGCTGAGGGTGTTGGCGGCGGGGATCTCCTCGACGCTGAACAGCCGGGGCACGATCGCGCCGCGGGTCGGCGAGGAGATCGCGAAGCCGGTGGACTGCAGCGCCACCACGGCCATGAGCAGCCAGAGCAGTTCCAGGCGCAGGACGGCCTGGGCGAGGAGGCCGAGGGTGGCGACCCAGGTCAGCAGCGAGGACAGGAACAGCAGCCTGCGCCGGTCCATGTGGTCGGCGACGGCGCCGCCCCACAGGCCGAAGACGATCAGCGGCACCAGGTTGACCACGCCCAGGACGCCGACCCAGAAGGACGAGCCGGTCATCTGGTAGACCTGCACGGGCACGGCCACCGAGGTGATCTGGAAGCCGGTGAAGGAGACTCCGTGCCCGATCCACAGCCTTCGGTAGGCGGGGTTGCGCAGAGGCGTGGTGTCGAGCAGCAGTCTCTTGCTCATGGGGCGAGGCGCTCCCGTAGCCAGGGGTCGGGGGATCCGGTCTCCCGGGTGTAGCGCAGCCGGTCGTGCAGCCGGTCGGGCCGGCCCTGCCAGAACTCCACCGAATCGGGGATCACCAGATAGCCGCCCCAGAAGTCGGGCACGGGGACGCTGTCCGGTTCCGGCCATTTTATGGCCAATTCAGAGAACCGATTCTCCAGTTCCTCCCTGCCCGGGATCACCGAGGACTGCCGGGAGGCCCAGGCGCCGATCTGCGAGCCGTGGGGGCGGGAGCGGAAGTAGGCGGCGCTCTCCTCCGGCGGCAGCGTCTCGGCCCGGCCCATGACGATCACCTGCCGCTGCAGCGGATGCCAGGGGAAGAGGAGGCTCGCCCAGGGGTTCTCCGCCAGGTCCCGGCCTTTGCGCGAGGTGTGGTTGGTGAAGAACCGGAAGCCGTCCTCCTTGAACCCCTTGAGGAGGACGGTGCGGGCCCTCGGCCTGCCCTCCGCCGAGGCGGTCGCCAGGACCATGGCGTTGGGGTCGGGCAGCCCCGCGTCCACCGCGTCCGCGAACCAGTCGGCGAACAGGGCGAAGGGCTCGGCGGGCGCGGTTTCTTCGGTGAGGGCCCCTCTTTCGTATGAGATTCTCAAGCCTGCGGGGTCAGCGGGAAGACGATCCACGGTGGTCAAGCTTTCCACCAGCCCCTGGAACCCGAGACGCCCCCCTGGGATACTGGCGGGTAACCGAGCAGGGTTCGATGCACGGCGACCGACCGCAGGGGAACCGAAAGGCAGGCCGTATGTCTGAGTTCAAGCCGGGGCTCGAAGGAGTCGTCGCCTTCGAGACCGAGATCGCCGAGCCCGACAAGGAGGGCGGCGCCCTGCGCTACCGGGGCGTGGACATCGAGGACCTCGTGGGCGTCGTCTCCTTCGACCGGGTCTGGGGCCTGCTCGTGGACGACTCGTTCGACCCCGGCCTGGCCCCCGCCGAGCCGCACCTCCTGCCGGTGCGCTCCGGTGACGTCCGGGTGGACGTGCAGGCCTCGCTGCCGACCCTGGCCACCGTCTACGGCATGCGCCCCCTGCTGGACGTCTCCGACGCCGAGGCCCGTGCCGACCTCGCCCGCGTCTCGGCGCAGACGCTGTCCTTCGCCGCGCAGAGCGCCCGCGGCCTGAGCCTGCCGGCCGTTCCGCAGTCGCGGGTCGACGAGGGCCGGACCGTCACCGAGCAGTTCATGATCCGCTGGCGCGGCGAGCCCGATCCCCGGCACGTGCGGGCCATCGACGCCTACTGGGTCTCGGCGGCCGAGCACGGCCTGAACGCCTCCACCTTCACCGCACGGGTGATCGCCTCCACCGGGGCCGACGTGGCCGCGGCCGTCTCCGGCGCGATCGGCGCGATGTCCGGCCCGCTGCACGGCGGCGCCCCCGCCCGCGTCCTGCCGATGATCGAGCGGGTCGAGCAGCTCGGCGACGCACGCAAGGTCGTCGCCGACATCCTCGACGGCGGAGAGCGGCTCATGGGCTTCGGCCACCGCGTCTACCGGGCGGAGGACCCGCGCGCCCGGGTGCTGCGCCGCACCGCCCGGGAACTGGGCGCCACCCGGTACGAGGCGGCCAAGGCGCTGGAGGACGCCGCGCTGGAGGAGCTGCGCGCGCGCCGTCCCGACCGCCCGATCGAGACGAACGTCGAGTTCTGGGCCGCGGTGATCCTGGACTTCGCCGAGGTCCCGACCGCGATGATGCCCGCGATGTTCACCTGCGGACGCACCGCGGGCTGGGCCGCCCACATCCTGGAGCAGAAGCGCACCGGCCGCCTGGTGCGCCCGAGCGCCCGCTACACCGGCCCCGGAACCCGCCCCGTTTCCGAGGTCTCGGGCGATCAAAGCCTGTAACGAATGTCACAAGGGCCGCCCCCGCGGGCGGCCCTTTGTAGTTGAGTGGAATACGACGCACCCGCAAAACGCTTAACTGAGCTCCGGTATCCGGGCATCTGGAGGGCGGCCGAAGACGTAAACTCTGAGGCAGAGACTGGAGGAACCTTGACCTCACACGGCCTGATCGACACCACGGAGATGTATCTCCGCACGGTGTTCGAGCTTGAAGAGGAGGGGATCGTCCCGCTGCGCGCGCGCATCGCCGAACGACTCTCCCAGAGCGGGCCAACCGTCAGCCAGACGGTCGCCCGTATGGAACGCGACGGCCTGCTGCGGGTAGAGGGCGACCGCCACCTGGCGTTGACCAGATCCGGCCGGGACCTGGCGGTACGGGTGATGCGCAAGCACCGTCTCGCCGAATGCCTGCTCGTGAACGTCATCGGCCTGCCCTGGGAGGAAGTGCACTCCGAGGCCTGCCGGTGGGAGCACGTCATGTCCGAGTCGGTGGAGCGGCGGCTGCTGGTGCTGCTGGACAACCCCACGACCTGCCCGCACGGCAACCCGATCCCCGGTCTGGAGGAGCTCGGCGGCCACAGCGGCGAAGAGGAGCAGGCCGGTGAGGACGAGGGCCTGACGGCGATGACGTCGGTCGCCACCCGGGACGGACAAGCCGCGGTCATCCGGCGGATCAGTGAACAGATCCAGAGTGATCATGACCTTATGCTTAAACTCAAGCAGGTCGGGATTCAGCCCGGACGCGAGGTGACGCTCGCGGTTGGCGACGATGGTGTGCGAGTGACCAGTGAGGACTCCGGAGACGGGCCTGAGACAGAGCTTCCGCGACGCATCGCCGAACACGTCTTCGTCGCGAAGCTCTGAGATCTTGGTCGAGGATCTCCACCCCCTCCCGCCCACGGGCGCCGTATTCGTCATGGAAAGGGCGCCGGAGGTGCGGGGATGAAGCAGTGGGGCGAACCCCCCTTCGAGCCCGAGCTGGCGCCCGAGGCGGTGCTGGGCCAGATGGAGATGGCGGTCATCGTCTGCGACCGCTTCAGCAACATCATCCACATCAACGCCTTCGCCAAGAAGCTGTTCGGCTTCGCCGGAAGCGAGTACATCGGCCAGAGCGTGCTGTCCCTCGGCATCGCCGAGGAGGACCACGAGCAGGCCACCGAGCTGGCCCGGCACGTCCTGAAGGGCGGCGTCTGGGAGGGCACCTTCTGCAACCTGCGGGAGGACGGGAGCACGATCTACACCCGGGCGCAGGCCGTCCCGCTGCGCCACCCGTCGGGCGCCATCGACGGGGTGGCGATCCTGGCCCGTGAGGCGCTGCGCAGCAACCAGCGAGAGCAGGACAGGTACGGGCTGCTCGACCGCATCGGCACCCGGCTGGCCGGCTCCCTGGAGCTGGAGGTCACGCTGCGGGCGGTGGCCGACACCCTGGTCCCGCAGTTCGCCGACCACGTCTTCATCGACCTGGCCTCCTCCGACAAGCTGATGCGGCGGATCTCGCGGCACACCGGCGACTGGACGCCGCCGCCCGGCACCTGGCCCGAGGTCGACGAGCAGGTGGCCTACCCGCCCGACCACCACGCGGCCAAGGCGATGAGCCGCCGCGACGCGGTGCTGGTCGACCTGACCACCGGGCTCGACGACGAGCTGGGCCTCACCTCGATGATCTCCGCCCCGCTGGTGGCGCGCGGCCAGGTGCTGGGCGTGATGAGCCTCGGCCTGTCCCACCTGGGCCGCCGCACCGACCCGCACTACGACGGCTTCGACCGCGACCTCGTCGGCGCGATCGCCGGCCGGGTGGCGCTGTCCATCGACAACGCCCTCCTCTTCGAGGAGGAGCGCCAGACCGCCCTGGCCTTCCAGCGCCACCTGCTGCCGGGCGAACGCCCGCCCAGGCTGGACGGGCTGCAGATCGCCTGGCGCTACGAGCCCGCCAAGCCGCTGGAGTCCCATGGGCACGGCATCCAGACCCAGGTCGGCGGCGACTGGTACGACGTGATCCCGCTGTCGGCGGGCCGGGTCGGCATCGTCATCGGCGACGTGGAGGGCCGCGGCGCGCGGGCCGCCGCGGTGATGGGCCAGCTGCGCGCCGCGCTGCGCGCCTTCGCCCAGGACGACAAGTCCCCCGCCGACATCATGCGCAAGCTGGACGAGTGGGTGCGCACCATGAGCCCCGCGGACGCGCCCCGCCCGTCCCTGGTCTCCTGCACCTACTTCGTCTACGACGCCTGGTCGCGGGAGCTGACCTTCTCCAACGCCGGGCACAGCCCCCCGATGCTCGTCCTCGACGGCCGGGTGGGCGAGCTGGACTTCCACTCCGCCGCCGGGGCGATGCTGGGCGTGCGCTCCCCGGGCCTGGGCGGCGACATCATCTACAACGAGGCGACGGTCACCCTGCCCCCGGGCAGCACCCTCGTGCTGTACACCGACGGGCTGGTGGAGCGCCGTCCCAAGGACGACGGGACGTACTACAGCAGCGAGCAGTCCCGCCTCCTGATCGAGGAGGCGGTCGGCCGGGTCTCGCGCAGCGACGTGGAGACGGTGGCCAACACGGTGTTCGCCGCGGTGCCCGGCGACATCGACGACGACGTGGCCCTGGTCGTCATCCGCACCGCCTCGGAGGAGCTCCCCGTGGAGGAGCGCACCTTCCCCTCCGAGCCGATCATGGTGTCGGAGGCGCGCAGGCTGGCGGCCGAGACCTTCGCGGCCTGGGGCCTGCACGAGGACGAGGCCGAGATGGCCTGCCTGCTGGTCTCCGAGATCGTCACCAACGTGGTGCTGCACGCCACCAACGTCCCCGCTCAGAAACGCGCGCTGGTGGGCGCGCCGGAGCTCTCCTTCGACGAGGACGACTGGGACCTGGGCAGTGCCAGTCTGGGATTGGGCCGTCCCGATCCGGTGAAGCAGGAGTTCCGGCTGCGGCTGCGCAAGGGCGTGGGCTCGCTGTGGGTGGAGGTCTTCGACCCGGACCTGCGGCTGCCCCGCATCCGCAACGCGGGGGAGACCGACGAGGGCGGCCGCGGCCTGTACCTGGTCGACCAGATCGCGGCCCGCTGGGGCTCGCGCCCCACGCCCGACGGCAAGGCCGTCTGGTTCGAGCTGCCCCTCGCCTGAGGCGGGCGGGCTACCGGCGGCCCGTCAGCTCCCGTACGCCTCGTACGCCTCGTACGGGGACGGCGGCCAGGTGCGCCCACGTCTGGGTGAACCACAGTTCGCCCCCGATGATGCGGGGCTTGGCGCCGGTCTTCGGACCGCCGTCGACCTCGGCGAGCAGCACCTCGCGCAGCCGTTCGGCGATCCGCGGGTCGCAGGCGGCGGCCAGCCACGGTTCGGCGGGGCGCTCCACGGTGAGCAGGTCGAGCCGGGTGATGCGGGCGCCGGCGGACTCGACCATCCCGATGAGGTCGCCGATCGGCGGGGTGGACCGGAAGCTGGGGTCGCGTACGCGTTCCAGGGCGTCCCGGTGGTCGCTGGAGCAGTTGGTGCGGGCCAGTTCGGCCAGGACGATCCGCCCCGAGGAGTGGCAGACCCGCAGCATCTCCCGGAGCGCGGCCGCCGGATCCGTCATGCGCAGCAGGGTGAACCGCGCCGTGACCAGCGAGAACGCCGCGTCGGCGTAGGGAAGTTCCACCGGCCCGGGCTCGGGCACGGCGCCCAGCTCCACGGAGGTGAGCCGCCCGACCCTCGGGGTGAGGGCCGAGGCCAGCGGGCTGGACCCGTAGCACAGGTCCAGCGCCTCGTCGTGCGGCCGGGGCTCGGCGAAGTCGGCGAGTCTGGTGAGGAAGGTGGAGAGGGTGCCCACGGCGGTGCTCGGCACGGGACTCCTTCCCTCGCAGTGGTCAATCAGATGAGACGGACGGGAGCCCCTCCTGGTTCACCGTCGGGGAGGTCAATTCAGTGACTGCCCCCACAGGGCCAGCACCACGAGCACGAAGACGATGACGACCGCGCTGGTCGTGGGCGCGGGGAACCGGAGCCGTACGGCCGTCCAGCGGATGCAGAAGGCGGCGAGGAGCGCGAGCAGCACGAGCGTGACGATCCCGTTCATGGGACTCACCATAAACAGTTCTTGGCGCGGAGTTCAGATTCCGCCGCCCACGGGCTCGGGTACTCGACCCTGGAGGGCCGGGGAGGGCGCGGATGGCACGGGAGGCCGGTGCGCGGGGCCGGGGGATCGGCCTGATCCTGACGGCGCTGCTGCTGGGAATGCTGCTGGGCGCCCTGGACCAGACGATCGTCTCGACGGCGCTGCCCACCATCGTGAGCGATTTCGGCGGCCTGAACCACCTGTCGTGGGTGGTCACCGCCTACATGCTGGCGAGCACCGCCTCGACGCCGCTGTGGGGCAAGCTCGGCGACCAGTACGGGCGCAAACCGCTGTACATCGCCGCGATCGTGATCTTCCTGATCGGCTCGGCGCTGTGCGGGCTCTCGTGGAACATGTTCTCGCTGATCTGCTTCCGCGCGCTGCAGGGGCTGGGCGGCGGCGGGCTGATGGCGCTGGGCATGGGGATCATCGCCGACGTGGTCTCGCCCCGCGAGCGGGGGCGCTACCAGGGCTACTTCGGCGGGGTCTTCGGGGTGGCGAGCGTGGCGGGCCCGCTGCTGGGCGGATTCTTCGTCGACACGCTGAGCTGGCGCTGGGTCTTCTACGTCAACCTGCCGATCGGGGCGGTGGCGCTGGCGGTGATCGTGACGGTGCTCCGGGGCAAGGAGGAGCAGACCCGGCACCGGATCGACTACGCGGGCACCTTCGCCCTGGCCGGCGCCGCGGTGTGCCTGGTGCTGGGCACCACCTGGGGCGGTACCGAGTACCCCTGGGGCTCGCCGGTGGTGATCGGCCTGTTCGCCGGGGCCGTGCTGCTGCTGGGCGCCTGGTGGCTGGCGGAGCGGCGGGCGGCCGAGCCGGTGCTGCCCCTGCACCTGTTCGGCAGTTCCGTCTTCTCGATCTGCGGCCTGATCGCGTTCGTCATCGGGTTCGCCATGTTCGGCGCGCTCACCTACCTGGCCGTCTACTTCCAGGTGGTGGAGGGGGTGTCCCCGACGCTGTCGGGGCTGAGCCTGCTGCCGATGATGGCCGGGACGCTGACCATGTCGACGCTCTCGGGCCATCTGATCACACGGACCGGCAAGTACAAGATCTGGCCGATTCTGGGCACCGGGGCCACCACGCTGGCGCTGGCCCTGTGCACCCGGCTCGGCGTGGGCACCGGCGTCCTGGAGCGGAGCCTGTACCTGCTGCTGCTGGGCGCCGGCCTGGGCTGCGTCATGCAGGTCCTGATCGTCGCGGTGCAGAACACCAGCCCGTACCGGGACCTGGGCGCGGCGACCTCGGGCAACACCTTCTTCCGGTCCATCGGCGGCTCGTTCGGGGTCGCGGCCTTCGGCGCGGTCTTCAGCAACCGGCTGGCCTCCGGCATGGCGGACCTCGTGCGGGAGGGGCGGCTGCCGGCGGGGACGAACACGGCGGCGCTGCAGGAGAACTCGTCGCTCATCAGGAGGCTGCCGCCGGAGACCGCGCAGGCGGTCCTCGAGGCCTACGCCCAGGCGATCCAGACCATCTTCGTCTACGCGACGCCGGTGGCGGCCGTCGCGTTCGTCGCCAGCTGGTTCCTGCGCGAGGTGCCGCTGCGGACCGCGACCAGGGACGCGGGGATGGGCGAGTCGATGGGGGCGCCGACGGCGCGCACGTCCAAGGCCGAACTGGAGCTGGCGCTGGCACGGCTGCTGTACCGCGACCGGGACGCCCGCGCGCTCTACAGCCGCCTGGCCGCCCACGCGGGAGCGGACCTGCCGGCGGGGAGCGTCTGGGCGCTGTGCCGGATCGCGTCGGAGGGCCCGGACGGCTCGATCGGCGCCGCCGAGCTGGCCGCGCGCGCCCACACCACGCGGGAACGGGGCCGGCCCTGCATCGACGCGCTGGTCGACCGGGGCCTGGTCGAGCGCGAGGGCGCCGACGGCGCGAGGCTGGTGGTCACCGGCGCGGGGCGCGACCTGGCCGAACGCATCTTCCGGATCCGTCGTCTGGCGTTGGACCACCTGGTGGCAGACTGGCAGCCTGAGCTACACCCGGAACTGGCGACCCTGCTGGAGCGCCTCTCCCGCGAGTCGCTGGGAGCGGACTCCGATTCCAGGGTCTTCTCGGAATGAGTGTTCAGGGTCACTCTTGGGTTGCCACGTACCGGCGGGTAAGCTCATACTGACCGAACCCCATTCGGTTTAATGGGACGGAACCCACCCCTAGATCTTTGGAGGCGTTGTGGCCGAGGCGTACATCGTCGGCGCGGTCCGTACCCCCGTCGGAAGCAGGAAGGGCGGCCTGGCCGGAGTTCACTCCGCCGACCTCGGCGCGCATGTTCTCAAGGCCCTCGTCGAGCGCACCGGGATCGACCCGGCCGCCGTCGAAGACGTGATCATGGGCTGTGTCTCGCAGGCCGGCATGCAGGCCCTGGACGTGGCCCGCACCTCCTGGCTGTCCGCGGGCCTGCCCGAGAGCGTGCCCGGCGTCACCATCGACCGCCAGTGCGGCTCCTCCCAGCAGGCGGTGCACTTCGCCGCCCAGGGCGTGCTGTCCGGCACCCAGGACCTCGTCATCGCGTCCGGCGTCGAGAACATGGCCGCCGTGCCGATGGGCTCGAACGTGCCGTTCGGCCCCGAGGGCGTCAAGGCCGGCATGCCCTACGGCGACGGCTGGGCCGAGCGTTACGGCATGCAGGAGATCTCCCAGTTCCGTGGCGCCGAGCTCATGGCCGAGAAGTGGAACCTGAGCCGCGAGGACCTCGAGGCGTTCGCCCTGGAGTCCAACATCCGTGCGGGCAAGGCCATCGAGGCCGGCTACTTCGACCGCGAGATCGCGCCGCTGAACGGCGTCGAGCGCGACGAGTGCGCCCGCCCCGACACCACCCTCGAGAAGATGGCGGGCCTCAAGCCGCTGCGCGAGGGCGGCCGCATCACCGCCGCGGTCTCCTCCCAGATCGCGGTCGGCGCGTCCGCGCTGCTCATCGCCTCCGAAGAAGCCGTGCGCACGCACAACCTGACCCCGCGCGCCCGGATCCACACCCTGTCGCTGGCCGGCTCCGACCCGGTCTACATGCTGACCGGCCCGATCCCGGCGACCGAGAAGGCCCTGAAGAAGTCCGGCCTGAAGATGGACGACATCGACGTCGTCGAGATCAACGAGGCCTTCGCCCCGGTCGTCCTCGGCTGGCAGAAGGACCTCGGCGCCGACCCGGCCAAGGTCAACCCCAACGGCGGCGCCATCGCCCTGGGCCACCCGCTGGGCGCCACCGGCGGCATCCTGATGGCCAAGCTGCTGCACGAGCTGGAGCGCACCGGCGGCCGCTACGGCCTCCAGACGATGTGCGAGGGCGGCGGCCAGGCCAACGCCACCATCATCGAGCGCCTCTGAGCGAGGCCCCGTCTCCTCCGTGAGGGGGGACAGCGC
>NZ_BAAATZ010000008.1:10430-39718 GCF_039533685.1 Actinocorallia aurantiaca | reverse complement strand
CTCCGCAAAGGCCCGTCGTGTCCTCGCGGGGCTGGGCGAAGCATGCCTCTGGCTTCACCGAAAGCTGGAAGAGCCGTGGCTAAGGTCGTGGCCATGCCGACGAGCGACGACGTCCAGCACCCCGAACAGCCCTCCCCGGACGCCCCGGAACCGCAGGAGGCCCCCGCCCCCGAACCGGAGGCGGTGCCAAGGAAGCCGGCGGGCCGTCCCAAGAAGCGGCGTCCCATTCCGCCCCTGACGACCGCGCTGGACGAACCGCCCGCCTAGAGAATTGCCGAAACGGCTTGACCTGACTTCACGGGCAGTGTTCGCTTTCCGTGATGGAAGGCACACGCGGACCGACGCTGATCGCCTCAGTGCAACGTGCGCTGCATCTCATGGAGACGGTGGTGGCGCACCCGTCGGGCGCGCCGGCCAAGCAGCTCGCGCGGGCCGCGGGCCTGCCCCTGGCCACCACCTACCACCTGCTGCGGACGCTGGCCCACGAGGGTTACGTCACCAAGCTGCCCGACGGGTGCTGGGTCCTCGGCGACCGGCTCGAGGGCCTCTACGCGCGGGGCCGCGCCCAGGTGACGCTGTCCCGGGTCCGTCCCGTCCTCGTCTCGCTGCGGGACGAACTGGGCGTCGCCGTCTACTTCGCCGTCCTCCGCGAGGGCGAGATCAGCCTGGTCGACGTCGTCGACGGCCCGCGGGAGCGCCGGGTCGACCTGTGGGTCGGCTTCAACGAGGCCGCGCACGCCACCGCCGTCGGCAAGTGCCTCCTGGGCCAGCTCGACGAGGACGGGCGGCGCGAGTACCTGGCCCGCCACCCGCTGCTCGACCTCACCCCGTACACCATCACCGACCGCGGCGCGCTGGACCGCGGCCTGGCCGGGCGCGACGGCCTCTCGCTGGACCGCGAGGAGTACGCGCTCGGCACGGCCTGCGTCGCGGTGCCGGTGACGGACGGGTCGGGCGGGCTGGTCGGCGCGCTGGCCGTCTCCTGCCGGACGGAGCGGCTGCCCCGGGTCCGGAGCGAGGGAAGGCGGCTGCAGGAGGCCGCGGAGCGGCTCTCGCGGCTGGCCGCGCTGAGCTGAAATACCGGACTCCCGGCACTAGGGGGTACCAGCCGGTAAACTCGCCCCGATTCCCGAACCGAGCACGAGTGGAACCCCATGTCTGAGAACTTCCAGCCGGTCCAGCCCGCGGCCGGCGAAGGCGCCCTGGAGAACCACCTCGGCGGCGACGAGGCGCGCAACTACCGCAAGTACGAGTACGACATGGTGGCGCCGCACGTCGGCCGTTCGCTGCTGGAGATCGGATCCGGCCTCGGGCACTTCTCCGAGCAGTTCGCGGGCCGGCTGGACTACCTGGCCGTCAGCGACAACGACCCGTACTGCGTCGAGCAGCTGCGGAAGCGCTACGCCGAGGACGACGGCGTCGAGGTCCTGCCGCTGGCCCTGCCGGCGAAGGTGGAGATCCGCCAGAAGGTCGACACCGTCGTCATGATGAACGTCCTGGAGCACATCGCCGAGGACGCCCAGGCGCTCAGGGACCTGGCCGCGGTGGTCGAGCCCGGCGGCCGCATCGTCATCTGGGTGCCCGGCTACATGCAGCTCTACGGGGACTTCGACCGCAAGGTCGGCCACGTCACCCGCTACACCCCCAAGACCCTGGGCGCCACCATCGCCGCCGCGGGCCTGGAGGCCGAGGTGCTCAAGCCCATCAACTTCCTGGGCGGCATCGCCTGGTGGGCGGCGGTGCGCCGGGGCGGCGTGGGCTATCCCGACCCCCGGCTGGTGAAGATCTACGACCGGACCGTCATCCCGACGACCCGGTTCCTGGAGAAGCTCTTCCGGCCGCCGTTCGGCCAGACGGTCTTCGCCGTCGCCCGCGTGCCCGGATAGGTCCTTCCCGAAGAGTTCAGGTACTGAAAAATCAGGCCGCCGTATCGGGAAGTCTCCCCATGTGACGGATGCCTTCGGCCCGACAATGAGGGTGGCCGCGGAAGTGTCCTCTCGCCTCTCCGCCCGCGGGTCTCCGCCCGCGGGCGGGTGCGCCCCGAGCAGGGCGCGTCCAGGCCAGCCACAAATTCCCGTGTGGTCCGACGGCCCGGTGGCAGGGGGGCGGAGAGGGTCCTCCGGCCACCGGGTCCGGATGCCGTCCATGATCGCTCACGGCGATAATCACTGGGCGGAGCCCGACTCTCCTGTCATGCTGGACATATGCCCCCAGCCTCCCCTCTGATCGGCCGGACCGGAGAGCTGGCACGCCTGCGCGAGGCCTTCGCCCGGCTGCCCGGAGCCGTGCTGGTCGGCGGCGAGGCGGGCATCGGCAAGACCCGGCTGGTCCGCGAGTTCACCGCGGGCTGCCCCGCCGCCCGGGTGCTGACCGGCGGCTGCGTGGAACTGTCGGCGGAACTGCTGCCGTTCGCGCCCTTCACCGCCGCGCTGCGCGGTCTGGTCAGGGAGCTCGGCGTGAGCACGATCGAGGACCTGCTGCCCGGAGCGCGGGGACTGTCCCGGCTGCTGCCGGAGTTCGGCGACCCCGACGAGATCCCGGCCGCCGAGGCCAGGGCCCGCCTGTTCGAGCTGGTGCTGACCCTGCTGGACCGGCTGGCCGAGCGGGGGCCCGTCGTGGTGGTGATCGAGGACGCGCACTGGGCCGACCGCTCCAGCCGCGACCTGCTGGACTTCCTCATCCGCAACCTGGCCGGTTCGGTGCTGGTGCTGGTCACCTACCGCAGCGAGGCGCTGCACCGGGACCATCCGCTGCGCCCCCTGCTGGCCGAACTCGACCGGATCGACCGGGTCGAACGGCTGGAGCTGCCCAGGCTCACCCTGGCCGAGACCCGGAGGATGCTCGGCGAACACGATCCGGCCCGCGCCGAACAGTTCTTCCGGCGCAGCGAGGGCAACCCGCTGTTCGTCGAGGCACTGGCCGGGGAGGAGTCCGCAGAGCTGCCGGAGTCACTGCGCGACCTGGTGCTGGCCGGGGTGCGGCGGCTGCCCGAGCCGACCCAGGAGGTGCTGCGGATCGCCGCGGCGGGCGGTCAGCGGCTGGAGCACGGCCTGCTCTCGGCGGTGACCGGATTCGGCGACGCCGAACTCGACGACGCGCTGCGGCCCGCGGTCACGGGGAACGTGCTGACGGTGGACGGGGAGGGCTACCTCTTCCGGCACGCGCTGATCCGGGAGGCCGTCCGCGAGGATCTGCTGCCGGGCGAGCTGACCCGGCTGCACCTGGCCTACGCCCGGACCCTGGAGGAACGCCCCTGGCTGGTGCCTCCGGGCCGGGCCACCGCCGAGCTGGCGCACCACTGGCACGCCGCGCGTGATCTGCCGAGGGCGCTGGAGAGCGCCTGGCTGGCGTCGGAGGAGGCGCTGAGGTCGGCGGCTCACGCCGAGGCGCTCGCGCTCACCGAACGGGTACTGGCCCTGTCCGGCCGGGTGAACTCGGGCCCGGACCGGATCCTGGTGCTGAGGCGCGCGGTGGCCGCCGCGGATCTGGCCGGGGAGTTCGAGCGGGGGATCGAACTGACGACCGCTGCGCTGGAGCGCACCGCGGACCCGGTGGTACGGGCGGACATGCTCGGCTACAGAGGCCGGATGCGGCTGCACCTGCACCGGGCCGAAGGCGCCGACGACCTGAGGGAGGCCGTCGCGCTGCTGCCCGAGCACCCGCCCACCGCCGCGCGGGCCAGGGCGCTGGCCTCGCTGGCGAAGTACCTGTACAAACTGCCCGACGGCATGCCCGAGGCCCTGGCCGCCGCGCGGGAGGCGGTACGGGTGGCCCGGCTGACGGACGACCCGACCGCGCAGCTCACCGCGATGATGACCCTGGCCCTGCGCGACGACCGGCCGGACGAGACCCGCCTGGCGCTGTTCGCAGAGATGGAGCCGCTGCTGGGCCGCTGCGAGGACTACAACGAGGTGCTGCGGCACAAGCTGGCCACCTCCCACGTGCTGGAGGGGGCGGGCCGGCACGAGGAGGCCTACCGGGTCGCCCTGGACGGCCAGCGGGAGGCCGTCTCCTACGGACTCGGCCGCATCATGGGCACCATCCTGGCCTACAACACGGCCGAGCCGCTGGTCTCCCTGGGCCGCTGGGACGAGGCACTCCAGGTGATCGACGACGCGGTCGAGCGCGTCCCGCTGAACCGGCACCTGGGCAGCCTGCGCGGGCTGGCCGGGGAGATCCATCTGGCCCGGGGAGATCTGGAGCGGGCCGCCTCCTACCTGGCCTCGGCCTGGTCGGTGGCGCGGCGAGGACCGGTGCGCCGGGCCGAGGACCTGTTCGCGGTGCTGCGCCTGGAGATCGCCCTCCGGCTGGCCGAAGGACGTCCCGACCGGGCTCTGGAGGCGTCCGCGCTTCTGCTGGAGTCCGGGAGGATGGTCGACGACGCGCGTTACGCGTGGCCGGCGCTGGCGCTGACGGCCAGGGCGTGCCAGGACGGGGAGACTCTGGCGCCCTATCTGGAGCGGGCCGGCGCGCTGCCCGTCATCGGGCCGGTCATGGCCGCGCAGCGGCTCACCTTCGAGGCCGAGTGCGCCCCGGTCACCGGAACCGGTCCCGCCTGGATCCGGGTCGCGGAGGCCTGGCGGGAGATCGGCCAGCCCTACCGGGAGGCCTACGCCCTGCTGCGCGCGGTTCCCGAGGACCGGCACGGCGCGTCCGACCGGCTGGAGCGGGCACGGAAGCTGGCCGCGGACCTGGGAGCGGCCCCCCTGCTCGCCGAGATCGAGGAGCTGCGTTCCCGTTCCGGCGGCGCGACGGCGGTGCGCGGGCTGACCGCACGGGAGGTCGAGGTCCTGCGCGAGCTGGCCGAGGGCCGCGCCAACCGGGAGATCGCACGGGCCCTGTCGATCTCGGCCAAGACGGCCAGCGTGCACGTGAGCAACATCCTGGCCAAGCTCGGGGTCTCCTCCCGGGGCGAGGCCGCGGCGGTCGCACGGAGGCTGGGATTGTGAGGGCGGAGACGGGCGGCATCGGACGGCGGACCGAGCGCGGCGCGCTGGACGGCGGCTGGGGCGGCCTGGGCGGCGAGAGCGCGGCCGGGACGCGAGCACCACGGGGAAGAACGTCCGATCCGGCTGGCATCCTGAGGAACGTGAGCATGGAGATGGGCGGCATGAGCACGGTGCTGGTCGGGCGGCAGACCGAGCTCGACGTGCTGGACGGCGCGTTCGCCCACGTGCGGTCGGGCGCGGCGCGGGCGGTGCTGCTGGGCGGCGAGGCGGGGATCGGCAAGACCCGCCTGGTGGAGGAGTTCTCCGCGAAGGCCCGTGCCGGGGGTGCGCGCTTGCTGCTGGGCGGCTGCCTGGAACTGGGCGTCGACGGGTTCCCGTTCGCCCCCTTCACCGCGATCCTGCGCCAGCTCGTCCGGGAGTTGGGCGCCGAAGGGGTGGCCGAGCTGGTCGGGGGGCGCGCCTCGGGGCTCGCCCGGCTGCTGCCGGAGTTCGGCGAACCGGACGGCGACGGCTCCGGCCACCACCAGGCGCGGCTGTTCGAGCTGGTGCTGACCCTGCTGGACCGGCTCGCGCGGCAGGGTCCCCTCGTGCTGGTGATCGAGGACGCGCACTGGGCCGACCGCTCCAGCCGCGACCTGCTGGCGTTCCTCGTCCGCAACCTCGGCGCGGTCGCCGCGCTGATGATCGTCGTCACCTACCGGGCGGACGAACTGCACCGGGGCCACCCGCTGCGCCCGCTGCTGGCCGAGCTGGACAGGCTGGAGCGGGTCGCCAGGCACGAGGTCGGCAGGCTGACCCGCCAGGAGGTCGGCGAGCTGATGACCCGGCTGCGCGGAGCCGAGCCCGAAGGCGGGCGCGTCGAGGAGTTCTTCATCCGCAGCGAGGGCAACCCGCTGTTCGTCGAGGCGTTGATGGACGCCGACGGGAGCATCGCCTGCGAACTGCCCGAGTCCCTGCGCGACCTGCTGCTGGCGGGCGTCGAACGGCTGCCGGAGGAGACCGGGGAGCTGCTGCGGGTGGCGAGCGCGGGCGGCGCCCGGATCGAGCACCGGCTGCTGGCCGCCGTCAGCGGCCTGGACGAACGCGCGCTGACCCGGCACCTGCGGCCGGCCGTCGCGGGGAACGTCCTGGTGGTCGAAGGCGAGAGCTACCGGTTCCGGCACGCGCTGATCCGCGAGGCCGTCCACGACGACCTGATGCCCGGAGAGCACACCCGGCTGCACACCCGGTACGCCGAGGTGCTGGAGGACGACGGCACGCTGGTGCCGCCCGGCCGGGTCGCCGCCGAGCTGGCCCACCACTGGTACGCCGCGCACAACCTGGAATGGGCGCTGATCAGCGCCTGGAAGGCCGGGCAGGAGGCCGACCGGGCCGCCGCGTACGCCGAGGAGCTGCGGATGCTCGAACGCGTCCTGGACCTGTGGGAGCGGGTACCGGACGCGGAGGAGAAGATCGGCGCCACCCGGACGGAGGTGCTGCGGCTGGCGGTCTGCGCCGCGGACTGGGGCGGAGACAGCGAACGCGGCATCAAGCTGGCCTCCGCGGCGCTGCGGGAGACCGACGATCCGCTCCGACGGGCGTGGCTGCTGGAGCAGCGCGGCCGGCTGCACCACCGGCTGGGCCGTCCGGACTGGCTGGAGGACCTGCAGCGGGCGGTCGAGCTGGTACCGGCCGACCCGCCGTCCGCGGAACGCGCCCGGATGCTGGCGTCGCTGGCGCAGCACCTCCTCAACGGTTCGGGGATCGAGATGGCGAGGACGGCGGTGAAGGAGGCGCTGGACGCCGCGCGGATGGTGGGGGACCGGCGGTCGGAGGCGGACGCGCTGCTGACCCTGACCTGCCTGCTCGACGAGACCAAGTACGAGGGGGAACCGGGCGAGGGGCGTCCCTGGGAGGTACTGGAGCGGGGCGAGCGGATCGCGGAGGAGCTCGGCGCGGACCAGCTGCTGCTGCGCGCCGCGATCAACCGGTCCCACATGCTGGAGGGCGCGGGACGGCCCGCCGAGGCCGTCGAGGCGGCCGCCCGGGGCATCGAGCGGGCCAAGGAGATCGGGCTCTTCCGGAGCAGGGGCTCCTTCCTCAGCATCAACCTCGCCGAGTCGCTGCACTCGTTGGGCCGCTGGGACGAGGCGCAGGAGGTGATCGATCAGGCGCTGGAGACCGACCCGCCCCGGGCGCACAAGGCCTGCCTGGTACTGCTGCGAGGAGAGATCGGGCTCGCCCGCGGCGAGATGGAGTCCGCCGTACGCGGGCTGGAGGTCGCCTACGGGTTCAGCCGCTGGGTGGTGGACCAGCGGATCCAGGAGCACTACCCGGTGTTGCGGCTGGAGGCGGGGCTCAGGCTCCGGCAGGGGGACCGCCGGGCGGCGCTGGCCGCGTTGGAGCCGATGCTGCCGGGCACGAACCGTCCGGACGACAGTCGCTACGCCTGGCCCATCCTGGCGATCGGGGCCGCGGCGTGCGCCACGGAGGCGGAACTGGAGCCCCTGGCAGCCCGCGTGGCGCGGATCATCGTCCGCGGACCGGTCCAGTACGCCTGGTCGCTGGTCTTCCAGGCCGAGGCCGCCCGGATCACCGGGCGCGATCCCCGTTGGGACGACGTCGCCGCCGCCTGGGCGGACGTCCACAACCCCTATCCGCGGGCGCAGGCGCTCTGCCGGGCCGCCGAGCACGACGCGATGAGGGGCGAGCGCGAGCGGGCCGCGGAACGGCTCGCCGAAGCGGCGGCCCTGGCCCGGGACCTGCGCGCGGCCCCCCTGCTGGGGGAGATCGAGGACCTCGCCAGGCGGCTGGGCGAGGGGAGGCGCGCCACTCCGTCGCACGGCCTCACCGCGCGGGAGCTGGAGGTGCTGGAGCGGCTCGCCGAGGGCGGCTCCAACCGGGAGATCGCCGAGGCGCTGTTCATCTCGGCGAAGACCGCCAGCGTCCACGTCAGCAACATCCTCGGCAAGCTCGGCGTCTCCTCCCGCACCGAGGCCGCCGCCGCGGCCCGCAGGCTCGGCCTGCTGCCCGCGGACCCGGTGCGGTTCTCCGCCTAGGGCCCGCTTAGCCCCGCCCACCCCGTCTTAGGCCGTACGGCCAGGAGATTCGGGGGATGAATAAGGCATCTGCCTCATGTGCGGCAGGGGTTCTTAGCGCGAGATTGAAGGTGTCGGAAGCGGCGTCGAGGAAAGCCGAGGACACCATGCTGCACCACGATTTCAGCCGGGCGGTCATCAAGGACCGGGTCGCGCGGTACCGGGAAGAGGCTCAGGCCGACCAGGCCGCACAGGAACGCGAGGAGCCCTCCGAGCGTTCCGGGAAGACCGGGACCAAGTCGCTCTTCCTGCGGGTGGCGCGGTCGTTACCGCGCCTTCTGTAGGCGGAGACGGGGAACATGCCATGTCCCAGATGGCGTGTTCCCCGTCTCTATTTCGCGCGCGGGCGGCGTCAGACGTCCAGAGCGGCGATCGAGTCGTCGTCGCACGCCTCCCAGAAGCCGCCCACGACGTCCTCCAGATGATCCAGAGACTCGGCGCGGAACAGGAGCGTCTGGTATTTGGTGATGTCGTAGTCGGCGGTCCCCATCTCCCGGATGTCCAGCGGCCGGATGTCCATGGCCTGGAACTCCTCGATCTCCCCGTAGGAGGAGAGGAGACCCGCGCCGTAGGCCTTGGGTTCGCCGTCCTCCAGGAGCACCCCGAACTCCATGGTGAACCAGAAGACCCGGGAGACGAACTCCAGCGCCTGCCTGCCCTCCACCCGGCGGGCCGCGTCTCCCGCCGCCCGGTACAGGGCGGCGAACCGGTCGGAGGCCAGCGCGTTGGCGTGGCCGATGACCTCGTGGACGACGTCCGGTTCGGGCGTGTAGAGCGGCATGCTGTGGTGCCGCAGGTACTGGGTGGAGTGGAAGAGCCCGTCGGCCAGGGTGCCGTAGAACTCCCGCAGCGGCACCAGCCCGGCGGCGGGCAGGTAGCGGAAGCCGGTCAGGGGCTCCAGCAGGTCCGAGACCTCCTGGAGCTGCGGGACGCGGTCGGCCGGCAGCTTCAGCCGGTCCTTGGCGTCCAGGAACTCCCGGGCGGCGAAACGCAGATGCCTGGCCTCCAGTTCGGCCGAGATCAGCCGCCACACCTCCTGCTCCTCCCCGGTGTAGGCCACCTCGGGGACGGGGTCGCCGCGCCGGTGCCCGACGGCCAGCCCGGCGATCAGGTCGCGCCGCTCGCGGTAGGCGGGGTCGGCGAAGCCGGGGTGGTCCCGGGCCAGGTTCACCGTCACCCTGCCGTGCTCGTCCTCGTCGACGGGCGAGAAGTACTGTGCTTCCTCGAACATGTCCACGCCTCCTCGTCGAAGCGTCTTTCCGGTCTCTCCAGTGTGCCCGTTTCCCGCTTGATCGACCGGTGTCGCGGGTTTGGCGAAACATCCGAAGGGTGACCGCCCAGCTCCCCTCGGGTTGTCGCTATGTCCCAGTTCAGGGGGCGCGTTTGGTAGGTGTGCGTGCCATGACGGATGCTTTGTCGGTGACATCTGCGAACGAGCTGCGGGGCATCCTGCACGGACTGCCCGGGGTCGACCAGGTCGGCGTGGAGGCGCGCGCGGCCCGGCTGGGCACCCGGTCGATCAAGAACGAGGCCAAGGCCAGGGCGATCGACCTGGCGATCTCCATGGTCGACCTGACCACGCTGGAGGGGTCCGACACCCCCGGCAAGGTCCGGGCGATGTGCACCAAGGCGGTGCGGACCGCTCCCGGCGCGCCCACGGTCGCCGCGGTCTGCGTCTACCCCGACCTGGTGAAGGTCGCGGTGGACGAACTGCGCGGCTCCGGCGTCGGCGTGGCCTCGGTGGCGACGGCCTTCCCGTCCGGACGAGCCCCGCTCGCGGTCAAGCTGGAGGACACCCGGCAGGCCGTGGCCGACGGGGCGAGCGAGATCGACATGGTCATCGACCGGGGGGCGTTCCTGTCCGGGGACCTCGTCAAGGTCCACGACGAGATCGTCGCGGTCAAGGAGGCCTGCGGAGACGCCCACCTCAAGGTGATCCTGGAGACCGGCGAGCTGGCCACCTACGACAACGTGCTCCGCGCGTCCTGGCTGGCGATGCTGGCCGGAGCCGACTTCATCAAGACCTCCACCGGCAAGATCCAGCCGGCCGCCACCATGCCGGTCGTCCTGCTCATGCTGCAGGCCGTCCGGGACTTCCGGGAGCGGCACGGGCGCATGGTCGGGGTCAAGCCCGCCGGGGGCATACGTACCACCAAGGACGCGGTCAAGCTGCTGGTCCAGGTGAACGAGGTCGCCGGACCCGACTGGCTGGACCCGCACTGGTTCCGCATCGGCGCCTCCAGCCTGCTCAACGACCTGCTCATGCAGCGGGAGAAGTTCGCCACCGGCGTCTACTCCGGCCCCGACTACTTCACGCTGGACTGACGGGATTGATGATGAGCGACGAATTGTTCGAGTACGCGCCCGCGCCCGAGTCCCGGAGCGTCGTGCGGATCGAGGACTCCTACGGCCTGTTCATCGACGGGGAGTTCGTCTCCGCCAAGCAGACGTTCCCGACGATCGACCCGGCCACCGAGGAGGTGCTCGCCGAGGTCTCCGAGGCCGGAGCCGAGGAGGTCGACCTGGCGGTGGACGCCGCCCGCACCGCGTTCGAGCGGGTGTGGGGCCCGATGCCCGGCCGGGAGCGCGCCAAGTACCTCTACCGGATCGCCCGGATCATCCAGGAGCGCTCGCGTGAGCTGGCCGTCCTGGAGTCCATCGACAACGGCAAGCCCATCCGGGAGACCCGCGACTTCGACCTGCCCCAGGTCGCCGCGCACTTCTTCCACTACGCGGGCTGGGCCGACAAGCTGGAGCACGCCGGGTACGGCACCACCCCGATCGGCGTCGCGGGCCAGATCATCCCGTGGAACTTCCCGCTGCTGATGCTGGCCTGGAAGATCGCCCCGGCGCTGGCCTGCGGCAACACGGTGGTGCTCAAGCCCGCCGAGACCACCCCGCTGACCGCGCTGGCGTTCGCCGAGATCTGCCGGCAGGCAGACCTGCCGCCCGGCGTCGTCAACATCGTGACCGGCGGCCCGGAGACCGGGCGGCTGCTGGTGGAGCACCCGGGCGTCGACAAGATCGCCTTCACCGGCTCCACCGAGGTCGGCAGGCGCATCGCCCGCGCCGTCGCGGGCACCGGCAAACGCCTCGGCCTGGAGCTGGGCGGCAAGGGCGCCAACATCGTCTTCGACGACGCTCCCCTGGACCAGGCGGTCGAGGGCGTCGTCAACTCCATCTTCTTCAACCAGGGCCAGGTGTGCTGCGCGGGTTCGCGGCTGCTGGTGCAGGAGTCGGTCGCCGAGGAGCTGCTGACCCGGCTGAAGGAGCGGATGGCGACGCTGCGGGTCGGCGACCCGCTGGACAAGAACACCGACGTCGGGGCGATCAACTCCGCGGTCCAGCTGGCGACCATCGGCGAGCTGGTCGCCTCGGGCGAGGCGGAGGGCGCCGAACGCTGGTCGCTGGAGTGCGAACTGCCCGAGCGCGGCTTCTGGTTCGCGCCGACGATCTTCACCGGGGTCGCGCAGAGCCACCGCGTCGCCCGGGAGGAGATCTTCGGCCCGGTGCTGTCGGTGCTCACCTTCCGCACCCCCGCCGAGGCCGTCGAGAAGGCGAACAACACGCCCTACGGGCTGTCCGCGGGAGTGTGGACGGAGAAGGGCTCCCGCATCCTGTCCATGGCCCAGAAGCTGCGCGCGGGCGTGGTGTGGGCCAACACGTTCAACCAGTTCGACCCGGCCTCGCCGTTCGGCGGCTACAAGGAGTCGGGCTTCGGCCGCGAGGGCGGCCGCCACGGTCTGGAGGCCTACCTTGCCCGGTAAGAAGGACACGGCGCCCGAGCGGCTCCAGGTGCGCAAGACCTACAAGCTTTTCATCGGCGGGGCCTTCCCGCGTTCGGAGTCCGGCAGGTCCTACGTGGTCAACGACAGCAGGGGCGAATTCCTCGCCAACGCCTCCCATGCGTCCCGCAAGGACGTGCGGGACGCCGTCGTCGCCGCGCGTAAGGCTTTCGGCGGCTGGTCCGGACGGACTCCTTACAACCGTGGTCAGATTCTCTACCGGATCGCGGAAATGCTGGAGGGGAGAAGGCGCCAGTTCATCGCGGAACTCCGCGACACCGGCCTTTCCCGGGAGGACGCGGAGACCGAAGTGGACGCGGCGGTGGACCGCTGGGTCTGGTACGCCGGATGGGCCGACAAAATCGCGCAGGTCGCCGGTTCGGTCAACCCCGTCGCCGGGCCGTTCCTCAACGTCTCCACGCCGGAGCCGACGGGAGTGGCGGGGGTTCTCGCCCCTGCCGGGACGCCGCTCCTCGGACTGGTCTCGGTGCTGGCCCCCGCCATCGTCACCGGCAACACCGTCGTGGTCGTCGCGGACTCCCCGCTGGTCGCCATCACCTTCGCCGAAGTGCTGGCGACCTCAGATCTTCCGTCTGGAGTCGTCAATATCCTCACCGGCCCGCGTGAGGAGCTCGCACCCTGGATGGCGGGCCACATGGACGTCAACGCGATCGACCTCGCGGGCGCGTCCGAAGAACTCGCGAACGCCTGTGAGGAAGCGGCTGCGGGGAATCTGAAGCGGGTGCTGCGCCCGTCCGAAACGGACTGGTCGGCCGACCCGGGAACGGCTCGGATGACCGCGCTGCTGGAGACGAAAACCGTGTGGCACCCCATCGGGGTGTAAACAGTTCTAGTCAAGATGGGTGTAGCGAGAAGGTAAGTGTGGAATATCTCCCCCCGTAGCTGATCACTACGGGGGGATGGATCAGTGCCTACCAAAACGACAACGCGTGCGGCCACTCGCCGTAGTACCGCGACGACCCGCACTCCGGCCGCCAAGAAGACGACCGGCAGGAAGTCCACGACCACCGCGAAGGGTTCGGCCGCCAAGCGGGCACCCGCCAAGCGGACCAGCGCCGCGGCCGCCACCACGACCAGGGTCACCTCGCGGACGGCGGCGTCGAAGACCCGTCCGGCCGCGCGCAGGACCACCACGGCCAAGCCCGCGTCCCGCGCCGCCGCCAAGACGACGGCCTCGAGGACCGGCACGACCAGGCGCACCGCGGGCACCACCGGGACGACCACGCGTGCCACGAGCCGGACCACGGCGAAGGGCACCACTCCGGCCGCGGCGGCGACCAAGGTCAACTCGGCGGCGACCAAGATGTCGACCGCCACCACCAAGATGACCGCGGCCGCCACCAAGGCGGGGACCTCGGCCAAGTCCATGAACGCGGCGATGACCGCGATGAAGAACGCGACCAAGTCGATGGCGACCGCGGCCAAGGCGATGTCGGACGCGGCCAAGGTGCTCAAGACGGTGAAGCAGCCGTCGGCGGCGGCCAAGCCGGCCGCCCGCGGCACCGCCGCGAGCCGCACGTCCACCGGCACCACGGCCCGCAAGCCCGCCACCCGGCGGGCCTCCGGCACCACGACGGGCAGGACCGCCGCGAGCGGACGCACCAGCGCCGCCCGCAAGCCCGCCGCCGGCCGGACCACCGCGACCACCAGGGCCAGGAGCGCCTCGACCGGTACCCGTGCCACGGGCACCCGTGCCACGGGCACCCGTGCCGCGGGCGCCAAGGCGACGGGCGCTCGCGCGACGAGCACCCGTTCCACCGGGACCAAGGCGACGGGCACCCGCGCGACGGGCACCCGTTCCACCGGCACCCGCGCCACGGGCGCCAAGGCGACGGGCACCCGTGCCACCGGCACCACCCGCCGGGCGGCGGCCAAACCGGCGACCCGCAAGACGACGGGCACGACCCGCACCACCCGGAAGGCGGCCGAATCCGGGGCGGAGACCCCGGCGGTGCGCAGGCCCGCCGAGCGGGGCACCCCGCCGCCCGCCGCGTTCTCTCCGCCAGGAGAGGCGGAGCGGGGGCCCGAGACCGGCGCCTCCTCCGGCGAGGAGGAGTCGGAACACAAATCAGGGCTGGCCGGCCTGTTCAGCCGGCTTTGAGCCGTCGAGGCCCCGGGCCCCTTCCCCGCTTCCAGGGGGAAGGGGCCCGGCCATGTGATCAAAGCCTCTGCACCGGGTAATCGTTCGCCGATACCGCAGGTCACGGCGGTCCGTCCGGAGGACGGGAGACTACCGTGCGCAACCATGCGCCTCGCATTCGCCGCCACCGGTTCCATGACCGTCCTGCTGACCCTTCTGCCCGGCCCGGCCGGGGCGGACCGGTCCGCTCCCACCGCCGCGAAGAACGAACTGCTGCCCGCTCTCACCCGCACGGTGCGCTACAAGGACTACAACCAGGACGTCCAGATCCTGCAGGAGCACCTGAGGCGGTGGGGATACTCTCCGGGGTCCGTCAACGGCTACTACGGCGACGAGACCGCGGCCGCGGTCTGGGCGTTCCAGAAGGTCAACGGGCTCAAGCCCGTCATGAAGGCGGACGAGCGCACCCGGGACGCGCTGTTCGCCCCCGTACGGATCCGGCCCCTGGTCCGCCGGGCGCCGGGCCGCAGGATCGAGATCGACCTCCGCCGCAGGCTGCTCGTCGTGTGGAAGCACCACCGGCCGGTGCTGGTCACCCATGTCTCCACCGGCGCCGACACCTCCTACTGCGAGCGGGGGATGTGCGGCTTCGCCCGCACCCCGGTGGGGAACTTCCGGGTCACCCGCAGGATCAAGGGCTGGCACACCGGCAGGCTGGGCGCCATGTACTACCCGGCCTTCTTCCGCGGGGGCGTCGCCCTGCACGGATCGCTGACCGTACCCAGGCGCAAGGCCTCCCACGGGTGCGTCCGCATCCCCATGCACCTGGCCAAGAAGGTCTACCGGTTCGCCAAGGTCGGCACCCCCGTCTACGTCCGCAAGCCCGCGAAGAAGAGGTTCAGCGGGCGAGGGGGAAGCGGACGATGAACCTGGCGCCCGTCGGGCTGTCGGCGACCCGCACGTCGCCCCGGTGGGTGTTGGCGATCTCCCGGACGATCGCCAGGCCCAGCCCGGTGCCGCCGGTGTCCTTGCTGCGGGAGGCGTCCAGCCGGGTGAACCGGTCGAAGACCGCCTCCCGCATGTGGGGCGGGATGCCGTCCCCGTCGTTGTAGACCTCCAGGACCGCCTGGTCCTCCTCGGGCCGCACCCGCACGTCGATGGTCTTCTCGCAGTGCCGCTCCGCGTTGTCGAGCAGGTTGTTGACCAGCCGGCTGAGGTGCACGGGGTTGCAGAGCACCTCGGCGGGCTCGGCCTCGACCGTGACCCGGGGGTCCTCGGGCCGCCGCTCGATCTCCGTCCGCACCAGCTCGGCCAGGTCCACCCGCTTGCCGCGCGCCGACGAGCCCGAGTCCAGACGGGCGAGTTCGAGCAGGTCGTCCACCAGGGCCTGGAGCCGGTCCAGGCTGCCCGACAGCTTCTCGGCCGTGACGGGCCAGTCGGTCTCGTCCGGGTACATCATGGCCGCGTCCAGCTCGGCGCGCATCGCGGTGATCGGGGAGCGCAGGTCGTGGGAGGCGTTGGAGGTGAACTCCCGCTCCTTGCGCAGGGACTCGTCCAGCCGGTCGAGCGCCTCGTTGGCCGAGATGGCCAGGGCCCGCAGTTCGTCGTCGTGCCGGGGCAGCGCGATCCGGCGCCTGGAGTCGTCGCCGCTGGTCCTCAGCGCGATCCGCATGGCCTCCCTGCGGATGTCGTTGACGGGTTTGAGGGCCCGGGAGACGGTGCGGGCGGTGCCGACCGCGGTGAGGCCGGTGAGGAGCGCGCAGGCCAGGAGCAGCAGGGAGAAGAACCGCGCGTCGATGTACCAGGGGATGTCGGGCGCGAAGGCGTAGACGAACCAGTCGCCCTCCGGCTCGTACACCCGGAACACGACGACGATCTCGCAGTCGGGGAACGCGGGCAGCGTGCAGTCGATCCGCGCGGCCCGGGTGTTGTCCTCCGGCGGGATCATCGTGGAGATCCGGGGGGCGGATCCCAGGTTCCCCGTCCCCGCGACGGTCCGGCCCCGCGCGTCGATCACCTGGATGCCGTCGAGCCAGGCCAGCTCGTCGGCCTGCGGGATCTGCTGGGGCAGGGCGTCGCGCTTGACGTCGCGCACGATCTTCAGCGCCGCGGTGGTGGTGCGCTCGACCTGGTAGTTCAGCGCCTGGCTGCGGACCGCGACCAGCGCAAGGACCGAGGTGCCCAGGCACAGCACGGCTATGACCGAGGTGGCGATCACGGTCAGCCGGGTCCGGATGGACCAGCCTTCGAACACCACACCCCCCAGGTCGCCTACAGCGTCCGGGGGGTTCAAGCGATTCTAGGGCCTGTTCCCCGATCTTGCCGATGATCGGGGAACAGGCCGTCGCCGGGCGGTCCCCACGGGGTGGACCGGCGGTGGCCCCGAAAGGGGCCGCGGCTCACATCCGTTCGGGAACCCGGATGCCCAGCACGCCCAGACCGGTGACCAGGGTGTCCAGCGCCAGCGCGCAGATCGCCAGCCGGGGGGCGCGGATCTCGTCGGGCACCGGGCCGTCCGAGCCCTTGACCACCGGGCAGTTCTCGTAGAAGCCGGTGAGGGCGTCGGCGACCTCGTACAGGTAGGAGGCGAGCTTGTGCGGGGCCACGTCGTCGATCAGCGCGTCGATCGCCGCGCCGAAGCTCAGCAGCTTCAGCACCAGGGCCCGCTCCGCCGGATGGGTGATGAGGATCGGCCCGGCGGCGTCGGCGGGGTCGACGCCGGCCATCCGGAAGATCGACCGGATCCGGGCCGCGGCGTACTGCAGATACGGGCCGGTGTTGCCGTTGAGCGCGACCATGCGGTCGAGGTCGAAGACGTACTCGCTGTCGCGCGCCACGGACAGGTCGGCGTACTTGATCGCGCCGACGCCCACGGCCCGCGCGATCTCGGCCCTGGTCTCGGCGTCGTAGCCGCGCTCATCGATGATCTTCTCGGCCCGCTCGACCGCCTCGGAGATCAGCGAGGCCAGCCGGACCGGCTGGCCGGAGCGGGTGCGCAGGATCCTGCCGTCGGTGCCCAGCACGTTGCCGATGCCGGCGTGGAACGGCTCGGTGTGCTCCAGCCAGCCCGCCTTGCGCGCGGTCTCGTAGATCATCTTGAAGTGCAGCGCCTGCGGGACGCCGACCACGTAGACCACCCGGTCGGCGTGCAGGTCCAGCGCCCGGTGCCGCAGCGCGGCCAGGTCGGTGGTGGCGTAGCCGTAACCGCCGTCGCTCTTGCGGATGATCAGAGGCAGGGGCTTGCCCTCGCGGCCGGTGTAGCCCTCGAGGAAGACGCACAGCGCGCCGTCGTCGACGACCGCCAGGCCCTTCTCCTGCAGTTCGTCGCAGACGGCGGCGAGCGCGTCGTTGTAGGTGCTCTCACCGGCGAGGTCGTCGTCGGTGAGCGTGACGTCCAGCTCGCTGTAGATCTTGTTGAAGTACAGCTTGGACAGGTCGACCAGGCGCCGCCAGACGGCCAGCGTGTCGGCGTCGCCGGACTGCAGCGAGACCACCCGCCTGCGGGCCCGGGTGGCGAAGTCGCCGTGCCCCTCGCCCTTCTCGCTGGCCTCGAACTTGGCCCGCGCGGCCTGGTAGAAGGCGTTCGGGTCGCTCGTCAGCTCCCGGTGGGCCTCCTCCTCGCCGATCTCCAGCAGGTGCTCGATGAGCATGCCGAAGGGGGTGCCCCAGTCGCCGATGTGGTTCTGCCGGATCACGTCGTGGCCGCGGAACTCCGCGGTGCGGGCGAAGGCGTCCCCCACCACGGTGGTGCGCAGGTGGCCGACGTGCATCTCCTTGGCGACGTTGGGCGCCGAGTAGTCGACCGGGAGGGTCAGCGGCCGGTCGGTCACCGGGCCGCCCACCCGCACCTCGCCGGCGAGCAGGGCGGAGGCCTGCCGGGCGATCCACCCGTCGGCGAGGGTGAGGTTGAGGAATCCGGGACCGGAGACCTCGATCCCGGAGCAGATGCCCTCGACGTCGAGCCGGTCCACGAGGTCCTGAGCCACGTCCCGCGGGGGGCGTCGCAGCTTCTTCGACAGCGGCAGGGCCACGTTGGCCTGCAGGTCGGCGAACTGGGACGGCCGGATGACCGGGTCGGTGCCGGCGAACTCGGCGCCGAAAGCGGCGACGATCGCGGCCTGGACCCGGGCGGCGAGCACGAGTTGTGGATCGGACATGTTCCAAGGCTATCGGTCGTGTCGTCCCTGCTCGACTCGTTATCCACAGCCCCGCCGGAACCCCGGGACCCCTCCCGGCGCTCAGTGCCACGGGGACGCCCGGGCGGACCTTCCTCGGGGGTCAGCCGGGGGTGACGCCTCCGGCGGTCTCCGCGTGCGGCCTGCGGGCGAAGATCGACGGTTTGGACGAGGATCCCAGCTGCTCCTTCACCCGGTCGACGAGCTTGCCCCTGGACAGGTCGTAGGCGAGCTTGCAGGCCGCGGAGACGCCCCGGGCCCGGGAGGAGCCGTGCGCGATGACCACGGCGCCGTTCAGCCCCAGCAGCACCCCGCCCCCGTAGGTCTCGCTGTCGAACCGCTCCGACAGCGCCCCCAGCTCCTTGCGCTGCAGGGCCGCGCCGAGCTTGGCGGTGCGGCTGGCCGTCAGCGCCTGGCGGAGCTCGGCGGCGCCGACCCGCAGGGTGCCCTCGATCGTCTTCAGCGCGACGTTGCCGGTGAACCCGTCGGTGACGATCACCTCGGCCCGGCCGCGCAGCAGGTCATGCCCTTCGAGGTTGCCGACGAACTCCAGCGAGGACGCGGCGAGCAGCTCGTGCGCCTTCTTCACCAGCTTGTTGCCCTTGCCCGCCTCCGACCCGATGCTCAGCAGCCCCACCCGGGGCCGGGGGACGCCCAGCAGGATCTGGGCGTAGGCGGTGCCGAGCATCGCGAACTGCAGCAGCATCTCGGGCTTGGCGTCGGCGGTCGCGCCCGCGTCCAGCAGGACCGTCGGCAGCGGCAGGGTCGGGAGGGTGACCGCGATCGCCGGGCGCATGATGCCGTGCTGGCCCTTGAGCCGCACCGCCGAGGTGGCGACCACGCCCGCGGTCGAGCCCGCCGAGACCATCGCCCCGGCCTTGCCGTGCTTGATCAGCTCGCACGCGATCGCCACCGTGGAGCGGGGCTTGCGCCAGGACGCCAGCGCGCCCTCGCCCATCTCCAGCGCCTGGTCGGTGTGCACGATGGGGATCTTCCCGGCCGCGTCGTGCTCGGCCAGGAGGGTCCGCAGCCGCCGGGCCGGACCGACCAGGATGAGCGGGACGTCGTGGTCGCGCACCGCGCCGACCGCGCCCGCCACCGCCTCCCGTGGCGCGTGGTCGCCCCCCATGCAGTCCAGCACCACCGGCAGCAACGGATCTCCTTCTCCTGACGGCTAGTCGCCCTTGCAGTCTGCCCCGAGGCAGCGGGCGTTCTTCACCAGAGGCTCGCCGGCCACCAGGATCGTGTAGTACTCGGCCTTGCGCGCGGTCAGCGTGGTGCCGAACACCTGGACGGGCTGCTTGTCGACGGTGGCCCCGGTACAGCGCACCAGGAACTTGTCCCGGGTGGCCTCCGGCATACTCTGGCAGATCAGGGGCCGGGCCAGGCGCTTGCCGCGTGAACTCAGCTCGGCCTTGGCCGCGGCGGGAAGGGATTTCAGCAGCGCGGTCTGGGTCTCGTACCGCACTCCTTCGCCGCGCATCAGGACCACCGCGACGGCGACGCCCAGGCCCGCGACGATCGCGGCGGCGATGGAGGCGACGAGAATCTTCTTGTTCTTCACGCACTGAACGTCACCTGCGGTGGTGCGGACCACACGCGACGCCGGGCGGGTTTCCCGGTTTTTGACCCGAGCCCCGTCCTGCCTTGGCGGGACGGGGGCAGGCGGGCGCCGGCCGATAGCGGATTGATAGCGGCGCGGTGCATGGTGTGGTGACCTGTTTCGTCACCTTGCAGCCGGGTCGGAAGAGGAAGGTTCACGGGCGCGCGTCCCGGGGTGAACAGCTGACCGCATCGGGTCGGGACGGGCGCCCGTGAACTCCGGCCGGAGCCCGTCAGACGCCGTAGGTGGCGACCAGGTAGGCGCGGGCGATCGTGTGCCCGGTGATGTTGAAGCCGGCCTGCGCGGCGGGCGCGTCGGCCGGCACCCCGAGGGACGGGACGTCCAGGGCGTGCACGGCGAACACGTAGCGGTGGGGCTCTCCGGGAGGCGGGCCGGCCCCGCCGAAGGCGTTGTCGCCGTAGTCGTTGCGGCCCTGGACGCCGACCGGGTCGCCGACGCCGATCCCCGACGGGAGTTCCGTCACGTGCGCCGGGACGTCCCACAGCAGCCAGTGCCAGAACCCGCTGCCGGTGGGCGCGTCCGGATCGTAGACGGTGACGGCGAAGCTCTGCGTCTCCGGCGGGAACCCCGACCAGGCGAGCTGCGGGGAGACGTTCCCTCCGGAGTGGCCCCAGCCGTCGAACACCTGGGCCTGCGAGAGCGTGCCGCCGTCGGACACGTCCTCGCTGGTCAGGGTGAACGAGGGGACCTCCGGCAGGAAGTCGTACGGAAGAGGTGCGGGCATAGAAAAGCCTCCATCGACCGACGGGTGATGGAGGCCACTCTAATGATCTAACGACTCACTTGTTGATCGCCTCGTTGTAGGCGGCGATCACTTCTTTCGGTTCGCCGTCCATGACGAGCCTGCCGTCGTCCAGCCACAGGACCCGGTTGCAGGTCTCCTCGACCACGTCGAGCTGGTGGGCGACGAGGAAGACCGCACCGGCGTCCTTGCGCAGCTGCTCGATCTTGGCCTTGCTGCGCTTGCGGAACTTGGCGTCGCCGGTGGCCAGCGCCTCGTCGATGAGCAGCACGTCGTGGGTGCGGGCCGAGGCGATCGCGAAGCGCAGCCTGGCTCCCATGCCCGAGGAGTAGGTGCGCATCGGGTACTTGATGAAGCCCTTCCGCAGGCCCGCGAACTGGACGATGCTCTGGTACTTGGCCTTGACCTCCTCGGGGGTCATGCCGACGGCCAGGCAGCCCAGGACGATGTTGCGTTCGCCGGTGAGGTCCTTCATCAGCGCGGCGCCGACGCCCAGCAGGGAGGGCTGGCCGTCGGTGTAGACCCCGCCGGTGTGCGGGGGCAGCAGCCCGGCGATCGCCTTCAGCAGGGTGGACTTGCCCGAGCCGTTGGTGCCGATGACGCCGATGGCGTCGCCCTTGTAGGCGACGAACGACACGCCCTTGACCGCGTGGACCGTGGTGGTCTGCGGCCGGTCCTTGCGGCGCAGGACGCGGGCCAGGGCGGTCGCGCCCGAGCTCTTCTCCCTGGCTGCGCCGTACACCTTGTAGACGATGTGGAGGTCGTCGACGACGACGATGGGCTGACGGGTGTAGTCGATGACGACGGGGGGCGGCGCCACGGGACGGGCCTGCTCCTGGATCTCAGCCACGTCCGTACCTCTCTTCGGCCCGGTAGAACCAGTAGAAGCCGCCGACGAAGACGACGAGCGCCCACGCGCCGGCGTACATCCACAGCAGCGAGGGGTTGGCCATGGCGACCTGCGGGTCGTTCTGCGCCACGTACGAGGGGATCATGGCCTGCCGGGCGAGTTCGACGTAGACGAACCCCGGGTTGGCCTCCATCAGGTTCATGATCCAGGGGTTGTCCCGCACGGTCTCCGACCGGTTGGCCAGGCTGGCGACCGGGAAGATCACACCGGACACGTAGAGCCAGGTGCGCAGTACGAACGGCAGGAGCTGGGTGATGTCCCGGGTGAACGCGCCGAGCCGGGCCACGATCATGCTCAGCCCGACGTTGAACATCAGCTGGAGCAGGATCACGGGCACCAGCAGCAGCCAGGTGGCGGCGGGGGCGACCCCGCAGGCCAGGACCAGGGCCACCAGCACGACCAGGGAGATCAGCAGCTGCTGGAGCTCCACCGCCGTGTAGGCCAGCGGCAGGGAGGCCCGGGGGAAGTGCAGCGCGCGCACCAGGGACAGGTGCCCGCCGACCGCCTTGGCGCTGGTGGTGACCGAGCGCTGGGTGAAGGTGAAGACGAAGACCCCGGTGATCAGCCAGGGCACGTAGTCGTCGATCCCCTTGTGCAGTTCCAGCAGCAGTCCGAAGATCACGAAGTAGACACCCGCGTTGAGCAACGGGGTGAGTACCTGCCAGATCTGGCCCAGCTTGGACGAGGTGTACATCGCCGCCCGTTTGGAGGAGGCGAACGTCCAGATGAAATGCCGACGGTCCCAGACTTTTCTGATGTACTGCCCGAGCGGGGGCCGGGCGGAACTCTGGGTCAGGCCGTGACGAGCGGCGAAGGCAGCCAGTGACTCGCCGGACTTCCCTTGGGGTGCGGGGGGTACGGTGAGACTGCCGGCCGGGCCGCTTCCGGGCCGTTCCGGGTGACTCATGGCGCTGAGCCTATTGCAGGTACAGCCGCGCATGGGACATTCATCGACATGTGATCCGTTCCTAATCGATCTCTCTTCGGAAGCGCGCCCCCGAGCAATACCCTACTATGAAGGTAGGTTTATCGGGGAATAGGAGGAACCAGGTTCCCCGGGCACATGAAACCATTCATCCCGATGGTCATGCCCGCAGGACCGCCTCGGCACCCCAGCGGGCGGTAGCCTTTGGCGCGTGAGTCGAGAAGGTGTAACTCCGCAGTCTGAAGATTTCTCCGCCTGGTACAACGAGCTCGTCATCAAGGCGCAGCTCGTCGACCGCGGCCCGGTGCGCGGCACCATGGTGATCCGCCCCTACGGGTACCGGGTCTGGGAGCTGATCCAGGCCGACCTGGACGGCAGGATCAAGGACGCCGGGCACGAGAACGCCTGCTTCCCGATGTTCATCCCGGAGTCCTACCTCAAGCGCGAGGCCCAGCACGTCGAGGGCTTCTCGCCGGAGCTGGCCGTGGTCACCCACGCCGGGGGCAAGGAGCTGGAGGAGCCGCTGGTCGTGCGGCCCACCTCCGAGACGGTCATCGGCGAGTACATGGCCAAGTGGATCGACTCACACCGCGACCTGCCGCTGCTGCTCAACCAGTGGGCCAACGTCGTGCGCTGGGAGATGCGCCCGCGCATGTTCCTGCGCACCACCGAGTTCCTCTGGCAGGAGGGCCACACCGCGCACGCCGACGAGGAAGACGCCATGCGCGAGACCCTCTGGGCGCTGGACGCCTACGAGAAGGTCGCGCGGGACCTCGCCGCGATGCCCGTCGTCCCGGGCGAGAAGACCCCCGGAGAGCGGTTCGCGGGCGCGGTGCGCACGTACACGATCGAGGGCATGATGCGCGACGGCCGCGCCCTGCAGGCCGGCACGTCGCACTACCTCGGCACCAACTTCGCCAAGGCCTTCGAGATCGACTACCAGGACGCCGACGGCGAGCTCGTCCTGGCGCACACCACGTCCTGGGGCATGAGCACCCGCATGATCGGCGGCGTGATCATGACGCACGGCGACGACAAGGGCCTGGTGCTGCCGCCGAGGCTCGCCCCCTACCAGGTGGTGATCGTCCCGCTCGGCCGCAAGGAGCAGGCCGAGACCACCGCCGCCAAGGCGCACGAGGTCGCCGCCGAGCTGAAGGCGGCGGGCGTGCGCGTCCACGTCGACGACAAGCGGCCCCAGCTCTCGCCGGGCTTCAAGTTCAACGACTGGGAGATGCGCGGCGTCCCGATCCGCCTGGAACTGGGCATGCGCGACATCGACAACGGCGTCGTCACCCTCGCCCGGCGCCTGCCCACCGAGGAGGGCCAGGGCAAGGAGGCGATCCCGTTCGACGAGGTCGCCGCCCGCGTCCCCGGCATCCTGGAGGACTTCCAGGCGTTCCTGCTGCGCCGCGCCGAGGAGTTCCGCGACTCCCGCACCGCCCCCGTGGACTCCTGGGAGGCCTTCACGGCCCAGGTGGCCCAGGGCTGGGCGCTGGCCCTGCACTGCGGCCGCACGGCCTGCGAGGACGAGATCAAGGCCGAGACGGCGGCCACCCCGCGCTGTATCCCGGCGGCGGGCGAGCCCGACTCCGGCGTCTGCGTGAAGTGCGGCGAGCCCTCGGCCTACGGCAAGCGCGTGATCTTCGGCAAGTCCTACTGACCTCCGGAACGTGAGAGGGGGCCCGCGGCGCGGGCCCCCTCTCACGTTCCGTCTTTCTGCGGGTTCGCGCGGGATCAGCCGAAACGCAGCCCGGCCAGCTCCCTGACGCGCAGGAGCGGGTTGACCGCGCGGTCCCGCGCGCGCATCCCCTCGCCCCGGGGAGCGGGGGGCGCGATCCCCGCACAGGTCCTGTCCTTCTTCGGGTACACGCCGTCGATGAGGTACTTCTCCACGAGGGTGTCGACGCAGAGGTTGTCACCCGCGTAGATGGCGTGGTCGCCCTCGTTCTTGACGGTGATCAGGCGGGAGTTCCCGTACGCCTTGTGCGCCTTCACCGCCCCGCTGTACGGGGTGGCGGGGTCGAGCACCGACTGGATCATGAGCAGCCTGGGCAGGCCGCGTCCGGCGGGACGGGGCAGCTTGAGCTGTCCGGGAGTCTTCTTCCAGTGCGCGCAGGGGTCGGTGATCCGGTCGTAGCCGGTCAGCGGGTACTTCGCTCCGGTCTTCTCGGTGTAGGCGACGAGCGCTGAGGGGCCGCGCGTGTTCGGAGTGTCGTTGCACACGATGTTGTCGAAGGTGGGGGAGTAGCCCGCGTCCGGATCCTGGGCGAGCCCGGCGGGCGGCCGCTTCCTGGCGCCTTGACCGGCGGAGGCGGACAGGGCCGCCAGGAAGTACCCCAGGTCCGAGAAGTCGTACTTGGAGTAGAGGGCGCCCATGATCGTCGAGTCGAGACCGGACGGGTAGAGGTTCACGGTGCCGCCGTCGTAGTACTCGAGTTCGGTCCAGCCCTGTTCGACGATGCCCGCCCGGATCTCCTCGTACTTCGCGACGACCGCCTTCTGGGACGTGCCGAGGGCGAACTCGCCGTCATGCCTGGCGGCCCAGCGGGCGAACTGGTGGAAACGATCCTGGAAGCCCTTGGCCTGGCGGTCGAAGTCGGCCTGCCAGGTGCCGCTGAAGTCGGTCACGGAGTCGAGGACGAACCGTCCGGTGGCCTTGGGCCACTTGCGGGCGTAGTAGGCGCCGAGCCAGGTGCCGGCGGAGTAGCCGACCCAGTGGATCTTCTTGACCTTCTTGCCGTCGGAGGTCTTGAGGTTGCGGCGGATCCATTCCAGGTCGTAGACGGTCTGCGCCGTCGTCACGTACTTGGAGGGGAGCTTCTTGCTGCCGCTGTCCTGGCAGGACTTCGCGAACTTCTCGCCCAGGGCGAGCAGGTGCTCGATGTTGGCCGCACTGCGGTTGCGCGTGTCCTTGATGAGGGAGCCGGAGACTTTCCTGCACGACGCCTGGGTGCTGTAGCCGGTGCCGCGGACGTCGATGCCGATGATGTCCATGGTGTCGAGCAGCCGGGTGCGGTTCGCGTCGACGAAGACCAGAGGAAGCGACCAGCCGGGGGCTCCGGGGCCGCCGGGATTGGTGAACACCACGCCCTTGGGCTTCTTGCGGGCCTTGAGGCGGCTGATCGCCAGGGTGATCTTCTTGCCGTTCGGCTTCTTCCAGTCGAGGGGGACCTTGATGTCGGCGCACTGCAGGCGCCGGTACGAGGCGTCCACCTTCCGTTTGAAGCAGGGCGTCCACTTGAGTTTCTGTGCGGCGACCCGCTGGGTGGGGTCCTGCCGCTCAGGCCCGGGGGAGAGGGCGGACGAGGCCGGGGTGAAAGCCGCGAGGGAGAGCAGCATCACCGTGGCCGTGATCAGGGCGCGACGGCGCATGTACACGTCTTTCATGAAGTTCTGAAAAGAGAAGAGAGGGCCCCGAAGGGCCCTCTCAGGAGAAGGAGCGGGTCAGCTCTTGCCGACCAGCCGGTTGAGCTCGTACAGCAGCTCCAGGGGGCTGGACTGCGGCTGGGGCGCGCGGGCGTCGACCTCGATGAGGGTCGGGAGCGGCGTTCCCTGGCAGGAGCCGTCGCGCTTGGGGAAGGCGCCGTTGATCAGGTAGCGCTCGACGGCCTTGTCCACGCAGCCGTTGCCGGTGGCGTAGATGGCGTGGTCGCCCTCGTTCTTGACCGTGAGCAGACGCGAGTTCTTGTACGCCTTGTGCGCGTTGACGGCCTGGCCGTAGGGGGTGGCCGGGTCGCCCACGGACTGGACCAGGAGCAGCTTGGGCAGGCCGCGTCCGGCGGGACGGGGCAGCTTGAGCTGTCCGGGGGTCTTCTTCCAGTGCGCGCAGGGGTTGGTGATCTGGGCGTAACCGGCCAGCGGGTAGCGGGCGCCGTTCTTCTTGGTGAGAGCGGCGTGCTTGGCCGGGCTGCGTCCGAACGCGGTGTCGTTGCAGGTGATGCCGACGTACGTCGGGTCCTCGCCCGCGGTGGGGTCGTGAGCCCGGGAGAGGGCCTTGGGCTGGACGCGTGCCGGCGCCTGGAGCGTGCGCGCGCTGAAGTAGTTCAGGTCCGCGGCGAGGCCCGGGAAGTTCGTCTTGGAGTAGAGCCCCGAGATGATGTAGCTGTCGAACGAGGAGGGGTACATGTACTCCTTGGAGCCGTCCTCATAGGCGATCGCGATCCGGCCCTTCTTGGAGATGGCCTTGCGGATCTGCTCGTACCGGTTGATGACGGCCTTCTGCGAGCCGCCGAGCCCGAAGACGGCGTTGTACTTGGCGGCCCAGCGGGCGAACTGCTCGAACCGCTTCTGGAAGGCCTTCGGCTGCGCGTCGTCGGAGACCCGCCAGGTGGAGGCGAAGTTGACGACGGAGTCGAGGACGAACCGTCCGGTGGCCTTGGGCCACTTGCGGGCGTAGTAGGCGCCGAGCCAGGTGCCGGCGGAGTAGCCGACCCAGTGGATCTTCTTGACCTTCTTGCCGTCGGAGGTCTTGAGGTTGCGGCGGATCCATTCCAGGTCGTAGACGGTCTGCGCCGTCGTCACGTACTTGGAGGGGAGCTTCTTGTTGCCGCTGTTCTGGCAGGACTTCGCGAACTTCTTGCCCAGGGCGAGCAGGCGCTTGGTGTTGGCCGCGCTGCGGTTGCGCGCCTCGAGGTACGGGCCGTAGACGTCCTTGCAGGACGCCTGGGTGCTGTAGCCGGTGCCGCGGACGTCGATGCCGATGATGTCCATGGTGTCGAGCAGCTGGGCGCGGTCGGCGCTGATGAAGGACAGGGGCAGGAGCAGGCCGCCGACGCCGGGGCCGCCGGGATTGGTGAAGACCACGCCCTTGGCCTGCTGGCGCGCCTTGAGGCGGCTGATCGCCAGGGTGATCTTCTTGCCGTTCGGCTTCTTCCAGTCGAGCGGGGCCTTGAGGGAGGCGCACTCCAGGCGCGCGTACTCCGGCTGGTCCGGATCGGGGCTCTTCTGGAAGCAGGGCTTCCACTTGATGTTCTGTGCGGCGATCCGCTGGGTCGGGTCCTGCCGGGCCGACTCGCTGGGAAGGGCCGTCGAGGCGGGGGTGAAGACCGCCAGCGAGAGCATCGTCACCGTGGCCATGACCAGGGCGCGACGGCGCATGTGTTCCTCCTCGGAACGTGAGAGAGGCTCCGGCGATGGTGGCCGGAGCCTCTCTTCTCACAAGATCTTGAGGAGGATCTTACGGGTAAATCGGGCATAAAGGGGTAGATAGCAAAATCTTACGAAGAAGCCCACCTCCCCCATATTTCATGGGCGGTGGGCTGCTCCGGAAAATCGATCAAGCGGCGCGGGCCGCCGGAATCCGCGTCCGGTGCCCGGAGAGCGCCTCGCGCAGCTGCTTGCGGCCGCGGTGCAGGCGGGACATCACCGTGCCGATGGGGGTGCCCATCATCTCGGCGATCTCCTTGTAGGCGTAGCCCTCGACGTCCGCGAGGTAGACGGCGTTGCGGAACTCCTCGGGCAGGGCGCGCAGGGCGGCCACGACGTCGTCGTCCGGGATGTGGTCCAGGGCCTCGTGCTCGGCCGACCGCAGCCCGGCGATGGCCGACTCGGTCTGCGCCAGCTGCCACTCCTCCAGCTCGTCGGAGCCGGTGCGCTGAGGCTCGCGCTGCCTCTTGCGGTAGGCGTTGATGAAGTTGTTGGTGAGGATGCGGTGCAGCCAGGCCTTCAGGTTCGTGCCCTCCTGGAACTGGTGGAAGTTCACGTACGCCTTGGTGAGGGTCTCCTGAACGAGATCCTCGGCGTCGGCGCTGTTGCGCGTCATGCGTACGGCGCTGGCGTAGAGGGGATCGGCCAGTGGCAGGACCTCGCGTTCGTAGCGATCAGAGGTCCTCGCCTTCTCCATGGTGGTCATCGGCCCTCCTCCGCACCGTCTGCGGCCGTTGGGGACAGGAGTCAAATCCAGTTCATCATGTGCCCCAGTTGTTTCCTACAAACGGGCGGTAAAACTATGAAGTGAGTGACTTAACAGTCAAACAGGCATAGTCATTGCGCGGCTCCTCTGTGATAACGAATGGCAGACGAATACCGGTCCCGTGGACTCGATCACATCCTGTTCGCTACGCTTGCCGGGCTCGTGCAGCTGCACGTGCAATGGGCGGGAGGGCGCTGATACCGATGAGTTCCGGCTCGATGACCGGCCGGATGCAACTGGGCTCTCAGCTGCGCAGGCTGAGAGAGGACCGGGGCATCTCGCGCGCCGAGGCCGGCTACGCCATCCGCGCCTCGGAATCCAAGATCAGCCGCCTGGAGCTGGGCAGGGTCGGCTCCAAGACCCGGGACGTCCAGGACCTCCTCGCCCTGTACGGCGTCACCGACGACGCCCAGATCACCGAGATCATGAATCTGGCGGCCGAGGCCAACAAACCCGGCTGGTGGCAGGCCTACAACGACCTGCTCCCGTCCTGGCTCGCCACCTACCTGGGCCTGGAGGAGGCCGCCTCCCGGCTGCGCTCCTACAGTGTCCAGTTCATCCCCGAGCTGCTGCAGACCGAGGAGTACGCCCGGGCGCTCCTGGCGTCGGCCCGCTCCCGGGGCGGCCACGAGGAGCTCGACCGCCACGTCGAGATCACCCTGCGCCGCCAGCGCGCGTTCTTCCGGCCCGGCGGCCCCCGCCTGTGGGCGGTCCTGGACGAGGCGGTGCTGCACCGCACCGTCGGGGACCCGGGAACCCACCGCGACCAGCTGAGGCACCTGCTGACCCTGAAGGGCGTGACGCTCCAGGTCCTGCCCTTCTCGGCGGGCGAGCACCCCGCCCAGTCCGGCGGCTTCACCCTCCTGCGCTTCCCCCAGGCGGAGCTGGGCGACATCGCCTACGTGCAGTCCCTGGCCGGCTCCACCCACCACGAGAAGATCGAGGAGGTGGACGTCCACCTCCAGGCCATGGAGCACCTCTGCGTGGCCGCCCACACCCCCGAGTACTCGGCCAAGCTCATCGCGGACCTGGCCCGCGCCCGCCCCTGAGGCGCCGCGGCACGCCGGGCCCGGACGCGAAGAAGGGGGG
>NZ_BAAATZ010000008.1:0-10411 GCF_039533685.1 Actinocorallia aurantiaca | reverse complement strand
GCGGCCCCGAGAGGATTCGAACCTCCGACACACGGTTTAGGAAACCGTTGCTCTATCCCCTGAGCTACGGGGCCTCGCCGCCGCCAAAGCCTACTGGAACCGGGCCCACCGCGTCCCCTTCACGGTGATCATCCCGTGAACGCTCCGCGGCGCCGCCCCGGCGCCTCCGCTCCGCGACCCCGTTAGATTACCGCTTCCAGCGCCCCGGCGTCCTCTCGATAGGGCGGTCCTCCGTCACGGTCCTCCTCCCGCGGAGTCTCCCGGCGGTCGCCTGCGGCGCCGCGGGCCCCCGTCCTCGCCCTGAAGGAGGCTGTCACAGGAGGTGTACGAATGGCAGGACAGATTGATCGGCTTACCTGATCTCCTGTCAGATGGCGTTGTCAAAATGGCCTCGCGGCGGAGGGCTGTTCCTACGCGGTCCGCGTCCTGCCGTCCAGGCTCTCGAGAGGGCTTCGGTGTCGCCTGAATCAGGCCGGGACGGACGTTCGAAGGCGGGGCCGGGGCGCGGTCGGGAGGGGGCGGGCGGAGGGCGCGGAAGAGGGTGTTCAGGGGCTTGGCGGTTCTTTGGCGCAATCTTGGCGGGTAGGTGACTGATGATCTATGCCTGTGTGTAGCTGAATGATCATTTTTGGTGGTGCTTCGGGTGTTGGTTGGTGGTTGGGAGCGATAAGCGGGATAAGACATTGAGTCAGGTGTAGTACCGTTCGAGCGCTGCCCCTGTTCCTGTATCGCCTCGGAGGACCGCACGTGCCGACCCCTCGGTCAGCGAAGCTGACCGCGGTGCTCCTGATGACGGTGTCGCTCGTGGTGACGGGCGTCCCCCCGGAGGTCGCGGCTCTGGCGCCTGGGGTCGAAGACGTCGAGGAGCTGCGGAAGAAGGCCGGCGACGCCCGGGACGAGCTGCAGAAGCTCGACAAGTCCTGGAAGGACCAGCAGACCAGGCTCAAGCAGTCGAAGAAGCGGCTGCGGGAGACCCTGGAGCAGCTGGCGGTGGCCGACACCGAGTTCGAGAAGATGCGCGGGCCGCTGGCGGAGCTGGCGAACTCCGCCTACCAGGCGCCGACGGCTTCGGGCACCATGGCGCTGTTCGGAAGGTTCTCGGCGGAGGAGTCGCTGCGCAGCTCGGCGGACATCACGTTCCTCGCGAACAACGACAACGGGCTCCTCAAGACCGCCAAGGAGCTGCGGGAGCGGCGGGAGAAACTGGCGGACCAGGCCCAGGAGCTCCAGTCCAGCACGGCGATCGACCAGGCGAAGATAGCCAAGCAGAAGAAGACGCTCTTCAACCGCATCAACCAGCTGACCAATCAGCTGAACAAGATGCTGAAGAACCTCGACCTGGACCGCGACACCAGGCTCACCCTCACCTGCGACACCGCGACGGCCGAGGAGGCCGCCCAGTTCCCCAACGGGCTGATCCCCAGCAAGTACCTGTGCAAGATGCCGCAGAAGGGCTTCATGCTCCGCGCGGACGCCGCCCTGGCCTTCTACAAGCTCAACGCCGCCTACCGGAAGCAGTTCGGCAAGGACATGTGCGTCCGCGACGCCTACCGCGACCTCGCCGAGCAGAGGAGCATCTACTACCAGCGCCCCGGCTTCGCCGCCATCCCCGGCCGCAGCAACCACGGCCTGGGCCAGGCCCTCGACCTGTGCGGCGGCATCGAGAGCCAGGGCAGCGTCCAGTTCAACTGGCTCCGCGCCAACTCCACCAAATACGGCTGGTTCCATCCCTCCTGGGCTTACTCCAGCCCCTTCGAACCCTGGCACTGGGAGTTCGGCGCCGAAGCCGAACGCGAGTGACACCCCGCCGTGCGCGGCACCACACCCGCCGCCGTGCCCGGCGTCCGTCGCGTCTCGACGGGGTCAGGAGGGGACGGGCGGGTGGAGGCTGAGAGTCAGGTGAGGCGCGCCGGCCAGGGCCGCGGCTTCGGGTCTGGTGACGGCGAGGAGTAAGAGGGCGCCGGAGGAGCCGTCCGGCGGGGGAACGGCCAGGACCGGGGCCGCGGTGACCAGAGGAGCGGGCGGGGGACCGGAAGCCGGAAGGGCCGCTTCGGGGACGGCCAGGACGTCGACCCTGTCACCGGGGCGGACGAGGGCGCCCAGCACGGAATCGGGGATCCGGACGGGAGCGGCCACCAGGCCCGGGGCGTGCGCGTCCAGGAGGGCGGGGCCCAGAAGGCGGAGGTCCGTCAGGGGTTCGCCCCGGCGCACGGGTGCGGCGAGCACGGCGCTCTCGGGAAGGCCGGAGAGGGCGCCGGAGGGCGGCGGGCGCAGCCGGATGATCCGGACGTCTCCGGAGGTCAGGGGGGTGCCGCCGGGCAGATCGCGGGCGGCCACCAGAACGTCCCCGCCGGGCGGGGACGTCTGCGGCAGGCGGACCAGTAACACCGCCGCGACGGCGCAGAGGACGGCCAGGGGGCGGCGGTGGCGGGCGAGCAGTGGTCTCATGGGCCCGACGTTAACCATCGGGCCGCCACTTCGTGCTCCGGCCTGTGGACAACGGGCCGGAGCACGGGAGGTCGTCAGGAGGCCGCGGCGGTGGAGGCGCTCGTGGAGGAGGACGACGACGGGGCCGGGGAGGCCGGCGCGGCCGTCGAAGTCGAGGAGGACTCCGACGCGCTGGACCCGGAGCCCTCGGACTTCTTCTCCGACGACGAGGCGGTGGTCACGGGGGTCGTCGACTTGCCGGAGCCCCGGCTGTCGTTCCGGTAGAACCCGGAGCCCTTGAAGACGATGCCCACCGCGGAGAAGACCTTGCGCAGCGCGCCGCCGCAGGCGGGGCACTCGGTCAGCGCGTCGTCGCTGAACTTCTGAACGACTTCCAGGCCCTCACCACAGGCGGTGCACGCATACTGGTACGTGGGCACTGGCCCCTCCTTCTCAACGCTATTGGCACTCGGCTCAGCCGACTGCCAATAGTACGTCTAGTTTCCCTTGCGAAGTCCGGGCAGGGGCGCCGCTGCGAACTTTACCCGGGGGCGGAGCGGGTTTTCGCGACTCTCCGTGCCCGGCATGTCGCTCATGGCCAGGCCGGGGGCCCGTCTCGACCGTGAGACGGGTCTCAGTCGCCGACCTCTCCGAACCAGCCCGCCAGCTTGCCCTGCCGGCTCACGGCGCGCAGGCGCCGCTCGGCGACCTCGCGGTCCGCGGCGGTGGTGACCACCAGCAGCTCGTCACCGGCCTGCAGAACGGTCGTGGGGGAGGGGACGAAACTCTTCTTCTCCACGACCTTCCCGGCGCCGATGATCTCGCGGAGCACCAGGGTGATCTGGGCGCCGGGCGGCAGCCGCAGCTCGAACACCTCCACTCCGGCCATCCGCGAGTCCTCCGGGATCTTGACCTGCAGCAGGTCGGCCTTGAGCTCCTCCAACGGCGCGGCCTCCACGCCGAGCTCGGTCGCCTTGCCCTCCTCGGTGATCTTCAGTTTCTGCGCGAACCACGGCAGGGTCGGTCCCTGGATCACGGTGAAGATGACCACGAGCACGAAGACGGCGGCGAACAGCTGGTCGGCGCCGGGCAGGTCCACGGTCATCGGCACCGTGGCCAGGATGATCGGCACCGCGCCGCGCAGTCCCGCCCAGGACAGGAAGGCCCGTTCCCGCCAGCTCACCCCGAACCCGGTGGTGGCGATGATCACGGAGAGCGGCCGGGCCACGAACGACAGGACGAGCCCGGCGACCACCCCGTAGACGAGCTGTCCGGGCAGGTCGGAAGGTGTGGCCAGCAGTCCGAGCATGATGAACAGCCCGATCTGCGACAGCCAGCCGATGCCCTCGGCGAACCCGAGGGTGGCGGGCCGGTGCGGCAGGCGGGCGTTGCCCAGCATCAGTCCGGCCAGGTAGCAGGCCATGAAGCCGGACGCGTGCAGCAGGATCGCGCCGCCGTAGGCCCCGACGGCCAGGGACATCACCGCGAGCGGGTACAGGCCGGACGCGGGGAGCGCGACCTGCCGCAGCACCCAGGCGCCGCCCCAGCTGATGGCCAGGCCGACGACGGCGCCGACGGCCAGTTCGTAGGCGATGGTGCCGAACAGCTCCAGGTTGCCGCTGGTGTGGTGGACGCCGCTGAGGGCCAGCACGAGGATGACGACGGGCGCGTCGTTGAACCCGGACTCGGCCTCCAGCATCCCGGCGAGCCGGTGGGGCAGGGGCAGCCGCCGCAGGACGGAGAAGATCGCCGCTGAGTCGGTGGGCGCGAGGATCGCGCCGAGTAGGAGGGCGATCTGCCAGTCGGTGCCCAGCAGGTAGTGCGCCGCGCCGCCGACGATGGCGATGCTGAGGGAGGTGCCGACGACGGCCAGTGACAGCGCGGCGGGGACGCTGCCCTTCACATGCCGCCAGTTGGTGCTGAGCCCGCCCTCGATCAAAATGATCATCAGGGCGAGCCAGCCGAGCTCCTTGGCGAGTTCGGCGTTGTCGAACTGGATGCCGAAGCCCGCCTCTCCCAGCAGCAGGCCGAGGCCCAGATAGGCGAGGAGGCTCGGCAGCCCGAGCCGGTAGGACAGCCGGACGGCCACGATCGCCACCAGGACCATCGCCGCGCTGAGCGCAAGCCACGCTTCCAGTCGCAATCGATCACCTCCGGGGACGATTATCCCGAACGGATCAGTGCGGCCGTGACCTCCCGGTGTCCCGAGCCCCTCTCATCTCCTGCGCACCAAGGGCGGCAGACCGTTGACGACGTGCTCGACCGGCCTTCCGTCGAGGACGGCTGTGAGGTTCGCCATCACCTGTCCGATGACGTTCATCTGGGCCTGCGCGCTGGCGCCCGCGGCGTGCGGGGACAGCAGCACCTGCTCGTGCGAGAGCAGGGGGTGGCCGGACGGCAGCGGCTCGCGTTCGAACACGTCCAGGGCGGCCCCGGCGAGCCGGCCGGAGTCCAGGGCGGCCAGCACGGCCTCGTCCGGGACGATCCCGCCGCGCGCCACGTTGACCAGCAGCGCGTCCGGCGGGAGCAGCGCGAGCCGCTCGGGCCCGATGAGGCCCGTGGTCTCGGGGGAGAGCGCGACGGCCACGACCAGCACGTCGCTGGTGGCCAGCAATTCGTCCAGTTCGAGGTACTCGCCGACGGCGTCGTCCTTGGGCGTCCGGCTCCAGTAGGAGACCCGGCAGCCGATCGCGTGGAAGAGGCGCGCGGCCTCCGCCCCGATCGCTCCGTATCCGACGATCCCTACGCGCTGGGCGTGCAGTTCGCGTCCACGGATCTCGAGCTGGGGCCAGCCGCCTTCGCGCATCCGCCGGTCGGCCCAGGCGAATTTCCGGCACAGGGCGAAGGCGGCGCCGACCGCCCATTCGGCGACGGAACGGGTGTTGGCGCCCGCGGTGTTGGCGACCGCGACGCCGGCGTCCGTCAGCGCGTCCAGGTCGCAGCTGTCGACGCCGACCTGAGGTTGTTGAAGGAGGACGAGCCGGGGCGCGGCGGCGACGGCCGCCGCGTCCATGGGCAGTTCGCCGGTGAAGTCGCCGACCGCGAGGTCGGCCTCGGCCAGCGCGGCGTGCTGGCCGGCCCGGTCTCGGGACGGGGGCAGGACGACGTCGGCGCGGTCCTTCAGCGGGGCGAACAGCAGGTCGATGACTTCCGGAGGCAGCGGCAGCAGTACCGCGATCTTCCACACGGGGGGAGTCTACGAATCCGCCGCGGGCAGCCTGTGGAACCCCGAGGGGGTGACCACCGCGCGCACGGGCCGGTCGTGGGGTTCGGCGGGCAGTTCGGGCACGAACTCGTCGTCGTAGACCACGCCGATGGTGAGGATGGCGGGACCGACCCGGGCGAGCGCGCGGTCGTAGGAGCCGCCGCCCTGTCCGAGCCTGTGGCCGCGCCGGTCGACGGCCAGCGCGGGAACGAGGACGACGTCCGCGGCTTTGACCGCCCCGACGCCGCGGGGAGGTTCGGTGGGCTCCAGGAGGCCCCGAGGAGATTCGACCAGGGAGTCAGGTCCTTCGTAAGAAGCCCAATCGAGGTCGCAATCCGGCAACAATCTGGGTAGAAGCACATAAGAGCCGCGTTTCCACAGGGCGAACAGGAGACTGCGCGTGCCCGGTTCGTTACCCCGTGAGACGTATGCTGCTATTGAGGACGCCATCTCAAGCTCCGGGAGGCTCAGTAGAACGTCCCGTATCGCGGAACTTGCTCCTGCTCGCTCCGCATCCGTCATCTCTTGTCTGGCTTGCCGTATATGGGTTCGCAACGAGGGCTTAACGTCTTCCTGCACCCGAGACTCCTGGAGTTGACTAGGGTTTTTCCTATGGCCGACATCTCACCCGTAACCAAGGCAGTAGTTCCCGCGGCTGGGCTTGGAACCCGATTCTTGCCCGCCACCAAGGCGACACCCAAGGAAATGCTGCCGATCGTCGACAAGCCCGCGATCCAGTATGTCGTGGAGGAGGCCGTCTCGGCGGGCCTCTCCGACGTCCTGATGATCACGGGACGGTCGAAGCGCTCCATCGAGGACCACTTCGACCGCGCTTACGAACTCGAGGAAGCACTGCGCAACAAGGGCGACGACGCCCGTCTCGCTTCGATCCAGGAGTCGGCCGAACTCGCCCAGATCCACTACGTCCGCCAGGGCGAGCCCAAGGGTCTCGGCCACGCCGTGAGCTGTGCGGCCCAGCACGTCGGCGACGAGCCCTTCGCGGTCCTGCTCGGCGACGACCTGATCGGCACGCGCGACCTGCTGCTCAAGCGCATGATCGAGGTGCGCCAGCAGTACGGCGGCAGCGTCATCGCGCTCATGGAGGTCGAGCCCGACCAGATCTCCAAGTTCGGCTGCGCCGCCATCAGCCCGGCCGGAGAGGACGACGTCGTCGAGGTCACCGACCTGATCGAGAAGCCGGCCGTCGAGGACGCGCCCAGCAACTGGATCATCATCGGCCGCTACGTGCTCGACCCCGCCGTCTTCGAGGTGCTGGAGAAGACCCCGCCCGGCCGCGGGAACGAGATCCAGCTGACCGACGCGCTGCGCACCCTGGCGACGATGCCGGCCGAGCACGGCGGCGGAGTGCGGGGCGTGCTGTTCCGCGGCCAGCGCTTCGACACCGGCGACAAGCTGGACTACCTGCGCACCGTCGTGCAGTTCGCCGCCGAGCGCGAGGACCTTGGCGAGGAGTTCCGCGGCTGGCTGAAGGAGTTCGTGGAGAAGAACGGTTCGTGAAATACATGGGTGCATGAGAACCGTCTCCGAGCATCTCGCCGAGATCATCTCCCGGCTCACTCCCCTCGACCCGGTACGGCCGCCCCTCCTGGAGGCGGCCGGAACGGTACTCGCGGAGCCGGTCACCGCACCCGTGGACCTTCCCCCGTTCGACAACTCGGCGATGGACGGTTACGCCGTCCGCGCCGCGGACCTGGAGACCCTGCCGGCCGTCCTGCCCGTCATGGGCGACGTCCCGGCGGGAGACCTCGGACGGCCCGTGATCGAACCCGGCCGCGCCGCCCGGATCATGACCGGGGCCCCGCTGCCCTCCGGCGCCGACACCGTGATCCCCGTCGAATGGACGGACGGGGGAGCGCGGACCGTCCGGATCGACCGGAGCGCACCGGCGGGCAACTACATCCGCAGGGCTGGGGAGGACGTGCGCGCGGGCGCGACCGTCCTCCCCTCCGGCACCCGGCTGGGCGCCGCGCAACTCGGCATGGTCGCCGCGGTCGGGTGCTCGCACCCGCCGGTGCGGCCCCGGCCCCGGGTCGTGGTGCTCTCCACCGGGGACGAACTGCGCGACCCAGGCGACGCGCTCGAGTACGGGCAGATCTGGGACTCCAACAGCTTCATGCTGGCCGCGGCCGTCCGTGAGGCGGGCGGTGAGCCCCTCCGCCGGTCCTTCCTGGGAGATGACCCGAACCTTGTTCGGGAGGCGCTCAAGGAGGAACTGGCGAGCGCTGACGCGATCATCACCACCGGCGGCGTCTCCATGGGCGTGTACGACGTGGTGAAGGCGGCGTTCTCCGGCGGCGGGGAAGTCGACTTCCACAAGGTCGCGATGCGGCCGGGCAAACCCCAGGGCTTCGGCCTTCTGGACGGACGCTGCCCCATCTTCACCCTTCCGGGCAACCCGGTGAGCGCGTACGTCTCCTTCCAGGTGTTCGTACGGCCGGCCCTGCGCTACCTGCAGGGGCTCGAACCCGAGGGCCTGCCCGCCGTGACGGCGCGCTCCGAGAGCGCTCTGACGTCGCCGGACGGGCTCGAGCACTACCTGCGCGCGGAGCTGACGTTCGCGGACGGCTCCTACACCGTGCGTCCCGCTTCGGCGCAGGGCTCCCACCAGATGGCGGCGCTCTCCGAGGCGAACGGCCTGATCGTCGTCCCGCCGGACGTGACAGAGGTGCCGGAAGGCGCGTCCGTCAGGGTCCTTAAGCTGCCCTCGTGAAGTTCTCGCACCTGGATGAGTCCGGCGCGGCACGCATGGTCGACGTGTCCGCGAAAGAAGTCACCGCCCGCACGGCCACCGCACGCGGCTTCGTCCGCCTCAGCGACGAGTGCGTGACGGCGCTGCGCGACGGGTCGGTGCCCAAGGGAGACGCGATCTCCGTCGCGCGGATCGCGGGGATCATGGGCGCGAAGAAGACGCCCGACCTCGTGCCGATGTGCCACCCGATCGCCCTGCACGGGGTCAAGGTCGACCTTTCGATCGTCGACGGCGGAGTCGAGATCACCGCGACCACCAAGACGGCCGACCGCACCGGAATCGAGATGGAAGCACTCACCTCGGTCACCGTCGCCGCGCTGGCACTGATCGATATGGTCAAGGCCGTCGATCCCGGGGCTGTGATCACCGATGTGCGGGTAGTAGAGAAGACCGGAGGCAAGACCGGAAACTGGACCCGTCCCGGGGAGGACACATGAGCATGCGCGCCCTGGCGGTGACCGTCTCCACCCGGGCCGCGAGCGGAGCGTACGAGGACCGTTCGGGGCCGGTACTGGCCGAGCTGTTGCGCGAATGGGGCTGCCAGGTGGACGGCCCGCGCGTCGTCCCCGACGGTGAAGCCGTCCTGGAACTGCTCCGGGAGGCCGTGGCGGACGGGTACGACGTCGTCGTGACGTCCGGAGGGACGGGCCTCACACCGACGGACCGCACGCCCGAGATGACCCGCCAGGTGGTGGACCGCGAGGTCCCGGGCATCGCCGAGGCCATCCGCGGGATCGGGACGGTGAAGACGGCGATCCTCTCGCGGGGGCTCGCGGGACTCGCCGGAGACACCCTGATCGTCAACCTCCCGGGCTCCACTGGGGGAGTACGGGATGGAATGTCCGTCCTCGGTCCCGTTCTGGAGCACGCCGTCTCGCAGATACGAGGCGGGGACCACCCGCGAGTCCCGGATGGCGTGTAACGGCTCCGGCAGGCAATCATGGAGGCGTGGAACGCATGAGAGGGTGGCCGGTCACTCTGAACGAGGGGCCGGTCGGTCTTCGCCCCATCCGGATGCGGGACGCCGCCGTCTGGCGTGACGTCCGCGTCCGCAACGCCGAATGGCTGCGCCCGTGGGAGCCGACGAACCCCGAGACGCCGCTGTTCCGCACCGGCCTGGGCCCGTATCTGAGCATGGTCCACGCGATGCGGAAGGAAGCACGCAACGGCCTGGCGCTGCCGTGGGTCGTCACCTACGAAGGCGAGTTCGTCGGGCAGCTGACCATCGGCGCCATCATCTGGGGCTCGGCACGCAACGCCCAGCTCGGCTACTGGATCGACCGCGACTACGCCGGCCGGGGCGTGATCCCCGCCGCGGTGGCGCTCGCCGTCGACCACTGCTTCTTCAACGTCGGCCTCCACCGCGTAGAAGCGTCGATCCGCCCCGAGAACACCGCCTCCCGCCGCGTGGTGGAGAAACTCGGCTTCCGTGACGAGGGCACGCGCCGCCGGCAGCTGCACATCGACGGAGCCTGGCGCGACCACATCTGCTACGCCCTCACCGCCGAGGATATCCCCGACGGCCTCCGCGCCCGATGGCGCGCGCGTAGCGCCCGCCACTGACGTCTAACCGCCCGATCCGTTTAATGATCAAGAAAACTTCCCCCAAGAACGGGCCATAGCCACAGAGATCTCACGACACACCGCCCGTATGCTCGTCAAGCGCAGACAGTGCGTCCTACCGTGCGTGGACGTGAGCATGTATTCGTCCCGGAGCCATCCCGCTCCCGAACGTGCTCACCACAAGGCGCCGCGGGAGGGACGTAGATGAGCAGCACCCTCCTGTACTTGGCGATAGTCGCCGTATGGGCCGTGGTCCTGGTGCCCATGTGGCTCCGCAGAGAACCCGAGGCCCCCGCCCCGACGGCCCTCGGCCGCCTCATCACCCGCCGCACGGCGTCCGACCCCGAGCCGGAGTCCGCCGAGTACGGCTTCGACGACGCCCCCACCGTCGACGACACCCCCGAAACCGAGGAGTTCGCCCGCCCCCGCCCTTCTTCCCCCCCGCC
>NZ_BAAATZ010000007.1:370666-376000 GCF_039533685.1 Actinocorallia aurantiaca | reverse complement strand
CACCCCCGGCGGGCCGCGGTGCTGCGCCGGGCCGCGGCGCTGTGGGCCGCGAACGACGGGGAGATCGCCTGGTGGAACGTCCGAGAGGTCGGCGCCGTCCCCGGCATGGCCGGGTACTCGGTGCGCGCCGCCGAGCAGGAGTGCCATGAGGCGGCCGCGCTGCCCGGCCGCCCCTACGGGGAGCTCCTGCCCAGCGAGGAGCCTCGCCTGTCGATGGCGGCCCGTGTGCCCGCAGGGGTGGTCGGCGTGATCTCCCCGTTCAACGTGCCGATCGTCCTGGGCATCCGCTCGGTCGCCCCGGCGCTGGCACTGGGCAACGCGGTGGTCCTCAAGCCGGACCCGCGCACCGCCGTCACCGGCGGCGTCATGATCGCCCGGATCTTCGAGGAGGCCGGCCTGCCTCCGGGCGTCCTGCAGATGCTCCCCGGCGGCGCGGACGTCGGCCGTGCGCTGGTGGAGCATCCGCTGGTGCGCGTCATCTCCTTCACCGGCTCCACCGAGGCCGGGCGCCGGGTCGGCGAGCTGGCCGGCCGCCATCTCAAGCGCGTCCACCTGGAACTCGGCGGCAACTCCGCCCTGATCGTCCTGGACGACGCCGACCTGGACTCCGCCGTCGAACTCGCGGCCTGGGGCGGCTTCTTCCACCAGGGCCAGATCTGCATGACCACCGGCCGCCACCTCGTCCACGAGGGCCTGTACGGCGAGTTCGTCGACCGCCTGGCCGCCAGGGCGAGCGCCCTGCCCGTCGGCGACCCCGCCATCGCCCGGGTCGCCCTGGGCCCGGTCATCGACGCCGGCCAGCGCGACAAGATCCACGACCTGGTCACCGCCAGCACCGCCCAGGGCGCCCGCCTCGTCGCCGGAGGCACCTACGAGAACCTCTTCTACCGGCCCACGGTCCTGGCCGACGCCACGCCCGACACCCCGGCCTTCGCCCAGGAGATCTTCGGCCCGGTCGCCCCGGTGGCCCGCTTCACCACCTTCGACGAGGCCGTCCGCCTGGCCTCCGCCGACGAGTACGGCCTCTCCCTCGGCATCGTCACCCGCGACCTCATGAAGGGCTGGGAACTGGCCCAGAAGATCCCCACCGGCATCGTCCACATCAACGACCAGACCGTCAACGACGAGGCCAACGTCCCCTTCGGCGGCCTCGCCGCGTCCGGCACCGGCTCCCGCTTCGGCGGCCCCGCCGCCAACATCGAGGCCTTCACCGAGACCCGCTGGATCACCATGCGCGACAAGGCCCCGGCCTACCCGTTCTGACGCGCCGCTACCGCGGGAAGCGCTCGTCGACCTCCTCGGGGGTGAGGCCGAAGTCCGCGAGCGAGTAGCTGTGGGACGGGCGGCCCGCCCCCGCGTCGCTTTCGGTGTGGAGGGCGGCCATCGCGGTGCGGGCCTCGTCGGTGAGGGTCAGGCCGAAACGGGAGTAGATGGACTCGGCGGTGCCCAGGGGGTCGCGGACGAACTCGTCGTAGTCGACGTCGTGGAAGCGGGACGGGTCGTGCCGGGCGCGTTCGGCGCTGAAGGCCTCCAGGCCGCGGCTCCACAGGTCGAGCTGGGAGCGTCCGATCACCGAACCCTCGAACTCCGTGGACCAGCCCGAGGTGCTGTGCGCGGAGAGGCTGCACATCGAGGCCGTCGATGCGCGGGGGTCGCGGTGGGTCTGGACGATCAACGCGTCGGGGTAGACCTCCAGCAGCGCGTCCAGGGCGAAGAGGTGGCTGGGGTTCTTCAGCACCCAGCGGCGGCCCGGGTCGTTCAGGCCGATGAGCTGGAGGTTGCGGCGGTGCCTGCGGTAGGCGGGAGTCCAGTCCTGTCCGGCGAGCCAGGCGGAGTACGTCGGCAGGTGCGCCAGGCATTCGAAGGAGACGGAGCGGAGCGACTGGCGCAGCAGCTGCCAGCACTCCTCCACCATGTCGGCCGACATGTAGTGCACGCCCATGAACTCGGGATGCTTGACGTGGTGCCGTTCGTAACCGGCCTGGATGGCCTGGAAGAAGGGGTTCTTCGCCCACGTGTCGCGGGGCGGGCGCGGTTGCGGCATCTCGGCCAGCCACACCTCCAGGCCCTGGTGCGCGGGGTCGGCGGTGAGGAGGCGGTGCAGCGCGGTCGTGCCGGTGCGGGGCAGACCGGTGACGAAGATCGGCCGCTCGACGGGCGCGTCCGCGTGTTCGGGGTGCTGCTTCCAGGACTGCTCGGCCACCAGCCGGGCGGCCAGCGAACCCCGCAGGATGGCGCGGGTCGCCTTGACCCCGAGCGGGGTGAGGGCGGCCTCCTTCTCGTAGGAGTCCAGGAGGACGGCCAGGCCGTCGCTGTAGTCGTCGTCCCCGAAGTCGGACAGGCCCGTCATCTTGGTGGCCGAGGCGTGGAGGTCCTCAGCGGTGCCTATGGTGCTCATCGGTGGGCCTCCAGGAGTCAGTGGTGGAACTCGCCGCAGTTGACGTCGAGGCACTGCCCGGTGACGGCGCGGGCGAGCGGGGAGAGCATGAACACGACGGTGTCGGCGATCTCGTCGGGTTCGGGAAGGCGCCGCAGGTCGATGTCCGCGGCGGTCTCCTCGTAGACCTGCCGGGTGGTGATGCCGCGCTCCTGGGCGAGATGCCGGAAGTAGAACTTCAGGTTGTCGGCCCAGATGTAGCCGGGCGCGACCGTGTTGACGCGGACGCCCCGCGGCCCGAGTTCGGTGGCGAGGCTCTGCGCGAGGGAGAGCAGCGCGGTCTTCGACATCTTGTACGTGCCGAACGTGCGCCGGGAGTGCCGCAGCACCGCCGAGTTGACCATCACGACGGAGCCGTCGCCGTGCTCGGCGAGCGCGGGGGCGAACAGCCGGGTCAACCGCAGCGCGGCGAGCACGTTCGTCTCGACGGAGGCGCGGATCGCGTCGAAGTCGACGTCGCACAGGTCGGTCAGCGGGGGGATCGCGAAGGCGTTGTTGACCAGCCCGTCCACTCGGCCGCACGCGTCCAGCGCGGTGTCGAGCAGGTTCCGGCACGACTCCTCGTCCGTGATGTCCGTCTGGACGGTCACCGCGCGGCGGCCCAGCGCGGTGACCTCCTCGGCGACCTCGTCGAGCCGCTTCTGCGTGCGCGCCGCCAGCACGACGTCGGCTCCGGCGGCGGCGCACCGCACGGCCAGGCTCCGGCCGAGACCCGGACCGACCCCGGAGATGACGACGACCTTGTCCTTCAGCGGCATCAGCCGAGCATCCTTCGGGCGACGGCGGTCTGGCGCTCGGCGATCCGCGCGGTCCACTCGGCGGAGTCCACCCGCTGCTGCTCGTAGTAGGGCAGTTTCGGCAGTTCGTCGAACGGGACGATCTCGACCGCCGGGCCGTCCCCGGGGGTGAGCGCCCGGGTGAGCCGCTGCCAGCGGAACTGCAGGAAGCCGCGCCGGTGGCCGGTGCGCTCGATCCAGTTGGCCAGGCCCGGGTCGCGCTCGCTGACGACGTAGCGGATCATCCCGTCGGGGTCGACCCGCGCCTGGTCGGCGGTGAGGCTCGTCTGGTGGTTGATGTAGTCGAGCGAGACGTACCAGAGGCTGCCGAGCTGGAAGCCGAAGTACGGCGCGAGGTCCTTGGCGGGGGCGGGCACCGTGATGACCAGGACCTGGTCGTCGTCCAGGTCGTAGTGCCCGACGGACGAGTACTGGGTGGTGAGGCCGCCGGGGGTGGAGCGCGGCTCGGTCAGCGTGTTGACCGGGAGGTCCAGGTAGTGCCATTCCCGGAAGGCGAGGAACGTCTTGATCCGGGAGACGAGGATCCGGCCCGCGACGGCGAAGCGCTTGGCGCTGAGCTCCTCCTTGGCGGGCGGGGGCGCCATGCCGAGGGTGTCGGCGCGGTGGATGCGGATCTCGCCGCGGTCCTCGTTCGCCCAGTCGCTGTAGACCTCGCGGGCGATCAGCATCGACGAGCCGGGGCCGAGCGTGAAGTAGTTCGGCCCGGCGTCGGGCTTCTCCGGCCCGAACCGCACCTCGAACGTGCCGTCCGGCGCGATGTCGAGTTCGCGGTCGTCGAACGCGGTGAGGCTGTCGGGGGAGCTGGTGGGGCTGTAGTCGCCGTTCATCACCTGGAAGCTCAGGTCGGCGGTGGTGCCGCGGCGTCCCGTGACGACGTACTCGGCGTCGTCGCGGATGTAGGCGTGGAAGTAGAGCGTGTCGGGGTTGTCGAGCCCGAGCTTGCTGTACGGGCCGGTGGAGGCGACGAAGAACGGGAAGTCGCGTTCGTAGGCCCACGCCAGGTGCAGGGACGCCTTGATGCTGCCGGCGAGGTAGTCGAGCCCCTCGGCCAGGTCCTGCTCGTTCTGGATGTGCGGGGCCGAGCGGATGATCCGCTCGGCTTCGGCGATCGCCTGGGCGAAGGACTCCGTGGCCACCCGATGCTCCCTCGACGTGCGGTACAAATATGTACCTATGCGGTAGATTTTCTGTGACTTGAGAGTAGGACGTCTTCCGAGGAGGGGTCAATGGGCGGAGCCCGGCGCTCGCCGCCGACCGCGCGGGTGGTCGCGGTGCTCGACCGGTTCGCCACGGCGGGCGGCCGCCGCTTCGGCCTGTCGGAGCTCGCCCGCGACCTGGGCATCAGCAAGCCCACCTGCCTGGGCATCCTCACCGAGCTGACCACCGCGGGCTACCTGGTGCGGGACCCGCGCACCCTCACCTACGGCCTGGGCCCCGCCCTCATCGCCGCGGGCCGGGCCGCCCAGCGGAGCTTCGCCGCCGCACAGGCCGCGCGCCGCCGCCTCGAGCCGCTGGTCGCGCGCCACCGCACGGCCGCCACGGTCTCCGCCGTCGTCGACGAGGAGATCATGGTCCTCGACGCGCTCGCCGCCCCCGGCCTCACCCCCGCCCGGGTGGGGGAGCGCTACCCGTTCGCCCCGCCCAGCGGCCTGATGTACGTCCTGTGGGGCCCCGACGAGGACTTCGAGCGCTGGCTGTCCAAGGAGCCGACCCTCCCGGTCACCCTGGACCGCGACCGCCTCCGCACCATCACGGCCCGCTGCCGTGCCGCGGGCTACCTCGTGGAGAGCCTCACCCCCGCCGGCATGCGCCTGTACTCGTTCCTGAACGAGGCTTCGGCCGGCGACCTCCCGCCCGAAGCCCGCACCCTGATGGGGGAACTCCTGTCCGGCCTCGGCGAGCGCGTCTACCTGGACGCCGAGCTCAGCCCCGGCACCCGCCACCCCGTCCACCTGATCGCCGCCCCCGTCCACGACGCCGACGGCCGCCAGGACCTCGTCCTGGCCCTCCAGGTCGGCGCCCTCCTCACCGGCGCCGAGATAGCCCGCAGGGGCGACGCGCTGGCCGAGGCCGCCGCCGCCGTCACCGCCGAACTCGGCG
>NZ_BAAATZ010000007.1:353540-370639 GCF_039533685.1 Actinocorallia aurantiaca | reverse complement strand
GAGCCGCTGACCTGCGCGCCCGGAGGGCGATCCGGGTGTTCGGGCGGCGCCGGAAGCGCCTCGCTCCGCAAATCCGAGGGCCGTGCGCCGAATTCGGCATTTCAAATGATTCGTCGGTGGTGCTCGATAAGTTCGCGATCATCATCGCGGGGGCGGATCGGATTCCCGCGTTCTTCGGTATCCCCGGAAGCCGTGCGAAGGCCTTCGGGATGCGGCCCCTGGGAGGAGTTCCGGAGGGCCGGAAGGTCGAGAGGGAGCGGACGCGTGAGTGACGTGGAGAGACTGCTGGAGGCGGGTGCCGTGCTGCCGCCCGGCACCGGGGACGCGGGGGAGAACGCCGTGCCGCTGACCGCCCGCGCGTACCGGCACCCCGGCCTGGACGGACGCGTGGTGGTGCGCCTCTCACCCGCCGAGCCGAGCGCGGTCGAGGACCTGGCCGCCGGCTTCCTCGGCCTGGAACCAGAGGGCGTTCCGGAGGTCGTCGGCGTCGGGCGGCGCGTCTTGCTGGGATTCCCCGAGTGGGTCCTGGCGCACCATCCCGAGGACGGCCATCACGCGCTGGCCGTCGTACCGGAGCTGGAGCGCGTCGTCCGGCGGGCGAAGAGCAGGCCGAAGGCCGCGTTGACGGCCTTCCATGAGCTGGCCGCCCGGCTGGCGTCTTCGGTCCCGCACCTGCTGCCGACCTTCTACGAGCGGGCCGCGCGCGAGTTCCTCGCGGCGGGGAACCTCGCCTACGCCGCGCAGCTGTTCACCCGCGCCCGCGAAGTCGAAACCGAGTACGGCCTGCCGATCGACGAGGAGCGGCACGACGAGGTGTTCCTGGAGTTCGCGCTCGCCGGAGTCCTCCGGGCCAAGACGCTCTCCTCCTACGCGAGCGAGCTGTCCGGCCGGGTGCCCGCGGACGAGGCGCTGCGCCGCTTCAGCACGATGTGCGTCCGCCGAACCGCGGGCGGGATGGCGCCGTCCGTGAAGATGGCGACCGACCTGCAGCGGCTGGCCAAGGCCGCGGGCGAGGACGTGCGGGCCGTCGAGCAGCGGTATCTCGCCGAGGTACTCGCGCTTCCCGCGACAGTCCGCGCCGTCACGGGCTGGTGGAAGGCTCACAAGGCGGCCCTGGTCGCCCTGGCGAAGGCGCGCCCGGAGGTCCGCGGCACGCTGCTCGACCTGACACCGCAGAACCACGACGGCGCGCTGCCCGCCCTGTGGCTGGAGATCCTCGAGGAGTCCGGTGCGACGGCCGCGCTCTGCGATCCCGAGAACGCGCCGGAGGAAGCACGCCCGGAGGACGGGACCCTGGGCTGGTCGAAGCGGTTCCAGGACTTCTGGGCGCGGGGGCGGCGGAGTGCCCCCGCGCCCGCCCTGTACCCGCTGGTCGAGCGCATGGCGGGCCGGTTGAAGACCGAACTCGCCGCCCTCGGTGAGGGCTTCCCGGCCCCCGTGCAGACGAATCTCCTGGACCTGCTGCTCGCCCTGGGCGTGCCGGTGGCCGACCCGCCGCACGACCACTCCCTGGACCTGGAGGTCTGGGCCGGGGGCGAGCCGCGGCGGGACCTGCTGGCGCTCGCCGCCGATCCCAGATTCCGCGTCTCCTTCCACCACCGCCTCGGCCATCTGAACGGAACCCAGGACTCGGTGGTCACCTTCCAGCAGCTGATCGCCTCGCCCGGAGGCGGTCCGATGCTCGCCGAATGGATGGAGAAGACCGCCCGAGAGGCGATCACACCGGGCCTCCCCGCGCTGCCCGGATCGCTGCAGCCGCTGGAACGGCTGCCCGGATCCGTCTTCGCGCTGGCCCGCGGCGCGGTCCGCCGGACCGCCGCGACCGACCTCGCCCAGATCCTCGCGCGCGCCCTGCGCGCCGGGATCTTCGCCGAGCTGGGCTGGCCCGCCTGGGACGAGGCACTGGCCGCGCTGGGCGGCGGTGACCACTACTCGTTGTCCGTCTCCGACGCCATGCCGTACCTGATCGTCGCGAATGCCGCCCAGGTCAGGGTGATCGGCGCAGAGGGCACCGTCCTCGTCCACGACCTGCGCCTACCGGCCGGGAACTGGTATGGAGATCTGGGCTTCCACTACGTGGACGGAGAACTGCTCGTCTACTGGCGGTCGGTACGGCCGGAAGGCCAGGTCGTCGGCTACTGGCACGACTCCGCCGACCGCGTGCTCCCGATGACGGGCCACATGAACTGGTCCGTCCGCCTGTCCCGGTTCCTGGGCCACTCGGCGGACCACAGCCTGGCGCTTCCCGAAGGCGGACGCACCACCGGCGCCGGGGTGCTGCACCGCGGGGACACCGGCCTGCCCCCTTCCCGGAAGCTCATCGGCGACGGGAGGTCGTACTGGGTACGGGCCGCCGGGGAAGGCGACGAGGGCGAGCACTGGTACGAGTACGACCCGAGGAGCGGAGAGCTCGGACGGCGCGGCGGCCCCGCCTTCATCACCGAGGGCGTCCGCGGCGTCCCCAAGGGCGGCTTCTTCGCGGGCGGAGTGCTGATGCCGGCCCCCACCGAGGGCCCCAATCCGATCGGAGTCCCCGTGGACGGGCTGGTCGGCTGGAGGGTCGTGAGCCTGCCCGACGGCTCTTCACGCGGCGAGGACCTCGCCGGGAACACCATCACCACCCCGCGGGGCGTCTTCCCGTCCTGGATCCTGTTCATGCCGGGTGGTGACAGGCCCGGCGCGCTCTCCCTCGACTCCCATGAGGTCGGCGTGATCGACCCTGACGGCGTCGTCACCGCCCAGATGAGAATGGACCGGAAGGGCGGGCCGTTCGCCGCGGGCACCTCGATCATGCCTCCGGTGCCGTACTGGTACGGCATGCGTCCCCGCGACCCGCGCGGCTCCGAGGCGCTGCGCCGCATCGACCGGGAGACCGCCGCCGCCCTGATCGAGGCGGCGTCGGCCGACGGCCTGACCGACGAGACCCTCGCCGAGGCCGTCCGTGCGCTGATCCCCGGCCTCACCCACGAGTCCGTGGTCGCGGGGGTCGGCGGTTTCGCGAAGTTCGCCGCCCGGCGGCAGAAGACCCTGGACATGATCGCGCGCAGGCTGGAGAACGCGCTCTCCCCGAAGCCGGAGGCGGAGAGGTTCCCGGGCCCGTCCGACCACGCGATCCGCCGCGCGATCAGCGGCGTCGGCCAGAGCGGGCGCTCCCCCGGGGAGACGAACCCGCTCTTCACCGTGTTCGGGCTCATGCGCCGCGCCATGGCCGGGCGGCTTCCCGCCCCGAGCTCCGGGTTCCATCCGGCGGGGACCGAGCTGCGCTACACCGCCCTGTCGGTGGAGGGCCTGCTCTCCATGCGGGCGGCTCTGGCCTATCACGCGGTGTCGGTGTTCGCCTTCCCCGAGGACAGGGAGGTGCTGGGCGCGCTGCTGAAGACGTTCACCGAGCTGGGCATGGCCGGAGAAGAGGAGGTGCGGGCCCGGTGGCGGAGACTCGACCTGCGTCTGGACGTGAAGGCGATCCAATCCGAGGAGTGGAAGCGGGGCAACCGGCGGGCACTGCTCCCGCTGGAGGGCGGCGCGTTCCTGGCCGTCCTCGACTACTACCACCTGACCACGGGCGTCGTGCTTCCCGCGATCTTCTACGACCCGGCGGGCCGGTTCGAGGTCCCCTCCCGCTACGAGGTCGTCTCGTCCGTGCCGCTCACCGCGCCGGAGGACTCCTTCTCCCCGGACCGGCTGCTCGCCGAGGCCGCCGCACGAGGTCCCGCGCCGTGGTTCCCCGAGGCGGCCGAGGAGTTCGCCCGCCTCACCGGCGTCACCGGGACCATGGCCAAGCTGGTCGTCGCCGGCCTGCCGGGGATCGGCAGCGAGCAGCGGAACTTCCTGCCCGCCGAGGCGCGGGCCGCCCTGAAGGTGAAGGTCGCCGAGGCGGCCGTCGCCGGGGACGAGCTGCGCGCGATGGACGACGCGTTCAAGGACGCCCTCGTCGGCGCGCTCGTGCCTTCGCGGCCGTCCCGGCTGTGGACGGACGGCCCCGACGTGGCCGAGGCGGCCCGCGTGTGGAACCGGGAAGTCGGTGAGCGGGTGGCGGTGCCCGAGTCGCTCGCGGTCGAGGCGGCCAAGGCGGTGCGGACCGGCTGGAACTCCGCGGCCTCCCTGCCCGCACTGCTCGATCCGGCGTCCGAACCCCTGCTGTGCCGCGACCTGAGGTGGGTCGTGCGAGGAAACCGGGTCCGGCCCGAGGAGGAGGGAGCCGTCGGTTTCACCGGGGTCACGCTCGTCGGCGCCGTCGCGATGGCGGCCTGGCTCGCCCACCGGCTCCCCGCCGGGGACCCGCTGCGCGGTCGCCTCCCCGCGGCGCTCACGGCCGTCCGTGACCGGCTCGCCAACCCCGACCTGATGCTCGGCCTCGACCGGTGCGTCGACCTTTCGGAATTCCGCAGGGCGACGGGCACCGCCACCGAGGTGGGGGAGGGTTTCGAGCGGTACGGTGCGGTCGTCATGGCCACGGTCCACGGCCATCCCTGCCCCGGTATCCGGCCGGCGCTGCTGGACGAGAACGGCGGCGACCCGCACCTGCCCGCGCTGCGCGACGACTCCGGCGATCTCCTGCCCGTCGAGCTGTCCTTGCGTCTGGTGCGGGATGAGCGGTTCGTCTCGCTGCTCGCCGACCCGGGCGATCCGGCGGCGGGGGAGCGGGGCGCGGACGGCACGTGGTGGCCGCAGGACCCGACGCGGTCGGTGCCGGGACTCGTCGCCGAGGCGGCGGAGCGGTACGGGCTGAGCCCGGACGCGGCGGCCGTGTACCTGATGCTGCTGGCGATGCCCGATCCCACCGATCGCGACACGGCCCGTTGGACGGGCTGGAGGCCGGCCAGGATCAAGGCGGCCCGTGCCGAGCTGGCGGCCACCGACCTCGTGCTCGAGGCCGCCCGCCCGCGTGCGAGCCGTTCCCTGTTCCTCCCGTGCGGTTGGAACACGCTGCGCGCTCCCCATCCTCCGCAGGAGGAGTGGAAGCTCCCGCTCTACGACCTGCTCGAAGGAAACGGTCACGAGGCGGTCCTCGGCGTCCTCGTCCCGGCGGAGCCCGTCGCGGACCTGTACCGCAGGGCATGGCGCCGGATCACCGAAGGCGACGTGCCGCGCTTCGCGGACCTGGAGATCCGCCGCCGGCGCTGACCCGGGGACAACGGCATTTCTCGGCGTTCGTCGGGAGCCGCCGCGCATCCGTTCGATCGCCGTCCGGCTCCGCCTCGGACGGCGATCGAACAGTCTTTCCGGCTTTTTCTTCCGATCCCGACGCTGGTCCGAGGGCTGATTTCGGTTTTTTCGGCTGATTTGTCAGTGAGTCCCGCTAGGTTCGTGATCATTCGCCGCAGTGAGGACGAGACGGTCTCCTGCGTTCCCCGGTGTCCCCGGAACCGCGCCGCCTTCGGGCAGGCGCTCCGGGGTCTCGTGTATCTGGAGGTGAAGCCCCGTGGGCTGGTTGGCTGCAGGTGAGGGCTATGAGATCGCCCTGGTGGACGGCAAGGTGGCGGCACGGTCCACCCGTGGAGCCGGAAAGCAGCTGAAGACGCTGCCGAAGGCGCTGCGGGACCACTCCGAGGTGGAGCGGCTGCGGCGGTTCGCCGAATGGCTCGACCAGCACGCCGCCGCGTGCGTCGCGCAGGTCGACGCCTGGATGGTCTCGTCGCTGCCGGTGCCCACCGGGCTGCTCGGCCGGGTGTGGCCCGACGAGGCCTGGCAGGTCGCGCTGCGCGACCTCGTCGTCGTCGGCGACGACCCTGATGAGGCGGGCTTCCTGCGGGACGTGTCCGAGTCCGGGGAGCTGCGGGTGGTGAACCTGGACGGTGAGACGGTGCGGATGTCCGCCGAGACCGTGAGGCTGCCGCACCCCGTCCTCCTTCCCGACCTGGACGACCTGCGCGAGTTCGCCGCCGAACTCGGGGTGACCCAGAAGGTCGAGCAGATCTACCGCGCCACCTGGACCAAGCCGGCCGAGGAGGAACTGGCCCCGAAGGCCACCTCCGTGAACGAGTTCTCCGGCGCGAGGTTCGCCTCGCGGTTCGCGCTGACGGCCCGTGCCGAGTCCCACGGCTACCGCGTGTCCGGCGCCTACGCCATCTGCGGGGTGCGCGACGGCGGCATGAGGGCCGAGGCCTCCCTGTGGATCGGCGAGCCGTACTGGGACGGCGACGGCGAGACCGGCTCCCTGAGCTGGAACGACAAGGACGGCAAGGCTCTGACGCTGCGGGAGGTCAGCCCCGTGGCCTGGTCGGAGGGCATGCGGATGGGCGCGGCGCTGTACGCCGGCCGGATCGTGGAGAGGACCGAAGGCAAATGAGCGACGCTTCCGAACTGCTGGCGGCCGGCGCCGTCCTTCCGCTCGGCACCCGGGACGCGGGGGAGTCGGCGGTCCTGCTCACCGCCCGCACCTACCGGCACCCGGCCCTGGACGACCGCGTGGTGGTGCGGCTGACGGCCGCCGATCTCGGGCTGGGCGAGGACCAGGCCTCCGGTTTCCTCGGTCTGGAGCGGGTCGGCGAACCCGCGGAGATCGGCTTCGGCCGGCGCACCATGCTGGGCTTCCCCGAATGGGTCCTGGTCCACCACCCCGAGGACGGCCACCACGCCCTGGCCGTCATACCCGAGATGAAGAAGATCGACCAGCGCGCGAAGAGCAAGCCGAAGGCCGCGCTGGACGCCTTCCACGCGCTCGCCGGACGGCTCGCCTCGTCGGTGCCGCACCTCCTGCCGACCTACTACGAGCGGGCCGCCCGCACCTTCCTCGGCATCGAGAACGTCGTCTACGCGACGCAGATGTTCACCCACGCCCGCAAGGCCGAGGCCGAGCACGGGCTGCCGATCGACGACGAGCGGCACGACGCCGTCTTCCTGGAGTTCGCCCTCGCCGGGGCACTGCCGGTGAAGGCCCTCTCCGGATACGCCAAGGAGCTGGCCGCCCGGGTCTCCGCGGAGGAGGCACTGCGCCGTTTCACGCGGCTGTGCGTGCGGCGTACCGCGAGCGGGCTGCCGCCGTCGGCCCAGATGGCCACGGAGCTGCGCCGTATGGCCAAGGCCGCGGGTGAGAGCGCGGAAGCCGTCGAGCACGCCTACCTCACCGAACTGCTCGCCCTCCCGGCGACCACACGCGCCGCCGCGGGCTGGTGGAAGTCGCACCGTCCTGCCCTGATCGCCCTGGCCGGACAGCGGCCGGAGGTGCGCGGAACGCTGCTGAACATGATGCCGACCTCCGACGACCGCGGCTTCCCGGCCCTGTGGCTGGAGATCCTCGAGGAGTCCGGAGCCTCCGGGGAGCTCTGCGCGCCCGACGAGGCGCCCGAGGAGGCGCGGCCGGGGGACGGCAGCGCGGGCTGGCTGCAGCGCTTCCTGCGCTTCAGCAGGGCGGGATGGCACCGGGACCTCCCACCCGCGCTGTTCCCGCTGGTGGAGCGCATGGCGGACCGGTTGCGGACCGAGCTCACCGCGAAAGGCGAGGGTTTCGAGATTCCCGGGCACGTCGACCTGCTGGACCTGCTGCTCGCCCTGGACGTCCCGGTGGCCGACCCCGGCGATTCCCACCGGCTGAACCTGGAGGTGTGGGCCAAGAGCGAGGGTCGGCGCGACCTGCGAGCCGTGGAGGCCGACGGGCGGTTCCGCCGGGCCTTCCATTGGGGCGCCGACTCCCTCTCCGACAGCGACGACGGCCGGCACGCGCTGCGGGCCCTGATCGAGTCGCCGGGCGGGCGGCCCCTGCTGGTGGACTGGGTCGGCGCGGTCGCCCGCCGGTCGACGGACACGGGGCTGCCGGGCCTGCCCGACGCGATGCGCAGGCTCGGCTGGTTGCCCGGCGAGGTGCTGGTGCTGAACGAGGAGGCCGTCCGCGCGGCGGTCACCCTGAGCCTGGCGCCGGTTCTGACCAGGACCCTGCGGGCCGGTCTCTTCGACGAGCTGCACTGGCCCGCCTGGGACGAGGCCGTCGCCGAGCTCGTCCCGGCCGAGAAGGCCACCGAGATACTCGTCGCCGACGCCTGGCCGTACCTCATCGTCGCCGGTCCCACCCAGGCCCGGGTGATCGGCCCCGAGGGCGCGGTGCTCGTCCACGACCTGCGAATCCCCGCCGGAGACAACCGTAATTCCGTCGGCTTCCGCTACGTGGACGGAGAGCTGCTCGTCCATTGGCATTCCTCGCAGTATGGCGGGAAGACCGTCGGCTACTGGCACACCGAAGCCGGTCAGCCGCGGCCCATGGAGGGCCACCTGCCCGCGGCGAAGAGCATGTACTGGTACACGAACGACATGAATGTCGCCCTGCCGTTGCCCGGCGGCGGCCGCACCACCGGCGCCGGGGTGGTGCACCGCGGAGACACCGTGCTGCCCCAACATCGTTCGGTCGTCACCGACGGGACGTCGTACTGGGTGTGGAAAAGCAATGAGGAAGCCACCGGTACCGGCTGGCACGAGTACGACCCGGTGAGCGGTGAGTGCGGCCGCGAGAGCATGCCGGGCTTCTTCGCCGACGGCGTCCGGGAGGCGCAGGGCTCCGACTTCGTCTCCGGCTGGATGCTGCCCGCTCCCGCGGAGGGCGCCACCCCCGTGGGCCACGCCGTGGACGGCCTGCTCGGCTGGCGGGTCGTGAAGCTGTCCGACGGCTCCCTGCGCTCGGAGGACCTTGCCGGGAACGGCGTCACGACACGGCGGGGCGTCGCCCCGTCCAGCGGCCTGCTGATGCCCGGCGACGACCGGATCCGGGCCGTGCTGGCCCGCTCCTACCAGGCCGAGCTGATCGACCAGGACGGCGTCGTCACCGCCTTCGTGAAGACGGACGCCGTCCCGGGGGCGTTCGCGGAGGGCACCAGGCTCCTGCCCCCCGCCCGGTACTGGCACTGGCTGAGGCCGCGCGACCTCCGCGGTTCGGAGGCGCTGCGCCGTATCGACGACGAGACCGTCCTGTCCCTGATCAAGGCGGCCGTGACCGCGGGCGACGACGACCCGGCCGAGGCGATCGGGGCCCTGCTGCCGGAGATCACGCACGAGGGGCTGATCGCCGGCGTGGCGGGAGTCGCGAAGTACACCGCCGCACAGCAGAAGCTGCTGGACAGTGCCGCGGAACGCCTCGAAGCGGCACTCGATCCGGACGCCGTTTCCGAGAAGGAGCCGGCCGGCCCCGCCGACGAACTGATCAAGAAGGGGCTGGAGAGCCTGGGCTACAACCCGAACGGGGACTCCCGCGACAGGACTCCAGGCGTTTTCGGCAAGTTGCAGGTCATGGCGCGGGCCATGGCGGACGACGCCGCCGACCAGGAGGAGCTGCCCCTCCTCCATCTGGACGGGATCGGGTTCCCGGCGTCCGGCGTGAACCTCCGCGCCCTGCTCGACGGCCACACGCACGCGCTCTACCGGGCGGTGACGCCGTACAACGGTCCCGAGCAGCGGGAGGCGCTGCGGGAGCTGCTGACGGCGTTCGGCGAGCTGGGCCTGGTCACGAACGGGCGGCAGCCCGTCCGCTGGCGCCTGTTCGAGCTGGAACTGGACAAGGGGCTGCTCAGCAACCCCGACGGCTCATGGCGGGACGGCCACTGGACGGGGCTGCTTCCGCTGGGAGGCGGCGCTTTCCTGGCCGTCCTGGAAAGCTCCCGGTCGGACGACGGCGGGAAGTTCACCACGCTGTTCCACGACCCGGCGGGCCTGTTCGAGGTTCCCCGGCCCTACACGGCGCGTTCGTCCGGCCCGGTCGCCATCGCGGAGTCCGCCGTTCCGCAGGACGTGTTCCTGGCCGAGTTCGCCGAACGCGGTCCCGCGCCGTGGTTCCCCGAGGCCGCCGAGGAGTTCGCCCGGCTCACCGGCGCCACCCCGACCCTGGCCAAACTGGTGGTCGCGGGCCTGCCGTCGATCGACAGGTGGGAGCGCAACTTCCTGGAGCCCGAGGTGCGGGCGCTGCTCGACGTCAAGGTCGCCGACGCCGCCTTCGCCAAGGACCGGCTCCGCAGGCTGAAGACCCGGTTCCGGCGGGATCTGCTCGGCGCGCTGCTGCCCGAAGAGCCTGCCCGCCTGTGGACCGACGGCCCCGACGTGGCGGCGGCCGCCGAGGTGTGGAACGCCGAGTTCGGCAGGCGCGTCGCGGTGCCGGAGGCGCTGCTGTCGGAGGCCGTCAAGGCGGTGCGCACCGGATGGGACGCCGCCGAGGCGCTGCCCGCCCTGCTCGACCCGGCCTCCGAGACGCGGCTGAGCCGGGACGCCAAGTGGGTGGTGCGCGGGGACAAGGCGGTCCCCGAGCAGTCGGACGTCCGCGGCTTCGATGTGACGACGCTTCTCACCGCCGTCGCGCTGTCCGCCTGGCTCGCCCACCGCCTGCCCGCGGGGGATCCGCTGCGCGGCCGCCTCCCCGCCGCGCTCGCGGCCGTGCGCGCCCGGCTCGCCAACCCCGACCTGATGCTCGTCGCCCACCGGTATGTGGACCTTGCCAAGTTCCGCAAGATGGCGGGGGCTCCCACCGAGACGGGGGAGGGCTACGAGCAGTACGGCGCGGTCGTCATGGCCACCCATGACAACCTGCCCTACCCCGCGATCCGGACGGCCCTGCTGGGCGAGGACGGCTCCGACCCCTACCTGGCCGTGCTCCGCGCCGACGTCCCCGAACTCGCGGCCCTGGAACTCCCCTGGGGAACCGCCCTGGCCGCCCGTTTCGCGGAGCTCCTGGCGGACCCGGGAGATCCGGTCGCGGGGGAGCGGAACGCCGACGGCACATGGTGGCCGCAGGACCCGTCCCGTTCCGTGCCGGACCTCGTCTCCGAGGTATCGGAGCGGTACGGCCTGAGCCCGGACGCGGCGGCCGTGTACCTGATGCTGTTGGCGATGCCGGACCCGACCGACAAGAACACCGCGAGGTGGACGGGCTGGAAGCCGGCCCGCATCAAGGCGGCCCGGGCCGAACTGGCCGCCACGGACCTCGTCGTCGAGGCCCGCCGCTCGCGTGCGGGCCGCTCCCTGTTCCTGCCGGGCGGCTGGAGCGACCTGAAGACGCCCTGCCTGCCGCTGGAGGAGTGGAAGCTCCCGCTCTACGACCTGGCGTCCGGGCAGGCACGTCCCCCGCTGGGCGTCGTCGCCCCCTTGGAGCCCGTCACGGACCTGTACCGCAGGGCCTGGCAGCGCATCACCGAGGCCGACGTCCCCCGCTTCGCGGCCCTGGAGGTCCGCCGGGGCCGGCGCCGCTGACCCGCGAAAGCGGTGATGGCTCTCCTCCGCGGCGCCCACCGATCACCGGTGGGCGCCGCGGAGGAGAGCCTGTGGGATACGTGCCCCTCCCGCAGAGGCAAGGGAGATTGATTTCGAGCTTTCGCCTGATTCATCGGAGGCTCCCGTTAGTTTCATGATCATCTTTGCGGTGAGGGCCGATCGGGCCCTCCCGCGTTTTCGGTGCCTTCCCTCCCGCGACGCTTCTGAGCACGTGGTGTGCGGGCCGGGCCGTGGAGAAGAGAGGGGGAGCACGCGTGAGCGACGCTTCCGAACTACTGGCGGCGGGCGCAGTGCTCCCGCTCGGCACTGAAGGCGCAGGGGAACAGGCGGTCCCGCTGGCCGCCCGGACGTACCGGCACCCGGCCCTGGACGACCGGGCGGTGGTGCGCCTGGCGCCCGTCGAGCTGGGTGCGGGAGAGGACCAGGCCGCCGGTTTCCTGGGCTTGGAGCGCCTCGGTGAGCCCGAGGTGGTCGGCCTCGGACAGCGCGCCGCGCTGGGCTTCCCCGAATGGGTCCTGGTGCACCGCCCCGAGGACGGCCACCACGCCCTGGCCATCGTGCCCGAGCTGGAGCGCATCGCCGAACGGGTGAAGGTCAAGCCGAAGGCCGCGCTGGACGCCTTCAACGAGCTGGCCGGACGTCTGGCGTCCTCGGTCCCGCACCTGCTGCCGACCTTCTACGAGCGGGCCGCCCGCACCTTCCTCGAAGCCGGGAACGCCGTCTACGCCGCGCAGATGTTCAACCGCGCCCGCGACGCCGAGGCCGAGCACGCTCTGCCGGTCGACGAGGAGCGGCTCGACGCCGTATTCCTGGAGTTCACGCTCGCCGGGGCGTTGCCGGTGAAGGCCATCTCCGGATACGCGAAGGGGCTGGCCGTCCGGGTGCCCGCCGAGGAGGCGCTGCGCCGTTTCACGCGGTTGTGCGTGCGGCGTACCGCGAACGGGCTGCCGCCGTCGGCGCAGACGGCCGCGGAGCTGCGGCGCCTGGCCAAGGCGGCGGGCGAGGACGTGCAATCCGTCGAACACGCCTATCTCACCGAGCTGTTCGCCCTTCCGGCGACGAAACGGGCGGCCATGGGCTGGTGGAAGGCACACCGTTCGGCCCTGGCCTCCCTGGCCGGGCGGCGGCCGGAGGTGCTCGGGATTCTGCTGAACATGATGCCGGTGCCCGAAGACCAGGGCATACCGGACCTGTGGCTGGAGATCCTGGAGGCGGCCGGAGCCTTCACCGTGCTCTGCGATCCCGACGGCGCGCCCGAGGAGGCACGGCCGGAGGACGGCAGCGTGGGCTGGTTGAACCGCTTCCTGGATCTCTGGAGCACGAAATGGTACAGGCCCCGTCCGCTCGCGCTGCTTCCGCTGGTCGAGCGCATGGGGGACCGGTTGAGGGCCGAGCTCACCGCGAGCGGCGAGAGCTTCAAGACCCCTCACCTGCTGGACCTGCTGGATCTGATGCTCGCCCTGGACATCCCGGTGGACGATCCCGGTGAGTTCACCCGGCGGGATCTGGACGACTGGGCCCGGACGGAGGGCCGCCGCGACCTGCTGGCCCTGGCGGCCGATCCGCGTTTTCGTGAGGACTTCCACCGGCACGCCGACCACCTGCGCGAGGACGAGGTGGGCAGGCAAGCCCTGCGCACCCTGCTCGACACACCGGGTGGGCGTCCGCTGCTCGCCGACTGGGTGGCCGAGGTCGCCCGCCGGACGACCGCCACGGGACTGCCGGCCATGCCCGGCGTGCTGAAGCGGCTCGGCTGGCTGCCGAGCGAGGTGCTGGCGCTGGCCGGGGACGCGGCGCGGGCGATGGCCGCCGCGGGCTTGACGCCGTCCCTCCGGCGGACCCTGCGGGCCGGGCTCTTCGACGAACTGGGCTGGCCGGCCTGGGAGGAGGCGGTCGCCGCTCTCTCCCCGCCCGAGAAGGCCGACAAGGTGCTCGTCGCCGACGCCTGGCCGCACCTGATCGTCGCCGACCGGACCCAGGCCAGGGTGATCGGCGCCGAGGGCGCCGTGCTCACCCACGATCTGCGCATCCCCGACCGCGATCTCCGCAGCCATCCGGGCTTCCACTACGTGGACGGTGAACTGCTCGTTCACTGGGAGTCCTGGCAGGCCGGCGGCGCCTTCATCGGTTACTGGCACGCCGATCCCGACCGGCACCAGCCCATGGAAGGCGATTGCTCCCCGGCGAGGGACATGTCCTGGACCAGCGGGATCGACAAGGTCGGCCTGCCGATGCGGGGCGGCGGCCGTGCCATCGGTGCCGGGGTGCTGCGCCGGGGGGACACGGTGCTGCCCGAAAGGCGGCAGATCATCACCGATGGGACGTCTTACTGGGTGTGGGCGGTAAAAGAAGGAAGAGGGCTGTGCTGGCAGGAGTACGACCCGGTGAGCGGAGAACCCGGCCGTGAGGGCATGCCGGGCTTCTTCGCCGACGCCGCCCGCGATCTGCCCGATGGCCGCTTCTCCACCGGCTGGCTGCTGCCCGCCCCCGGCACCGCGGCCACTCCGGTCGGCACCCCCGTGGACGGGCTGCTCGGCTGGCGGGTCGTGCAGCTGCCCGACCGTTCCTACCGATGTGAGGACCTCGCCGGGAACACCGTCACGGCGCCGAAGGGCGGCCCGCCGTTCAGTGCGTTGTTCCTGCCCGGTGACGACCGCCCTCGGGCGGTGGTGAGCAGGGGTCGGCTCGAACTGATCGATCCGGACGGGGTCGTCACGTCCTCTGCGGCGGTGAGCAGGGCCCCAGGAGCGTTCGCGGAGGGGACCGTTCTCCTGCCTCCGTTGCGGTACTGGCACTGTCTGAGTCCTCGCGACCCCCGCGGCTCGGCGGCGCTGCGCGGGATCACAACGGAGACCGTCTCGGCCCTGCTCAAGGCGGCCATGGACGACGAGGACCTGTCCCAGGCCGTGCGCAGGCTGCTGCCGGACCTCACCCACGAGGCGCTGATCGCCGGAGTGGCCGGGGTCGTACGGTACGCCGCGACCCAGCAGAGGTCACTCGACGCGACGGCGGAACGGCTGGAGCAGGCCCTCGCGGAGGAGTCCGCCCGGAAGAAGCCCGATGACCCGTCCGACGAACTGCTCAAGAAGGCGCTCGACGGACTGATCCTCAGGAGGCACTTCGTTGCCGGCGACAGGAGCCCCGCCCTCTTCACCAGACTCCGGGCCATGGCCCGGGCCACGACCGACAAGTCCTCCGACCCGGCCGGACGACCGCTCCTCGACCTGGACGGCACACCGCTGCCCGAGTCGGATCTGCCCTTGGACGACCTGCTCGACGGGTACGCGGCCGTCGCCTACCGGGCGGTGTCGCCGTTCGGCGACCCGAAGGACCGGGAGGTGCTGCGGGCCCTGCTGACGGTGCTCGGTGAGGCGGGTCCGGCCGCGGACGGGGAGCAGCCCGCCCGGTGGCGCCGGGCCGAAGCCGAAGCAGCCGCCCGCGGCCCGGCACCGTGGTTTCCCGGAGCCGCCGAGGAGTTCTCCCGGCTCACCGGAGCCACCCCGACCACGGCCGGACTGCTGCTCGCCGGCCTTCCGGTGATCGACCGCTGGCATCCCGGCTTCCCGCAGCCCGAGTTGCAGGCCGCGCTCGGGGTGAAGGCCGCCACCGCCGAATGGGCCGGAGACCGGCTCTTCAAGCTGGACCCCCGGATCCTGCGAGCGGTGCTCGGCGCGCTGCTGCCCGCCGACCCCGCCAGGCTGTGGACGGACGGCCCCGACGTCGCCGCGGCAGCCGAGGTGTGGAACGCCGAGGTCGGCCGGAAGACGGCGGTCTCCGAGGCGTTCCTCCTCGAGGCGACCAAGGCGGTGCGCACCGGCTGGGACGCCGTCCATGCGCTGAGAGCCCTGCTCGACCCGGCCACCGATCCGGCGTTGAGCCAGGACTTCACGTGGATCATGTTGCGTCGCAGAATCGCTCCCGGTACCGGGCGGGACATCTGTTTCACCACGGACACGCTTTCGGGCGCCGTCGCGATGGCGTCCTGGCTGGCCCACCGGCTCCCGGCCGGAGACCCGCTGCGCGAACGGCTCCCCGCGGGCCTCGCGGCGGTCCGCGACCGGCTCGCCCACCCCGGCCTGATGCTCCCCCTCCGCGAACTCGTCGACCTTGAGAGATTCGGCAGGGCGGCGGGCGCCCCCACAGAGACCGGCGAGGGTTTCGAGCGGTACGGCGCGGTCGTGATGCCCGGCGGCAACGGAGCCGTTCAGCCGGGCATCCGGACGGCACTGCTGGACGAGGCCGGCTCCGACCCCTATCTGGCCGTCCTGCGCAGCCATTCCACCGGGCTCCCGCCCATCGAGCGGGCCTTGCGGACCGCCATGGACGCCCGCTTCGCCGCGCTGCTCGCCGATCCGGGCGACCCCGTCGCGGGGGAGCGGGGCGCGGACGGCACGTGGTGGCCGCAGGATCCGTCCCGTTCGGTGCCGGGTTTCGTCGCCGAGGTGTCGGAGCGGTACGGGCTCGGCGCGGACGCCGCGGCCGTCTACCTGATGCTGCTGGTGATGCCCGACCCCACCGACGGGAACACCGCGCGGTGGGCCGGTTGGAAACCGGCACGGCTCAAGGCGGCCCGTGCCGAACTCGCCGCGACCGACCTGGTGGTCGAGGCCCGCCGTGCCCGTGCCGGACGCTCGCTGTTCCTGCCGGGCGGCTGGACCGACCTCCGAGTCCCCCACCTGCCGCTAGAGGAGTGGAAACTCCCGTTGTACGGCATGGCCGGAGACGCGGAACGGCCCGACGTCATCGTCCCGCTCGAGCCGGTCGCGGACCTGTACCGCAGGGCCTGGCAGCGGATTCTCGACGGGGACGAGCCGCGTTTCACCGACCTCGAGGTCCGTCGGGGCCGGCGCCGCTGACCTGGAGAGCAGCGGTCGTCCCGTCTCGGGGCGGCCGCTGCGCTCGTCCCCGGCCGAGAAGAAGCGTGATTTCGGTATTTCGGCTGATTTGTCGGTGGCTCCCGCTAGATTCGTGATCACTGCCGCGGTGAGAGCGAATCGCAATCCCGCCTTCTTCGGTATCCCCGGGATCACGGCGCTTTCGAGCGCCTGGATTCCGGACGGCGGACGCCCCGGAGGCGGCCCCATGGCCTGGTCGGAGGGGATGCGGATGGTCGCGGCATCGTATGCGGAACGGATCGTGGAAAGGGGAGAGGGCACATGAGTGACGCTTCCGAACTGCTGGCGGCCGGTGCCGTGCTCCCGCCCGGCACCGGAGACGCGGGGGACCTGGCCGTCCCGCTGACCGCCCGGGCCTACCGCCACCCCGCGCTGGAGGACGGCCGCGTGGTGGTGCGGCTGGTGAGCGCGGAACTGGGCGCGGCCGAGGACCAGGTCACGGGATTCCTCGGGCTCGAGCCGCACGGGGAGCCCGAGGCCGTCGGCCTCGGACGGAGGGCCTCGCTGGGCTTCCCGGAATGGGTGCTGGCGCACCGTCCCGAGGACGGCCACCACGCCCTGGCCGTCATGCCCGAACTGGAGCGCATCGCCCGGCGCGCGAAGGCCAGACCGAAGGCCGCGCTGGACGCCTTCCACGCACTCGCCGGACGGCTGGCCGCGGCGGTCCCGCACCTCCTGCCGACCTACTACGAGCGGGCGGCCCGGGAGTTCCTCTCGGCCGACAACCCCGCCTACGCCGCGCAGATGTTCAACCACGCCCGCAAGTCCGAAGCCGAGCACGGGCTGACCGTCGACGAGGACAGGCTCGACGAGGTCTTCCTGGAGTTCGCGCTCGCCGGGGCGCTGCCCGCGAAGGCTCTCTCCGAATACGCCAAGGACCTTCCCTCCCGCGTGCCGCCGGAAGACGCGCTGCGCCGCTTCACCCGGTTGTGCGTCCGGCGCGTCGAATGCGGGCTGCCGCCGTCGGCGCAGACGGCCGCGGAGCTGCGGCGCCTGGCCAAGGCGGCGGGCGAGGACGTGCAA
>NZ_BAAATZ010000007.1:343804-353457 GCF_039533685.1 Actinocorallia aurantiaca | reverse complement strand
GGGTGAGAACGCCAAGGCGGTCGAACTCGCCTACGTCGAGAAGATGATCGTCCTTCCGGCGACCGGGCGCGCGGCCGCGGGCTGGTGGAAGGCGCACCATCAAACCCTCGTCGCCCTGGCCGGGCGCCGCCCGGAGCTCCGCGGGAGGCTGCTGAACCTGATGCCGGAGCCCGAGGACAGGGACTTTCCGGCTCGATGGCTGGAGCTGCTGGAGGAGTCCGGCGCCACCGTCGCGCTCTGGGACCCCGACGGCGTTCCCGAAGAGGCGCGGCCCGAGGACGGCAGCGCCGGCTGGCTGCGCCGTTTCCTCCGGGTGTGGATCCAAGGGGGGGACTGGGCCTTCGCGCCGGGCCTCCACTCGGTGGTCGAACGCATGGCGGACCGGCTGCGTGCCGAACTGGCGGCTTCCGGCGCGGAACTCGAAGTGCGGCACCATCCCGGCCTGCTGGACCAGCTGCTCGCGCTGGACGTGCCGGTGGCCGATCCTCCGGCGGGCCATTGGCTGGGCCTGAGGCGCTGGGCGGAGGACGAGAGCCGGCGCGACCTGGTGGCGCTGTCGGCAGACCGGCGCTTCCACGGGGCCTTCCACGCGGGCGCCGACCGGCTGCGCGGGAACGAGGCCGCGCTGCTCGCCCTGGCCGCCTCTCCCGGCGGTCGCGTGATGCTGGCCGAGTGGGTGGGAGAGACCGTCCGGCGCTCGACCGCCGCGGGCCTGCCGGGCCTGCCCCGGGCGCTGGACCAGCTCGTCCGGCTGCCCGGAGAGGTGCTGGCGCTGGCCGAGGACGCGGTGCGGGAGGCCGTCTCCGCGGACCTGCCCCCGATCCTCACGCGGACGCTGCGGGCAGGGATCTTCGATGAGCTGGGCTGGCCCGCCTGGGAGGAGGCGCTCACCGCTCTCGCCGCCCCGGAGAAGGCCGCCGAGGTGGTCGTCGCCGACGCGTGGCCCGAACTGATCGTCTCCGGCCCCGCGCAGGCCAGGGTGATCGGCGCCGAGGGCACCGTGCTCACCCACGACCTGCGCGTCCCCGCCGACGCCGACGCCGAGGGCGTCCCCTGCTTCTCCTACGTGGACGGCGGGCTTCTCGCCTGCTGGCCCCGGCGGTCCGGCGACTCGTTCTCCGGCTACTGGCACACCGACGCCGGCCGGTCCCTGAACATCGAGAACCACGGCCGGTATGGAAGACGTATGTACTGGTACAAGGGCGACGAGCCGGTCAGCCTGCCGGTACCCGGAGGCGGCCGCGCCACCGGCACCGGGGTGCTGCACCGTGGGGACACCGTGCTGCCCGAGATCGAGAAGGTCATCACCGACGGGACGTCGTACTGGGTCTGGCGGGGCGGAGGCGCGGGAGAAGAGGGCTGGTACGAGTACGACCCGGCGAGCGGGGAGCGCGGCCGTAAGAGCATGCCGGGCTTCTTCGCCGACGCGACCAGCGGCCTGCCCGACGGCGGCTCCTTCCTCTTCGGCTGGCTGCTGCCCGTCCCCGTTCCGGAGGCCACCCCGGTCGGAGCCCCGGTGGACGGGGTGCTCGGATGGCGGATCGTGCGCCTTCCCGACGGCTCCTACCGGGGCGAGGACCTGGCCGGGAACGCCGTCACGACCGACAGGAAGTCGGTGCCGTTCAGCGCCCTGTTCCTGCCGGGGAACGAACGGCCCCTGGCGGTGGTGCGCGGGTACCACGAGATCGAGCTGGTCGACCCGGACGGGGTCGTCACGTCCCACGTGCTGACGAACGGGGCTCCGGGACCGTTCGCGGAAGGCAGCGCGCTTCTACCCCCCGTCCGGTACTGGCACTGCCTTCGTCCCCGCGACCCGCGCGGTTCGGCGGCTCTGCGCCGGATCGACCGGGACACCGCCGCCGCGCTCCTCAAGGCGATCGCGGAGAAGAAGGACCCGCACCAGGCCGTCCGCGAGCTGCTGCCGGACGTCACCCACAAAGCCCTGGTGGCGGGAGTGGCCGGGGTGGTGCGGTACGCCGCCGCCCAGCAGGCGCTGCTGGAGCGGGCGGCGGAGCGGATGGAGCGGGTGCTCACGGAGGAGGCCGTGCGGGAGGCCCCGGCAGGGCCGCCCGACCGGATACTGCACGAGGCGATCAACGGCCTCGGCTACGCGCGGCTCACGAACAGAGGAGACGAGGCCGGTCTCTTCGGAAGGCTCCGGGCCATCGCGCACGCCATGAAGGCCGAGGCCCTCCGCCCGTTCCCGGACGGACGGCCCAGGATCCACCTGGACGGATTCGCGCTGCCCGAGTCCAGACTGCGGCCGGACTTCCTGCTCGGGGGGCGGGCGGCCGTGGCCTACCGAGCGGTGTCCTGTCTCACCGGAGCGGAGCAGTGGGAAGCGCTGCGGGCGCTGATGGAGACCTTCGGAGAGCTGGGGCTGGCCCCGGCGGGGAAACAGCCGTCCCGGTGGCGGTGGTTCCGGCTGCGCCTCGCCCGGACCGTGCTCACCAAACCCGACGGGACCTTGCGGAGCGGCCACTGGCAGGCAGCGCTCCCCCTGGGGGGAGGGGCCCTCCTGGCCGTCCTGGACTACTCCCTTCCGGCGGACGGGGGCGAGTTCACCGCGTGGTTCCACGATCCGGCGGGACGATTCGAGGTTCCCGCTCCTTACACGGTGATTTCATCCGCACCGGTCGTCGACCCGGAGGAGGCGGTCCGGCTGGAGGACCTCCTGGCCGAGACCGCCGCACGCGGTCCGGCTCCGTGGTTCCCCGAAGCGGCCGCGGAGTTCTCCCGGCTCACCGGGACCACCGAGATCACGGCCCGCCTGGTGGTCGCGGGAATGCCGGGCCTCGACGGCCTCGAACGCAGTTCCCTGCCGCCCGAGGTGCGGGCCGTGCTCAAGGTCAAGGCCGCCGACGCCGCCATGGCCGGGGACGGGCTCCGCAGGCTGAGCGCGGAGGTCCGGCTGGCCGTGGTCGGCGCCCTGGTGCCCGCGGAGCCGTCCCGGTTGTGGACCGAAGGACCCGACGTCGCGGCGGCTGCCCGGGTGTGGAATGCGAGAGTGGGCAGGCGGGTGGCGGTGCCCGAAGCGCTCATGGCGGAGACGGCCAAGATGGTGTCGACCGGCTGGGAGGCCGTCGACGCCCTGCCCGCCCTGCTCGACCCGGAGTCCGCACCCCTGCTGAGCCGGGACCTGAAGTGGACCATGCGGCAGAACCGCGTCACCCCCGACGAGGAGGTCGCCGGTTTCAGTGACTCCGTGCTCGTCGGAGCCGTCGCCACGGCGGCCTGGCTCGCCCACCGGCTCCCCGCCGGGGACGCGATGCGCGCCCGGCTGCCCGCCGCCCTCACCGCCGTCCGCGAGCGGCTCGCCAACTCCGACCTGCTGCTCAGCCTCGGCTGGTACGTCGACCGCCACCGGTTCCGTGAGATGGCGGGCGCGCCCACCGAGACGGGAGAGGGCTTCGAGCGGTACGGCGCGGTCGTGCTGGGGACCATAGGCGACATCGCCTACCCGGCCTTCCGGCCCGCGCTGCTGGACGAGACCGGCGAAGACCCCTACCTGGCCGTGCTGCGCGGCGACGCCTCGACGCGGGGTTCCGCCGAACTGGCGGTGAGCGTGGCCCGGGACGAGCGGTTCGCCGCGCTGCTCGCCGACCCCGGCGACCCCGCGGCGGGAGAACGGGCCGCGGACGGCACCTGGTGGCCGCAGGACCCGTCCCGTTCCGTACCGGACCTCGTCGCCGAGGCCGCCTCCCTGCTCGGGCTGGGCACGGACGCCGCCGTCCTCTACCTGATGCTGCTGGCCATGCCCGACCCCACCGACAAGAACACCGCCAGGTGGACGGGCTGGAAACCGGCGCGGCTCAAGGCGGCCCGCGCCGAAGCCGCCGCCACCGGCCTGGTGATCGAGGCCCGCCGCACCCGTGCCGGACGGTCGCTGTTCCTGCCCGGCGGCTGGCTGCCCCTTCATCCTCCGCGCCCGCCGCTGGAGGAGTGGAAGATCCCGCTGTACGACCTGACGGAAGACGGGGGCGCCTCCTGGCCGCTCAGTGTCGCCGTCCCGATCGAGCCGGCGGCTGACCTGTACCGCAGAGCCTGGAGACGTGTCCGGGAAGGAGACGTCCCGCGCTTCGCGGACCTGGACGTCTCCCGGACCCGGCGCCGCTGACCTTTGACCCCGACGGGCGGCCCCTCCCGCCCGCATCCCTCCGACCCCCAGAGAAGGAAGAACCGATGCCCTCCACCGCCCAGGTGACGGAAGCACCCGCACGGCAGGCGCTGCCGGCCGAAGAGCGCTACGCCGGCGAACTGGCGTTCCTCGCGGCCTACGACTCCGGCCCCCGCCCGCCCGGCTGGGCGCTGACCCCGAAGGCCGTCGTCACGTTCGTCTGCGGCGGCGGGGACGAGCCGCTGCGCCTCCCCGCGCCGGTGAAGGGCGTGCCGGACCGCCTCGTGGTGACGCAGAAGTTCGTCGGCGAGCGCGCCCTCGTGGAGCGGTGCGTGGTGACCCTCGCCGGTGAGCGCGGCCTGCTGCTCGTCGGGGAGCCCGGCACCGCCAAGTCGATGCTCTCGGAGCTGCTGGCCGCCGCCGTCTGCGGCACCAGCGCCCTGACCGTGCAGGGCACCGCCGGGACCACCGAGGACGCCTTCCGCTACGGCTGGAACTACGCGCTGCTCCTCGCCCAGGGCCCCACCCCGCAGGCGCTCGTCGCCTCGCCCGTCCTCACCGCGATGCGCACCGGCCGCGTCGCCCGGATCGAGGAGGTCACCCGCTGCCTGCCCGAGGTGCAGGACGCGCTGGTGTCGATCCTGTCCGACCGGAGGGTGAGCGTCCCCGAGCTGTCCGGCACCGACGACGCCACCATCTCGGCGTCCTCTGGTTTCACCGTCATCGCCACCGCCAACCTCCGGGACCGGGGCGTGTCGGAGATGTCGGCGGCCCTCAAGCGCCGCTTCAACTTCGAGGCCGTCGACCCCATCGCCGACGCCGCCGCCGAGACCGCGCTGATCCGCCGCCAGGCCACCACCGCCGTCGAGCGCGCCGGAGCGCCCTTCTCCGTCGACGACTCCGTCCTCGACGCGCTCGTGACCGTCTTCCGCGACCTGCGCTCCGGGCGTTCCGGCGAAGGCTGGGACGTGGAGAAGCCCAGCACGGTGATGTCCACGGCCGAGGCCGTCCAGGTGGCGGTCTCCCTGTCCCTCGCCGACGCCTACCTGTCCGCCGGGGACCCCCTGGACCTGATCCCCGGCCACCTCCTGGGCGTGGTCCGCAAGGACGACCCGTCCGACCACGCCCGCCTCCTCGGCTACTGGGACGGGCCCGTCCGCCGCCGGGCGGAGGACGGCGCCGCGATGTGGCGCCGCCTCTGGGACCTGCGGGAGACCCTCCGCTGAGAGCGGGTCGTCCCTGTCCTTTCGGCCATAGGCAACTACGGGAGAAGCACGTTGACCAGTACTGTCCACGAACGGGAAGCCGTGGAGCCGCGCGAGGCGGTGGAACTGCTCGCCGCGAGCGGGCGTCCGTTCCTGCTCGGCGTCCGCCACCACAGTCCGGCGCTGGCCGCCGTCGTCCCCGCCCTGCTGGAGGCGGCCGGGGCCGAGGTGGTGTGCGTCGAACTCCCCGCGGACTTCCAACGCTGGATCCGGCATCTGGCGAACCCCGGCACCACCGCGCCGGTGGCGCTCGCGGGAATGCGTGGGGAAGGCGGGCTGGGCTTCTACCCGTTCGCGGACTTCTCCCCGGAACTGGCCGCGATCCGGTGGGCGCACACGCGCGGAGTGCCGGTCGTGTGCTGCGACCTGCCTCTGGAGGACAAGGGCTGGTCCGAGGAGGACCCCTTCTCGGACGCCGCCCGGTCCGACGTCTTCGCGGGGGCCCTGGCGGCCTCCGGAAGCGGACGTGACGGGGACGACCTGTGGGACCGCGCCGTCGAGGTGCTCGCACCGGGATGCAGCCCCGAGGCCGTCCGCCGGGCGGCGCTGGGAGTGGGCTGGGCCCTGCGCGAGGACGCCGGGGGAGGAACCGGGATCGCCGCCGTCGACCTGGCCCGCGAAGCGCACATGCGCGACATCCTGACCAGAGCCACCTCAGGGGGCCGCCGGGTGGCCGCGGTCGTCGGAGCCTTCCACGCGCCGGCTCTGCTGCTTCCGCCCGAAGAAGGCGGCGGTCTCCGCGCGCCCGCCGGGAAAGCGGCCGCGGCGGACGCCGCTTCGGAGGCGTCCCACGCGTCCGTGCCCCCGCCGGCCGAGGACGACGGCGAGCTCCGCGCGCTCGTCGAGGGAACGGTCGAAGGCGACGCGACCTCGCTGGTGCCCTACGCGTTCGACCTGCTGGACTCGAGGTCGGGATATCCGGCGGGGATCAGGGACCCGCAGTGGCAGCAGGAGGTGTTCCTGGCGGGCGGCGACCCCGAGGCGCTGCGGGAGGCCGCGGCCCGGGCCACCACCGGAATCTGCCGGGCGATCCGGGCGGCCGGTCACACGGCGGGCACGGGGGAGGCCGCCGAGACGCTGCGGGTCGCGTGCGACCTGGCCATGCTGCGAGGCCTGCCCGCGCCCGGCCGTGGCGAGCTGGTGGAGGCCGTGAGTACGGTGCTCGGCCAGGGCGAACCGCTCGGACGCGGCCGAGCCGTCGCCAGAGCGCTGGAACAGATCCTTGTAGGGACGAACCGGGGCAGGCTCGCGTCCGGTACACCGCGTTCCGGCCTCGGCCCGTCCGTGGAGAGGGAACTGGCGGAACTGCGCCTGCCCCGCCCCGACGAGCCGGACTCGAAGGAGCTGCGGCTCGACCCGCTGCGGTCCGCCCTGGACCGCCGCCGCGAGACCCTCCTGCAGCGGCTCCTGGTGTGCGGGATCGGCTACGGCGAGCAGGTGGAGGTGGCCGGCACCGGCGACGGCACCGCCCTCACCACCCGCTGGCGGATGAGGTGGACGCCGGGCGTGCCGGCCCGGCTCGACCTGGTCGGGGTCAGGGGCGTCACCGCCGCCCAGGCCGCCGAGGGCACCCTCGGCGAGGAGTTCCGCCGCGAGACCGCCGAGGACGGTGCCACCTGCGCCCTCCTCCTCCGCCACCTGCGCGCAGCCGCCGCCTGCGACCTGCCGGACCTTGTTGCGGCACGGCTCACCGACCTCGCCGAGACGCTCCCCGCGTCCGGAACGCTCACCGAACTGATCGCGGGCCTGGACCTGCTCGAGGCACTGCGCCGCGAACACGTCCCCGGAACGACCCCCGCCCTGCGCGACGACGCCGCCGAACTCTCCACCGTCCTGCTGGAATCGGCGATCGGCGCCCTGCCCGGCCTCGCGGGGAGCGACCGCCCCGAGGACGCGGCCGCCCTGGTGGACCTGACCGCCCGCGCGGGCGAACAACGCCTGGGCCTGCGCCTGGACGACGCGCTCGGCACCCTGGCGGGCACCGGCTCCCCGATGATGCGCGGCGTGGCCCTGGCCGTCCGCGTCCTCCTCGACCTCGACGACACCGCCTCCCTGGGCTCGCGCGTCGTCGGCTGGATCGACACCGCCACCACCCAGGAGGCGCGCACCCGCCTGCACCGCCACCTCACCGGCCTCCTCAGCGCGGCGGGGCCCCTCCTGGAGAACGCCCCCCAGGCCCTCACCCCCCTGATCACCCGAGTGGAGACCCTCTCCGACCGGGCCTTCCTCTCCCGGCTCCCCGCCCTGCGCGGAGGTTTCAACACCCTCACCCCCGCCGCCCGCTCCCGCCTCCTGGAGACGGTCGCCGCCAGGCTCGGCGACCGCCCGGACCTCACCCTGGACATCTCCCCGGATCTCCTCGCCCTCTGGACCACCGCCGACACCGAGGCCTTCCAGTCCCTCCGGACGCTGGACCTGCCGTTCTCGCCGCGGCCCGCCGAGCCCGGAAAGGAGGACGACACGGAACCGGGGGAGACGGAGCAGGACCCGTCCGACCCCGAGCCTTCGGCGGCCGTCGAGAAGCCCGTACCGAGAGAGAACACGCTCGACCCGGAAGCGGGCGAGACGCGACTGACGCCGTCCGACCGGTGGAGGCTGCTGCTCGGCAGGGAGAGCGAGAAGCTCTCGGCCGGCGCCGGTCGCTACGGGAAGGCCCTCGACGAGCTGTACGGGGCAGGTCAGGGCGAAGGAGCCGACGGCTTCGGATCCGGAGGTCCGGGCGGCGGACAGGAGGAGTCGTTCCCCTCGGTCCGGGAATGGGCCGAGGAGCTCGAGGCGCTGTTCGGCGACGAGGTGCGCGAGGAGGTCCTGGCCCGCGCCGCCGAGAACGGGCGGACCGACGTGCTCTCCGAGCTGAACCCGGACGCCGTACGGCCGTCCGTCGAACTGCTGACGACGGTTCTCTCCCTGGCGGGCGGCATGCCGGAACAGCAGCTCGCCAAGCTGCGCCCCCTCGTGAAACGCCTGGTGGAGGAACTGGCGAAGGAACTCGCCACCAAGATGCGGCCCGCGCTCACCGGCCTGGCCACACCCCGCCCGAGCCGCCGCCCCGGCGGGAAGCTCGACCTGCCGCGCACTCTGCGGGCGAACCTCGCGCACACCCGCGAACTGGACGACGGGCGGCTCGTCGTCATCCCCGAACGCCCCATCTTCACGACCCGCTCCCAGCTGTCTTCGGACTGGCGGCTGATCCTCGTTGTCGACGTGTCCGGCTCGATGCAGGCGTCCGTGATCTGGTCGGCGCTCACCGCCGCCGTGCTGGGCGGCGTCCCCACCCTGTCCACGCACTTCCTGACCTTCTCCACCAAGGTCATCGACCTGACGGGCCATGTCGCCGACCCGCTGTCCCTGCTGCTGGAGGTGAAGGTCGGCGGCGGCACCCACATCGCGGCGGGCCTCGCCCACGCCCGCTCGCTGGTGAAGGTACCCAGCCGCACCCTCGTCGTGGTCGTCAGCGACTTCGAGGAGGGCTACCCGGTGGGCGGCCTCCTCAACGAGGTCCGCACCCTCGCCTCCTCCGGCGTCCACCTCCTGGGCTGCGCAGCCCTCGACGACCACGGCATCCCCCGCTACTCCAAGCCGATAGCCGGCCAGCTGGTGGCAGCCGGCATGCCGGTCGCCGCCCTCAGCCCCACCGCTCTGGCCCGCTGGGTCGGCGCCCGCCTCCGCGGAGAGACCTCTTGACCTCGAACCTCCACCTCCCCCCGGTCGCATCCGACGTGACGGCCGCCGCCGTGGAGAGCCTCACCTCCCGGCTACGCAAGAAACTGGACGCCGCGGTGGAGCAGTACGCGGCGGCTCCGGCCACCGCCGGGGACGACGGCTCCGTGACGGTCGTCTGCGGCGAGGACACCTCCGTCGTCCTGACCCCCGGCCCCTCCGGCACGCTCACCTCTCCGGAACAGGCGGTGTGCAGCTGCCTGCTCGCGCCCCGCTGCCTGCACCGCGCAGCCGTCCTCACCGCCTGCCCCATCGCGGAACCCACCGGTTCCGATGAGCCGGATGCCGTGGACTCCGATGACGCGGCGTCCGTCGACGCGGCGTCCGTCCAGGACTCCGGCCCGTCCGGGGAGGGAGCGGACAAGGCCGCGTCCGTTGTCGCGGTGGGCGCCGGCGAGACCGCGCGGGAATCCGGGAAGAGCCTCGCGGCCTCGGCTCCCGTCGGCTCGGCGTCCGCCGTGAACGCGGGCGGCGCCGCGCCGGGGAGCGAGGAGAAGCTCAAGCCCGCGCAGATCCACGCGGCGGAGAGCCTGCGGCAGGCCGCCGCCGCG
>NZ_BAAATZ010000007.1:238502-343798 GCF_039533685.1 Actinocorallia aurantiaca | reverse complement strand
CTGGCCGTGCGCGCCCAGGCCGTGGGCGCCGTACCGCAGGCGGAGCTGCTGCGCGCGGCCCACACCGCCAGGCTGGCCGGGCTGCACCGCGCCGAGGCCGCCGCGCTGCGGGTCGTACGGGGGGTGCGGGCCGCCAGAGCGCGGCGCGACGGGCACCGCCTGGCCGACCTCACCGGCGCGATGCGCGAACTCCTGCTGGCCACGAGCCTGCTGGCGTCGGGCCGAGGCGGCGCGGCCGTGGTCGGGACCGCGCGCCGCGACTACCGGCAGGGAACCTCCCTGCGCGTCCAGGGCGTCTTCCGGGAACCGGTGATCAGCGCGACGGGATACGGGGGAGTGGTCACCCACCTCGTCGCGGAGGACGGCGGCTGGTTCTCGGTGGCCGACGTCAAACCCGGCGGTCCCTCCCGGGCGAGAGCCGCCGCCAACGCCCCCGTCGCGATGGGCGGCACAGTCCTGGACCACGCCGAGCTGTCCCGCTCCGGCCTGCTCATCGCCGGAGTGACGATCTCCCCGGACGGCCGTCTCGGTGCGGGCAAGGGCGTCCGCGCCATGCCGTCCCCCGGGCTGGATTGGCAGGAGACCCCCGCCGTCCTGTTCGGGCGCCCCCTGGCCGAGGTCGTCGCCGACCGCCTCACCATCGCTCCCGGAGCCGACCCCGTCGAGGCCGAAACCCACCTCCGCCGCCCCTTCGGCTGCGACCTGGTGATCGTCGGCCCCTCGGGCGACCATCTCCTGGCCCACGAGCTGACCCCCGACGACGAGCCGACCGGCCCGCCGATCCGCCTCACCCCGGCCCAGCACCACCCCGACCTGGCCCACATGGCCAACTTCCGCCAGTTGGCGTCCCGCCCCGGCATCCGCATCCGGGCGGTCGCCCGCGTCGACCCCGACCGCGCCACCACCCTCACCCTCCTGGCGGTGGCCCCCGTCCCGGGAGCCGCCCTCACCCTCCGCCTCCCCGCCGAGTGGAAGGGCCACGCCGACCTCGGCTACGACAACCTCCAGGGCGCGCACTTCCCGCCCGCCTCGGAGTTCCCGCCCCCGCACCCCTTCGGCCCGCCCTCCGACCCCCTGGCGGACTCCCCGTTGTGGCGGGTCCGCCGCCTGGTCGAACTGGCCGTCTCCGGAGGCCGTCGTGCGATAGCCGAATCCGCCCGCGACAACGGTTCCGCTCCCGCCCTCCTTCACCGCTCGGGCTTCCACAACGCCGCCGACCTCACCACGACCCTCACCGCCGAGGCCGACCGCCGCACCCGCGACGTCTTCGGCCGCCTCACCGACACCGACTCCCGCGGCTTCGCCACGGCCTGGCTCGCCGCGTCCCTCCACCTCACCGCCACCGAACGCGCCCTGATCCGCGCCACCTGGACGCCGCCGGGGGACTGACGTCCCGGAGAGAACTCGGAAGGCGAAGGCCCCCGGGCCGGCGGATCGACCGCCGGCCCGGGGGCCTTCGCCTCACGGTTTGCCCCCGGTCTGGACGCACCCGTACCCGAACGCTTATTCTGGGCACAGGTGTAGCCAGAATATTCCTCGAGGGAGCCTCCCATGCCGCCCACGCTCGACCTGGTCCCGAACCTCCTCGCCCAGAAGTTCGACGAGGGATTCGACGCGAACGTGCGATCCAAGTTCTTCCGGGGCCTGGACTTCGCCGGCCCGGAGGGCGACCCCGGCTGGTTCGGCCCCGACAGCGCCGTCTGGTACGTGCACTCGCACTTCCCGACGATCATGCTCGGCCTGCTCGCCGCCTCCTACATCGAGGGCCTGGACCCGAGCATCAGCTGGATGGGCTACGACCACTCCCGCCTGGCCGAACGCGGCGAGGACGGCATCCCGACGGGCAGCATCGACCCGGCGGGAGCCCAGGTCCGCCTCGGCCACTCGCTGTCGTTCTTCATCGGCACCGCCTACGGTTCCACCCAGACCGCGGAGAAGCTGGCCCGCACCGTCCGGGCCATGCACCACACCATCAAGGGCGTCCGCCCCGACGGCGTCCGCTACGACGCCGACGACCCCGAGTGGCTCCGCTGGAACTACGCCACCGTCGTCTGGGGCCTGGCCACCGCCCACGAGCGCTACCACCGCAAGCCTTTGCGCGACATCGACCGCTACTACGGCGAGTTCGTCCGCGTGGGCGAGGCCCTCGGCGGCACCGACCTTCCCACGACGAAGGCCGAAGTGGCCGAATGCCTGAAGTCCTACCTCCCCCGCCTGGCCGTCACCCCCATCAAGGCGTTCAGCACCGGCCCCAACCTCCGCGACAGCAAGCTCAAGCCCTGGGAGCCCGGCAGCCCCTTCTTCGACTGGGCCGCCCGCGACCTCCTCCCCGACTGGGCCCAGAAACTGGCCCTCTACGACCCGCCCAACCCGATCGCCCTGCACGCCCGCCGCGCCTCCCTGTGGCTGACCCTCAACACCCTCCACGAGACCGTCGGCCCCCTCCGAGAGTTCCGCGAGGCCCAGGCCCGCGTGGCCAACGGCACCACCGCCCCCGTCGCCTCCACCGCCCCCACCGAGCCCGACCCGACGCTGACCCGCGAAGAAGTCGAAGCCATGGCCTGACCGTTTCGCTTCGGGTATTTCCGCCGAGACCGACCTCGCGCAGGATCGGCGACCATACGGAACCAAGCGATGATCTCGTGCCCGGTAAAGTGCTCTGCAGAGCCGTTGTCAGCGAGCCGGGGAGATTCCGTGTCGACCACTCCGCCGATTCTGGGCCGGCCGGTCGCCGCCAAGGGCGAAGAGACCAGGCAGCGCATCATCGAGGCCACGATGCGCTGCGTGGCGGAAATGGGCTACTCGCGAGCGACAATTCGAGAGATCGCCCGTGTGGCCCAGATGACCAGCGGCAGCCTCTACCACTACTTCCCCAACAAGTCCGAGCTCGTCAAGGCCGCGTTCCTCGAGCTCGCCGGGATCTCGCTGCCCCGGCTGTCCGCGGCCGCGGACCGCGCGGACGGCGTCCTGGACAAGCTGATGGCCGTGTTCGACGAGGGCGACCGGTTCCTGCGCGACCATCCCTTCGCGGTGGCGTTCGATCGCGCGATCCGCGCGGAGAGCGCTGCTGACCTCCACCTGGCCGAGGACAGCAACACAATCTTCACCGCGCTCCGCGACGTGGTCGCGGGCATCATGGAGCAGGCCCGACGGGAGGGAGCCCTGGGGCCGGAGGCCGACGTGGAGAGCGCCTCGAACGCGATCCACACCATCATGCTGGGCCTGTGCGAGCACACGGCCAACACGCCGCCGGAGGTCTACCAGGCCACCGGACGCGCGCTGAGGCTCCTCATCCAGGGCTCCCTGTTCGACTACACGAAATTGGCATAGGCACTCACGTCTTACGGCCGCCGTTGACGCCGAGGACCTGGCCGGTGATGTACGACGACGCGTCTTCGCAGAGGAAGACCGTGGCGTTGGCGATGTCCTCGGGTCGGCCGGCCCGGCGCACGGGGGTGATGCTGACGAAGTGCTCGAGCGAATCGTAGAAGCTGCCTCCGGCGATCGACTTCTCGAGCATCGGGGTCACCACCATGCTGGGCGGGATCGTGTTGACGGTGATCCCCTTGGGGCCGAGCTCGAGAGCCAGGCTCTTGGTGAGCCCGATCAGCCCCGTCTTCGAGCTGACGTAGGCCGACATGTACGCTTCGCCGCCCTGCGCGCTCGAAGACGAGATGTTGACGATCCGGCCCCATGAGGCGGCTTTCATGTCGGGCAGCACCGTCCGGGTGCAGAGGAACGGCCCGCGCAGGTTGATCGCCATGACCCGTTCCCACAGCTCGTCGGTGATCTCGGAGAACTTGCCGAACTGCACGATGCCGGCGTTGTTGACCAGGATCAGCACCGGGCCGAGGTCGGCCCGCACCCGCTCCACGGCGGCCTCGACCAGGAAGCGGTCGGAGACGTCGACCACGTAGCCGTTGACCGTGGCTCCCCCCTCGCGCAGCCGGGCGACCTCGGTGTCGAGCAGCTCGGCCTGGACGTCGAAGACGGCGACCTTGGTGCCGCGTGCGACGAGCGCCTCGGTGATCGCCAGGCCGAGGCCGGAGGCCCCGCCGGTGACGATCGCGGTGGTTCCCTCGAAGGGCATGGTTCAGGTCCTCCCGACCGGGCTGAACTCGATGTGCAGTTCGGTGAGCCCGCGGAGGATGAACGTCGGGATGTACCTGTAGCGCCGGTCGCCCGCGGGGCCGTGCCGGTCCTCGTCGATCCGGATGTCGGAGGTGCGGTCGAAGAGGCGCTGAAGGCTGATCATGGCCTCGGCCCGGGCCAGGGGCGCGCCCGGGCAGCTGTGGACCCCGCGGCCGAACGCGACGTGGTTCCGCGCGTTCTTGCGGTCGACGTCGAAGACGTCGGGTTCGGGGAACCTGCGTGCGTCGCGGTTGGCCGCCGCGTTCAGCAGCATCACCGTGGTGCCCGCGGGGAGGTCCACACCGCCGAGGGTGACCGGGACCTTGGACAGGCGGAAGTCGCCGCGGATCGGGCTCTCGTACCGCAGGGTCTCCTCGATGAAGCCGGGGAGCAGGGCGCGGTCGGCGCGCAGCTTCGCCTGCAGCGCGGGATCCTCGGCGATCAGCATCACCGCGGTGCTGAGCAGCCGGACCGTGGTCTCCTGACCGGCGGCGAACAGGTTGGCCGCCACGCACACCGCGTCGATCACCTCCGGGGTGCTCCCGTCGGGGAAGGTGGCCGCCGAGACGCCGGTCAGGACGTCGTCGCGCGGGTCGCGGCGGCGGTCCTCGATGTACTCGGTGAACTTGCCGTAGAGGTATTCCAGGGGCGAGTGCGCCAGCGTGTCCCCCTCTTTGCTGCTGCCGAGCACGCTCCCCGTCAACAGCGCCTCCCGGAACTCGGCGTGGTCGGACTCCGGGACGCCGAGAAGGTCGGCGATGACGAGCATCGCGAACGGAGACGCGAACTCGCCGTTGAACTCGCAGCGGTCGCCGACCAGCACCTCGTCGAACTGACGGTCGGCCAGCCGCCACATGAACTCCTCGTTCTCCTTCAGGCGCCTCGGCGTGATCATCCGGGACAGGAGCCCGCGGTGGGCGGTGTGGACCGGGGGGTCCATCGTCGGCAGCTGGTCGCTCATCGGCAGCTTGTCGCGGTGCGCGACGATCAGGTCGGAGATGTCGTCGCCTTCGAGCGGGACGGGGAACCCGGGAAACGGACCGGTGACGGAGGTGCACGAGGAGAACCGCTCGCTGTCGTTGTAGACCTCGACGACTTCCTCGTAGCCGGTGATCATCACTACGCCGTGGTGCTTCTCCCGGCGGACCGGGCACTCACCGCGCATGGCGGCGAGGTAGGGGTACGGGTCGTGCAGGAGTTCGTTGTCCGTGAAGAAGTTCGCGGAATCGATGTCGGTCACTTCAGCTCCACTCACTCCGAGATCTGGACGCCCTCGTAACTCTTGAGCATGTCGTTTCCGGGCAGCGCCATCTGAAGGTAGACGTCGATGTGCCGGATCTTGCCGGCCTCGTTGAACTCGTAGACCGAGACCGAATTGACGATGCTCTTGTAGTCACCGATCCGGCTGCGCTCCTCGAGTTCGAGGAAGACCAGGCCCGGCTTCTCGGTGACCCGTTTGAAAGAACACTCCCAGTCGGCGGAGGTCGCCCAGCCGGTAAGGAACTCGACATATTCCTGCCAGTTCATGACCTCTTTGAAGTTGCCGATGCGCTCGAACTCGTCGACCGCGACCAGCTCGGCCAGCGGAGCCCAGTCCGCGGTGGAGAAGCCGGGGCTCTTCGCGCCGTCCACCAGCCGCTTCGTCGTCAGGCCGTACTCCAGCGCCTTGCGGGAAAGACCGGTGTGCTCCTTGATGACTTCCTGCAGCTCCATGGATCACACCTTGTCTTCCGCGCCGGCGAGGTACCTGTCCACGACCGAGTGGTAGTGGGCGATGACGATCTCCTCTTTCACCAGCGTCATGTGCTCGAGCCGCTTGTTGCGCAGGCCCCGCTGCTGTCGCGGCATCTGCTCGTAGTCCTGCTGGAGGGCGAGGAAGTACGGGAAGCTCCCCGGCTCCTCGACCTCGGTCGGCTCCGCCCGGAACGCTTCCCGGTGCTCCGGAGGCAGCCACATGTAGCTGCTGATGTGCCAGACGCACTTTCCGGGGTCGCCCTCGGGGTCCGGCGTGGCCAGGATGACCGTGGCCTCACCGGCGCGGATCGTCATGAAGAAGTTCGGGAAGAGCACCCAGCCGTGGTTGTCGCTCATCTGGGCGTCGGTCAACGCGCCGACGTCCAGGCCCATGCCGGTCAGTGTGTCGCGCGTGGCCTGCTGCAGCAGCGTGCGAGCGGTGACGCCCTCGGGGAATCCGAGTTTCCCGTTCTCGTCGCGGTGGACGTCGACGAGCTCCTCGAACCGGGGCAGCACCGTGGTCACCGTGGGGAAGGTCCCCGGAAGCTCCCTGATCCCCTCGACCTGGTCCTCCGGGCCGAAGACCGACACGTTCGCCACCTCGAAGGGGGCGACGGACACGCTGTGGTCGCCGAGGAAGAGGTGCCGGCTCTTGGACGGGTCGATGTCGATCACTTTGAGGAGTTCCGGATGGATACCCGAGATGTGGTATCCCTCCGAGAACGCGTCGACGACGACCTTCCAGTTGCAGTCCAGGCCCTCCCGGACGTCCAGCACCGTGACCATCTCGTCGAGGCGATAGGGGGCCAGGAGTTTCGGGATCTCGTCGCCCAGGAACTCGGTGAGCGGTGTCGCGTCCGGGTCCGGGTTGAGGAAGACGAACCCGGCGAAGCACTCGACCCGCACCGGGAGGAGCGAGTTCTCGTCCTTGTCGACCGGGTCGAGGGCCTTCTCCCTGAGGATCCCCTTCAGCTTCCCGTCGAGGTCGTACGACCACAGGTGGTACTGGCACAGGAATCCGCGCTTGGAGTTCCCCCTGCCCGCGCACAGCGGGTTGCCCCGATGCCTGCAGGCGTTGACGAACCCGCGGATCTCGCGGTCCTTCCCTCGGACGATCATGTAGGACTGGTCGAAGAGCCGGTACTCCTTCCAGTCGCCGACCTCGGGCAGCTCGTCGACGCGGCCGACGACCTGCCAGACCCGCATCCAGATCAGATCCCGCTCGTTCTCCTGGATCTCCCGGGACGTGTAGCGGTCGGTCGGAATGCGCATGCGGTACCTGTCGGACGGTATGTCCGCCAGGCCCAGTCCCGCTTCCTCGACCCGCTCACTCGGCCTCACTGATGACATGGACCTCATCCTCCTCGTCTGTGGCAGAGGTCGCTCGGTGATGCACCCGGTAAGGGGTCCGGGCATTTCCTGGGGTGTCGTTATCGCGTTCCCGACCTTCATCGGAATTTTTGAACAGACCTGACGGTGCAATTATCCGCTCAGGATGGGGCGATAATTGATCGCTTGATTGATTAGCATCATGAAGGATGAATCGAGGGGATGTCAACACTCTTCTCTAAAACTGAGAATCCTCCTACCCGGCTGGATCTGACGCACCCAGCCCGACCTGGGAGTCCCTGGGCCGCGGTCTGATGGAGTCCGTCTCGACGACGATCGCCGGCGCCGCGCACGGCGCGTAGGGCCATCGCCGGGACGGCCGGAGATGCAGCACCCGTTCGCGGGAAATGGGTGGTGGGCCCGATGGCGGTGGCGGCCGATGCTGGGGCTGAGCGGTGAGGCATCCGGATCGCGGAGGCGTGAGGGCACGCCGACCGGGGCGGAATTCCGAGGCACCGGCTTTTCTCAGACCGAGGTGATCTGCATGCGGTTCAGTTCCGTCCGGGACGGCGACGTCCCTGGGGCCGGCTCGCGGCGCGGCCCGTACGCCGCCGTCGATCTGGGCAGCAGCCGGATCCGGGTCAGCGTCCCCGCCTACAAGGTGATGATCGACCGGCCCTCGTCGCTTCCCGTGGAGCCGGACGCCCCGGCGCCGGAGCCCGAGGGCGTCCGGCCCCGACGCCGGCCGCGGTGGAGGCCGCCGCGGGCTGCCCGGTGCGCACGATGGAGGCCCCGCTGGCCGCCGCGGTCGGAGCGGGGTAGGCGAGCGAGGACATGAGCCCCCGGCTGGTGATGGACATCGGCGCGGGCCTCGCCGAGATGGCGGTGATCGCGGGAGGGGAGGTCGGCCACACACGATCCGTCCAGTACCGCCTCGAGCAGCGCCCGGCAGCGCGAACCTGCGGCTGCCGCGGCACGTGCACGGCCGACTGGCCGAGGAACTGCAGCGGATGCTGGACGGACTGCCGGCCCGGCTGCGGTTCCGGGCGCGTTCCCGGGGCCTGCTGCTGACCGGCGGCGGCGCACTGCTCCCGTCCCTGCCGGGAGGCCTCGCCCTCCAGCTGGCCATGACCGTCCGGATCGCCCCCGATCCGGCCCGCGCGACCATCCGCGGCATTCGCCGTCCAGCAGACGCTCGTGCCATACCACCAGGTCACGAGCATCTATACGCCCTACAACGGCTACTACCCGCTGGCACCGTGGGCCGGACTCGCCGTCTTGGCCGGCTACGCGGTGGTGAGCCTGGCCGTGGCGGCGATCCTTCTCCACAGGAGGGACGCGTGAGAGCGGCCCTGCACGCGGAGTGGACGAAGATACGGACCGTCACCGGCCCCCTGTGGCTGCTGCTCGGCATGATCGCGGCGACAGTGGCCCTGAGCGCCGGGGCGACGCTACGCGTGACCGCCGGGTCGATCCTCTACCTGATCCTGATCGCCCTGCTCAGCCTCGGCATCGCCGCCATCGTGCGGGACTCCGCGACCGGCATCGGGGTCGTCCTCGGCCTGCTCTACCTTCTTCCCCTCATCTCCCAGGTGATCGGAGACCCGCACTGGCAGCGCCTGCTCCATCAGATCGGGCCGATGAGCGCCGGGCTCACCGTCCAAGCCACCACCGACCTCCACAGCCTGCCCCTCAGCCCCTGGGCCGGTCTCGGCGTCACCGCCGGATGGGCCGCCGCCGCGCTCATGGCCGGCGGCTTGCTGATCCGCATACGCGACGCTTAGAGCGCCGCGGTGAATCGTTCGGCGGCGTCCCAGAGTTCGCTTTCGCGCTGCGGGTCGTATGACTCCTCCGACGATCTGGCCACCTTGCCGCGGTCGACGTAGGAGCCGTTCGGCGCCTCGGTCGTGCCGAGGACGACGTCGGCGAGGTACCGGCCCGCGGCGCGGCGGCTGGTCGCGAAGGGCGTGAGGGTCAGCGCCGGAAGGACGTACCGCATCGCGAACCGGGAGACGGGGCCGGCGTCGCGGGCCAGGCCGGTGCCGGGGACGAACGCCGGGTTGTAGGCGACGGCGTCGATTCCCTCCGGCAGGCGGCGAGCGTACTCGTGTACGAGGTGGATGGCGGCCAGTTTGCTCGTCGAGTACGCGGTGCGCCCGCCGGCCGTGGTGTCCGACCCGGGGAAGGCGCCCGTACGGGCGAGGATCTCCGGGGACTGCCAGCGCGGGCCGGGCACCATGCCCAGGTTGTGCTTGAAGTCGCCGAAATGGGTGTCGCTGACGGTGATCACGATTCGTGAGGGAGGGACGAAACGGTCCTGGAGCAGGCGGACGAACAGGTGGTTGGCGAGCACGTTGACCGTGAAGGTCGCCTCGAGCCCGTCGGGCCCCTCGGTGAGCGCGTTCGCGTATTGCACGCCCGCGTTGCCCGTGAAGCCGCGCAGCGGCGGGAGGTCGCCCCGGTCGAGGCGGTCCCGGATCTCGGCGGCGGCCGACCGGACGCTCTCGAGCGAGCCGAGGTCCGCCGCGACATACGAGACGTCCTCGCCGAGCTCACCCGACAGCCGTGCGATGGCGGACTCCCTGGCGACGACGAGGAGATGCACGTCCGGCCGGCCCAGGACGCGTTCCGCGGCGACGCGGCCGATCCCGCGGCTCGCGCCCGTCATCACGATGGTGGAGCGCATGGCAGATTCCTCCAGTGGTCGAGCGCCCGGAGCGGCGCACCACCACGTTCGTCCCTCCCGCCGCCGCGGACCAGTGCCGTGTCCGTCCCTGGGACCGGCAGTACCCAGGCTCATCCGGTGGGATGCGGCGACAATGGCCCCATGGCCACTTCCCGTTCCGGCTTCGGCGCGCTCCTACGCGCCTGGCGCGACCGTCTCGCCCCCGCCGACGCCGGCTTCCCCGCGACGCCCGGCCGCCGCGCTCCGGGGCTGCGTCGCGAAGAGCTCGCGCAACTGGCCGGCCTTTCCGTCGACTACGTCCTGCGGTTGGAGCAGGGCCGCGCGACACACCCCTCGGCCCAGGTCGTCGGCGCTCTCGCCCGTGCCCTTCAACTCTCCCGGACCGAACGCGACCAGCTGTACCGGAGCGCCAGCCTTCTCCCTCCGCAGGACGGGACGGTCAGCACGCACGTGCCTCCGGGCGTGCAACGGCTCGCCGCACGCCTCGGCGACTTCCCCATCGGAGTGTTCACCGCCGACTGGACCCTCGTGTGGTGGAACTCCATGTGGAGCGCCCTGCTCGGCGATCCGTCCGCGTTTCCCGTCATCTGGCGGAACCTCGCCCGTGTCCTGTTCACCAGCGGAGTCGCTTTTCCCGTCCGGCCCGAACGCGGGCAGGACGCCTTCGAGGCGTCGATCGTCGCCGACCTCAAGGACGCCGCGTCCCGCTACCCCGCGGATGCCCGCCTTGCCCGCCTCGTGCAGGACCTCCGGGAAACGTCCGACGTGTTCGCCCGACTCTGGGCCACGGAGACGGAATCCGCTCAGCACACCACCGACCGCAAGACGATCCGCCATCCGGAGATCGGCGACATCTTGCTCGACTGCGACGTCCTCATCGTCCCGGGCGCGGACCTCCGCATGGTCACCTACACGGCGGCCGCCGGAAGCAGCGACGCGGGGAAACTCGACCTTCTCCGCGTCACCGGCATCCCGGCGGCGAACCACTCACACGATCGGCTGTAGCCTCCACCGCCCCGATCCGGTACGGGGTCCGCCGGTCAGGCCTTGCCGTCGGCGGTGTAGCAGCTGAACGTCGCGTTGAGGTAGGCGCCCTGCGGGCGCGTTCGGTCGGAGGCGTCGGTGAGGTCGATCTGTACCGCACCGCGTCCGGCGAGGGTGAAGGGGTGGGCTTCGACGTTGCCGGACTCGACGCCGAACTCCTGAAGGTCGGCGAGTTCCTGGATGACGGAGGCCGTGGCGGTGTTGCCGGCGTCGCCGTTCTTGGCGAGGAAGATCGTGCCGCTGCGGCAGCTCGTCGAGTCCATGCGCAGTTCGGTGTCGGTGCCACTGCCGTGGGAGTAGACGTACCGGAAGAGCACGCCGCCGACGTCGACGGTCTGGGTGGAACGTCCGGTGATCTGCGACAGCGTCACGTCGGCGTAGGAGTACAGCGTGTGCACCGCCGTGGCCTTGGTGCGCTTGCCGCGGTCCCGCACCAGGATCCGGTAGCGGTACTTGCCCCTGACGGGTGCTTTGACGGTGACGGTTCCGGAGTTCCCGGACAGCGTCCGGACCGTCGTGTACTTCGCCGCCGTCCCCACGGTCCGCTGCAGCAGGACGCTGCCGCGCTTGGGCTTCCCGCTCGCCTTCCAGCTGACCTTGACCTTGGAGTTCTGACTCACCCGGTACCGGTCGAGCTTGAACGAGGCCTTGGGCGCGGCCTGAGCCGGTGAGGCGAGACCGAGCACCAGCAGAAGACCGGTCGAGAGGGTGAAAACCGGACGAAGATAAAGTCGCATAGGGTTTGTTCCTTTTCCGGATGGGTCCCTGTGCGGATAGTGTTCCGGAAAAGTCGATAATTTGCTGTCGTTTTGGAGTGATTTAAGCCTTGGGGTTTTTGTCGCAAATGTGTATGTTTACTGGCAAAGTTAAAGACCTGAGGTTCGGTGGGAGCGAATGACCAAAAGATGGCCGGTTTCCGTAAAAGGGGTCGTTCTCGACCGCGTGGGGCGTGTTCTGCTGCTGCGGAACGAGCGGGAGGAGTGGGAGCTGCCAGGGGGCAGGCTGGAGTTCGAGGAGACGCCCGAGGAATGCGTCGTCCGTGAGCTCTTCGAGGAGTCCGGCTGGACGGCCGAGGCGGGCCCGTTGCTGGACGTGTGGGTATACGAGCCGATCCCGAACGCCAAGGTGCTCATAGTGACCTACGGGTGCCACCTGCTGGAGGGCGACGTCACCCCGAGGCTGAGCCACGAGCACAAGGAGATCGGCATCTTCGAACCCGAAGAGGTCGGGGGGCTCGTGATGCCGGAAGGCTACAAGAACTCGATCCGCGCCTGGCGCCGACGGCAGACGGCTCCCTCCGGATCCGCGTTCGAGTAGGCGCGCCGCCTTCCCGGGAAGCGGCGAGGGCGGACCTGCCGGGGTCGCTCGCTCAGAAGACCGGCTGGCCGACGCTCAGCAGGTTCCCCTCGCTGTCCCGGAACCAGGCCCCGAAATCGGCCCGTGCCCCCGTACTCGGGAAGTGCCCTTCGACCCGGACGATCCCGTCCCGGGTCCGCCCACCGCCGTACTCCTCGGCCAGCTCGAACTCTTCGAACACCACACCGCGCCGCTTGAGCTCCGACACGACCGCCTCGATGTCGTCGACCCGCCACGACATCTGGGTGAAGGTCCCCGGCGAGGCCCCCGCCGACTGGAACAGACTGAACTCCGCCCCTCCGCACCGGTACAGCAGCCCGCCGGGCCGTTCTTCGGCGGGTTCCAGCCCGAGCCGCTCGGAGTAGAAGCGCCGCGCCCGCTCCAGATCCTGTGCGGGCAGCCTGGTCGACACGCGCGCCTGCTCCAGTCCGATCCCGTTGTCCGCGTCCATGTCCTCCATTGTGCCGTGAACACCGCGCCGGGACGAAGGCGAAAACTAATGATAGTCAATGCTTTTCATAAAATAGATTGAACTGTCTATCTTTTGATGCCGATCGCTTTGTCCTTGTCGTTTCATGGTGAGCGGAGTTCATGACGGGGAATGGTTCGAACATGTGCCGCGCCGAGAGGGAGGAGGGCGGCCATGGGAGTCAAGCGCCTCATCGTCTGCTGTGACGGCACCTGGAACACCGCCGACCAGATGGTGGCAGGACGTCTCTGCCCGACCAATGTCACAAAACTCGCCCTGTCCGTCGCTCCGGTGGACTCCGCCGGGGTGGAGCAGCGCACCTATTACCGCAGCGGAGTCGGTACCAGCCGGTGGGAACGCCTGCGCGGCGGCGTGTTCGGTTTCGGGCTGTCGCACAACGTCTTCGACGCCTACCGCTTCCTCATCGACAACTACGAGCCCGGGGACGAGCTGTTCTTCTTCGGGTTCAGCCGGGGCGCGTTCACCGCACGCAGCCTCGCCGGCCTGGTCCGCAACTCCGGCGTCCTGCGCCGGGAGAACGCGGGCCGGCTGGATGAGGCATGGGCCCTGTACCGCGACAGGGTCGAGAAGCCGAGCGGCATGGCCTCGACCCTGTTCCGGAACTCGTACTCGCACGAACCCCGGATCCGCTTCCTGGGCATGTTCGACACCGTCGGCACCCGCGGCATCCCGCCTCTCGGCCCTCGCCTGCTCAGGCCGGTCGTCGAAAGGATCAACCACCGCTGGGAGTTCCACGACACCACGCTCAGCTCCCGGGTCGACGGCGCGTTCCACGCCCTGGCGCTCGACGAGCGGAGGTCGGTGTTCGAGCCGACGCTCTGGCACCGGCAGCCCGACGCCGGCGACCAGGAGCTCAAGCAGGTGTGGTTCGCCGGAGTCCACTGCGACGTCGGCGGCGGCTACTGCGACACGTCCCTGTCCGATCTGACCTTGCTGTGGATGGCGGACCAGGCGTGCAGGTACGGCCTGCAGTTCCTGCCCATCGCCTTCCAGCCCGGAAGCCCCGCCGAGACGTCCCCGGACGAGAGCACCCGCTTCACGGTGGCGCCCGACCCCATGGGCCGCCTGCACTCCTCCTGGAAGGGCCTCTACCGCCTGACCGATCCCCTGGACCGAATGATCGGCACGGCCATGAACGAACAGAACATCCCCGACGGCTGCGAGCGCCTGGCCACGACCGCCAAGGAGCGCCACGACACCGATCCCCGCTACCGCCCCCGCGGCCTCGTCGCCTACCTGAAAGACCCGGCGAACATCCACCTGGAACCGGTCTCGGAGGCAGCGCGCATCAGCGACCGGTGACAGAGCCGACCTCCTCGCCCGCTTCCAGGTCGGCCAGGCGGGCGGCGGTGGGGGAGGACCTCTGCGAAGTCCGTGGTCATGCCGGTTTGCGTTCGAGTGCGCTCGAAGCCGTAGCGTCGCCGCCATGACGACACGGACCTGGATCATCACCGGCGCTTCCCGCGGTTTCGGGCGCGCGCTGGCGGAGTCGGCGCTCGCGGCGGGCGACCACGTGGTGGCGGCGGTGCGCCGGCGCGAGAGCGTGGCCGACCTGGAGGAGAAGTACCCGGACGACTGCCTGATCGCGAAGTTCGACGTCCGAGACGTCACCGCGGCTGCGGGCCTCGTGCGGGATGCCCTCGACCGCTTCGGCCGGCTCGACGTGCTGGTCAACAACGCGGGCCGGGCCGTGGTCGGGGCGGTCGAGGAGGTCGGCGACGCGCAGCTGCGGGAACTGATGGATCTGCACCTGTTCGGCCCCGCCGCACTGGTGCGCGCGGCGCTGCCCGCGATGCGCGAGCGGGGCACCGGGACGATCGTGCAGATGAGCAGTCAGGGCGGGCGGATGTCGTTCCCCGGCGTGGCGGCGTACTCCGCGTCGAAGTTCGCTCTCGAAGGCTGGTCCGAGGCCCTGGCAGGGGAGGTCGCGCCGTTCGGGATCCGCGTGATGATCGTCGAGCCCAGCCGGTTCCGGACCGGTTTCCACACGGCCGACGTGCTCGAGTTCGCCGAGGCCTCCGAGACCTACGGTGACGTGCTCGCCGGCGTCCGCGCGGACATGGCCGGGGTCGACGGCCTCCAGGAAGGCGACCCGGCGCGGGCGGCCGAGATCATCGTGTCCCTCGCGCACGGTGCCGAGGTGCCGCTGCGGCTGCCGCTCGGACGCGAGGCGGTCGAGCGGATCTCGGGCGCGTACCGGTGTGGCCTGGACGAGGTCGAGCTGTGGGCCGAGACCGCCCGCAGTGCCGACTTCGAGGGCGTTCCGGCTTCGGTCCGGCCGATCTAGGCTGACCGCCATGGCCACCGACGATCTGATGACCAGGGCGCTCGAAACGCTCGGGGACGACGGCCGGCCGTCGGTCGAGGCGATCCACCGTCTCACCGACCTGGCCGACGTACCCGAGTCGATGACGATCGCCGAGATCGCCGATCTCCTCGGCGTCTCGCCCCACACGCTGCGCTACTACGAGCGGGCCGGGCTGGTCGAGGTGCCCCGCGACGGCAAAGGCCATCGCGTCTACGATGCCGAAGCGGTGCGGCGCCTGGTCTTCCTCACCCGGATGCGGCTGTCCGGCATGCCGATGCGCGACCTGCAGCACTACATCTCGCTCGTTGACGCAGGGAAGCACACGGTGCCCGAGCGGCTCGACATGCTGCTCGAACACCGCGACACCGTCCGCCGCCGACTCCGTGAGCTGACCCTCTCCCTCGCCGCGATCGAGTACAAGATCACCACGTATGGGGGCTCGACCGGACCGGACGAGGTTCAGGCCCTCGACAACGACACCGGCACCGACCGGCCGTACGGCGCAGCCGCACGAGCCGCTGCGACGGGTACCGGCAGGTTAGTGACGCCGCCACTCGCGGGAACGCCTCGGCACGGCCGTGGACGACCAGAACCTCCCCAACGACGACGAGCGCCTGGCCGCGACCGCCAAGGAGCGCCACGACATCGACCCCCGCTACCGCCCCCGCGGCCTCGTCGCCTACCTGAAAGACCCGGCGAACACCCGTCTGGAACCGGTCCCGGAGGCAGCGCGCATCAGCGACCGGTGACAGAGCCGACCGCCGCCGGTCCAGTGATCTTTTCCCGGTTCGATCGGGACAGCGGTCACCTCCCCGCAGACGTCTGGAATGGGACGGTGTCCGCCGGGCCTCTGCTGGAAGGAACAGGTGTGCTGGAGACCGTCGTCCTACTCGCCGGAACAAAGGACCGCTACAACCCCGAGACCGGACCCTACGCGTTCGCCGCAGTGGAGATCGTCCTCGTGGGGTTGACCTTCGGGTTGGTGCGTCTCGCCAAGGTGTTCTGCTGGGACGACTGGCTGATGGTCCGAGGCCGGCTGGTCCATGTCGCGGACCTGCCGGACGTGAGGCCGTGGCGCCGGATCGCCCTCACGGGAACGGCGGCCGCAGGGCCGGACGGGATCCTACGGGCTCCCTTGAGTGAAGAGCCCTGTGTCTGGTGGAGCGTCACGACACACGAGTCCGGCCCGAGGGCCGTCGCCGGTGAGCGGCAGGAATGCTCCGAGGGTTCCTTCACCCTCGAAGACGCGACGGGCGGCGTCGTCATCCCGATCGGCGAGGACGGCATCCGCGGCTCGACGCGGAGTCTCCGCCAGGAATCCGCCGATGAGGACCGCCCCGGCGTCAGGATCGTCCGGCAGGAGCGCATCATCCCCGAGGGAGCACGCCTCCAGTTCAACGGCACGCCTCTGGCCGATGAGGACGGCCGCCCGGTGTTCCCCGGGTACGAGACACGCATCGCGACCGTCGAGCTGGCGCACCACTGGCGGCACGGATGGTTCAAGGGCCTGCTGCTGGTCGCCGCCGCCATCCCCTTCCACGCCGCCGCGATCACGGTTCTCGTCATCTCCATCAGAGATTTCTGAGCCGCCCCACCACCGCCGCGGCGCGACTACAGGGCAGGTTCCCGGAAAATGGGTGCCAGCCCGGATGGCGACGGCCGCAGCGATGGCCGATGCTGGGACAGGGAACAACGGAGCGCCCGAATCGGGCCAGAAGAATCCGTTTCGACGATGCCGCCCGAGCCGCGCACCACGCGCCGGGCCATCCCCGAACACGGAGCGGACCGACGCTCCGGATCACGCCGGGGGGNNCCCCCTCCCCCCCCCGACGTGCTCCAGGCACGCGAGTGGAGTGACACGATGCCCCAGAACCTGACCGACGACGACGTGACGAACCGAACCCTCCTGGGCCGGCTGACGCTGCCCCTCACCGGCTGGACCGCCCGCCTCTACCATCACGACGGCCACCCCGCCCGCCTGGTCCTGGACCCCGGCGGCGGCTCACCCCTGACCTATTCGCTGCTCCGCCCGCCGGTGCCGGAGCAACTGCTGCTCCAAGCCCACCACGTCGGCCTCGACCGCGCCTTCGGCCCCGCGGCGATCAGCACGGTCACCCTGGCCTACGGAATGACCGGCCGCGGCCCGACCGAACCATCCTTCCTCCGCCACCGCACCTGGCGCCCGCCCCTCGTCCACGAGGCCCGCCCCCTCACCCTGGCCGACCACATCTGGCTGGCCGAGGCCCCTGGCCACTTCGACGAGGCCCGCGTCACCGCCGACGGCCACACCGCCGTCCGCCTCGTCTGAGCCACAGAGGCGCTCGTCACAGCAGCCCGGAGGCCGCCGGGAGGTTCTCATCGCGCCTCAGCCCGGTTTCGTGGTTCTCGCCACGAAACCGGGCGGATGGTCTGTCAAGACTGATGCGTTCTCGTGAGCGGGACGGCCGCGCAGGCTCAAGCGCCTGCCCTGGATCAGATTTCGGGGTCGTCCAGGCCGCCGCCCAGGTCGGGAACCGTTCCCCGAACATGTGGTGGATCGCCGGCCACTCGAGTCACCGCAGCCAGGTGAGGGCGAGGGCCAAGGCGTCCTCTCCCCGTTCGTCCGGGGCGATCGGGTTGTTGTCGTAGACGCGGCCCAAGCGGTCCGCCTCCTTGGAACAGGTGAGGATGAGCCGTGCTCCATCAGGGAGGTCGATGCCCTCGTTCCCGGTGGCGTAGCCTGCGGTCGGTTCGCCGAAGGTGCGGACACGGGGCAAGCCCAGGAAGGAGATCAGGGTGGCCTCGGCGGCACTCGCCGTGCCGCGGTCTATGAGGATGGCGGTCCTGGGACGCAGGTGGCGCAGCACGTAGGGATTCGGTACCGGTGATTTGTTCGTGGGACCGTCGAGGACTCTTCCTTCGCGGAGTTCCCAGCGGGACTGCACTGAGCCGTCGGCTCCGACGAACGATCCGAGGTGGCCGTCGCCGAGCAGCGGCGCCACCACGGTGACCATGGGGTACATGTTTCCGCCGCCGTTGCCGCGCAGGTCGACGATCCAACCGGCGGGATCGTGTCCGTCGAGTTCACGGACGAGCGCGGCGCCCGTTGCGGTGTAGCGGCGGACGGGTTCGTCCCAGCCGGCCACGGACGGGATGGCCAGGTAGGCGAGGCGGTCGTCGATCAGCCGTCCGGTGGGGAGCGGGTCTGTCTGAGCGCTCCTGCGGGCCAGCCGTTCGGCGGCCACCGTCGGCGTCAGGAAGAACGTGTGCTTGTCGCCCAGCATCTCGACCGCCCGGGCGATGACGGCGTGTGCCTCCCCGAGCGAGCGAGCCGAGACCGCGTGGAACTGCGTCCAGTCGACCAGGGCACGGTTCAGCGCCCGGCGTTCCAACATCCCGAGCACATGCGCCAAGTACTCTCCGGGGTTCATCGCGTCAGCGGCCACGTGCCGAACGCTAGCGGCGCCTACCGACAGTTCCCCGAGGCCCTTGGCCGCCGCTCTTGCTCAGGACGGCGACACCGACGCCGCGGATGAGCGCTCGCCCACCACGGCAACACCATGGTCGCAGCCGGTTGCCCATCCGAAGCGCGAGGATCTGCACTGATTCCCGCTCCGCCTCGGCCAGGGGTCTGAAACCGCTGGGAATCAGCCCGAGCCGTCGCGCCTCCACCATCTGTTCCCAGAGCCGACGAAAGGTCCCTCCTGTCGCGAAGAACGTATCGAGGTCGTCGGTCGGCCCCTCCGAGGGCGGCTTCTCGAAGTTCTCGACCTTGCCGAGCCACTGGGGGGCAGCCCAGGCGTTCAGCGAGCTTGTACCGGGACAGTCCGGCGGCCTCCCGCCTGGCCCGCATCTCGATCACGAACGACTTCTGCGGGCCAGGCGCGTCGGTCACGTAGACGGGGCCGCGTCTCCGCTGGCCGAAGGGCTTCCAGGCGGTGTGCCGGTGGCCCTGGAGCATCCAGTGGAGTCCGTTCAGGAACTCCTTGTGCAGGTCGGGCTTGGGAACAGTATGGATTCGACCGTCTCGCGGGAAGGTTTCCACTGCGGCTTTCGGAGGGGAAGAGGGAGAGCACCGGCATCGGTGCGCGACAAGGATGTCACACCGGGTGTCGGCCCCCACCTCGCAGAAAGGCGTGATCCATGGCTGAGGCGTACTTCGCTTTCAGGGACATCAGCGGCAAGGAGTTCGTCTTCCAGCTCACCGACAGCGGCAAGATCGAGCACGCGCGGAAGATCCTCAAAGGGGAGGAGACGCAGGAGACCCATGTCATGGGCAGGCTCCGCAAGACCCGCGCCTCCTACAACCCGAACTGGAGCTTCCACCTCGACCCGGACACCATCCAGTTCTTCGCGATGGCGATCGAGGTGTGCGACGCGAACATCCAGTACGTCGAGGACCACCTGGACGAGGCCTGCGGGGCGTTCCTGCCCGGCTGCCACTGGTGCCCGTGGACCTCGTCCCTGACCCGCGAGGTCACCGCCACGGGCGAGGCCGTCGCCGCGGGCGCGGCCATCCGCAAGATCGCCGAGGGCTGGTCGGGGCTGAAGGGCACCGTGTTCGCCTCCGGCATCGACGCCGCCTGCGCCGTACCGGACAGCACCACCGACCTGTACCTCTTCAAAGGCGACCAATACGCCCGCTACCGCACCAGCGAAGAGAAGATCACCTCCGGCCCCAAGGCCATCGCCACCGGCTGGTCGGGACTGAAGGGCACCGTGTTCGCCTCCGGCATCGACGCCGCCTGCGCCGTACCCGGCAGCACCACCGACCTGTACCTCTTCAAAGGCGACCAATACGCCCGCTACCGCACCAGCGAAGAGAAGATCACCTCCGGCCCCAAGGCCATCGCCACCGGCTGGCCCGGCCTGAAGAACACCGCCTTCGCCTCCGGCATCAACGGCGCCTGCGGCGCGCCCGACGGCGCCGTCGGGCTCTACCTGTTCAAGGGCGGCCAGTACCTCCACTACCGCACCGGCGACGAGAAGATCGAGACGGGGCCGAAGGCGATCTCCGAGAAGTGGGCGCTGGCCGACGGGTTCAGCAAGGGCATCGACGCCTCATGCCTCGTCCCGGGCAGTAGCACCGACCTGTACTTCTTCAGGGGCGACGCCTACGAACGCGTCCACTGAGCCCGAACTCAGCAGGCGTTCCCGGCGGACAGGGCCAGGAGGCGGGCGGCGTCCGCCGGGAACGTCAGAGGGTCCACCGGGTCGGGGAGGTCCGCCAGTTCCTCCGGGAGGAGCCAGGCGCAGCCCAGGTAGGTGTCGTTCTCGTGGGGGGTGAACGCCGTGGGGGCGGCCGGGGGGCGGTCGGTGGGGAAACGGGCCGGGAAGAACGGCTCGTCCTTGACGTAGTGCACGCCCAGCCAGGTGAAGTCGCGGGGGACCACGACCGACACGTCCTCGACTCTCGCGGGGTCCAGGCCGGTCTCCTCCACGAGTTCGCGGCGGGCCGCCTGCAGCGGGGTCTCGCCGGGGTCGACGCCGCCGCCGGGGGGTTCCCAGTAGCGTCTGCCGTTGACGGGGTCGTTCCAGTGCAGGAGCAGCAGCCTGCCGGAGGCGTCGACGCAGACGATGCGGACGGCGGGGCGGGATTCGGACATCGGGCGGCCTCCGGAGCGGGTCAGGTCAGCGAGTCCAGGACGGCGGCGGCGAGGCCGTGGGCGGTGGTCATTCCGATGCCGGAGGTGACCGAGACGACGCGCACGCCGTCCGCGACCTCCCGGTCGAGGAAGGGGCCGGGGGCCGAGGCGTAGACGCCGTGCCAGCGTTCGCGCACCCGCAGCTTCGGGACGCCGAGCAGGCGGGCGCCTTCGCGCAGCAGCAGGTCCGACAGGTCCTCTTCGGCGAACGGCGCGTAGGTGTGGGAGTAGTGGTGGGTGTCGCCGAGGACGATATCCCCGTCCGGGCGCTGGGTGAACATCAGGTTGACGACGGCGTCGAGGAGTTCGGGCGACTCCTGCCGCACGCGGGTGCGCACGTGCTCGGCCGCGGACAGGGAGGCGAACCCGCCGTACCGCAGCAGGGACAGGCCGGTCAGCACGCCGGGCCGTACCCGCACCCCGCCGGGTGCGGCGACCTGCAGCATCTGCAGGCGGCACCGGGTCATCCCGGCCTCGTCCGCGGTCTCGGGCAGCAGCCGGTCGACGTCGTGGCCGACCGCGAGGACGACCCGGGCGGCGCGGACGTCGCCGCGGGACGTGCGGACCAGGCCGGGTCCGACGGCCAGCACGTTGGTCCGCCACGCGATCGGCACGCCCTGCTCGACCAGCCAGTCCGCCAGGGCCGGTACCGCTTCCCGAAGGTCGACCCGCAGGTCCAGGGGAAGGTGGGCGCCGCCGACCACCTCGGGGTCGTGCGTGGGCAGGTGCTCGGCGACTCCGGCGCGGTCCAGCAGCACGACCTGGTCGGCTCCGCGCGCCGCCGCGAACTCCTCCAGCACGGCCTGCTCGTCGGGCCGTCTGGCGACGACGACGGTGCCGGACTCCAGCAGCGTGAATCCGGCCTTCCCCGCCAGGTGCAGCCACCGTTCCCGGGCCGCCAGCGCGTAGGTGAGCGCGACGCCGTCCTGCGCGGTCGTGCAGATGTGCCCGAAGTTCCGTATCGAGGCGCCCGCCGCGAACGCGTCGCGTTCCACGATCGCGACCGACAGGCCGCGCAGATGCGCTTCGACGGCGTGGGCGAGTCCTACGACGCCGGCTCCGACCACGAGGAGGTCGACCGGAGAGGCGGGGAGAGCGTTCGGCTCGGTCAGGGAGGTCACGGCGGGAAGGCTGCCGAGCCATCGAGCCTGAAGTCAACACCGCAGACCGTCCTGTACGGACAAGTTCAGCCGTCGTTCACCTGCGGATTCGTCACGCCGCCGGGTCGAGCACGGCGCGGACGCGGGGCCAGCCGGAGAGCCCGTCGACGAGGACCATGGACGCGCGGAGGCCCGGTGCGAGGGCGCCGCGGTCGGTGAGCCCGGCGACGGCGGCGGGTCCGGAGGTCACCAGGGCGGTGGCCGCGGGCAGGTCCGCCAGGCCGGAACGGGTCAGGACGGCGATCGCCGCGAGCATGGTCTGCGGCAGGTAGTCCGAGGCCAGTACGTCGGCCAGGCCGTGTGCGATGAGTTCGCTCGCCGAGACGTTCCCGGCGTGCGATCCTCCGCGCACCAGGTTGGGGGCTCCCGCCACGACCAGGAGGCCGTGCTCACGGGCGGCCCGGGCCGCGGCGAGCGTCGTGGGGAACTCCGCGACGGTGCCGCCCCGCCTTGGCGAGGGTGGTTCGGCCTGGGAAGGGTACTTACGGAGACGGCCCGGCACGAGACACGACGGAGGACGCCATGACGATTCCGCCGGACGATCCGACCGCGCTGCCCGGCCGTCCGCCCGTGGTCGATCTGGCCACCTGGCAGGCCGCCCGTGACGAGCTTCTGGTCCGCGAGAAGGTCCATACGCGTGAGGGTGACGCCATCGCCGCGGCCCGTCGGCGGCTGCCCATGGTGGAGTTCGACGGGACGGTCGAGGTCGTCGGACCTGACGGCCCGGTCCCGTTCCTGGACCTGTTCCAGGGCCGCGACGAGCTCGTGGTCTACAAGCACATGTGGTACGACGGCGCGCCGCATCAAGGGCAGTGCGAGGGCTGCACCACCACGGTCTGGCACGTGAAGGACGCCGTCTACCTCAACGCCCGGGGCGTCTCGTTCGCCGTCCTGACATCGGGCAGGTGGGACGAGGTGGCTCCCTACGTCGAGTTCATGGGCTACACCCAGCCCTGGTACTCGGCGCGCGGCGTGGAGGCGCCGGTCGGCGACGGCATGGGTTCCCTCACCTGCTTCCTGCGAGACGGCGACCGTGCGTTTCTCACCTATTCCACGACGGGCCGGGGCAACGAGCCGGCCAACGCCTCTCTGGGCCTGCTCGACATGACGCCCTACGGCCGCCGCGAGGCATGGGAGGACACTCCCGCGGACTGGCCCGAGGCCCCTCAGGTCGGCTCACCGGTCGGCGGGCACGGCGCCCAGATCTGCTGGTACTGGCGCACGGACGCCGACGGGAACGCCACCTGGGGCCCGACCAGCCGCCCCACACCGCAGTGGACCCGCCCCGGCGCGACTCCAGTGGAGACCCTCGGTCGGCATGGCCCCCATCACTGACGGGCCTTCGTCGGCGGCGTCGGCGAGGGCGTCCGACTCCGTCTTCGGACACTGAAATCGGACGCCCTCGCTCCATGCGTGCAGCCGATCAGCCGGCGACGACCTCCGTGTTCTGGCAGGCGGTCAGCAGCCAGCGGCCGTCGTCCTGCTTGGACATCACGTACAGCGGAGCGCCTTCGCTCTCGTCGCCCGGGGACAGGTAGAGCTGACGAACCTTGACCGCCGCGACGTCCGGGCGGATGAAGAGTACGTGGACCACCTCATAGGTGACCTTGCCGTCCCAGTCGGCGGCGGGGAGGACTTTGTGGGTGAACTCCGAGATCGCGTCGAGGCCTATGAGGACCTTGCCGCCGCCCGTCGTCCAGACCGCCTCGGGGTGGAAGAGGGAGAGGAACTCATCGGGGTCCTTGCGCTGCTGGGAGCGCTCGACGGTGGCTACGATCTGTTCGATGGCTTCGATGTCTGCGGCGTACGCAGTGGATTCCGTGTTCATGTGCACCACGGTGCTACTTGAAGCAAGGTAGAGGTCAAGAGGTGATCGACCATTGGCCCCTGGGAATCGATTCGCTCCTGCCTTGGCGATCCGCCAGATCGTCGAAGCCCTCACCGCCGCGCACGGGCAGGGCGTGATCCACCGCGACATCAAGCCGCACGACCTCATCCGGCCGCCGGACGGGCGGCTCAAGGTCTGTGACTTCGGCATCTTCCGTCTCAAAGCGGCCACCACGGGCCTTACCAGAAGGCCTCCCGACTGCCTCGTTCAGTTCGTGAAGATGGTCTGAGACCTGGCGCTGACGGACTCGCCCTGTATTTCTTGCCCGAATAACCGCTCTGCCGGTAGATGGGAAGATGCGAAGGTCGCGTTCGCTCAATGGAAGAGAATCCCCGGCATGGCCGTCGTCCACCGCACGACCCTAAGTCCGAGCAAGCTGGAACTGCTCACCTCCTGGCTGCCCTCCCGGCCGTGGTATCGCGGCGGCGCGGACGAACCGGAACTGGCCAAGGCCGGCGGCTTCCGGCTGGACGACCCGCAGGGTGAAGTCGGGATCGAGCTCATGGTGGTCACCGACATCTCCGGTGCTCACCCGACCACCTACCTGGTGCCGCTCACCTATCGCGGCGCCCCGCTCGACGGGGCGGAACACGCCCTCGTCGGCACCATGGAACACGGGGTGCTGGGACGGCGCTGGGCCTACGACGGCTGTCACGACCCGGTGCTGGTCGCCCGGCTTCCGGCTCTGATCGAGGGCCGGATCCAGGCCCAGGACCAGAACACCAGCGACACCCCTGACCGAGAAGTCATCTGCTCCTACACCGGTGACGGCCTCGCCTCCACGGACTTCACCGGCGTCGCCACCGACGACCACGAGTGCACCAAGCTGCCCGCATCGCATGGTGTGGTCCTCCGCTTGCACCGGGTCCTGCGTCCCGCCCTCGACAACACGCCCGTCCTTCCCCTTGAAGCGGCCGGCCATGTCGCCGGCTCCTGGCGCCTGCCGGACGGCGCCCGCGCGCGAGGGCTGTTCGTCGTCCTGCACTCCGTCCCTCGCGACTAGCACCTGCCTCAACGTGAGGCCAGGAGCCTGCCGTTGAGAACGCGTGCTTCGGCAGGCGCGTGGAACCAGCGTTGGGTCTCCACGTACCTGAGAGGTCGAGCGAGTTCGTGTGCGGTAGCTGTTCTTCAACGAACTGCCGCCTGAGAACAGGAGTGGCGATGCCTCCGAGGCTCAGGCTCCGCAGAGCGGTCTCATCCGCTCGCCGACCGCGAGGCCGCTCATCGGATCGCTTGGCCGACGCGTGGTGCGACGACCCGTAGGAACGGCAGGGCGATGAGCAGCGCGAGCGCGACCAGGAGGCTGCTGACCCATACGGGGCCGAGGTCGCTGACACTGGTACCGAGAGTCGCTGCCGCAACGGCCGGCCCACCGGCTGCGCCGATGTTGAGCGCCGCGGTCGCATACGACCCGCCCATGGTGGGGGCGTCCACCGCTTCGTAGAGCACTCTGGCGATCAGGGTGCCGCCCAACGCGAAGGACAGTGCTCCTTGCACGAACACGAGGAGCAGTAGTGCCACCGGCTGTGCGGCCAGGATCGCCAACGCGACCCAGCCGAGCAACAGCATGGGGCCACAGCCTGCGATCACGAGACCGGGACGCTGATCCGAGAGCCGTCCCGCGAGGGTGACGCCGACGAAAGATCCACAACCGAAGAGCACCAGCACGACCGGGACCCACAGCTCGCCCAGGCCGGCGGTGCCGGTCACGATCGGCGCCAGGAAGGTGAATGCGGCGAAGGTGGCGGCGTTGACCAGGGAGCCGAGCACCATGACCAGGAGCAGCCCGGGCTTCGCGAGCTGGGCGATCTCGTTCCGAAGGGGCGAGCCGGCCGAAGCGCCCTGAGCGGTCCCTCTCATCCGTGGCGGGAAGCCCTTCACGATGCCGAGCACGGCGGGAAGACACAGCAGCGCGATCGCCCAGAAGGTCGCCCGCCAGCCGAGCATCGTGCCGAGCACCGCGCCGCCTGGAACTCCGGCGATGACGGCTACCGTCGTACCCGCGAGCAGAACTCCCAGCGCGCGTCCCTTCTGATCGGCTGTGACGAGCGTGGCCGCCGTACTCAGTGCCACGGCGAGAAAACCCGCGTTGGCCAGAGCGGCGATGACCCGGGTCAGCAGCAGAACCGAGAAGTTCTCCGTCAGGGCGCCCACGATATGCGTGGCTGCGAACACCAGCACGAAGCACAGCAGACTCGTCCGGACGGGCCACTTGCGCGCGAGCACCGCCATCAACGGCGCCCCGGCGATCATCCCGACCGCGAACGCCGAAGTGAGAAGGCCGGCGGCCCCGACCGACACATCAAGGCCGGCGGCGATGTCCGGCACCAGGCCGGCGAGCATGAACTCCGAAGTGCCCATGGCGAAGACCGCCACGGCGAGCAGATAGAGCGGGAGAGGCATCGAGAACTCCGAGGTGAGAGAACGACAAGGAGACGTCTCGTCACCGCGGCCAGCACCCCGAAGGCATGCGCGACTTCCCATGCGGTGAAGACCGCTGGGAACCGGACTGAGAACTCAGCGGTTCAGGGGGCTGACGGCGTGACCGAAAGCCCCCACCTTGGATGCCTCAGGGCTCGACATGGCGCTGACACTACTCGAGCCCACGGGCCGTCACGCAACCGAATTTCGTAGCGTGGGTGTCATCGACGTCATGCCGTACGCGTCGGTCGGGACGTGGTGCTCGGAGGCTGATCGTTCGCGGTCGATCGAGCTCGGTCCTGTTTCGGGCCGTCCTTGAGCGCCTGGAATTCCTCTTCGGTTCTGGGCTCGTGTCAGAGGACGATGACGACGGCGGCGAATACCAGGACGAGGGCGATGGTGCCCAAGGCGACCGAAGCGCCGATGCTCCAGTCGTCGTCGCGCTCGCTGACGATCGCGGCGCGGCGGGGTTTCTTCGGGTCGTACTTCATGCGGAGCTCGTGCTCCGGGCCGGCGACGGAGCGACCGGTGACGATCTCGGCCTCGACCTCCTCTCCCTCCACGGTGGTGAACCGGATGTAGGAGATGACCTTTCTGTTCTCGCCCACGGTCAGGCGCTCCCTGACCACCTTGCCGGGCTCCGGGGCGAGTACGGCGACGCGGTCCAGGCGTTGGGCGCTCACCGTCTCCCACATCAGGAGGACGGCGACGAGCGCGAAGATCATCGCCACCAGTCCGAGAAAGAACGCGAGGCCCACGGCATCGGTGGAGTCCATGGCGGCGATCGGGGTCATGGGCCGACGGTAGCCACAGGACGTCCCGGCGGGGAGGGGCGCTTGTCCGGTCCGCGCCGGGTATCCGGACCACGTGAGCAGGGCGCCCGTCGGCACCGCGAAAGACGTCGATGCCCATGCCGCCTGATCACACCCGGCGAACGTTCAGGACAGGGCATCGGCTGTCGGAGGGCCGCGCCTACTTTCGCACGCGGAAGCGGAGTGTCGTGACGTTGCCCGACTGGGTGTTGCTGAAGGGCTCCAGTTCGATCCTGCCGAGGCTCGGGGGCGAGAAGCGGACGCCGTCGCCGAGGAGCACCGGCAGGACGTACACCAGGATCTCGTCGACGAGCCCGCGCCGCAGGCACTGGGCGGCCACGTCGGCACCGAGGATCTCCAGGTTCTTGCCGTCCGCGGCGCTGCGTGCCGTGGCAACGGCTTCCTCAAGCCCGCAGGTGAGGAAGGTGACGGCAGGGTCCGGCTCGTCGGGAGGCTCGTGGGTGAGGACGAACTGCGTCCCCCCGTCATAGGGGGTGCCCTGCTCGGCCATGCCCTTGGCGACCTCGTACGTGCGCCGGCCGATGAGCATGGCGCCCGTGGCCGCCATCACCTCCGGGACCGCGTCCGCGGTCAGGTAATCGGAGACCCAGTCCATTGCGTGGCCGGGACCGGCGATGAAGCCGTCCAGCGACATTGCCCTGTTCACGACCACTTTGCCGGTGTTCGCATCACTCATGTGTTTCCTCCACAGATCTTGGAAACCCGAAGCCGAATCATAGTTCGGCCGGTCGCGCGTCGAACACCTGTGCGTTCGCGGGCAGGCCCGGTTCGCCTCGGCCTGTTTTCGGCAGGCCGTAGCGGGGGGCCACGAGGTCGTGGTGGACCGTGATCGTGCTCCAGCGGAAGGGGATTCCGGCGGCTTCGCCTGGACGGGGGCGGTCCATGAGCTGGAAGTGCAGGTGGGGCTCGGAGGTGTTGCCGGAGTTGCCTACCTCGCCGAGTATCTGCCCGGTCTCGACTCGATCGCCCGGGCGTACCCGTAGGGATCCGTGCTTCAGGTGGGCGTAGGCGGAGTGCACGCCGTCGCCGTGGTCGATGATCACGTGGTTGCCGAAGACGAAGCGCCAGCCGCCGATCTGGCGTGCGAGCCCCTCGACCAGCATGTACGGGAATCCGGACCAGGTGTTGCGGGCGCGGTGGTCGCGCTGCCGGTCGTCCGCTGCGACCACCACGCCGGCGGCGACCGCGTGGATCGGGGATCCGAAGGCGGCGAAGTTCTCGGGCGGGTCCGGCAGGCCCCATCCGAAGCGGGGCTTGGGGTGTTCGCCGTCCGCCGCCGTGACGTCCGACGGCACCAGGACGTCGATGGCGTATGTCTGGCCGTAGCCGCGGGTGCCGTGCGCGGGGACCTTCGAGCCGGGGCTGTTGAGGGCCAGCCATGTTCCGGTCACCGGGGCGGCGACCGTCACGGGTCCGCGGGCGCGGTCCCAGGGCGGGCGCACGTATGCCAGGGCCAGGGCGCAGAGGAAGAGCCAGTACCACCAGCCCGGAAGGTCCAGTAGCAGGAAGGCCGAGACTCCCGCGACGAAGACCTTGATGTGGACGTCGCTCCAGCGCGCCACCCATCGGCGGGCCTTTCCCGTCGTGTCCGCGTCGTTCATCGCCGTCCTCCCACGATCGTCGTCAGCAGCGGCACCACCCGTTCAGCGGGCACCTCGTGGTGGCCGCCGTCGCGCACGCGCAGCCAGCCGGTCGCCACGAGCTGGCGCAGGTGGTGGTAGACCTGGCCGGTCGTGCCCATCCCCTCGAGTTCGGCCAGCTCGCGGGCCGTGCCGCGTCCGCGCAGCACCTCCCGCAGGAGGCGCAGCCGCACCGGATGGCCGAGTGCCGCGAACACGTCCGCCAGGGACTCCCACTCGTCGTCGAGCAGGTCGTCGGTGCCCGCGCCGAGCTGCCAGCCGGCCGTGCGGCCGTCGGGCAGGGCCACGTCGCCGACGATCATCACGGCGCCCGGGGCGGGCTCGCGTTCGCGCAGCCCTTCCAGAGCCCAGAAGAGGTCGGCCGGAACGGCGCCCTCGTCCGCTGACTCCGGAGTGCTGCTCACCCGCCCCCGCCGCTTCCGCTCGGCGAGCAGCCCGGCGAGCACCTCCTCGACCGCGCTCAGACGCTCCTCGAGCGTCGGCCCGCCACCTTCCTCAAAGGACTCCACCTCGACCATGGAACGAGATTACGTAATTTCGACATCGTCGACAAGTGTTCCGTGTCAACAGCACACCAGGCGGCGGAAGAAGCCCTGCTCGCCCTTGTTTCCGGCATCGCCGGTGAGGTATCGGCGGCCGTCGGCGGTGAAGCGTTCGGCGGTCTTCTCGGAAGCGGCTTCTTGTGATGGCATGCGCGTCACGGTGCTGAGCATCTGCCTCCTCGCCGGTGCCGAACCGCCCCTCGACCAGGTCCATCGCTCTCCGGAGGGCCGGGTCGAGGGGCTCGACGCGCGGAGGCAAGGGCGTTCACGCGGAAGGAGGCCGGGTCATCCAGACGTTCCTCGCGCCGACAGGACGTCCCGGGCGACCGCCTCCCGTTCGACGGCTTCGGCGGCCGCCGCCTTCTCCTCGGCCGCGATGCGGGCGTCGTACGTCGTGCGGGCGGCGGCTATCTCGTTCTGGTGCTCTTCGGTCCAGGTGACCAGGGAGCGGATGGTCTCGTGCAGGGTCGCGCCCAGCGGGGTGAGCGCGTAGTCCACGCGCGGCGGCACGACCGGCTGCACGGTGCGGCTCACCAGGCCGTCGCGCTCCAGGTGGCGCAGGGTGCGGGTGAGCATGCGCTGGCTGACCCCGTCGATCATGCGGCGCAGTTCGGTGAAGCGGAGGCTGCGCCGGTCGAGCAGGGCGATGACCAGCAGCGACCATTTGTCCGCGACGCGGTCGAGGATCTGCCGTACCTCGCAGTCCTCCCGCGTGTCCCACTGGAGGACGTCGTAGTCGCCGTCGGTATCCCCGCAGTGACCGGGGAACTCTGATGTGCCTTCTTCCATGATCCCTCATGGTGGCTGACGATGGTGCCGGTTACAAGAAGGAACCGACAAGCACTTGGAGAACCAAGGTCGGTTCCGCGTCCTGAGAGGAGTGGACCATGTCCACGTCGAACGACCGCATGGACGCACGCGCCTGGAGCGTGCTGTTCGTACTGGCCGGGGCCGTCTTCCTGGAAGGCATCGACATCGCGATGCTGAACGTGGCGTTGCCGGCGATCCGGGAGGACCTCGGACTGTCCACCGGAGTGCTCAGCGGGGTGGTCAGCGCCTATGTTCTGGGATACGGCGGTTTCATGCTGCTGGGAGGGCGGGCGGCGGACCTGCTGGGCCGTCGCCGGATGTTCCTGTTCTGGCTGGCCGTCTTCCTGGTCTTTTCCGGTCTGGGTGGTTTCGCCAGTGAAGGTTGGATGCTGCTGGTCGCCCGGTTCGTCACCGGGGTCGCCGCCGCGTTCATGGCGCCCGCAGGGCTGGCGCTGGTCATCGGCACCTTCCCCGAGGGCCCGCAGCGCACCAAGGCGCTGGGCGTCTACGCGGGAACGGCGGCGGGCGGGTTCTCGCTCGGCCTGGTCGTCGGCGGGCTGCTGACCTCGATCGGCTGGCGGTGGGTCTTCTTCGCGCCGGTGGTGCTGTCCGCGGTGATCCTGGTGGCGGCGCTCCTCCTGATCAAGAAGTCCGACGAGCCGGAGCGGTCCGCGGGCGGCTTCGACCTGCCCGGCGCGCTCAGCATCACCGGCGCGATGCTGCTGCTGGTGTACGGGGTGGTCCGGCTGGAGCATTCCGGCAACGGCATGGCGGGTACCCTCGGCGTCTTCGCGGCGGGGCTGGCGCTGCTGGCGGCCTTCGTCGTGATCGAACGTCGGTCGGCCGACCCGCTGGTCCGGCTGGGCATCCTGCGCTCGGGTCCGCTCGTCCGGGCCAACCTCGGAGCACTGCTGTTCATCGGCTCGTTCATGGGCTTCCAGTTCCTGGCGACCCTCTACCTCCAGGAGCTGCGCGGCTGGAGCCCTCTCCAGACGGGCCTGGCCATGCTGGTGATCGGCATCGACACCGTTCTCGCCCCGACCCTGACCCCGCGGCTGGTGAACCGGTTCGGCAACGCTCCCGTGCTGTTCGGCGGGCTGGTGCTGGCGGCGCTGGCCTACGCCCTGTTCCTGCCGCTCGGGATGGACTGGACCTACGCCGCCATGCTCCCGACCCTGGTCCTGCTCGGCCTGGCGTTCTCCCTGGCGTACGGGCCGCTGACGATGGCGGCCACCGAAGGCGTCGACGAACGCGAAGAGGGCTTGGCCGGCGGCCTCTTCTACACCGCGATCCAGTTCGGCACCGCGCTCGGCGTCTCGGCCGTGACCGCCGTGAACGTCGCGGCACTCGGCGGCGCCACCGCACCCGAAGCGAAGCTCGACGCCCTCCGCACCGCGTTCGCCCTTCCCGTGGGGGCGGCGGTCCTCGGCGCTGTGATCACCGCCTTCGGTCTCCGCACCCGCCGGGCAGCCCCCGAACGCGCCGAGCCGGTCGTCGTCCCGGCCTGACCGCGGATGTGACGGCGCGCGTCCCGACGGCCGAAGCCCCGGCCCGTGACCCGTTCCCGGGCCGGGCACCGGTCGGGGGCGTCGCCGTCCACCGCATCGCCTCCGTCGGCCACGCGGCGGGAAACCGGATGGAAAGGGAAACCGACCTGGAAGCGTCCAGACTCGGTGGTATGTCCCATTTGTCTAGATAAATACAAATACGGGTTTCTCTGGAGAAAGGCGGGAGATGCCGGTAGCGACAGGGCGCGGACCGTCACGGCGGCCAGGTCTGAAGGGGTGAGACCGATGGAAGCGCGGCAGGTACATCCGGACCCGGCGGAGACGCGGCGTGAGGCGGTGTCGCTGGGGGACCAGGCGAACAGGCTGGTGGAGGAGGGAAAGCTGGAGGAGGCCCTCCCGGTCTCGGAGAAGGCGGTGGGACTTCGGCGGGAACTCGTCGAACAGGACCACGACTCCAACCTCCTCGACCTCGCGGCCTCTCTGCACAACCACGCGGTGCTGCTGGCGGAGACCGGGCATCGGGGTGAGGCCCTGCCGGTGTCGGAGGAGGCCGTCGCGCTCTGCCGTGAGCTCATAGGCGTCGACCGTGACACCTACCTCCCCGATCTGGCGATGTCGCTGACCAACCAGGTGCTCTGGCTGACGGAGGCGGGACGGGACGAGGAGGCGGCGTCGGTCTCCCGGGAGGTGATCGCGCTCTACCGGGAGCTCGTCCAGACCGACCGGGACACCTATCTCCCCGACCTCATGATCTCGCTGATCAACCATTCGGTGCGGCTCGCGGAGTCCGGCGAGCGCTCCGAGGCGCTCGACGCGTCGGAGGAGGCGCTGCTCTTCTCCCGGGAACTGGTGGCGCGCGACCGCGACACCTACCTCCCGTACCTGGCGATGTCCCTGAACAACCAGGGCCAGCTGCTCGCGGAGCTGGGCCGCGAGGCCGACGCGCTCTTCGTCTCCGAGGAGGCCGTCAACGCCTACCGCGAACTCGTCCGCCTCGACCGCGCCGCGTACCTGCCGAGCTTCATCCGCAGCCTGGCGGCGGCCGGTTACGCCCGGCTCGTCGGCGACCAGATCGGCACGGCCGTCCAGCCCCTCCTCGAGGGGCTCTCCCGCACGGAGGAGCTGCCCGACCACGTCCGCGAGGAGCTCGTCCCGGCCTTCGTGGGCATCCTCCGCGAGGCCTACACCGCGGACCCCGACGCCTTCACCGTCCAGTACACCCAGTTCACCGGCGAGGACCCCCCGGCCTGGATCCGGGAGCACGGCGGCCTCTGAGCGCCCCCTTCAAGGACGACGGGGCGGTCTACCAGCCGTCCCAGTGCACGACCTCCTCGAAGGGGCGCCGGTCGGGGTGGGCGATCGGGCGCAGAGGGCGGTCGGCGGGGTGACCGAGGCCGATCATGTACGCGGCGAAGCGGCCGGCGGGAAGGCCCAGGACGCGCTGCGCTCGACGCTGGTCGCCGACGGCGGAGTGACCGGATCCGATGCCGAGGTCGACGGCGGTCAGCATCATGTTCGCGGTCGCCTGGCCGAAGTCGTACATCAGCCAGTCGCGGTGCCGGGCGTCCTCGGGTTCCCGGCCCACCAGCACGATCGTCGCCGCCGAGCTCGCTATGTGCCTTCCGCCCGCCTCCCAGGCCTTGGCCAGCTCGACCAGTCGATCGCGGTCGGTGACGACCACGAAGTCCCACGGCTGCCAGTTCTGCGACGACGGCGCCCGGCGTCCGGCTTCCAGGATGCGCTCCAGGTCCTCGCGGGCGATCGGCTGATCGGTGTACTGCCGCACGTTGCGGCGCGCGCGGACGGCGTCCCACGTCTCCATGTCCCACAATCCCTTCGAGAGGCCGCCGTGCGGACGACGCGCGGACGACGTTCTTGAGGCTCCTTCCCTCCTCGACTGAGATGACCAGACGTTTCGGGTAAGCATTAGGTCAGCGCCGCACCGCTGATGCGCTTCGGGTTCGCGCCCATCGCGAGTTCGAATCTCGCCACCTCCGCCGCCTGACCAGCGCCTCCGCGGAACTGAGCCCTCTCAGGGCAGGTCAGCGCTGTACAGCTCCTCGCCGGATCCCTCACACACGGTCACCACCAGCCGGATCACGACAGCTGAACAGCCTCTGTCAACCGCGACCACCTGGGGATGGCGAGCTGGCGAACCTTCAGCACAGGTCGAGGACCGCGCTGGTCCATCCGAGGACTTGGGGCGTGCCAACGAGGCCGGCTGCCCAGCCCGGCCAGACGGCGGCCTTTCAGAAACTCCACGAGATCCGGAGCGAACGCGAACGGCCCGAGAAGCGCTTCAGGAACATCGGCCACCAGGCGCTGAGGATCTCTGGTGCTCTCGAACCAAGGGGAGAGCGATCCGCCTGATCTGTTCGCAGAACTCGACCAGATGGGGAACACGCTTCTCCGGGCGGGTCAACCCCATCGTGTTGCCGAATCCGATCCGAGCCATGTCATAACAGCTGGTCGCACATACAACGTTCAGCGCCCCGTCTGGGCGAACCACCGTTCATGGATGATGAGTCACGCACCAGGCGCCCAGATCACGATCATCGACCTCCGGTTGCGCCACAGCGAACTGGACGAACGAGCCAGACCTGTTGTGATGGCTCTGCTCCACGATCAACCGCTCGACCCGGCCGACACCGTCTCGCCGCTCTAAGCACCGCCGTGACCTGACCCAGCGGAACCCATCCGACTCGAACTCCCCGGCCATGCACAACCCCGCTGCCTGAAGGACATCAGCCGGCCGGTGGGCATCCATCGGCTGTTCGACCAGGTTCTCGCTCCACGTGATCCCCACACCCAGATGATGCACCAAGGTCAAGGACCGGACGAATACGCGACAGTTGAATACGCGACTCCGCGAGTCCGGGACCCCAAGAGGGTTCGGAGTCCTTCTACCTGTCTATCTGCCGGAAGGTCCTGTCGTCGATTCCTCCTCGAAAACACCCACTCGGAGCGGTGTCCCGTCTCCTAGGGTCAGGTTTTCCGGACGCTCGGGGGCGAGTGCGGCGGGGTGTCGGGAAATTGCGGATAGGAGAAGGCCGGGTACGACAGAGCACCGGTAGCGGCCAGTCTGATCATTGACCGGGCCGCATACTGCCTGGGAGGCTTTCTGATCGACCCAAAGAGCCCGCTCGGATCTCATGGAGGGATCATGTCGGATCGCTGCCAGAATTGTGGGACCCATGTCGACAAGTGCAAGTACTGCAAGGGAAGCGGCGAGGGACTCATGTGGGGAGAGTGCTTGCCCTGCGCCGGGTCCGGAAAGCTATGCCCCCAACATGAGGGCGATTGGAAAGGTTGAACCCGGCGTGTCACGCGCGGCGGATCGACCCGGTACAGCCTGCGAGTATTGCTCCCACCCGCCAGTTGGGAGACCAGGACAAACCGCGGGAACACCTGGCCAGCGCCTGTTCGGCGGCCTGATACAGGGCCGCCTCGTACCGGCTCGCCCGCTCAGATCCGTCTCGCCTTGAGCTGGAGTCCGCAGCCCTTCCCACGGTTTCTCCCGGTCTCCCAAAAGGGAACGGGGTGTCGGTAAGACCGGACGTTTTTCAGAGTGCGGCGAGTTCGCGGGGCGTGGGACGGTGTTCGCCGGCGGCCCGGCGGGGTTGATTGTTGAGTTGAACTCAACTTACGCTCTGCCACATGACGTCTCTCTCGGAACGCGGCACTCAGACCCGGCGGCGGCTGCTCGACGCCGCGGCGGAGGAACTGATCCGGACGGGGGAGGTGGAGGTCGCGGCGGTCGCGCGGCGGGCCGGGGTGAGCGTGGGGCTGCCCTACCGGTACTTCGGCACGCAGAGCGGGCTGCTCGGCGCGCTTCTGGCGCGCTTCTACTACCAGGTGGACGCCGTGGTGTTCCGCGGGTTTCCGGGCGAGACCTGGGTCGCGCGGGAGAGGGCCCGGATGGCGGCCCTGGTGCGGCATCTGTACGCCGATCCGCTCGCGCCGACGATCCTGGGGCAGATGAGCAGGGACATCCAGGCCGCCGAAGTCGAGGCCCAGTACATGAGGCTGATCATCGACCGGGCCGCGCGCAACCTCGCGGGGGCCCGCAGCCGCGGGGAGGGGGCCGCCGACGGCGACCTCGAACTGCTGGCGGCCTGCCTCATGGGCGGGTTGCGCTCGGCGCTGAGCCTGGCGCTCAACCGGACGCCCCGGCCCGACCCCGAGGTCCTGACCGAGGCCCTCTGGACGTTCATGAAGAACATCACCCACCCGCGTGAGGCTCTGCTCTGAGGGGCTGCCCGGCAGCCCCGCCGACCGGGCGACGGGTCAGGACGCGGGGCGGACGTCGACGTGGTCGGAGCCGGAGGTCTGGGCGTCGAAACGGGAGGTGCCGTCGAAACGGGCCTGCCAGGAGCCGTCGCGGTCCGCGGTGAAGGCGCGGGTGAAGCGGCCGTCCCGGCCGGTGGTCACGGTCGCCTTGTACGTCCACTTCGAGGTGCCCTGGGCGCGGAAGTAGAGGCGGACCTTGCGGGCGGAGTAGGGGATGTAGCGCTCGGGCCGGTCGCTCCAGCGGACGAGCCTGCTCGACACGGTCAGCTTGCGGCCCTTGCGCACGGGCTCGGGACCCGCGTTGAAGCCGGTGAACTTCGTGTCGTGCTTCTGCCACCAGAAGAAGCTCTCGTCGGCGATCGTCCTGCCGCCCCGGCCGGTCACGATGACCTGGAGCCGCCACTTGCCGGTGTCCTCTTCGGTGAAGCAGCCGGTGCCGAGCTCGTAGGCGTCCTCCCCGGCCGAGAGCTTCGACGAGATCCAGCCGCCCCGGCCGCGGGAGTCGTACAGCTTGGCCCGGAAGGTCGAGCCGGAGGGCGCGGTGGCCGCCGCCCTGATGTTCGCCGGCACGCAGGTGCCGGGCCCTTGGACGACGACCTTCTTGTCGTAGGTGAAGACGACGTCCGCTCCGGCGGCCTGCGCGGGCGCGGCGGTGAGCGGGACGAGCAGCAGGGCGCTCAGGCCGAGCAGGCGGTGCATGGGGGAGCCTCCGGGGGATGGGTGCCCGAGTGTATCGAGCCATGATCGGACCCGGTTTCCCGGGCACCGTTGACATCTAACTCTAATTTTCCTACCTTTTAAGTAGGTAAAGAGCGTCGACGTCAAGCCCCGGCTGGTCGGCCGGCAACCCTCGTTCCCGCGCGGGGTGCTCCCGGGGATCACCTGGCGGCGTGATCCAGCGCCGCAATGAGCGGGCCCCGTCAGGGGCTCTCGGTGGAAAGGCATGACCCCCCACATGTACGCAGTTCGCACCTCCGCCCTCCTGCTGACCGCCCTCCTCGCCCTCACCGCCTGCGGCGGCGGGACCTCCGCGGACGCCGACGCGGAATCGGGAGAGCCGGTCAAGGGCGGGACGCTGGTCTACGCGGTCAACACCGAACCGACGAACCTCGACCCGCACGCCAGCCCGCAGGACATCACCGGCCTCTACACCAGGCCCGTGCTCGACTCCCTGGTCACGCTGGACGACCAGGGGAAGATCCACCCCTGGCTGGCCTCCTCCTGGGAGATCTCCGCGGACCAGAAGACCTACACGTTCAAGCTGCGCGAGGGCGTGAAGTTCAGCGACGGCACGGTCTTCGACGCCGCCGCCGTCAAGGCCAACCTCGAGCACATCGTGGACCCGAAGACCAAGTCGCAGCTCGCCGCCGGCTTCATCGCCCCCTACACCGGTTCGGAGGTCGTCGACGCGCGGACGGTGAAGGTCTCCTTCTCCCGCCCGCACTCGCCGTTCCTCGCCGCGCTGGCCACCGCCTACTTCGGCATCCAGTCGCCGGAGTCGCTGAAGAAGGGCCCCGAGGAGCTGGCCAAGCGGGTGATCGGCACCGGCCCGTTCGTCATCGACGAGTTCACCCCGCGCCAGGGCATCACCTACCACCGCAACCCGGACTACGACTGGGCGCCTCCGACCGCCGCGCACTCCGGTCCCGCCCACCTGGAGAAACTGGAGATCAAGCTGCTGGCCGAGGACTCCGTCCGGCTCGGCGCGCTGACCAGCGGCCAGGTCGACGGGATCGCCAGCGTGCCGCCGGTGAACGTCAAGCAGCTCAAGGCCGACTCCCGCTTCACGCTCCAGACCAAGCAGGCCCCCGGCGGCAACTACAGCTACTACCCGAACACCGCCGGCGGCGTGTTCAAGGACGTGAAGGTCCGCCAGGCGTTCCGTGACGGCATCGATTTCAAGACAGTCGTCGACAAGCTGTACTTCGGCGTCTTCCAGCCGGCGTTCAGCCCGATCTCGCCCGCCACCCAGGGGTACGACAAGAGCACCGAGACCCAGTGGAAGTACGACCCGGACGGTGCCGCCAAGCTGCTTGACGAGGCGGGCTGGACCGGCCGGGACGACCAGGGCTACCGCACCAGGGACGGTGAGCGCCTCACCGTCCGCTGGCCGTTCCTGAAGGCGTTCGCCCGCGAACAGCGCGACACCCTGGCCCAGCAGATCCAGGCCGAGGCCAAGAAGATCGGCTTCGACGTGGCGTTCGACGACGTCACCGTCGCCGAATACCTGCCCAAAGTCATCAAGGGCGACTACGACCTGGCCGACTTCAGCTGGCAGCGCGCGGACGGCGACGCCCTGCGCAACCTCTTCTCGTCCTCCAGCATCACCAACGCCGAGCAGTACGGCCAGAACCAGGCCAAGTACACCGACAAGGAGGTCGACGGCTGGCTCGACGACTCCCTGAACACCACCGACCTCGCCGAACGCGCCGCCCTGTACTCCAAGGTGCAGCAGAAGGTGAACACCGACGTCGCCGTGTTCCCCGTCTACGTCTTCAACTACGTGCTGGGCTCGTCGAAGAAGGCGCACGGCATCGGATGGGAGCCGCAGGCCTACCCGACCTTCTACAGCGCCTGGGTGACCAAGTGAGCCGGGTGAGTAAGAGCAGGACGCCCGCACGACACCCGGTGGCGCGCCGGACCCTCGTCCGGCTCGGCGCGTCGCTGCTGGTGCTGTGGGGCGCGGTCACACTCGCCTTCGCCTCGCTGCACCTGACCCCGGGCAGCATCGAGGACACGCTGATCGGCCAGTCCACGGTGACGCCGGAGGTCCGGGCGCAGATCGTCGCCGACTACGGGCTCGACGAGCCGGTGCACGTCCAGTACCTCGCCTACCTGGGCCGGGTCCTGAAGGGCGACCTCGGCCACTCCTACCAGCTGCACGACTCGGTGTCCTCGCTCATCTCCAGCCAGGCCGTCCCCTCGCTCCAGCTCACCCTGACGGGTCTGGGCCTGGCCGCGGTGACCGCGATCCTGCTGTCCCTGCTGACGGCCAAGAGGAGTCGGCTGCTGCGCGGAGTGGTGTCCGGGCTCGAGCTGGTCGGCATCTCGGTGCCGGTCTTCTGGGCCGGGATCCTGCTGCTGACGGTGTTCTCCTTCCAGCTCGGATGGTTCCCCGCCGCGGGCGGCGACGGGTTCTCCGGGCTCGTCCTGCCGGCCGTCGCGGTGGCGATCTCCGTGACCGCCCTGCTGAGCCAGGTGATGCGGGAGGGTCTGGAGACCGTCCTGGAGGAGCCGTTCGTGCTGACGGCGCGGGCCCGCGGCCTGTCCGACCTGGCGGTGCGGTTCAGGCATGCGCTGCGGCACGTGCTGCTGCCCGCCGTGACGCTCGGCGGCTGGCTGTTCGGCCTGGTCCTCGGCGGCCTCGTCACCATCGAGATGATCTTCTCCCGGCAGGGGCTCGGCCAGCTCACCCTGAACGCGGTCACCGGCAAGGACCTGCCCGTCGTGATGGGCGTGGTCGTCCTCACCAGCGGCGTCTACGTCGTCGTCAACATCCTCCTCGACCTGCTCTACCTGGTCATCGACCCCCGGTTGCGAGGTGCCCATGAGCCGGGTTCGTGAATGCCGGACGCCGCGGCCCGGCGTGTGGGGCGCCGCGGTCTTCCTCGTCCTCCTGATCGCCGCCGCGGTGTTCCCCGGACTGCTGGTCTCCGGCGACCCGAACGGGACGGACATGCTGGCGGCCCTGCAGGGGCCGACGGCGGACCACCCGCTCGGCACCGACGCCAACGGCCGCGACCTGCTCACCCGCATCGTGCACGGCGCCCGCCCCTCGCTGCTGGCGGGCCTCGGGGTGACCGCGCTGTCCATCGCGGCCGGAACGGTCATCGGGCTGGCGGCGGGACTCGGCGGGCGGATCGCCGACGAGACGCTGATGCGCCTGGTCGACGTGGTCCTGTCCATCCCGACGCTGATGCTGGCGCTGCTGGTCATCACCATCACCGGTCCCGGCGTGTTCAACACGGTGCTCGCCATCGCCTTCTTCATGGTGCCCAAGTACGCGCGGCTGATCCGGACGCAGGTCGCGGTCATCCGGCGGGCGGGCTTCGTGGAGGCGGCGACGTCGCTCGGACTCACCCGCGTTCGGATCGTGCTGCGGCACATCCTGCCGAACGCGTTCCAGCCGCTGCTGGCACTGGCGACCATCGAGGTCGGGGCCGCGATCGTGGCGGTGGCGTCGCTCAGCTTCCTCGGCCTGGGCGCCAAACCGCCCGCGCCGGAGTGGGGCGCGATGCTCGCGGGCGGCCGCGACTACTTCTCCGTCGCCTGGTGGGTGGCGGTCTTCCCCGGAGTGGCGATCACGCTCACGGTGCTGTCGATCACCGTGCTGGGCCGGTATCTGCAGCGACGGCTGGAAGGAAGGCCCGCATGAGCGAGGAACTGGTGGAACTCACCGGCCTGACGGTCGAGTTCGGCACGACCCGGGTGGTGAAAGGGGTGTCGCTTACCGTCCGCTCCGGCGAGTGCGTCGCGCTCGTGGGGGAGTCGGGGTCGGGCAAGAGCGTGACCGCGCGTACCCTCCTCGGGCTGACCGGGGACGGCGCCCGGGTGAAGGCGGAGACCCTGCGGATCGGCGGAAGGGACGCCACGGCGTTCACCGAGCGGCAGTGGCGCGAGGTCCGCGGCACCGGGATCGGCTACGTCCTGCAGGACGCGCTGGTCTCGCTCGACCCGCTGCGCACGATCGGCAAGGAGGTCGCCGAGGCGATACGGCCGTACCGCACGGCCTCACGCGCCGACATCAGGAAGCGGGTCGTCCACCTGCTGGAGGCGGTGGGCGTCCCCGAACCGGAAGTGCGCGCCTCCCAGTACCCGCACGAGCTGTCCGGGGGGCTGCGGCAGCGCGCGCTGATCGCCTCGGCGATCGCCTGCGACCCGGTGCTGCTCATCGCGGACGAGCCGACCACCGCCCTCGACGTCACCGTGCAGGCGCAGATCCTGCGGCTGCTCGGCCTGCGGAAGAGGACCGGCACGGCGCTGCTGCTGATCAGCCACGACCTGGCGGTCGTCGCCGAACTCGCCGACCGGGTGCTGGTCATGAAGGACGGCGTGATCGTCGAGGAGGGCGCCACCGAGGACGTGCTGACCTCGCCCCGGCACCCGTACACGAGGGAACTGCTCGCCGCGGTACCGGGGGAGCACGCCCGGGGCACCCGCCTGTCGGGCACGCCCGGAGTGCCGCAACGGCGGGGAGAGCCGGGCGAGATCGTCATCGAGGCCCGCGACCTGGTCAAGACGTTCAAGGGCCGGCCCGCGGTACGGGAGGTGTCGTTCCGGCTCAGGGCGGGTGAGACCCTCGGCCTCGTGGGGGAGTCGGGCTCGGGCAAGACCACCACGGCCCGGCTGGTGCTGGGCCTGCTGGACCCCGACGCCGGATCGGTCGAGATCGACGGGCACGACTGGCGGGGCCTGACCAGGGCGCGGAAACGGGAACTGCGCCGGCACATCCAGGTGGTCTACCAGGATCCGCTCAGCTCGTTCGACCCGCGCTTCAACGTTCGGCGCATCCTGGACGAGGCGCTGCACGTCGGCGGGGAGCCCAAGGAATCCCGGATCGACCGCAGCGTGGAACTCCTGGAACAGGTCGGCCTCGACGCCTCGATCCTGGAGCGCCGCCCGCTGAGCCTGTCCGGCGGGCAGCGGCAGCGGGTCGCGATCGCCCGCGCCCTCGCCCCCCGCCCCCGCGTGATCGTCTGCGACGAGCCGGTCTCCGCCCTCGACGTCTCCGTCCAGGCCCAGGTGCTGGACCTGCTCGCCGACCTCCAGGCCGACCTCGGCGTCGCCTACCTGTTCATCTCCCACCACCTCGGCGTGGTCCGCCACGTCAGCGACCGGGTGGCGGTGATGAAAGACGGCCGGATCGTCGAGACGGGCGACGTCGAGAGCGTCTTCACCGACCCGCGCCACGACTACACCCGCGAGCTGATCGCGGCCGTCCCCCGACTCCCGGACCCGTCCCGGGCCGCGGTGGAAGAGGAGGTCCCGGCATGAGCCATGACGTCGGGATCATCGGCGCGGGGATCCACGGGATCAGCGCGGCCTTCCACCTCGCCGGACGCGGAGCGAGCACCGTCGTGTTCGACAAGGGGAACATCGCGGGCGGCCCGACCGGCAGGTCCGGCGCCATCTGCCGGGCCTACTACACCTCGGAGTTCCTGGCGGAGACCGCGCGGGACGGCATCGGCTTCCTGGCGGACTTCTCCGACCGCACGGACGGGGAGCAGTCGGGGTTCCGCCGGACCGGGGCCTTCTACCTCCACGGCCCCGACGACCTGGAAGCCGCGAAGGAGACGGCCGAGAACGTAGCGGGCGAACTCGTCGAACCCGGCGAACTCCAGGAGCTCGATTCGTGGGGCGTGGCCGTCGCGGTCTGGGAACCGGGCGCGGGCTTCGCCGACCCCTACGCCACGACGCTCGGCCTGGCCTGCGCGGCGCGGCGGCGCGGAGCGGTGATCCGCGAAGGAAGCCCGGTCATCGCTATCGAGGAGAAGCCGCGAAGCGTCTCCGTCACCACCGCTGACGGAGACGTCCACGAGGTCGGCACCCTGCTCATAGCCGCTGGCCCCTGGACCCGACCGCTGCTCGGAGGCATCGGCGTCGACCTGCCCCTCACGGTGGAACGCCATGTGGTCGCGCTCCTGGAACACGACCCGGCCGACGCCTCCGGCCTCGTCCCCTACGTGCTGATCGACCTGCCGGGCGGCTACTACTCCACCCCGCAACCCCGCACCCAGTACCTCGTCGGCGGAGTCGTCCCGGCCGAACCCGCCGACCCGGACGGCTACGACCGCGCGGTGTCGGCCACCGAACACCAGGCCTTGGCCGAGACCGCGGCGCGGCGAGTCCCGGCCAGAGCCCGGGCCGCCCCCGCAGGAGGCTGGGCCTCCCTCTACGACGTCAGCCCCGACTGGCAGCCGGTGACGGGCCGGGTGGGCGAGAACGTCTTCGTGGACGCCGGGACCAGCGGACACGGCTTCAAACTCGCCCCGGCCTGGGGCGAACACGTGGCCCGCATGCTCCTGGACGACGACCCCGACCCCCGCTTGGCCGCGTTCGGCCCGGCCCGATTCCAGGACGGAGCCGGCCTGCCAGCCGGTTTCGGTCCGGCGAGGATCCTCGGTTGAGCGACTCGATCCACCTCTCCCTGGCCGAACCGACAGACGTCCTCCACGCCCTCATACCGGGAGGTTCCTGATGCCCAAGCAGATCCATCTGGCCGCGCATTTCCCCGGCGTCAACAACACCACCGTGTGGTCCGACCCCGCTTCCAAAAGCCAGATCGACTTCGCGTCCTTCATCCACCTCGCTCAGACGGCCGAGCGCGGGAAGTTCGACTTCTTCTTCCTCGCCGAGGGGCTGCGGCTGCGTGAGCTCAAAGGGAGGATCCACGACCTGGACGTGGTCGGCAGGCCCGAGTCGCTGACCGTTCTGTCGGCGCTCGCCGGGGTCACCACGCGCCTGGGGCTGGCGGCCACCGTCAACTCCACCTTCAACGAGCCCTACGAACTGGCCCGGCGCCTGGCCACCCTCGACCACCTCAGCGACGGCCGCGCCGCCTGGAACGTGGTGACGAGCTGGGACGCCTTCACCGGCGAGAACTTCCGGCGCGGCGGCTACCTCGCCCAGGAGGACCGCTACAGCCGGGCGAAGTCGACGCTGCGGGCGGCGCGCGAGCTGTGGGACTCCTGGGACGACGACGCGATCCTCGCCGACCGCTCGACGGGCGAGTTCGTCCGGCCCGGCCAAGGGGAGTTCCGCTACTCCGACGAGCACTTCGACATCGAGGGCCGTTTCACCACGCCGCGCGGGCCCCAGGGCCACCCGGTGATCATCCAGGCCGGCAACTCCGACGAGGGACGGGAGTTCGCGGCCTCCGACGCCGACGTCATCTTCAGCTCCTACAGCAAGTTCGAGGAGGCCAGGCTCTTCTACAAGGACGTCAAGGACCGGCTGGCCAAGTACAGGCGGAAGCACGAAGACCTCAAGATCCTTCCGGCGACGACCTACGTGCTCGGCGACACCGAGGAGGAGGCCGCCGAACGGGCCGCGCAGATACGCAGGGCGCAGGTGAGCCCGCAGACGGCGATCGCGTTCGTCGAGGGCTTCTGGGGCCGGGACCTCTCCGCCTACGACCCCGACGGCCCCCTGCCCGACCTCGAGCCCGACCTCGGTGAAGGAGTCTCCCAGGGCCGCGCCCAGTTCCGCGGCGACAGGGGCGCGGTCGTCCGCGAGTGGAGGCGGCTCGCCGAGGAGAAGGGCTTCAGCATCCGCGAGCTGGTCATCGAGGTCACCGGCAGGCAGCCCTTCATCGGGACCCCTCGCACGGTCGCCGACCAGCTCGACGACTTCGTCCAGAACGACGGATCCGACGGGTTCATCCTCGTCCCGCACCTCACGCCGGGCGGACTCGACGACTTCGTGGACCAGGTCGTGCCCCTGCTCCAGGAGAAGGGCGTCTTCCGCACCGACTACACCGGCCCGACCCTGCGCGACCACCTCGGCCTCACCGCCCCCCGCACGTCCAGGAAGGAAGCCCGATGACCGGTCTCCACCTCGCCGTCGCCCTGGACGGAGCGGGCTGGCACCCCGCCGCCTGGCGCGACCTCCTCGCCCGACCCTCCGAACTGCTCTCGGCCCGCTACTGGAGCGGCCTGGCCGCCGAAGCCGAACGCGGCCTGCTGGACTTCGTGACGATCGAGGACGCCTTCGCGCTCCAGTCGTCCCGGTTCGAAGGGCCCGACGACCGCACCGACCAGGTCCGGGGCCGCCTCGACGCGGTGCTGGTCGCCGCCCGGCTCGCCGCCGCCACCACCCACCTCGGCCTGGTCCCGACGACCAGCACCACTCACACCGAACCGTTCCACGTCGCCATCGGCATCGCCTCCCTCGACCACGTCACCCGGGGCCGGGCCGGCTGGCGGCCGCAGGTGTCCGGACGGACCCCGGACGCCGCGCACTTCGGACGGCGGAAGTTCCCGCGGTTCGACGAGGCCTTCTACCGGGCACCGGGAAGCGCGGCGTTCGTCGCCGAACTGTTCGCCGAGGCCGCCGACGCCGTCGAGGTCGTCCGGCGGCTGTGGGACAGCTGGGAGGACGACGCGGAGATCCGCGACGCCGAGACCGGCCGGTTCATCGACCGGGACAAGCTCCACTACATCGATTTCGAGGGCGAGCACTTCAGCGTCAGGGGGCCGTCGATCACGCCTCGGTCCCCGCAGGGCCAGCCGCTCGTGACCGCCCTCGCCCACGACGTGCTGCCGTACGAGTTCGCGGCCCGCTCGGCCGACGTCGTGTACGTGACACCGCACTCGCGCGAGGGGACCGCGGAGATCATCGCCCAGGTCCGCGACGCCGAGACCCGGACCGGGCGGACGGGCGAACCCCTGAAGATCTTCGCCGACCTCGTGGTCTTCCTCGGAGACGACGCCGACGGACGCAAGGCGGAACTCGACGAACTGGACGGCGCCGAACTGGCCTCCGACGCGGAGATCTTCGTCGGCGCCCCGGCCCGCCTGGCCGACCTCCTGCTCGACTGGAAGGCGGCCGGACTCGACGGCTTCCGCCTCCGCCCCGGCACCCTCACCCGCGACCTGGAGGCGATCACCCGCGCCCTCGTCCCCGAACTCCAGGCCCGCGGCGAGTTCCGCGACCACTACGCCGAGACGACCCTGCGGGCCCGCCTCGGCCTCGAGCGCCCCGCCAGCCGCTACGCCGCCGCCCCATGAGCCGGCCCAAGGTCGAGATCCACGAGACCGGCTGGGGCGACCCGGACGGCGAGGCGCTGCGCCGGGCCATGGAGGCCGAGATGGAGCAGCGCTACGCCGACCGCCTGGCCGAGTTCGCCTCCCGCGCCGCCGACCTGCCCGACGCGCTGGGCGTGGACGCCGACCACGTGGTCTATGTGGGCGTCGCCTACGACGAGAACGGCGTGCCCGTCGGCCACGCCGCCCTGCGCAGGACGAACGGCGACCTCGAACTCAAACGCATGTACGTGGCGCCTTCGCACCGCGGACGGGGCGTCTCGACCGCCCTGCTCGCCGGCATCGAGGACGCCGCCCGGGCCCTGGGCGCACCGCGGGTCATCCTGCAGACCGGCGACAGGCAGCCGGACGCCGTCCGCCTGTACGAGCGGGAGGGCTACACCCCCATCCCCACCTTCTCGCCCTACGAATGGATCGAGTTCTCGGTCTGCATGGAGAAGCACCTGTGAAGTTCCCGGCCCTTCCCCAGATCGGAGACCCGGCATGAGCGTTCCCCTGTCCATCCTCGACCTCGCCCCCATCGTCTCGGGGAGCGACCCGCGCCGGGCGCTCCGGGAGACCGTCGAACTCGCCCGCCGCGCCGAGGAGTCCGGCTACCACCGCTACTGGCTGGCCGAGCACCACTTCACGCCGGGTGTGGCCAGCTCCGCGCCGCAGGTGCTGATCGCGCTGGTCGCGGCGGCCACCGAACGCATCAGGGTCGGCTCCGGCGCGGTGCAGACCGGGCACGTGACGGCGCCGGTGCTCGTCGAGCAGTTCGGCACCATCGACGCCCTGCACCCGGGCCGCGTCGACCTCGGCCTGGGCCGCTCCGGGCACCGCAAGTCGCAGTTCGCGGAACTGGCCGCCGGGGTTTCGAAGCCAGAGGCGAGGACGGAGGCCCGCACCGTCGACGGGCTGCTCATCCCGCCGCCCGCCGACTTCTCCCGGATCGCCGGATCCCCGACGCTCCGGCTGTACACCGCGCTGCTCCAGCAGCAGGGCGCGGAGGCACCGGAGTTCGCCGAGCTCGTCGACGAGATCACCGCGCTGATCGAGGGCACCTTCAAGCTCTCCGACGGCACCGAGGCGCACATCGTGCCGGGCGAGGACGCCGAGCTCCAGCTGTGGATCCTCGGCAGCAGCGGCGGCGAGAGCGCCCGGGTGGCCGGCGAGCGCGGCCTGCCGTTCGCCGCGAACTACCACGTGGCGCCTTCCGCGGTCCTGGAGGCCGTGGAGGCGTACCGTGAGGCGTTCAAACCGTCCGCCGCCCTGCCCGCCCCCCACGTCATGGTCTCCGCCGACGTCGTCGTCGCCCCCGACGACGAGACCGCCCGCCGGATCGCCTCGCCCTACGCGCTGTGGGTCCTCAGCGTCCGCGACGGAAGGGGCGCGATCCCCTTCCCCACGGAGGAGGACGCCGCCGCCCACGTCTGGACCGACGAGGACCGCGCCCTCGTCGCCGACCGCGTCGACACCCAGTTCGTCGGCTCCCCGCAGACCGTCGCCGACCGTCTCCGCACCCTCCAGCGCGTGACCGGAGCCGACGAGCTCCTCGTCACCACCATCGTCCACGACCACACCGACCGGCTGCGCTCCTTCGAGCTCCTCGCCGAGGAATGGAACACTCCCCAATGACCCTCGCGTCCCCAGCCGACACCACCGTCCACGGCGCCTACCCGGCCCAGACTCGCCTGGCCGCCACCCGGGCCGAAGAGCGTCCCGACTACCCCTTCCAAGGAAGGATCGGCACCGGCGAGTTCCCCGCCGAACCCGACCGCTACCACCTGTACTCCGCCTGGACCTGCCCCTACGCCCAGCGCACCGCGATCACCCGGAGCCTCCTGGCCCTGGAGGACGTCATCACCCTGTCCTACGTGGACGACGACCGCGACGGCCGGGGCTGGGCCTTCCGCGAACACCGGGGCCCCGACCCCGTCAACGGCTTCGCCTTCCTCTCCGAGGCCTACGACGCCACCGAGCCCGGCTACCCCGGACACATCTCCGTGCCCGTCCTGTGGGACAAGTTCACCGGCGAGATCGTCAGCAACCACTACCCCGACATCACCCTCGACTTGGCCACCAGGTTCGAGAAGTGGGCCGACCCGGAGGTCTCCCTCTACCCGAAGAAGCTCCGCCCGCAGATCGACGAGCTCAACGACCACATCTTCGAGAACGTCAACACCGGCGTCACCCGAGTGGCCGCCGCCCGCACCCAGCAGGAGTACGAGGACGCCCGCGCCAAGGTCATCGAGGCCTTCGAGTCCCTCGACGCCCGCCTCGCCGATTCCAGGTTCCTCCTGGGCGACTCCCTGACCGAGTCCGACGTCCGCCTCTGGGTCAGCCTCATCCGCTTCGACGCCGCCTCCAACCCCCAGGCGGGCATCAGCGAACGCACTCTGAAGGAGTTCCCCCGCCTCTGGTCCTACACTCGGGCCCTCTACGAGCTCCCCGCCTTCCGCGACACCACGGATCTGGAGGCCGTCTCCCGAGGCGCGACCCCGCTGGAGACCCCCGGCGTCACCCGGATCCGCGTCGAACCGTCCCAGCCGGTCTGAGAAACATTCGCAGCCGACGAGATGTAGGGGTGCAGTTCCCTTAACCGCACCCCTACATCCCGCTCAGGAGGCAGACGGCTCCTGTGCGCGAAGGCGGCGGAGGACGAAGCGCTGGACCTTGCCGCTGGGGGTCTTGGGGAGGGCGTCGATGAAGTGGACGGCGCGCGGGTGGGCGTGGGCGGCGAACTTGGTCTTGACCAACTGCTGGAGCTCTCTGACGAGGTCGTCGGTCGGCGGGACACCGGGGAAGAGCACGACGTAGGCCTCGATGACCTCGCCGCGCAGGGGGTCGGGGGCGCCGATGACGGCGGCCTCGACGACGCTCTCGTGCTGGGCGAGGACGCTTTCGACGTCGAAGGGGCCGATGCGGTAACCGGACATGATGATGACGTCGTCGTCCCGGGAGGAGAAGCGGAAGAAGCCGTTCTCGTCCCTGCTGCCGGCGTCGCCGGTGAGGTACCAGCGGCCGTCGGCGGAGAAGCGTTCGGCGGTCTTCTCGGGGGCGTCGTCGTAGCCGGAGAACCACATCAGGGGGCTTTCCGGGACGCTGAGGGCGACCCTTCCGAGCACTCCGGCGGGGGCGGGCTCGTCCCGGTCATCAAGGAGGACCTCGGCGCTCCAGCCGGGGAGGGCCCTGCCCATCGAGCCGGCGGGCACGTCCTCACGGACGGCGTCGGCCCAGCCGTCGACGATCACCATGCCGTGCTCGGTCTGCCCGTAGTGGTCGCGGACGGCGGTGCCGAGCACCTGACGGGCCCAGTCGGTGACCTCGGGGGTCAGCGGCTCGCCCGCCGACGACGCGCGCCGCAGCCGGATCCCCTCCGGGGGCGGCGTGGACGAGGCGCGCAGGCCGCGGTAGACGGTCGGGGCCGCCGCGAAGTTGGTGACCTTGAAGGTCTCGAAGACCTTCCAGGTCAGTTCGGGGCTGAAACCGGCACGGAGCAGGATGTTGCGTCGGCCCGCGGCGAGCGGCGCGAGGATGCCGTAGTACAGGCCGTAGGCCCAGCCGGGGTCGGCGGCGTTCCAGAACACGTCGTCCTCCCGCACGTCGAGCCCGTACTCCAGGTAGGCGTGGAAGGATGCCAGCGCCTTGACCGGGACGGGGACGCCCTTGGGGGAGCCGGTGGTGCCGGAGGTGAAGATCTTGACGAGCGGCGCCTCCCCGCCCAGGACGACGGCCCGCCCGTCCGGCTCGTCGCCGGTGTAGAGCTCGAGCAGGTGGTGGAAGGAGAAGCCTTCGCGGGCCTCGTCGTCGACGACCACCGTCTCCCAGGGCTGCTCGGCGGGCATGTCCTCGCCGGGCGCCAGCTTGGCGGCCTGCCCCGCGTCGACGACCACGACCTTGGCGGCGCTCGCGTCCAGCCGCATCGCGATGGCGGGCGGCGCGAAGGCCGTGAACAGCGGCACGTGCACCGCTCCGCGCCGCCAGATGCCCAGCAGGGCGACGACGAGCTCGGCGGACTTGCCCATGAGGGTGGCGACGGCGTCCCCCGGCCCGACGCCCAGACCCGCCAGTGCCGCCGCGAACCGGGCCGAGTCCCGCCGCAGCCGCCCGTAGGTGAGGTCTTCGGAGGAGAGATCCTCGTGGACGACGGTGAAGGCCACCGCTTCGGCGGGGTGCCGGTCGCACAGCAGCTCCGCCGCGCAGGCGCCGGGGGAGGCATAGAGGGCGAGCAGCTCCTCGGCACGGTTCATGAAAATCCCTCACCTTCTGTCGTCGGGACGTTCGGGGCGGTATCCCTTTCGACCTATCCTGCGAGGTACATCACATCGAGACCACCCCCGGAAAGGGGTACCGGTATGCCCTCCGATCTGCTGCGCCCCTCCGACACCGACGCCTACCGCCAGGCCCTCCGCCTGCTTCGTACCCGCTCCGGACTGCCCATCGCCTTCGGCGGCCGGGTCCTGGACGGAGTCCTGACCCTCTCGGAGTTCCTCGGCGTCCGCACCTCCGGCCTGCGCGGCCTCGCCGTCGTCCCCGGCGCCGGCCTCGGCGGCAGGGTCGTCGCCGGAGCCCGCCCCGCCGCCGTCGCTGACTACGGCTCGGCCCGCTCCATCACCCACGACTACGACATCCCCGTCCTCGGCGAGGGCATCACCTCCGTCATGGCCGCCCCCGTGATCGTCTCCGGCGTCGTCAGGGGCGTCCTCTACGGCGCGGTCCGCGCCTCCACCCCCCTCGGAGACCGCGCCGGGGACGCCTTCGCCGACGTGACCCGCCGCCTGGCCGGCGAGCTGGCCGTCCGCGACGAGGTCGACCGCCGCCTGAGGCTCCAAGCCGCGGCCTCGGCCGCCGCGGGTCCCGCCACGCCCCCGTCCGTGACCGAGGAGCTCCGCGATCTCCACGCCGAGCTCCGGCGGATCGCCCAGGCCCTGGACGACCCCGCCCTCCGCGCCCGCGTCCAGGAGGCCTCCCTCCGCCTCGCCGACCTCGCCGCCCCGTCCGCGGCCTGCGAGCCCGTGCCGGTCACCCCTCTCACCCCCCGGGAGCTCGACGTCCTCTCCCAGGTCGCCCTCGGCTGCACCAACCCCGAGGCCGCGGCCCGCCTCTCCCTCCGGGCCGAGACCGTCAAGGCCTACCTGCGCAGCGCCATGCGCAAGCTCGACGCCCGCACCCGCCACGAGGCGGTCGTCTCGGCCCGTCGCAGGGGCCTCCTTCCCTGATCCCGAAAGCGCCCGGGCCGTTCGGTCGTCCCCCGGATCGGGCACCCGCCCTCCGGATCGGGCACCCGTCCCCGGATCGGGCACCCGCCCTCCGGGCTCCGGGCCGAAAGCCGCCTCGCGGCACGGGGACGCACCGGCCTTGCGGCTAGAGTTCGTGAACGAACGTTCATGAACTGGAGGAGGTCCCGTGGTCCGGCCCCGTACGACCAGCGACGAGGAGATCCTGGCCGCCGCCGCGCGCGCCGTCGGGCAGGTCGGGGCGGCGCGGCTCACGCTGGCCGCCGTCGCCCGCGAGGCGGGTCTGGCCCCGGCCACGCTCGTCCAGCGCTTCGGTTCCAAGAGGGGCCTGCTGCTGGCCCTGGCCAAGCACGGATCCGAAGGGGGCGCCTCGCCGTTCGAGGCCGCCCGCGCCGCGCACCGGTCGCCCCTCGCGGCGCTGCACGCGGCCCTCGCGGCCCTGGCCGCCCCGGTCGAAAGCCCCGAGCGGATGGCCAACAACCTGAGCTTCCTGCAACTGGACCTCACCGATCCGGAGTTCCGCGAGCACGCGGCGGCCGACGCCCGGCGCACCAACCGGCGCATCGCCGATCTCCTCACCGACGCCGTCGCGGCCGGCGAACTGGAGACGCGGGTGAACGTCCCGCGTCTGGCGCGCGCCGTCCAGGTCGCCTACAACGGCGCCCTGATCCTGTGGTCGCTCACCGGCGACACCCCCTTGAAGCAGGCCTTGCGCGCCGACGTGGACGAGGTGCTCGACCCGCACCGCTCCGCCTCCAGTTAGTAAACGAACGTGAATTTACTAACTGGCCCCGACTTGCTAGCGTTAGCGAACGGTCATTCACAAACAAGGGGGATGTATGTCCTTGCAGCGTTCGTTCACCGCCCACGTGTTCATCGGCGTCAGCCTGGACGGCTTCATCGCCCGCCCGGACGGCGACCTCGACTGGCTCACCGAACGCGGCGCGGCGGCCGACGGCGACCTGGGCTACCAGGAGTTCGCAGACGGCGTCGACACCATCGTCATGGGCCGCGTCACCTACGAGAAGCTGCTGGGCTTCGGCCCGGACGCCTGGCACTACGACGGCAAGCACGTCACCGTGCTGAGCACTCGACTCCCCGCCGACGCCGACCCGCGCATCACCGTCCACCGGTCACTGGAGGACCTGGTCGAGGCGCTCGACGCGCGTGGCAGCAAGAGCGTCTACGCGGACGGCGGCCAGGTCGTCCAGTCGTTCCTCCGAGCCGGCCTGATCGACGACCTCACCCTCACCACGGTGCCGGTCCTCATCGGCCAGGGCTTCCGCCTCTTCGGCGACCTCGACGCCGACATCCCCCTCACCCTGCGCTCGGTGGCGGACATGGGCGGCGGCATCGTCCAGTCCGTCTACTCGGTGGCCCGCTGAATCCTCTGGAGCGGTGACCCTCGTGCCGCCGGCGACCGCGTGCACGGGGGGAAGGCCCGCGCGGACTCCTGAACGAACCGGGATCGGTTCGCTGGAAGTCGAAAGGGATGCGCACCGTTCTGATGCCGCAGGTGAGGACCGGACCGCTCATCTCGGAGATTTCGTGTTCAACGCGGGAACGGTCCGGATCACGATCAGCTGCCTTATCACTCTGCCCGAGGCCTGCGGCCTTTCGACGCCTCCGCCGGGGAGGGGTCGCCGGGCGCGGCGGGGGAGGGAACGCTGGTGTCGTGGTGGTCGTAGGGGGTGCCGGTGATCCCGGCGCGGCGGGCGCGTGCGGCCACCGACGCCACGGCTCGCCTCTGCCAGACGTCGCCGTCCTTTGTGCGGCGTTCGAAACGGCTCCGGGCGCCGGGGAGGTGGTCGCCGATTCTGCGCAGCAGCACGTTGAAGCGGGTGGCGGCCCGGGCGAGGCCCTGCCAGGGCCGGAGCCGGACGTCCGCCAGAGGAGAGTCCCGGAGCAGGGCCCGGACCAGGGGCTCGCCGGTGAGGGCGGCGACCAGACCGAACACCGGGCCCAGCGCCTCGATCTGGAGCCGCCGTAGGCGGGGATCACGGCTGAGGAGGCGTTTGCAGACGGCGTCGACCGTGATCACGGTCCAGGGGGTCGGCCCGCCCGCGGTGAGGATCATGTGGTGGGCCAGCTGCATCCCCTCGACGGCGCCGCGGGGGACGAGTTCGTCGGCGACGCCCATCAGGTGGGCGATATAGGCCCAGTACAGCATGACGTCGTCCAGGTCGGCGGGGGAGATCCGCCGACCGCGGGAGTGGTCGAACAGCACGGGCATCAGCCCGAAGGTGACCGCGGCGCCCATCGTCATGGCGTTGGAGACGGGGTTGCCGTGGCGGGCGAAGTGCTCGTCCCCCCAGGCTCGGCGCAGGGCGAGCCGCGCCTGGGCGTGCATGAGCCGCACCCGGACGATGCTCTTGAAGACGGGGGAGCGCCGGTCCACTCCTCCGGGGCGGGTGACGTCGTAGAACCAGGTCGCCGTCTCCAGCTCCCGGCGCCGGAAGTCGGCGAGGAAACGGCGGGTCTGGCCGGTGGCCGAGGAGACCTCGGCTCCGACGAAGGTGCCCATGGCGTCGCTGAACAGCATGGTCAGCTTGCCCGACAGCGAGGAGTCGATCCACAGCCGGCGGCCCCGCTCCCAGCGGCGGGCGTCGAACCACTCCGGCGGGTCGTCCAGATGGCGGAACAGCTCCACGAGCTCGGCCGGCGGGTCGGCCACCGCTTCGATCCCCTGGTCGAGGGCCTGGTCGAGCATGCGGCGGCCCCGGGACATGCCGATCCCGCCGAAGGCGGCCACGACGGCGTCCATGAGTTCGTCGCCCTGCCACCGGTGGTCGTCGAAGAGCCCGGTCAGCGGGGTGCGCCGGGGTACGGCGTTCACCGGGATCCAGGGGGAGAACATCTCGTGGTGGGGCCTGGTCAGCCACAACGGCGACACCGCGGCGGCCTCGGGTCCGGGGCGCAGCGGCATCCCGGGCCGGTGGTAGTAGTCGAAGGGGTGCCGGTCGGCGGCCGCGGGGGAGGGCATGGCCGTGGGCATGGGGGCTCCAAAGGGAAAGGGCGGGCGTAGGCGGCTCGGCCGGTTCGGGTCAGGTCTGCCAGATCCCGTGTTCGTCCGGTGAGCTCATCAGCGTCCAGGCGTGCAGAGCGATCATGTAGTTGAGTGACTGGCCGGGGTCGTAGAGGTCGGGGCCGAAGAGGAGTTCCAGCCGGCGGATGCGGTAGCGGACGGTCTGGGCGTGGACGTGCAGGCGCTCGGCGGTGGCGGAGGTGCTGAACCCGCAGACGAACCAGGTGCGCAGCGTCTGGACGTGGACCGCCCTCTTCTTGGGCGGCTGCTGGGCCAGGGGCGCGAGCTGCCGCTCGGCGAGGCGGCGGACCGTTTCCGGATCGTTCATGATCATGAGGTCCGGGACGTGCTCCATGGCCGGGACCGGCCCGGAGGCGGTGATCACGCCGGTGGCGACCAGGTCGAGGGTGTGGCGCGCCAGCCGCAGGGAGGCCGCGGCCCGGGTCGGCTCGACGGTGGGGCCGAGGGCGGACGGTATCGCGTGCAGCATCCGGTGGAGCAGGGCCCCGCGGCCGGGTCCGTCGGGGTCGGGCACGAGGAGGCAGCCGCGGGCCGGGTGGACCAGGACGTCGGGGAGCAGGTGCCGGGCGGGCCGGCGTGGTCCCGGGGAGAAGGCGACCGCGGCGAGGGTGCGGGGCGGCGTCCAGCCGGCCTGGTCGGCTGCCTGCTTGAGCTGGAGCCTGGTGGGGCTGGAACGCAGCAGAAGCGTGATGAGCCGGCGCTGCGCCGGATCCGGATCCGGGTGGGATGCCTCGTTGTATCCCGCGGTGGCCGCGTCCTTGAGCCTGTCGGTGTAGGCGAACGCGCGGCGGGCCAGCAGCCCCGCCTCGTCGGGCCGGGCCAGGACGCCGAGGCGCAGGGCCTGCTCGGCGAGCCGCTGGACGGCCGTGCCGATCGCGATCTGCTGGGCGGTGTCGACGTCGTGCAGGGGCATGCCGTGGTCGGCGGCGGCGGCGCCCAGATGGTGGAAGAGCATCAGGGCGGTGGTCTCGGGATGCCGGGCCGGATCGAGGAACTGGACGATCGCGGTCTGGAGGGCGTGGCGCAGCCCTTCGGGCACGCGGCCCGCGTCGGCGGCCTCCTCGACGGCCGCCCGCGCGATCGAGGGAGCGGCCCGGTACAGCCGGTCCAGCGCGCGGGCGTCGACGGGAGGAGCGCTGGGCAGCCGGTGGAGAGCGATGGTCACAGCCGGTGTCCTCTCGGTGCGGACGCGGCGGGCCGTGCGAGGCCGACCGCGTGGCGGGGTATCGCGGCGATCGCGAGCACGGACAGGAAGAGGCCCAGGAGCACCAGGTCCCACCGGTCCGGCCAGGGTTCGGCGTAGACCGTCAGCGCGGCGACCAGGAGGTAGGTCTTGGCGGTGGCGGTGGCGACCAGCCCGACGATGACCAGGCGGCAGCGCTGCAGCGCGATCTGCAGCTGGCCGAGCGCCAGCGGCGTCGCCAGCAGGAACAGGTAGGGCTGCGGTGACGCCAGGAGCCCGGCCGGGTCGGTCCACCGCTCGGCCATGCCCTTGAGCATGAGCTCGGCGGTCCCGGTGAGGAGGCCGACGCTGACGGCCAGGGCGACCCCGTTGGTCGGGCGGCGGTGGGAGCCCTTGCGCGCCAGGTCTCCGAGCAGGAACGCCAGGGTGGGCAGCAGCAGTGAGGGGACGGCGACGGCGACCACCTCCTGCGCCGTGGGGGCGCTCTCCCGGGCCTCCGCGGAGGCCCGGGAGAGCGTGATCAGGGCGGTGGCGGCGGCCAGGAGCGCCACCGAACCCCACTCGCGGGGGCTGAGGCGCTCGCCGCGCCCCAGGAGGGCGAGCACGAGCAGGGTGGCCAGACCGGCCATGAGCAGTGGCTGAGCCTGCAGGAGGGTGAGCTCGCCGAGCACGCTGACCTGTAGGAGCGCCCCGCTCACCAGGATCAGCGCCCCGGCCGCCCACAGGCCGTGGGTGGCGAGGGCGAGGGACAGCTGGACGGGCCGGACGCCGCGCAGTTCGGGCATTTGCCCGGCCGCGGTCTTGAAGCAGGCGAGTCCGGTGAAGTACACGGCGGTGGACGCGACGGTGACGTACTGGTCTGTGTAGGGCATGCTCGTGCCTTCGCGCCGCCCGCGGCCCTCGTGGGCCGCGGGCGGTCGGTCCGGGATCAGGGCCGGTAGGGGTCGAGGATGTCGAAGGCGTTGGGCTTGCCCTGGGCGTAGCGGGCGTCGTCCTCCTTGAAGAAGCCGTCGAAGGCCGGGGGCTGCCAGAGGTCGAGCAGCTTGGCCTTGGATCCGCCGGAGCCGGAGGCGTCGATGATGGCGTTGGCGGCCTTGCGGCCGGCCTCGTTGGCGCCCTCCATGGTGGCCAGGTTGATGTTGGCGCGCACGTAGTCGGCGGCCAGGAACAGGTTGGGGAGCCTGGTCGTGGACTCGGGGCGGAAGTTCCAGGAGCTGGGGCTGTTGATGAGCAGCGGCTCGTCGTTGGCGGCCTGGGGGGTGGCCAGGCCGGTGATGGCGGGGTCGATGAACCAGGAGTGGATGAGGGAGTCCCGCAGCTTCAGCCCGCCCCACGGGACGGCCTTGCGCAGCTGCGCGAGGACCTCCTCGATGATCTGCTCGGGGGTGCACTCCTTGGCCGGCTTCTTGTAGATGATGCCGGGCCTGTCCCAGGCGGACAGGTCGATGGACAGGCAGTCCTTCACGGTGCCGTCGCCGTAGGTCCGGGCGAAGTCCTTCTTCCAGAACTGGCCCTGGCTGATCGAGGTGAGCGCCCAGGGCTGGGCGGCGTAGGCCACGTGGCCCTTGCCGAGATCGACCGGCTCCTTGAGGTAGAGCATGATGCCGTTCATCCAGTCCGTGGTCAGCTGGTTCAGCACCCGCAGGCTCGGGTCGGCGGCCAGGATGTCGGCGTTCAGCAGCGGGACGGCCCGCTCCAGCGGCACCGCCAGGACGTAGTGGTCGGCCTCGACCGGCTCCGCCCCGTTGAGCACCGCCCCGCTGATCTGCCCGCCTGCGACCTTCAGCTCGGTGAGGGTCTTGCCGATCTGGAAGTCGACGCCCAGGTTGCGCAGGTGCGCCATCCACGGGTCGATGAGCGCCTCATTGGTGGGGGCGTTCAGCAGCCGGTCCGGGGCGCCGTAGCCGCCCAGGCCCAGCGTGCTGTAGACCCACGCCTCGGCCATCAGGCCCATGGTGTGGGCGTTGGCCTTGTCGGGCTTGGCGGCGACCAGGGTGCTGGTGAACATGTCCACCAGCAGCTCGCTGTAGCGGTCGGACTTGCCCTGCACCTTGACGTAGTCGGCGAAGCTCATGTTCTCCCACTGCTTGAGCCGCCGCTGCGGCCCGCTGGTGACGAACACGATCATCTTCTCGAGGAAGAACGCGACCTCCCCCGCGGGGACGTTGCCGAACACCTTGACGGCCGTCGACAGGAACGTCAGCAGCGAGTCGGGGCTCAGCGTGCCGAGGATGCTTCCGCGGGCGGGCAGCACCATCTTGGTCCCGTTGTAGTAGGCCGAGACCTCCTTGCCGTCGACGAAGTTGTCCTTCAGGTTGCCGCCGCCGGGCCGCGGGACGCGGGCCATCGTGTCGGGCAGGTTCTGGTAGAAGCCGGGGAAGAACCGGAAGCCGTGCTCGGCGGGCAGGTCCTGGCGCCCGCCGGTGGCGGTGCCGGTGAAAGGCATGCTGCGGCACTTGCCGCCCCAGGCCTTGCGTTCGTAGACGGTCACCTGGAAACCGCGCTCGATCAGCTCGTGGGCGACCGTCAGGCCGCCCATCCCGCCGCCGAACACCGCGACACGTCTGCCGGGCGCCCTCCTGCCGCGGGCCCGGGAGGATCTCGACGACGCGGAGGCGGACCCGCCGAAGCCGAGGGCCGCCGCGCCGGCGGTGGCCAGGGCGCCGGTGACGAAGCCGCGCCTTCCGACTTCCGGGCTCTCGCTCGACGGGGCGGCGGAGGTGCTCTGTTCCTCCATGGTGCGCTCCTCTGAAGTGGGGGGAGATAACCGACACTCATGTCGGTTATGGCCCCTCACTATGGGGAGGAGGCGGCAGCGGGTCAAGGGTCCGAAAGGGGGATCGCGGTGGAAGGGATGTCCGGAACCGGACTCAGGGGCGCGGCCCGAGGCCGGACGACAACAGCCACATGACCCCTTCCACCAAGGTGGAGCGGGGGACCTCGGGGCGGTGCTCCCACCACTGGGCGACCCCGTCCATGCCGGTGATGATGAACTCCACGACGGCCTCGGCCCCCGGCTCGGCGGGGTCCACGCCGATCTCCCTCATGTCCTGGGCCAGCATCGCGGCGACCGCCTTGGTCCGGGCCTCGCGGATGCCCCAGCGCACCGTCCGGATCTCCGGATCGTCCTCGCTCGTGGGGTCGAACAGCAGTTTCCTGGCCTCGGGCCGGCTCTGCGCGAAGCCGAAGTAGGCGTCCACGGTGTCGCGCATGCGCTCGCGCGCCGTGCCCCTCCCGGTGATCCGCGCGCCGATGTACTCGACCAGCGCCGTGTTCTGCTCCTGCAGGACCGCCAGCAGCAGCACCCGCTTGGACGGGAAGTGGTCGTACATCACCGTCCGCGCCACTCCCGCGGCCTTGGCTATCTCGCCCAGCGAGGCGGCGTGGTACCCCTTCTCCGCGAAGATCCTCAGCGCGGCCGCGGTGATGACAGCCCGCCTGGCCGGTCCGCTCATGCGGCTTTTGGGTGCGCTCTCCACCATGGTCCGTCTTTCTCTTGTGTGTTACTTTCGCGCAACCGACATTAGTGTCGGTTGACCTGACGATCAGAGGGGAGTCTCACATGGGTCGCCGAGAACTGTCGATCGCCGTCGTCGGAAGCGGGTTCAGCGGCATCGCCCTGGCCGTCGGCCTGAAGAAGGCCGGCTTCACCGACCTCACCATCTTCGAACGGGGCGACGGCCCCGGCGGCGTCTGGCGTGACAACACCTATCCCGGCGCCGCCTGCGACGCGCCCTCCCACCTGTACTCCTACTCGTTCGCGCCCAAGCCCGACTGGACGCGCCGCTTCGCCGAACAGCCGGAGATCCTGGCCTATCTGCGCCACTGCGCGGAACGCTTCTCCCTGCTCCCGCACTGCCGCTTCGGCAGCGAGGTCACCGAGGCGGTCTTCGACGGCGCCGCGCGCCGCTGGCGGGTCCGCACGGCGCGGGGAGAGGAACGGGAGTTCGACCTCCTCGTCGCCGCATGCGGCCAGCTCGGCAATCCCGCCGTCCCGAGCCTGCCCGGCCTGGACTCCTTCACCGGCACCGTCTTCCACTCCGCGCGGTGGGACCACGACCACGACCTTACGGGCGAGAAGGTGGTCGTCGTCGGCAACGGCGCCAGCGCCATCCAGTTCGTCCCCCTCATCGCCCCCGACGTCGCCGACCTCACCGTCTTCCAGATCGAGCCCAACTGGATCAGCCGCAAACCCGACCGCGTCTACCCGCGCCTGCGGCAGCGCCTCAACCGGCGCCTCCCACTCGTGCAGAAGGCGTCCCGGCTGGGCATCTTCCTGTGGTTCGAGCTGCTGCTCAACCCCGCGCTGACCGCACCGGCCGGACGCCGCCTGCTGTCGGCCCACATCCGGGCGCTGTGCCTGTTCGCGCTCAGATCGGTCAAGAACCCGGCTCTCCGCCGCGCCCTCACCCCCGACTACGAACCGGGATGCAAGCGCATTCTCACCTCGAGCGAGTACTACGACACCTTGAACCGGCCCGACGTCCGGGTCGTCACCCGGCCGATCACCGAGGTCGCCCCCGACGGCGTCCGCACCGCGGACGGCGTCCATCACCCGGCCGACACCATCATCTGGGCCACCGGCTTCCGCTCCCAGGACTTCGTCGCCCCCATGCGCGTCGTCGGATCGGACGGCGTCGAGCTGAACACCGCCTGGAAGGACGGGGCCCGCGCCTACCTCGGCATGGCCGTCGCCGGATTCCCCAACTTCTTCCTCATGTACGGCCCCAACACCAATGTGGGCTCGGGCTCGATCGTCCACATGCTCGAGAGCCAGGCGGCCTACATAGTCCAGGCCGCCGAACTCCTGGCCGGCGGCGCCGGCAGCCTGGAGGTCCGCGACGACGTCCTCGACGCCCACGACGCCGCCGTCCAGCGCCGCCTGTCCACCACCGTCTGGAACCAGGGCGGATGCGACAGCTGGTACCTCGACCCGACGCGCCGCAACACCAACAACTGGCCGGGCTACATGACCGGCTACCGCCGCCGCACTCGCCGCCTCGACCCGTCGGACTACCGCCTCCTGCCCTGACCGCCGGCCCGGCCCGCCCTCACCGAGGGCTTCGGCGATGCGCTGCGACAGGCACCCTCCGGGCGTGTCCGATTCGTACAAGACCTCGGGCGGCCCGCCCGGTTAGGTTTCGGCGATGGAGAGCGGAACCGACATCGACATGGTCCTGCGGCCCGGCCGTCCGGGGTACGACGACGCGCGGATGGGGCTGAACCGGGCGGCTCCGGGGCGGCCGGCCTGCGTGGTCGCGGCGACCCGCGAAGAGGACGTGGTGGCCGCGGTGCGGATGGCCGCGGAGCAAGAGAGAGCTGTGGGCGTGCTGGCCACCGGCCACGGGCCTTCCGTGCCCGCAGACGACGCCGTCCTGGTCGACACGAGCCGGATGGACGGCGTCGGGGTCGACCCGGCCCGCGCGACGGCATGGGTCGAAGCCGGGACGCGCTGGCGGCGGGTACTGGAGCACACCACCCCGCACGGGCTGGCTCCGTTGAACGGCTCCAGCCCTGACGTGGGCGCCGTCGGATATCTGACGGGCGGCGGCGCGGGGCTGCTGGGCCGTCGGTTCGGCTTCGCCGCCGACCACGTACGGCGGCTGCGCCTGGTCACCGCCGACGGGCGGTCACGCGAGGTGACGGCCGAGACCGACCCCGACCTGTTCTGGGCGGTACGCGGCGGCAAGGACAACTTCGGCCTGGTCGTGGGCATGGAAATCGACCTGTTCCCCGTCTCGCGGCTGTACGGGGGAGGGCTGTACTTCCCGGGCGAGGCCGCCGCCGAGGTGCTGCACGCCTACGCGGACTGGACTAGGTCCGTCCCCGAGGAGATGGCGTCCTCCGTCCTGCTGGTCCAGAACCCCGACCTGCCCGACGTGCCCGAGCCGCTGCGCGGGAGGTCCGTCGCCCACCTCCGCTTCGCCTACAGCGGCGAGACGGCGGAAGGCGAGCGCCTGATACGGCCACTGCGCGAGCTCGGCCCCGTCCTCCTGGACACCGTTCGGGACATGCCCTACGCCGAGGTGGGGACGATCCACCACGAGCCCACCTCCGCGCCGTACGTGGCGCACGACCGCAACGTGCTGCTGAGCGAGCTGACCGGCGACACCGCCGCCGTGCTCGCCGACCTGGCGGGACCCGCTGCGCAGGCTCCGTTCGTCACCGAAATCCGGCACTTCGGCGGCGCCTACGCCCGCCCTCCGAAGATCCCCAACTGCGTGGGCGGCCGTGACGCGTCCTTCTCCGTCTTCACCGGAACCGTCCCGGAGCCCGAGAGCCTCCGGGCGCGTGACGACCTGCTGGCCAAGCTGCGTCCGTGGAGCACGGGCGGAACGAACCTCAACTTCTCCGGCGTTGAGGACACCGATCCGGCGCAGGTCGGGTCCGCCTACACCGCGGCCGACTTCGACCGCCTGAGAACCCTCAAGGCCCACTACGACCCCGGGAACGTGTTCCGGATCAATTTCAACATCCGTCCGCGCGAATGACCCGCGGACGGAGACGATCCGGCCGGTGAGGAGGGCCCTGGCAGCCTCGGCTGGAGCCCGGCCGGTCGTTCGCCCGGGTCACCAGGACGCGAGGGTCTTGACCTCGGCCGGATTCAGGGCGCGGCGGTAGACGACGGCCTTGTCCAGAGCGCCGGGCCAGTGGCCGCCTTGGCGGCGCGTCCACAGGTGCACGCCCAGGTGAAGGGGCTTCGTGGACTTCCAGGTGGAGATGTGCCGGGCGGAGGCCTGGAGCTCGCCGTCGACGTAGAGGCTGATCTGCTTGGAGGCGGGATCGTGGACGCCGACGACGAGATGCCAGTGGCCGGGCTCGGGCGCGATGGCGGAGGCCGCGGTGTCCACAAGCGGCTCGAACGTGTCGGCGCGGGGCATGGCGAAGTGCCAGCCGTTGACTCCCCAGGTGGACTTGTACTGGAGGAGGAAGGCCGAGGCGTTCTCGCCGGGGATGCTGGCGAGCGTGACGTCGCGCCGCCCGGCGGCTTCGTGGCCGGAGAAGCGGGCCCAGACGGCGATGGTGAAGGCCTGCGTGGGGTCCAGACCGGGGACTTCGGCCGTGGCGTGGCCGGAAAGGCCGTCCAGGGTGAGGACGCCGTCGTGTTCGGCGGGGGTCTCCAGTGTCGCGTTGCCCATCAGGCCGGGGGCCGGGGAATCGTTGGCGCTGAACTGCCACCAGGCCGCGGCGTCGGGTACGGGCGGCGGCGCGCCGGTGGCGGTGGTGGCCGGTGCGGAGGCGGGGGCCGCCTGCGGTTGCCGCTGAAGGGCCTGCGTGTCGCCCGAACCGGGGAGCGCCCAGACCATGATGGCGGCGACCGCGGCCAAGGCCGTGACGCCTGCGATGAGCGGCAGTCGCTTGTGCCTCGAAGGACTGGCCGACGCCGACCGTGTGGAGGAAAGAGCGGTGATGGCCTGGTCGGTCGCCTGGGCCATGGAGGCGGCGTTGGGCCAGCGGTCGGCGGGAGCCTTGGCCAGGGCCCGTCGGATCAGGGAGGCCGCGGCCGCCGAAACGCTCGAGGGGAGCGGCGGCGGCTCTTCCGTGAGGTGTTTGGAGACGACGGCCGTGGGGGTCGGGCCGTCGAAGGGAGGACGGCCGGTGAGGCACTCGTAGGCCACGACGCCGAGGGCGTAGAGGTCCGTGACGGCGGTGACGGGACCGCCGTCGGCCTGTTCGGGCGCGAGATAGGACGGGGTGCCGACGAACTCGCCCGACCGGGTGGGCCTGGGACCGTCCGAGGACACGGCGATGCCGAAGTCGACCAGGGTGACGGTGCCGTCGGGGTCGAGCACGATGTTGGCCGGTTTGATGTCCCGGTGGACCATGCCGGCGGCGTGGACGGTGCTCAGGGACCGGGCCACCGAGGAGACGAGGGCGAGGGTCTCGGATTCGGTCAGGGGCCCTGCGGCCAGCCTGCCGGCGAGGGTCAGGCCGGCCACGTGCTCCATGACCAGGAAGGCGGAGCCGTCGGAGGAGGCGCCGAAGTCGAGGATGCGGACCATGCCCGGGGACCGGATGGCGGCCAGGGTGCGGGCCTCGCTGAGGAAGCGGTCCGAGACCCGGGGAGTCTCGACACGGATGGTCTTGACCGCCACGGGACGGCCCAGAAGAAGGTCCATCCCCAGCCAGACGGCTCCCCGGCCGCCCCGGCCGAGCATCGAGTCCAGGCGGTACCGGTCGTTGAGGACCTGGCCGACGGCCACTCTCGCCTCCGTGCTCCCTTGAGATCTTTAGGAGGACATCATGTCAAAGCAAAGAGGCTGGTCACGCCGAGAACGGGCCCCGCGCTCCGAGAGCCCTCAAAGCCCGCTGCGGCCCCGGGATCCGCGGGGGGAGTCGCCGTAGACGGTGAGCCAGATGGCGCGGCCCAGGGAGCGGGCGACCTGCTCGTCGCCGCCGGTGTCGTCGTCGCGGCAGTGCATGGAGATGGTGCGTTCCACCATCCAGGTGAGCAGGGCGGCCGTGGTGGGGGAGTCGAGCCCGTGCCCGACGGCGCCGGCCCGGCGCTCCTCCTCCAGGCGTGCGCGGGTCAGGTCGGTGAAGCGGTCGAGGCGGGCCTGGTAGTAAGCGGCGACGTCGGGGTCGTAGGCGGAGAGTTCGCTGACGGCCAGGAGGACCCACCGGTTGGCGCGGTACTCGGCGATCATGCGGGCGATGGCCTCGGAGACGCCTTCGGGGCCGGTGGAGTGGTCGCTGCGCCACCAGGCGACGGCCGAGGCGAACATGCCCTGGCCGCCCTGCTCGGCCAGGGCGATGAGCAGGCGGCTCTTGTCGGGGAAGTGCAGGTAGAACGTCGAGCGCGGGACTCCGGCGGCCTCGGCGATGCGCTGCACGGGAAGCTCGGTGTAGGGGGTTCCGTCGGCGACGAGCCGGTGGACCGCCTCCAGGACGCGGCGGGCCACCTCGTCGCGGCGTTCCCGTACGGCGCGGGAGCGCGAGATCGGGGGCACGACCCCGATCCTACCCGGCCCGCCCTTTTCTGGACAGTGTGTCGACAGTCTGTTGACGGCGTGTCCAAAAGGGCGCACACTCCGGACGTCACCCGATATATCCCCCTTCGGGTGTCCTTTCGAGGAGGTGCAAGGTGCCCCCACGCCGTCTCACCGCCATCGCCTGCACGGCCGCCTCGCTGGCGGCACTGCTGCTCGGCCCCGCGACCCGGCCCGTCTCCGCCCGGGACGGGCTCCCCCTCACCGACATCAAGCGCTCCGACCTGACGCTTGTGCCCGGCAAGCTCGCCGAGCCCGCCGACGACGGGCCCCACCCCGGCTCGTGGACCGAATGGTGGTACGCCCACGTCATGGACCCCGCCACCAAGCGGACGTTCATCGCCATGCTGTTCACCGCCCCCGCGCCGATGGGCCTGATCTTCTGGTATCCGGAGAAGGGCCAGAAGCTGATAGTCCCGGCGCTCACCGGCGAGGTGACCGCGACGGACCAGCCCGCCGTCCGCAGCAGCGTCGGGAACCTCGTCTGGGACACCGAACGCGAGACCTACCGCCTGACCTGGAACGGCGGATTCGCCGAAGCCGACATCTGGTTCGAGAACGCCGTGCCGGGCGTCACCGGAGGGCCGATCGAGTACGACGGCGGCCAGAAGATGTACTGGACGTCCCCCGTCGCGACCAGCCACGTCAAGGGCTGGCTGAAACCGCCCGGCGGAAAGCGGATCAGCGTCGACGGCTGGCGCGGCTACCACGACCACAACTGGGGCCCCTTCAACGTCGTCGACCAGCGCTACTCCGGCTGGGAATGGGGCGTCTCCCACGAACCGGACGGCAGCGCCACCCTGCTCGGCGGCGTCGTCAAGGGCGACGGGACGTGGCAGGGCGTCGTCGGCCGCGCCACCCCGTCGGCGACGTACGGGTGCATGGCCACCCTGAAGCTGTCGGACTGGAAGACGCACGGCCTGTTCACCTATCCCGGCACGACCAACGCCTCCTGCCCGAGTTCGCTGCTGGCCACGAAAGAAGGCCTCACGGGGCGGATGCCGGCCGTCGACGTCGACTTCCACGTCGTCGACCCGGTGATCATCGACGTCGGCCTGTTCGCCCTGCCCGAGTCGCTGGGCCGCACGACGCCCGGCTCCCTCGGCCTGATCGAGCACATCCGCACCCTTCCGCCCAGGATCAACCCGTGAAGGGCCCGGAGATGAACCCCTCGCGCCGCCGCGTCCTGGCGGGGAGCGCCCTCGCCCTCGCCCCCGCGCTGCTTCCCGCGCCCGCCCTCGCCGCCGGGCCGAAGCGGGACGTGGCGGTGCTGGGCGGAGGGATGTCCGGTCTGGCCGTCGCGCAGGAACTGGTCGAACGCGGCTTCAACGTGTCGGTCTACGAGCGCAAGGCCCTGGGAGGCAAGGCCCGCAGCCTCCCCGTACCCGGCACCGGGACGGGTGGACGCCTTCCTCTGCCGGGCGAGCACGGCTTCCGGTTCTTCCCCGGCTTCTACCGGCACGTGACCGACACGATGCGGCGCATCCCCTTCCCCGGCAACGCCGGAGGGGTGCGCGACAACCTCGTCGACATCTCCGCCGGACGCCTCTCCCGCAGCGGAGGCCGCGCAGATCTGGGCGTCCCCGACCTGAAAGGCGGGGGAGGGATCGACGTCGACTGGCTCCGTGAGACCTTCACCGGTCTCCTCCAGCAGGTCACCGCCCTGCCCGCGGCGGAGATCGGCTTCTTCGTCAACCGGTACATCGTCTACGTGACCAGCAGCGAGGACCGGCGCTACGGCCAGTGGGAGAACGTCTCCTGGTGGAACTTCATCCGGGCGGAAGGCAAGTCCGCCGAGTACCAGGCGATCGTCGCCAAGTTCCTCACGCGCGGGCTCGTCGCCGTCAAGGAGGAGGTGGCCAGCACCCGCACCGTCGGCAACATGGGCCAGGCGTTCCTGCTGTCGGCCGCCGGCCTGGGCACCGACGGCGACGCGGGCCTCGCACGGATGCTCAACGCCCCCACCAACGAGGCCTGGATCGACCCCTGGACGCGGCACCTGCGCGAACTGGGCGTGAACTTCCACCTGGGCCAGACGGTCGAGGCCCTGGACGTGAAGAACGGCCGGATCGACGCGGCCCGTACGGTCGACGCCGCGGGGAAGCGCCACCGCATAGACGCGGACTGGTTCGTCTGCGCCGTCCCGCCCAACCGCGCCGTCGACCTCTGGTCCCGCGAGGTCCTGGCCCACGCGCCCGAGCTGGAGGGCACCAGGCACCTGCACACCGACTGGATGAACGGCATCCAGTTCTACCTGCGGGAGACCCCGCGCGGCCTGGGCGAACTCCTGAGCTTCATGGACTCGCCCTGGCAGCTCACCGCCATCCTGCAGAGCAGCATCTGGAACCGCGACTTCACCCGCGACTACGGCGACGGGAACGTGGCGGACTGCCTGTCCCTGGACATCTCCGACTGGGACGCCCCCGGCATCCTCTACGGCAGGCCCGCCAAACAATGTTCTCCCGCCGAAGTGGCGAAGGAGTGCTGGGCGCAGATGAAAGCCCACCTGGAGGACACCGGAGCCTCGGTGCTCCCGGACGGCGTCCTGCACTCCTGGTTCCTGGACCCCGCCATCACCTGGCATCCCGGCCTCGGCCGCAACACCAACGACGAACCCCTGACCGTCAACACCATCGGCACCTGGACCAGACGCCCCAGAGCCCGGACGGGCATCCCCAACCTCTTCGTCGCCGGCGACTACGTCCAGACGAACACCGACCTGGCCACCATGGAATCGGCCAACGAATCAGCGAGAGCCGCCGCCAACGCCCTCCTGGAGGCCGCGGACTCCCCGGCCGCCCCGGCCGAGACCTGGAAGCTCTACCAGCCCCCCGAACTCGACGCCCTCAAAAAGCTCGACGCCCAACGCTACAAAGCGGGCCGCCCCCACCTCTTCGACGTCTGACCGGAGAGACCGGTCCTCTCCGAAGCCGGACGCGATGGCCGAGTGGAGGCGGCCGCGAGGGGTTTCACCTGGTGCCGGCGAGGGTGGCAGCGGTGGTGGTGCGCGGCAGCAGCTGGACGAGGCAGGCGAGGGCCAGGGCGACGATGATCAGGTAGGCCAGCCCGTGCTGGAAGGCGTGGGCTGTGCCGCCGGGCAGGGCGCCGTAGAAGACGATGCCCACGATGCCGACTCCGAGTGCTCCGCCCACCTGCTGGGTCGCGGTGAGCATGCCCGCGGCGGATCCGGCGTGCTGGGGGGAGACCCTGGCCAGGACGGTACCCATGATCGGGGCGAGGGCCAGACCCATGCCGACCCCGTCGAGGGTCAGGGCGGGGACCAGCCAGCCGAGCGGCGCGTCCAGGTGGACGGCGAGCAGGACCAGGGCGAGGCCGGCCGCCCTGGTCAGTCCGCCGAGCGCGACGGTCTGGCGGCCGAGACGTGCGGCGAGCCGGGGGGCGAGCGAGGAGGCCGCCAGGTAGCCGATCCCGATCGGCACGAAGATCAGGCCGGCCTGGAGGGTGTCCAGGCCCCGACCCTCCTGGACGTAGAGGGCAAAGATCAGGAAATAAGCGGCCATGCCCATGGTGAAGGCGAGCTGGGCGAGCAGGCCGACGGTGAAGGCGCGCTCGCGGAACAGGGACAGATCGATCAGAGGCGAGGCGTGCCGTCGCCCGGCGTAGCCGAGGAGGAGCGCGCCGGACGCGGCGAAGGACAGCCACGTCCACCACGGCCAGCCCTGCTCACGACCCTCGATCAGGGGCAGGAGGACCGCCGTCAGCGCGAGGGTGATCAGGACGGCGCCGCCGGAGTCCAGGCGCGCGGCACCGTCCTGACGGCTTTCCGGGACCACCCGCCGGGTCAGTGCCAAGGCGGCCGCGCCGATCGGCAGATTGACCAGGAAGCAGGCGCGCCACCCCGCGCCGAACAGGTCGGCCTGGATGAGCAGGCCGCCGATGAGCTGGCCGAACACCGCGGCCAGACCCATCGTCAGCGCGTAGAGGTTGACGGCTCTGACCTGGGCGGGCCCGCTGTAGGCGGTGCGCAGGATGGCCAGCACCTGCGGGGCCAGGAGGGCGGCCGCCGCGCCTTGGGCGACACGGGCCGCGACCAGCGTCGCCGCGTCGGGGCTCAGTCCGCACACGGCCGAGGCGAGCGTGAACAGGGCCAGGCCCAGGGCGAACATCCGGCGGCGGCCGAAGACGTCGCCGAGCCGCCCGCCCAGGATGAGGCACGAGCCGTACGCCAGCCCGTATCCGGCGACCGTCCACTGGATGGCGGAGGCGCTCGCGTGCAGGTCACTCCGGATGGGGGGAACGGCGACGTTGACGATGAAGAAGTCGAGGATCGTGATGAAGACACCGGCCAGCACGACGGGGAGGGTTCCCGCGCGAACCATGAGAGCTCCTGTAGATAGAACGATCGATATACGAAGAAGATCATTAGATAGAATGGTTGGTCTACTGTCAACTCCGTGCCAGAATTTCCGGCATGGAGACGAGACCGGGCCCCCGCGAGCGGCTGCTCGAGGCCGCGCGCGAGCTCACCTACACGCAGGGGGTGCACGTCGGCGTGGACGCGATCCTCAAGCACGCCGACGTCGCCCGCCGCTCCCTCTACCAGCACTTCGGCGGCAAGGACGGCCTGATCGCCGAGGTTCTGCGCACCGCCGACACAGGCTCCCGCTACCGCCGCGCCATGGACGAGGCCGGCGACGAGCCGCGGGCGCGCATCCTGGCCGTCTTCGACGAGCTGGAGAAGGTCACCATGCGCCCGTCCTTCCACGGCTGCCGCCATACCGCCGCCGAACTCGCCCTCACGGACCCGGACCATCCCGCCCACTCGGAGGTGCGCGCCTACAAGGGCGACCTCCACCGTCTCTTCGCCGAAGAGCTGGCCCGCCACGGCCACCCGGATCCCCGCCTCGGCGCCGACCAGCTCCTCGTCCTCATCGACGGAACCCTCGCCCACGCCGTCACCCGCCCCGACGCCCACCCGGCGCTGGCCGCGCGCGCGACTGCGGAACTCATCCTCGACGTCCGCCCCTGATCCACGAATCCGTTCACCGGCCCGCCGCGCGGAGGGTCCGAGAGGCCTCGGCCTCCTCGGCGGAGGCGGGGCCGTTGGCGGAGAACCGGGTCGCCTGCCTGCGGTTTCGCCGGTCTCGCGAGTAGCGATCAGGTGAGTAAGGTATGCCTTAGTTGGGCAAAGGTGACTTAAGGCTACGAGGAGTGGTGGATGGCGACGCAGCGGACCAGGCGAGCACCTCAGGCTTTGAAGGGCACGGTGGTGCGTACCGAACGACTGACGCCCAGTATGTACAGGATCGTCCTGGGCGGTCCCGGCCTGAAGGAGTTCTCCGCGGGGGAGTGGACCGACCACTACATCAAGCTCTTCTTCCCGCGGCCCGGCGTGTCCTACCCGGAGCCCTTCGACATGCAGCGGATCCGTGAGGAGTTCCCGCGCGAGCAGTGGCCGGTGAGCCGCACCTACACCGTCCGCCGCTGGGACGCCGACGCCGGGGAGCTGACCGTCGACTTCGTCGTCCACGGCACCGAGGGGGTGGCCGGGCCCTGGGCGGCCGCCGCCCGCCCCGGCGACGTGATCGACTTCGCGGGTCCCGGCGGCGCCTACGCCCCGGCGCCCGACGCGGACTGGCACCTCCTGGCCGGTGACGAGGCGGCCCTTCCCGCGATCGCCGCCGCGCTGGAGGGCATGCCCGACGGCGCCGTCGTCCGGGCCTTCGTCGAGGTGGCGGGCCCCGAGGAGGAGCACCCCGGCGTGGGTCCCGTCGAGTGGGTCCACCGGGGCGGCCGGCGCGTTGGCGAGGCCCTGGTGGAGGCGGTCCGCTCCATGGACCTCCCCGACGGCGTTCCGCACGCCTTCGTCCACGGCGAGGCGGGCTTCGTCAAGGACCTCCGCCGCTGGCTGCGCGTCGACCAGGCCGTCCCCCGGGAACGCCTCTCCGTCTCCGGCTACTGGCGTCTGGGCCACGACGAGGACGGCTGGCAGGCCAGCAAGACCGAATGGAACGCCGAGGTCGAAGCAGAGCAGGAGAAGACCGCCTGATTCGAGGCTCAGCGGGCGAGCGCGGCGGAAAGGTCGTCCAGGTAGCGGGAGACCGGACCCAGGGTGAGCAGGCCGCTGCCCGCTCCGGCGAGCTCCGACGCGGCGGGGGCGAGCTCGCGGTGCGCGCGCTCCATCGTCTCGGTGTCGCCGACGGAGACGGCGGCGTGCGCCGTGAGGCACCACATGGCCTCGAAGAGCAGGTCGCGGGGAGGGTCCGGGGTCTCGCGCAGCGCCGTCGCCGCATCTTCCCGGCGGTCTTGGGCGAGCAGCACCAGAGGACGGGCCCACGGCTCGTAGGGGCCCCAGTCGGTGCGCTCGTCGGTTTGCGCGGGCAGACCGTGCCGGATCCGCAGGGACAGCAGCGCCAGCGGCGGCAGCCCGTGCTCCAGGCCGGGCATGCCCGCGCCGTCCAGCCGAGCGGCGGCGTCCAGGTAGGCCGCCTCGAGCTCTGAGCAGGAGGCTTCGCCGGTCGCGGCGAGCCGCAGCACCCGGTACCACCGGGTGAACACGTCCACCAGCGGCCGTTCGTTGCGCTCGGCCAAGCGATCCGCGGCGAGGGCGTGCCCGTCCGCTCCGGGGAAGTCGCCGAGCGCGCCGCGGGCCTGCATGCGGATGAGGTGCCCGAGGATCTCGAAGGTGACGAGACCGTGCCGGGAGGACAGGACGATCAGTTCGGCGCCGGTCTCGTCCCGGGCCGGAGCGAGGCCCGCGCGGTGGAAGGTCTGCATGAAGACGCCGTTGAGGGCGAAGGCCAGCAGTGCGGGATCGTCCAGGCCGCGGGCCAGCCGCTCGGCCTCCCTGGCGGCCCGGGGTCCGCGCGGGAGGCGGGTGCCGCGCGACTCCAGGGCGATCGTGGCGAGCAGCCGGGCCCGGACGGCCTCGTGCCCGCCCGGCGGAAGGGCGGACAGGGCGCGCTCGGCCGCGGCGACGACCTGAGCGGCCTGCTCCGGGTCGTCCGAGCGGGTCCAGACCGCCGGGACGTCGTAGGAGCCGATCACGCGGGCCGTCAGCTCCGCGTCGCCCAGCTCCTCGGCCGCCGTGACGGCGGCCATGCGCTGCTCGCGGGCCGCTTCCAGGCCGCTGCCGCCGGTCACCGCGAGGCCGCGCAGCAGCCCGACCGTCGATTCCAGCCGGATCCGGGCGCCGGACGCCACGGAGCGGTCGTAGGCGGCCGCGGCCTGCGCCCACACCCGTGCGGCGGTGTCCTCGGGGGAGAGGTGCCCGGCCTGGTGGAGGATGTCGTTCTCCAGGCGGCGCAGCGCCGGACCCGGGTCCACGCCCAGCTGCTCGACCAGGAGGGTCCGCGCCCGGCGCAGCACCGCGAGCGCGTCGCCCTGACGGCCCGCGCGGTACAGCGCCAGGGCCAGCAGCCGCCAGGCGTCCTCCCGCCAGGGGTGCCCGGTCGCGTGCGCGTCCAGGTCGGGAACCGCCTCGGCGGCCAGGCCCAGGTCCAGGCGGGCCTCGGCCAGCCGCTCGACGGCGTGGAGCCGCAGCTCCGCCAGCCGTGAACGCTCAGAGCGGGTCCAGGGCTCGTCGGCGAACTCGGCGTAGGAGGGGCCGCGCCACCAGCCCAGCGCCTCCTGCAGCCGCTCGAGCATGACCCCGGGCGGCGCGGTCTCGGTCACCGCCCGCTCGAACCGCCAGGCGTCCACCGCGTCCGGCTCGGCGTGCAGCGCGTACCCCGGACCCCGCGTGACCAGCAGCCGGGCCGGAGCCCGGGGAGGACGGTCGGGCTCCAGGGCGCGGCGCAGCGCGCCCACGAAGGTGCGGATCGCGCCCAGCGCTCCCGAAGGGGGATCCGGCCACAGGTCCTCGGCCAGCAGGGACACGGGGACGACCCGTCCGCGGGCGACGATCAGTCGGGCCAGCACCGCCCGGTGCCGCGGCCCCTTGAGGTCGATCACGTCCCCGGAGCCGTCCCAGGCCACCACCGGCCCCAGCACCCCGAAGACGACCCCCACCCCTGCGCCCTTCTCCCGGAACATCACTCGAGGCCACGTTAACGCGGAGCCCAGAGCGCCCGAGACGCTGATCGAACGCTGATTCGCGCCCGGCAGGCTGACGGCATGACTTCCACCATTCCCGGTTTCGACTACCACCGCGTCCCCGTCGCCGACGGCGTGTCCCTGAACACGGCCGTCGCGGGAACGGGGCCCCTGGTCGTGCTGCTGCACGGCTTTCCCCAGACCCACCTGATGTGGCGGCACGTCGCCACCGCCCTCGCGGCCGACCACACGGTGGCCTGCCCCGACCTGCGCGGCTACGGCGCCAGCGACAAACCCGCCGAGACCGACGAGACCACCTATTCCAAGCGCACCATGGCCGCCGACGTCGTGGCTCTGGCCCAAGCCCTGGGCCACGAGCGCTTCGCCCTGGCCGGACACGACCGGGGCGCCCTGGTCGCCTTCCGCGCGGGTCTGGACCACCCCGAGAAGATCACCCGCCTGGCCTGCCTGGACGTGCTCCCCACCCTGGACATGTGGGACGTGATGCGGGGCGCCTCGGCCGCCGTCGGCTTCCACCTCTACCTGATGGCCCAGCCCCCCGGCCTGCCCGAACAGATGATCTCCGCCGCCTCCGACGCCTTCTTCGGCCACTTCCTCGATCTATGGGTCAACGACCCCCAGGCGATTCCCGCCGGTGTCCGGGCCGCTTATCTGGACGCCTGCCGCGGCGCCGTTCCCTCGATCGTCGCCGACTACCGGGCCTCCGCGGGCGTCGACGTCGTCCACGACCAGGCCGACCGCACGGAAGGCAACCGCCTGCGCATGCCCGTCACCGTCCTCCAGCAGGACTGGGGCGCCGCCCTCGGCTACGACGCCCCCTCCCTGTGGCGCGCCTGGGCCCCCGACCTGCACCACACCACCGTCACCAGCGGCCACTTCATGGCGGAAGAAGCACCCGCCGACGTCACCGAGGCCCTGCGAGCGCTCCTCGCCCGCTGACCCGGCCCCGCCGCGCCGCGGGGCCCTTCGGCCGGGTCAGGCCGCCCGGGCGTTGGTGAGGGTCTCCCAGGCGACGAACTCGTGGACGGTGCCGGGGCGCTGCTTGAGGACCATGCGCTTGGTCCAGGGGAGTTCGACCTTCTTGTGGTACTCCTGCCAGACGATCTCGAAGGCGGAGGCGGGCGGGCCGGTGTCCTTGTTGATCTTTCCGCCGCACAGGTTCGCGGGGACCCCGGACAGGTTGAGCCGGGAGGTCAGCTCGCTCGCCGCGGTGATGCGGGGGCGCAGCTCGGTGAACAGGTCGCGGCCCTGGATCTTCGCGGTCTCGGCGAGCTGCATCACCGCGGCGATGCCGTAGGTGGCGTGCAGCCGGTCCCGGCAGGTCTCCTGGGTCTGGCCGTTCAGGTAGCGGACGTGCTGCCCCCCGGCGCAGGGGCGCTTGGCGTCCTCGGGCTCCCCGGGGTCGATCGTCTCGCTGCACGGCTGGTACCAGTAGGCGTCCAGGTCCTGGACGGGCGGCGTCGGCGGGTGCGGCCTGGCGCCGTCGGACCTCAGGTAGAAGTAGGCGGGGACGCGGGAGCGCATCACCTTGATGCCCTGGTCGAAGACGCGGCGGTCGTCGAGGAAGACGCCCATGTCGACGGTCGCGTCGGCCAGCGCCAGGTCCCAGTTCCCGTTCATGCCGCGATCGTGGAAGCCGTTGATCGTCCACGGGAGGTAGTACTTGCGGAGCATGTTCTCGAACCGCCCCACGGTCTTCCACTTCACCTTCTTGGGAAGCGAATAACGTGCGATCTCGGCGGCCCGCGTCCAGCTGATCGCGGCCCAGCCGGCCTGCAGGGGCGCGTCGCCGCCCCCGCGCTCCTTCAGCGTGCGCGACCAGGAGTTCATGTACTGGGCCGACTTGGCCAGGTACCGGCGGTCCTTGGTCAGATACCACAGGAGCGCGGTCGCGTAGGCGGCGTTGGCGTCGTGGAGCTCGGCCCGGCACCCGCCGTTGGATCCGGCCCCGTACGGTTCGCAGATCGAGCGGGCCCACGGGTGCGGTTTGGCCTTGAGCGAGGCGAGCGGGTCCTTCTTCAGGGCGGCGAACGCCTGCTTGAAGGGCCTGCGCTTGAGCCGGGCCCGGACGTGGTTCAGCTGCGCCCGGGTGACCAGCACTCCGGGGTGCTTGAACTTCGGCGCCGCGCCCGCCTGGCCCTGCGGCGCGATCAGCAGGCCGGTCGCCAGAAGGCAGGCCATCAACACCATCAGTGATTTCTTGGTCACCACAGCATCAAAGCAACGTAACGGCCGGGACTTGCAAGCAGGGGCCTATCGTGTCGTTACTGTTATGTTGTGAAATGTGGGAACTATCGTTCCTGTGAATTTTCAGCCGCCCGCGGGGAGCTCAGCCTGGCTGATGGCCCAGGCGGCGTTGACGAGGCCGATGTGGCTGAAGGCCTGGGGGAAGTTGCCCAGGTGCTCGCCGGTGGAGGGGATGATCTCCTCGGCCAGCAGGCCCACGTCGTTGAGCTGGGCCAGGGCCCGCTCGAAGACGGCGCGGGCGCGGCCGGTCCGGCCGGCCAGGGCCAGGGCGTGGGCGAGCCAGAAGGTGCACGTCAGGAAGGCGCCCTCGCGGCCGGGAAGGCCGTCGGGGGCGAGGTAGCGGTAGACGAGGCCGTGCCCGTCGGTGAGCCGCCGCTCCACGGCGTCGATGGTGGAGAGCATGCGGGGGTCGTCGGCCGGCAGGAACCCGGTGATGGGCATCGTGAGGGCGGCGGCGTCCAGGTCGGCGGAGCCGTAGTGCTGGGTGAAGGCCCCCACCTCGGGATTCCAGCCCCGTTCCAGGACCTCGCGGTGTATCTCGTCGCGTTCGCGGGTCCACTCCGGCACCCTGCCGCGGGCCCGCAGGAGGTCGGCGAGGTCGATGGCGCGGTCGAGAGCCGCCCAGCACATGACCTTGGAATGGAGGAAGTGCCGGGGCTCTCCGCGCACCTCCCAGATGCCCTGGTCGGGTTCGCGCCAGTGGAAGGCGGCGGCGTCGGCGCAGGCCACGAGGAAGCCCCGGGTGCCCTCGTCGATCTCGGTGAGGTAGTCCGCGAGCCGGTGGGCTGCGGTGAGGAGCTCGCCGTACACGTCGATCTGGTGCTGGTCCCAGGCCCCGTTGCCGACCCGGACGGGGCTGCTGGCCCGCCAGCCGGACAGGTGGGGCAGGACCCTCTCGGTGAGGTCGCGTTCGCCGTCGACGCCGAACATGATCTGCAGGCGGAGGTCTTCGCCGGGCGGTCCGGCGGCGGTGGCGAGGAAGGAGAAGAACTCGGCGGCCTCGTCGGGGCAGGCGGCGATCCACAGCGCGTCCATGGTGAGGCTGGCGTCGCGGACCCAGGTGAAGCGGTAGTCCCAGTTGCGCTCGCCGCCCACGCCCTCGGGCAGCGAGGTGGTCGGGGCGGCCACGATGGCGCCGCTGGGCTGGAAGGTGAGCGCCTGCAGCACGCGTCCGCTCTGCCGGACGGCGTCCTGCCACGGCCCTTCGTACGCCTGGTGGAGTTCCGACCAGGACCGCCACGCGGCCGCCGTGCGCTCCAGCCGGTGCGCCAGTTCCCCCTGCGGCCACACCCTCGCGGGAGGCCGGCCCGCGGCGGAGTGGTGCAGGGCGAAAAGCAGCACGCGTCCGGGGACGAGCCGCAGCCGGACGGAGGCGGTGCCTTCCTCGACGCGCATCGGCACCGGGCTGGTCAGGACCATCCGATCCGCTCCGCCGAGCACCTCGATCCCCCCGTCGACGGCCGACAGGACGGGCCTGACCAGGCCGTATTCCGGCCGGGGCTCGAACACGATCTCCACCTCGGCCTCACCGCCGGAGCACTCCAGCCGCCGCACCAGCAGGTGCGGCGAGTTCGCGCCGATCCCGTGCCCGAGGTCCTCACCGCCGGTCGCGAGCGCGTCGGTGAGGGTCACCACCGCGCCGGAGAGCCGGAAGGAGGTCTCCAGCACCATGGTGTCGTCCAGGTAGCGCCGGGAGGCCCGGGCCCGCTCCACCGGCCGGATCGACCAGTGCCCCGCCTCGTCGTCCAGGAGCCGGGCGAACTGGGAGGGAGCGTCGAAACGCGGCAGGCACAGCCAGTCCACCGACCCGTCCAGGGTGACCAGCGCGGCGGTGCGGCAGTCCGACAGCAGCGCGTGGTCGGCGATCGGGACGCTGCTCATGCCCGCTGCCCTCCGGAGTCGGTGACGGTCCCCGCGACACGGGCCGCAAAGGGGACCTACCCAGTTTTCGCGGGGGTCAGCTCGAGGTCGTGGTCCAGACGCGGGGTTCCAGGACCAGGGAGGACAGGGTGCGGCCGTCGGAGGCCAGGGCCGTGGCGGTCGCCGATTCCAGGGTGGGCCAGATCGCGGAGACGATCCCGTGGCCGGGGACCGGCACCGGGCGGTCGTCCAGGCGGAACAGGGCGACCTCGTCGGAGAGCCGCAGCTCGGCCGTCGAGATCCAGCCCTCGGTGGGGAGGTCGCCGACGCGGCGGCGCTTGGTGAGGCCGTGGCCGGTCAGCCTCATGTGGGTGCCGTTCAGATCCTCGCGGGACCGGCGGACGGGGATGGGGAACTCCATCGAGGCCGCGCCGCCGCCCAGGTACTCCCAGGTCCCCCGGATCCGCTCGAAGACGTACTCCTCGCTGCGGTAGGCGTCCTCGCCGGGCAGCGAGGAGATGAAGGTGACGAGGGCGATGTCACCGGCGATGTCGCAGTTCAAGGGAAAGGTCCCCGACGCGGCGACGGGCAGGGAGGGGGCCTCGACTCCCCCCTCCTCCAGGATCCTTCTGGACTCTCTCAGCAGCTCTTCGTGGTTCAAGGCGATCCCTGGCGTCGAGTGGTGGCTGATCGGTCTGTGTCAGACCATTGTCCCCCTTTCTCCGAACCGGGAGCCCGATGAGGGGGGTCAGGGACGCCACAGGCGGATCGTCCTGTCGAGTCCGGCGGAGGCCAGCAGGGCGCCGTCGGGGCTGAACGCCACCTGGGTCACGGGGCCGCCGTGGCCGGTGAGGGGATGCCCGATCCGGCTCCGGGAGGCCATGTCCCAGAGCAGGATCCTGCCGCCGGAGGCGGTGCCCTCCCCGACGGCGAGGACGCCGCCGTCGGGGCTGAACGCCACCGACCAGACGGAATCGGAGCCTCCGGCGAGAGGACGGACGGCAGGGGAGGCGCCGGACACGTCCCACAGGCTCGCCGTGTCCCGCTGGTCGGAGCCGTCTCCGCTGCAGGTGGCGACGGTCCTGCCGTCCGGGCCGAACGCCAGCGCGTGGATCTCGGCGGTCCCGTCGGTGAGGGGCGGGCGCTTCAAGGCGAGTGTGCCGGCGTCCCACAGCCGCAGCGTCCTGTCGGTGCCGCCGGTGGCGAGGACGCCGCCGTCGGGGCTGAACGCCAGGGCGGAGGCGAGGAAGGAGTGACCGCTGCCGGGCCGGCCGATCTGGGCGCGGGTCGCGGCGTCCCACAGGCGTACGGTGCCGTCGTCGCCGCAGGTGGCCAGCGTCCTGCCGTCCGGGCTGAAGGCGACCTGGCCGACGCCTCCGGTGTGGCCGGCGAGGGGGTCGCCGATGCGGATGCGCGTCTCCACGTCCCACAGGCTCACCGCCTCGCCGTCGCCGGCGACCGCGAGGGTCTCGCCGTCGGGGCTGAACGCGACCGACCAGACCGTCCCGGTGTGGCTGATGAGGGGGCCGCCGAGCTGGGCGCGCCCGCCGAGGTCCCACAGCCGCACGATGTCGCCGTCACCGGTGGCGAGGATCCTCCCACCGGGAGAGAACGCCATCGTCCAGATCTCTTCCGCCTGGCCGGTGAGCGGCGGCCCGTCGGAGGCCGGGGCATGGTCCCAGCGCGGAGACCGGGGTTCCTCGCCGCCGCTGGAGAAGAAGTGCGCGGCCGCTCCACCGGCGGTGACGCCCACCGCCACGCCGGCGGCGAGCAGGAGCCTCCGGCGGGTGAGCCCGGGCCGCGTCCTCGCCGCCGCCGGGGAGGACACCAGGGCGCCGAGGGCCGCCGCGGCCTGTTCGGCGGTCGGCTGCCGTGAGGGGTCTTCCCCCATCAGGTCCCGGAGGACGGGCCCGAGGACCCCCGTGCGGGAGGAGGGCCGGCTCCTGCCCGAGGCCGGGCGGCCCTCCACCGCGGTGCGCAGAGTGGCGCCCAGCGCGCGCAGGTCGGAGGTCACGGTGGCGTCCCGTCCCGCGGCGAGCCCGAAGCCGGTGACGGTGACCCGCCCGTCCGCCAGGAACACCATGGAGGGGCGGAGCCCGCGGTGGAGGATCCCCGCCTCGTGCGCGGCGGCCAGAACGGCGGCGACCCGCGCACCGATCCGGGCGGCCTCAACGGGCGGAAGCGGCCCTTCGCCCCTGACGATCTCCGCAAGGGAGCGGCCCCGGGCGAACTCCATCACCGCCCACGGCAGCCCGTCCTCGTCATGGAACCAGTCGTGCACGGTGATGAGGTCGGGCCTCCGGAGGCCGTGCGCCGCCTGAGCGTCCCGCCTCATGCGCTGCAGGACCCCGGTGTCGAACTCCTGAGGCGGCATGAGCCTTCTGAGCAGGACGTCCCGCCCCGTCCGCGGATCGCGCCCCCGCCAGGCCGAGCCGTCTTCGCCCAGCGTCTCCAACAGGAGATACCGGCTGTTCGTCGCATCACCGGTACCAGTGGCCACACCCGCACATAACCACGCCGCCGAACGTCGCCGATAGGGAGAGACCAATTTCGGACATTCCACCTACCCCCGGGATATCGGAGGTCGCGAGGGTTAGTTGGATCACTTGGGCCTTCGACCTCCCTGGTAGGCCGTTTAGTTCTGATTTCAAAGGAAATGTCGGGGAAGCCCGATGAAGACGACCCCCCACAAGAGAAGAGCCCCCCGATGACGCTCCGCCAGGCGGCCGCGCGCGTCCCGCGCCGAAGACTTCCGTTCAAGCCGCCCTCCCGCCGGACGGTCAGCGCCGTGCTGGGGATCGCCCTGGCCGCGATCCTGCTCGGGGCGGTGCTGCCCAAGATGGTGGACCTGCGGGAGGTCGGGGAGGTCCTCGGCGGCAGGGTCAACGCGGTGGAGATGGCGGGGCTCGTCCTGCTGACGCTCGCCTCGATCGCCGCCTCCGCCGGGCTGCTGATGGCCGGGCTGCCCGGCTTGAAGTTCCGGGACGCGGCGGCGGTGAACGTCGTGACGACCGCCGTGTCCTACGGGCTGCCCGCCGGGGGAGCGGCCGGGGCGGCGCTGAACATCACCATGCTGCGCAAGGTCGGGTTCGGCCTGCCGGAGATCGCGACTCAGGCCCTCGCGACGGGGGTGTGGAACCTCGTGGCGCGGCTCGTCCTGCCGCTGACGGCGGTCGGGGCCGCGGTGGCGGTCTCCGAGGTGCCCTCGGGGGTGCGCGGCGCCGGAGCGATCGGGCTCGGGCTCGCCGTGCTGATCCTCGGCGCCACCGGGTGGCTCTTCTGGGGGACGTTCCCGGCGGAGAAGCTGGCGCGCGGCCTCACGAAGGCGGCACGGATCCTGCCGGGCAAGCCCGAGGTGAAGGCCGAGAAGCTCCAGGTCTTCCGCTCCGACGTCCGGGAGATCGTCCGGTCCCGCTGGGCCGCGCTGACGGCGACGACGCTCTCCTACCACCTGGCGACGTTCGGCATCCTCTACATGTCGCTGCAGGCCGTGGGGGTCGTCGAGGCCGGGATCATCGAGACGTTCGCCGTCTACACGGTGGCCCGCCAGGTGACGGCCATCCCGCTCACTCCCGGCAGCGCCGGAGTCATCGACCTCGCTCTCATCGGAGGGCTCGGGCTGACCGGCGGCGACCTGCCGAAGCTGACGGCGGGCGTCCTGCTGTTCCGCTTCTTCACCTTCCTGCTGTACCTGCCTGCGGGCGCCGTGATGTGGATGTGGTGGCAGTGGGCGGTGAACCGCGAGGACCAGGAGCAGCCGACGGTCTTCCGCCACCCCGGCGACGGCCTTCGGGCCCTGGCGGCCGCCGCGCTGACCGCCGGATTCGCGCTGCTCGCGACCCGGCCCCTCGGAGACCTGGAGACCAGCCTGTTCCATCTGGTCAACGGGCTTCCGGACCTGCTGTTCGCGCCCGTCTGGGTGTTCATGCAGGCCGGATGGATCGGAATCGTCCCGGTCAGCGTGCTCCTGGCGCTGGCCGTGCGTCGCAGGGCGCTCGCCCTGGCGCTGGCGACGGCGGGCGGTGGCGCGTGGTGCCTGGCCAAGGTCGTCAAGTGGGTCGCGGGACGCGAACGTCCCGGAACGCTTCTGGACGACGTGATCCTGCGCGGAGACGTCCCGGCCGGAGGCGTCGGCTTCGTCGCCGGGCACGCCTCCGTGGCCGCCGCGCTGGTCACCGTGGCGTCCGCCTACCTTCCGCGCTCCTACCGGAGGGCCCTGTGGGGGCTCGTCGCCATGGTCGCGTTCGGGCGGGTGTACGTCGGCGCGCACCTGCCGCTGGACGTGGTCGGCGGGATGGCGTTCGGCTGGGGGATCGGCTCGGCCGTCCTCTTCGCCTACGGAACGCCCGCGCACATCCCCGGGATCCTCCGCCTGCGGAAGGTCTTCCCCGACCTGCTCCCGCCTTCGGTCGGCCTGGAACCGCTCCGCACGGACATACGCCGCGCGGTCGTCTACCGAGCTCCCACCGCGAACCTGTTCTTCAAGGTGATCGGCCGCGACCAGCGTGACGCCGACTTCTTCGACCGCCTGAAGTCCCTGAGGGAAAGCCCCGGAGCGCCGTTCGTCTCCGCCAGACGGCAACTCGAGCACGAAGAGTACGTCATGCAGCTCGCCCGGCACCGGGGAGTGCGCGTACCGGCCGTCGAACGGTTCGCGACCAGGCGTTCCGGCGACTGCTACCTGGCGATGGAGTACATCGACGGAGCCCCGCTCCACCTCATCAGCAACATCAGCGACGCGATGCTGAACGAGCTGTGGGAGCAGCTCAGACTGCTGGGAGAGGCCCGCATCGCGCACCGCGAACTGAGCACGGAGAACATCGTCGTCGACTCCGAGGGCCTCCCGTACCTGACGGGCTTCGGGCGGGCCCGCTCCCAGGCGCCCGTGAAGGCGCTGGAACTCGACCGCGACCGGCTGGAGGCCCTCACCACCGAACTCGTCGGCCCCGAGCGCGCGAAAGCAGCCAGGGAACTCGCCGGCGAACCCGACTTCACCGTCCCCAAGCGCAAAAGGCAGTGGAATCGGACCGGCCCGCACACCGCGCGGCACCCGGGCGACGTCGTACGCATCCTCGTCGGCCTGTTCCTGGTGACGTTCCTGTCCCTCTACGCCGCGGACGGGTTCCTGCTGCCCGTGGAAAGCGACCTCTTCCACCTGGTCAACAGCCTGCCGGACTGGCTGTTCTGGCCCCTGCAGATCCTCATGCAGGCCGGAGCCCTGGGAGCCGTCGGCGTGGCCGCCGCGGCGGCGCTGGTCTTCCGCCGGTTCCGGCTCGCCTCTGAACTCGCACTCGGCGGAACGCTCGCCTGGTTCCTGGCGAAGTTCTTCAAGGAGCTGACCGACCGGGGACGCCCGGGAGCGCTTCTGGAGGAGGTCGTCCTGCGCGGTGCCCACGAGAACGGCCTCGGGTTCATCTCCGGCCACGCCGCCGTCGCCGCGACCCTCGCCACCATCGCCTCGGCCCACGTGCCGCGCAGGTTCCGCCGCGTCTTCTGGGCGTGGGCGGTGGTCGTGGCGGTCAGCCGCCTGTACGTCGGCGCGCACTTCCCGCTGGACGTCGTCGCCGGCCTGGGCCTCGGCCTGATGATCGGCGGGGCCTTCCACCTGCTGTGGGGCACGCCCTCGATCCTGCCGAGCCAGGACGACATCGTGCGCGGCCTGCGCCTGGCCGTCGGCGGCGTCGAGAACGTCCGGAAGCTGAACGCCGACGCCCGCGGCTCCGTCCCGTTCCTGGCCGACCGCAGCCGGGACGGCACGGGCCTGTTCATCAAGGCCGTCAGCCGCGACCACCGGGACGCCGACCTGCTGTTCAAGGTCGCCCGGCTGCTGACGATGCGCGGAGTCGAGGACGAGAGCCCCTTCGCCACCCCGCGCCGCCAGCTCCAGCACGAGGCGTGCCTGGTGATGCGCGCCGAGGGCGCGGGCGTGCGCGTCCCGGCCTTCGCGGGCCTTGCCCCCTGCGGCGGCGGCACCTACCTGCTGGCGGAGGAGGCCATCGAGGATCCGCGCGAGCTCACCGACCTGACCGAGGTCACCGACGAGTTCCTGCACGCACTCTGGAAGGAGGCCCGCGAACTCCACCGGACGCGGATCGCGCACCGCGACCTGCGGGCCGCGAACATCCTCGTCGACGCGCAGGACCGCCCCGTCATCGTCGATTTCGGGTTCGCCGAGGACGGCGCCAGCGACCGCAAGCTCGCCCAGGACGTCGCCGAACTCCTGTGCTCCACCGCGATGCTCGACGGCGTCGGCCCGGAGCGGTCGGTGCGGGCCGCCGCGGACGTCCTGGAACCCGCCGCGCTGGCCGCCGCGATCCCGCTGCTGCAGCCCCTGGCCTTCGGCAGCTCGACCCGAAAGGCGCTGCGCGAGCGGCCCGACCTGCTGGACGAGCTGAAGGGCGAGATCCGGCGGGTCACCGGAGCCGACGAGGCCGAGGAGATCCGGCTCAGCCGGATGCCCTCCCGCTCCTGGGTGCTGCTCCTCGCCCTGCTCGGCACGCTCGCGACGGCAGTCGGCCTGGCCGACCTGACGGACGTCCACGACCCGCTCGAGGTGCTCGGCGACGCCGACCCGCGCTGGCTGGCGACCGCCGTCGTGCTGACCGCCGTCACGTACGCGGCCGGGGCCCTGGCGCTCATGGGCGCGTACGGACGCCGGCTGCCGTTCCTGCGGACGTGCCGCGAGCAGCTCGCCGCCGCCTACTCCTCCCGCCAGCACCTCCCGGGCCTGGGCTCCGGCGCGGTGCTGGCCGAGTACCTCCAGGCGTCGGGAGCGCCGGCGAACAAGGCCGAGTCGGCCGTCACGACCACCCGTCTGGTCGGCGCGCTCGTCCACGTCGTCGCGCTGGTCACGGCGATCGTCGCGGCCGTCGTGGAAGGCCCCGGCCCCCTCGACTTCCCTGAATGGCCGGTCCTCCTGGCCGCGGTGGGCGCCCTGGCCGCGGCCGGTCTGATCGTCCAGCTCCGGGCCCAGCACTCCTTCCCGACGAGGCTGCGCGAGGCGCTCCCCGACCTGTCCCGCAGCCTGAGCGCCTCTCCCCGCACGGCAGCCCTCCTGGTCGGGGCCTCGGCGGTCACCGCCGCCTCCGTCCTGGCGTTCCTCGCCACCGCCCAGGCCCTCGGCGTGGGCGTGGGTCCCGGCGCCCTGGCCGCCGCCTTCCTCGCGACGATCCCCCTCCGCCTCCTGGGCCCCCTCCCGGCGGGCATCGGCCTGGTCGAACCCGCCCTGGTGATCGTCCTGGTCATGCTCGGCGGCGCCGTCACCGAGACCGTCGTCGCGGTCATCGTCCACCGCGTCCTGTCCTTCTGGCTCCCGGTGCTCCCCGGCGGCCTGGCCTGGCGCCGGGGAGGACGGGGAGGACGCCTCGCGAAGGAGGCGTCACCCGCCGGCTGAGGTCTCCCGGGGGATCAGGCGCCTGCTTCGCGCCATCCTCACCCGGCCGTGTGGGTGAGGATGGCGGCGACCAGTTCCTCGTGGGACTCGGGGGGCAGGGTGTGCCCCATGCCCGGCACGATCATCAGCCGGGCGTCCGGAATCCGTTCGGCGATGAGCGCGCCGTGGCCTGGCTTGACCGGCTCGTGGTCGCCCTCGATGACCAGGGTGGGCGCCTTCACCCGGTGCAGCACGCCCGTCGGCTCGAAGTCGGGATCGGCCATCGCGGCCGACCGGTGGTTGCCGGCCGCCGACAGGTCGCGGGCCCGGTCGTAGATCCGTTCCTGGAGGCGGCGCGCCGCGTCCTCGTCGAAGGGCAGCCCGGTGCCGTGCAGCACGCGCTGCTCGGCGATCATGGCCTCGACGGCCCCGCGCCGGTCCTCCGGCGGCGGGGCGGTCATCAGCCCGCGGTAGAAGTCCACGAACTCCGGCGTCGGCTCGGGCAGGCTCCCCTCGGGCTGCGGCTGCCCGGTCAGGGCCCGCACGAGCACCCCGCCCTCGCCGCCGCCGAGCGGCGAGGAGGCGATGACGGTCAGCGACCGGACCCGTTCCGGGCGCTCCACGGCGACGAACTGGCCGAGCAGCCCGCCCGCCGAATGGCCGACCAGGTGCGCGCTCTCCATGCCGTGGGCGTCCATCACGCGGTACACGTCGTCCTTGATGTCGTGCCACGTGTACGGCTCGGCCTCGAAGTCGACGGTGCCCGACCTGCCGGTGTCGCGGTGGTCGTACCTGACCACCCGGCGGCCTCCGGCGGTCAGGCGGCCGACGAACCCGTCCGGCCACAGGACGCCCTGTGACATCGAACCCATGATCAACAGGATCGGCGCGTCCGTCGCGGCGCCGAACTCCTCGCTCCAAATGCTCACGTTCTGCATGCTCAAAGCATGCCGCCCTCCGTTACGGGGGCCTTCTGTAGAACTACCAGTCGCGCCAGATCCGTACGGGAGCCGATGCCCAGCTTCGGATAGATCTTGTACAGGTGGTACTCGACCGTGCGCGGGCTGAGGAAGAGCCGGGCGGCGATCTGCTTGCTCGACAGACCGTCGGCCACCAGGCCCGCGATGCGCAGTTCCTGCGGGGTCAGCGCGTCGAGGACGGGGACGGGCGGGGCCTGTCCGCTCTCGCCCGCGGCCCGCAGCTCGTCCTGCGCGCGCCGCGCCCACGGCCGCGCGCCCGCCCGCTCGAACGTCTCCCACGCCGTCCGCAGGTGCGCCCGCGCCTCGCCCGGACGCTGCGCGCGGCGCAGGCGCTCGCCCAGCAGCAGGGACGTCCTGGCCGCCTCGAACGGGTTGGTGTGCAGCCGCAGCGCCTCGCCGAAGGCGTCCTCGGACGAGTCGGCCAGGCCCCGGCAGCGGGCCAGCAGCGCGCGTGACTCGGGTGTCCCGGCGTGCGCCGACCATCGCTCGTACGCTGCCAGCGCCTCCCGCGCGCCCGCCTCGTCGCCCGCGCCCACGGCGGCCTCGACACGGTCCGGTGTCGACCGCCACGCCACGGTCGGATGCCCTGCCCCCGGCCCCGCCGCGGCGATGGCCGTGAAACGGTCGTGCGCCGCCGCGTAGCGGCCCAGGCACAGGTCGAGCAGCGCCAGCGCGTACGCGGCCAGGCCCGCGCGCAGCCCCACCCGGTGGGGGAGGGCGATGGCCAGCGCCTCGCGGGCCTGGCGCACGCAGGACTCCTCGTCGCCCCGCAGCGCCGCCAGCACCGCGAGATTGGCCAGGTGCGCGGCCACCGTGTTCGTGTACCCGGCCTCCCGCGCCAGTTCCAGGCCCTCCTCGGAGACGGCCCGGCTGCTCGCCAGCTCCCCGGCGAGGCGCTCGGCCGTGGCCGCGAACTCCAGGACGACGGGCAGCTGTCCGGTCATCCCCGACATCCTGGCAACCTGCCCGGCCCGGGCGGCCATCTCGGTGGCCAGGTCCCACTCGCCCAGGGAACTCGCCGCCGCCGTCGCCCACAAGAACTCCGCCGCGTCCTTCGACTCGCCGGCCCGCGTCAGCGCCCGCCGCAGCAGGCCCGGCCCGGCGGCGTCGCCGTCCAGCGTCAGGCCGATCCCGGCGACCGCGTCCCGCAGGAAGCCCTCGGGGTGCGCCGCCGCCCTCCGGCCGAGCTCCGCGAGGGCCGCCATGTCGCCGACGTAGGAGGCCGCCTCCGCCGCGTCGGCCAGCATGTCCAGACTCTCGCCCGCCGCCAGGATCCTCACGGCTTCGGCGGCGTTGCCCGAGTTCAGCTCGAACCGGCCCCGGAGCCGGGAGATCTCCATGGCGAGGGCGGCGTCCCCGCCGGCCCGTTCACGCGCCTCGGCCAGCAGCGACTCCGCCTGGCCCGAGCGGNNCCCGAGCGCCCGCCGAGCCAGGCCGCGACGGCGGCGTCCTTCAGCCGGGCGGCACGGGTGCGCGGTTCAGGGGTCAGCTCGGCGGCTCTGGCGAGGGCGGTGGCGGCGGTGCCGTACCCGCCGCGGTCGCGCGCCCGCTCCGCGGCTGCCGCCAGCGCGGCGGCGACCCGCTCGTCTTGGCCGAGGGCGGCTCCGGCCAGGTGCCGGGCACGGCGGTCGCCCCTGGTCAGCTCCGCCAGGACGGCGTGCGCCCGGCGGACGTCGGCGGGCGCGGCCGCCTCGAGCACCGCGGACCGGATGAGCGGATGACGGAAGCGCACGCTCGTGCCCGACACCCCGGCCAGCCCGGTCTTCTCCAGCTCGGCCAGCGCCGTCCGCCCGTCCCGGGTCCCGGTGCTCCCGCCGGCCGGTACCGCCTGCTGCTCGGCCGACAGGAGGCCGGCGGCGCGCAGGACCTGGTCGAGATCGGCCTCGACGGCGGCGAGCAGGGCGACCAGCCGGGCGGGCGCGGACAGTGCGGCCACCCGGTCGCCGAAGAGCCGGGCTCCGCCGGGCAGCGGGTCGGGCAGCGGTTCGCGCCCGGCGAGCTGCGCGGGCGTCAGGCGGGCCGCGATCTCGCCCAGGGCGAGCGGGTTCGCGCGGGTCGAGGCGACGAGCTCCCGCGCCACATGGGCGGGCAGCCCGCCGTGGCGGGACTCCAGCAGCTCGGCCGCCGCGGACTCGGGCAGGCCGCGCACGTCCACCGTCAGCCGCACGCCCTTGACCGGGGCGTCCCCGCGCACCGCGAACAGCATCGCTATCCGTTCCGTCTCCAGCCTTCTGGCAGCGAACAGCAGCGCGTCGGCCGAGGCCCGGTCGAGCCACTGGAAGTCGTCGACCACGCAGATCAGCCCATCCGGCGCGGCGGCCTCGGCCAGCAGCGACAGCACGCCGGCGCCCAGCAGGAACCGGTCCCCGGCACCGCCCGGGGCGAGTCCCAGGGCCGCGCCCACCGCATCGCGCTGCGGGCCGGGCAGCGCGTCCAGCGAACCGGTCACCGGCCACAGCAGCTGGTGCAGCGCCGCGAAAGCGAGATCGGACTCGGGCTCGACGCCGGTGGTCCGCAGCACGCGCATCCCGCCGCCCCGGACGGCCGCCGCGTCGAGCAGGGCGGTCTTGCCCGCCCCCGCCTCGCCCCGCAGTACCACCGCACCACCGGAACCGTCGCGGGCCCGCACGATCACCTCGTCGAGCGCACTGATCTCCGCAGATCTCCCATAAAGCACGGAAACCTACTGTAAGAGGCCTCTGCGCCGCTCGTCCCCGGGCCTTCGCGGTGCCGACCGGCGGTAGGACGCCTCACCACGGAACCAGCGGTACCTCGTGCGGCTTCTCCTCGGAGGGGTCGTTCGAGGCCGGGCCGTTCGGCGGTCTGGAAGGCGACCGTGCTGCTCAGGCCGCTGAGCGGGTGCGGATGGGGACGGAATATCATTTCCAGGGTGAAAACGTCGAGGTCACCCGGGGGAAGCCTGCTCGTCGCGGGGACGACGTCGGACGCGGGGAAGAGCGTCGTCACCGCAGGGGTGTGCCGGGCGCTGGCGCGGCGCGGGGTGCGGGTCGCGCCGTTCAAGGCGCAGAACATGTCGAACAACTCGATGGTCTGCGCCGACGGGGCGGAGATCGGGCGGGCGCAGTGGGTGCAGGCGCTGGCGGCGCGGGCAGAGCCCGAGGCGGCGATGAATCCGGTGCTGCTGAAGCCGGGGAGCGACCGGCGCAGCCATGTGGTGGTGATGGGGGAGCCCGCGGGGGCGATCGAGTCCTACGAATTCGCCGGGGGGCGGGTACGGCTCGCCGAGGCGGCCTTCGCGGCGTACGACGACCTTCGGAGCCGGTTCGACGTCGTCGTGTGCGAGGGCGCGGGAAGCCCGGCGGAGATCAACCTGCGGGCGAGCGACTACGTCAACATGGGGCTGGCGCGGCACGGCGGGATTCCCGTCGTGGTGGTCGGCGACATCGACCGGGGCGGGGTCTTCGCCGCGATGCACGGGACGGTCGCGCTGCTGGAGCCCGCCGACCAGCGGCTGATCGCGGGGTTCGTCATCAACAAGTTCCGGGGGGACGTCGGGCTGCTGAAGCCGGGGCTGGACATGCTGGAGGAGCTGTCCGGGCGGCGGGTGTTCGGGGTGCTGCCGTGGCGGCCCGACCTGTGGCTGGACTCGGAGGACGCGCTCGACCTGGAAGGGCGCAGGTCCACGCACCAGGCGGCGCTGCGGGTGGCCGTGGTGCGGTTCCCGAGGATCAGCAACTTCACCGACATCGACGCCCTGGGGACCGAGCCCGACGTCGACGTGGTGTTCGCGGGCAACACGCGGGCCCTGCAAGGAGCCGACGTCATCGTCCTGCCGGGGACCCGGGCGACGATCGCCGATCTGCGGTGGTTGCGGGAGCGCGGCATGGACGAGGTGGTGCTGGCGCACGCGCGGGCGGGGCGGCCGGTGCTGGGGATCTGCGGCGGCTTCCAGATGCTGGGGCGGATGATCACCGATCCCGACGGGGTCGAGGGAGCCGCCGGAGCGTCCGTCGAAGGGCTCGGGATGCTGGAAGTCGACACCCGGTTCTCCCCGCAGAAGGTCCTGCGTCTGCCCGAAGGAAGCGCCCTGGGCCATCCGGTCGAGGGGTACGAGATCCACCATGGCCGGATCACTCCCGCCGGAGGCGCCGAGGAATTCCTCGGGGGAGCGCGCGACGGGGCGGTGTACGGGACGATGTGGCACGGCAGCCTGGAGAGCGACGGGTTTCGCCGCGCCTGGCTCCGGGAGGTCGCGTCCGCCGCGGGGCACGAGGACTTCACGCCGGGCACCGAGGACTTCGCCGACCTGCGCGAACGCCGGCTCGACCTGCTCGGCGACCTCGTGGAGGAGCACCTCGACCTGGACGCGCTCCTCGAACTCGCCACCGAGGGCGTTCCGCCGGGTCTGCCGTCGTTGGAGCCGGGAGCGTCGCGATGACCGTACTGATCCTCGGCGGAACGGCCGAGGCCCGGGATCTCGCGCTCCTGCTCGAATCCCGGAACGTGCCGTTCGCGTCGTCGCTGGCCGGACGGGTGGCGCAGCCCCGGCTTCCCGTCGGGGAGGTGCGGATCGGAGGGTTCGGCGGGGTCGAGGGACTCGCCGCCCACCTGGAGGCGAACGGGATCGCGGCGGTCGTCGACGCGACGCATCCGTTCGCTCGGGGCATCTCGCGCAACGCCGTCGCCGCGTGCGCGCGGACGGGCGTGCCGCTCCTGCGCCTCGAGCGGCCCGGCTGGGAGTCCGCGCCGGGGAGCGACTCCTGGATCTGGGTCGGCACCCATGAGGAGGCCGCCGAGACCGCCGCGCGGACGGGGCGCGCGCCGTTCCTGACGACCGGCCGCCAGACGCTCGGGAGTTTCGTCGGTCCGCTGGCGGCCGCCGCGGCGGTGGTGCGGGTGGTGGACGCCCCCGAACTGGTGCTGCCGCCGTCGTGGACGCTGCTGCGGAGCCGCGGCCCCTACCTGCTGGACGGCGAGCGGGAGCTGCTGCGCGAGTACGGGTGCGACGTGCTGGTGACGAAGGACTCCGGCGGCGCCCACACGTGGCCGAAGATGGTCGCCGCCGGGGAACTGGGCATCCCCGTCGTCGTCGTGCGGCGGGAGAGCAGAACCGCCGGCGTCGAGGTGGTCGATGACCACGTCGAGGCCGGCGGCTGGCTCACCGCGAGGGGACTGGCCTGACCGGGGCGGGATCTCCGGCCGGGCCGAGCCGCCCGCTCAGGTGCGGACGCTCTCGATGAGCGCCTGCCGGACCTGTGCGGCCCGCGCGGCCCGCTGGACCAGCCCGCTGAGCACCACGGTGATCGTGCCCCACAGCACGGTCTGGGTGATCAGCGACGAGAAGCGGAAACCCCACAGCGTGTCGGCCGGGAAGTCGCCGGGGACCTCGTCGACCGTCGGAAGCGCCAGGCCGACGACCGTCACGAGGACGAGCCAGCCGAGCGCGGGGACCACGGAGGCGAGCCAGGCGTCGTTCCGCCGCGCCAGGCGGGCGGCGAGGATCACCGCGCCGACGGCGAGCAGCACCGAGACGGCCTGGAAGCCGAAGTAGGCGGCGGTCCGCGAACCGATGGTCTCTCCGCTGCCCACCGCGGGCGGGTTCGGCGGGTATTTGGCCCAGCTCACGAGAGCGAACGAGACGAAACCGACGACGGCGACGAGAGCCGTGGACGCGGCGGGCCGCAGCCTGCCGACGCGTCCGAGGGCGAAGGCCGCGGCGATCCCGACGATGCCGCCCAGCGCGACGCCGATGGCGATGGTCGCGGTGGCCAGGCCCGCCGTGGACTGCTGAGAGCGGCTGATGCCGCCCTCCTCCTCGTCATGGCTGTGGGCGGGCGTCCCTTCGGCGTGGGAGTGGTCGGAGGCGGCCGCCTCCTCGACGGCGATCGCGCCGTCGATATGGGGTTCGCCGAAGAAATAGGCGGCGCCGAAAGCGAGAATTCCGGCTATGAGACCGGCGATGAGGCCGTTGATGAGAAACGTCCTGGGACTCATGTCCTGCTCCTGAGTGCACAAAGGCAGCCCGAGGGAACATATGTCACTCGGGCATGGTGAAAAAGCCGGTCGCCCGGCGATAAAGGGGAGTGCCTCAGTGGCAGGGGTAGCCGAGGAGGTGGCGGCCGTCGTGGACCCACTCGTGAACGGCGGTTCCGGAGAAGAGCGAGAACGCTCCCTGCTCGGCGCCGACGAAGAAAACGGCGAGGGAGGCCAGGAGCGCGAAGAAGAAGGCCCACGGGGCGAGGGCGGAGAGGGGGAGCTTGGGAACGTCCAGCTCGGGGCCGGTCGTGGACACGTGAGACATGGAGACCTCCGTCAAGGGATACTGCGTCCCGTTGGATGGAACCTCGTCCTTGAGTGTCTGACTTCGCCGAAATCGACGTCACAGTAGCGCGACTGTGCCGGATTCACACCGGCTTCCTCGCGGACGATTAAGTGAGACGGTACAGGCTGCTTATATTTCGGTCAATTGGCGTATGGCTGGTCATTTATCGAAACAACGGATCCGATCACGGTCACGGCCGGCGCGGTCACCCCTTCGGCCCGCACCAGATCGGCGATCTTCGCGAGCGTCGAACGCACGACCCGCCGTCCGGGCGACGCGCCGTCCGCGATCGTCGCGGCCGGTGTGTCCGGCGGCATACCGGCCTCCACCAGCGCCCCCGCGATCTCGGGGAGGGTGCGCACGGCCATGAGGAACACCAGGGTCGTGCCCGACCCCGCGAGCGCCCGGTAGTCCACCGACGAGTCCGGATGGCCCGGCGGCACATGGCCGGACACCACGGTGAACCCCTGGGACGCACCCCGATGGGTGACCGGGATCTCGGCGAGCGCGGGCACCGCGACCGCCGAGGAGACTCCGGGGACCACGGTGACGGGCACCCCGGCGGCCCGGCAGGCGAGGAGCTCCTCGCCGCCGCGCCCGAAGACGAAGTTGTCGCCGCCCTTGAACCGCACGACGTGCGCCCCCGCCAAGGCGCGCTCCACGAGCAGCGCGTTGATGTCGTCCTGCGAGGCGGCCCGGCCCCAGGGCACCTTGGCGACGTCGATGACCTCGGCGTCCGGACGCGCCCAGCGCAGCGCGTCGAGAGGGGCGAGCCGGTCGGTGACGACGACGTCCGCGGACTCCAGCGCCTCCCGGCCGCTGACGGTCAGCAGCCCGGCGTCACCGGGGCCGCCGCCGACGAGCGTCACCCGCCCGAGCCCTCCGGCGGCCGGACTCTCCACGGCAGGAGCCCGCACGCACAGCACACGGGCCTTCTCCGACTCCCGCCCGATGGCCTCGTCGACCTCGGGCACGCTCGTCGCGGCCGCGGCGAGCCACACCCCGTCGAGGTCCCTGGACCGGAAGCCCCGCGCGCTCCACCGGACCAGCCCCCGCGCGGCGAGGTCCTCGACGGACGCGGTGACCGAGGGGGCGACCACGTGGACCCGCGCTCCGGCGGAGCGCAGCAGGGTGATCTGGCGCAGTGCCGGTTCTCCGCCGCCGAAGACGACGGCATCGCGACCGGACAGGTCCAGGGGATAAGGGCGTGTCATGACGTTCCCAAGCGAGGTGAGGTGAGAGCACCGGCGGAGAACCGGTGCGCGGCGGCGGCGAAACGCCGGGCCATGGACGGATGGCCCGCCCAGTGGGTATGCAGGTAGGAGGCGTGCACCGTCGGCGTACCGGAGCCGGTGCTGAAGCCCTCGGGCGAGCCGTCGACGGTCCAGGCCGCGTGACGTCCGGCAGGGGGCCCGACGACGGTCCGGTGGAACTCATGCCCCGTGACCTGCTCTCCGGCCTCGGCCAGCAGGGTGTTCCGCGGCGCGACGGCCTCCCGGTAGCCGAGGGTCAGGCGCGGGGACATCCTCGCCTCCGCGTCCAGCGCGCCCACCATCGGCTCGCCGTCCAGCGCCCGGCACAGGTAGAGCAGCCCGGCGCACTCGGCGACGACGGGAACGCCGTCGTCCACGGCCCGTCCGAGGGCCGTGCGCAGCGGCAGGTTCGCGCTCAGCTCGCTCGCGTGCACTTCGGGGAAGCCGCCGCCGAGGTAGAGGCCCGAGGTGCCGTCGGGCAGCCCGGGATCGGCGAGCGGATCGAAGCGCGCGACGTCGCATCCGGCCGCGCGCAGCAGCTCCTCGGTCTCGCTGTAGCGGAAGGTGAACGCCCGCCCGCCCGCGACCGCCACGACGGGCCGCCGGCCGGTGGGCGGCGAGACGTTCTCGGCGGCCGACCACGGGACGGCCTCCAGCGGCGGGGCCTGCCGGGCCAGGGCGACGATCCGCCGGAGGTCGACCTTCTCGGCGATCCGCGCCGACAGCCGCTCCAGGGCGCGGGCGGCGTCGTCCCGTTCCGCGACGGGGACGAGCCCGAGATGCCGGGACGGGGCGACGATCCCGTCGTCCCGGCTCAGGACGCCCAGAACCGGCACACCCGTCGGTTCCAGAGCGCGTCGGACCTCTCCGGCATGCCGGTCGGAGCCCGCCTTGTTCAGGATGACCCCGACGACGTCCAGCTCCGGGCCGTAGGCGACCATGCCCTGCACGACGGCCGCGATCGACCGCGAGGCGTGGGAGACGTCGACGACGAGCACGACGGGCGTGCCGGTGACCGCCGCGACATGGGCGGTCGAGGCGAAGCCGTCCCCGCCGAGCTTCCCGTCGTAGAGCCCCATGACGCCCTCGATGACGGCGATGTCGACGATCTCGGGGTTTCCCGCCCCGGCCAGCAGCAGCGGGACCAGCCGCTCCTCGCCGACCAGGTGCGGGTCGAGGTTGCGGCCCGGCAGCCCGGTCGCCAGCGAGTGGTAGCCGGGATCGATGTAGTCGGGCCCGACCTTGTGCCCGGACACCTTGTGCCCCGCCGCCCGCAGAGCCGCCATGAGCCCCGTCGCGACGGTCGTCTTGCCGTGGCCGGAGGCGGGAGCGGCGATGACCAGGCGCGGCAGCTCTACCATTCGATGCCCCGCTGGCCCTTCTGCCCGTCGTCCATCGGGTGCTTGACCTTCGTCATCTCGGTCACCAGGTCGGCGGTCTCCAGCAGCCGGGGGTGGGCCCGGCGTCCCGTCACGATCACGTGCTGGTGCCCCGGCCGGTTCGCGAGGGTCTCGACGACGTCCTCGGCGTCGACCCAGCCCCAGGCGATCGGGTAGGTGAACTCGTCCAGGACGTACAGGTCGTGGGCCCCGGCGGCGAGCCGGCGCTTGATCTCCGCCCAGCCCTCGGCCGCGTCGGCCGCGTGGTCGGCCTCCGACCCCCGCGTGCGCGACCAGGACCAGCCCGAACCCATCTTGTGCCACTCGACGGGCCCGCCCTCGCCGGTCTCGGCGTGCAGCCGGCCGAGCCGCTCCAGCACGGTCTGCTCGCCGACCCGCCACTTGGCGGACTTCACGAACTGGAACACCCCGATGTTCCAGCCCTGGTTCCAGCCGCGCATGGCCAGCCCGAACGCGGCGGTCGACTTCCCCTTGCCGTCGCCGGTGTGCACCATGAGCAGCGGCCGGTTGCGCCGCTGGCGGGTGGTGAGTCCGTCTTCGGGGACGTTCGACGGTTGGCCTTGAGGCATCAGGCACCCCTTCCGGGTGGTGATGATCGACGGGTGGGGCGGTCGGAACGGCGGGCGCCGGGTCAGGCGACCCGCTCCCGGACGGCGGCGGTCAGCGCGTCGGCGGCGACCTCGCCGAGCGGCACGTGCTCGGCGCGGAGCTCGACGCTGAGCCGGTGGGCCAGCCCCATGCGGAAGCGGCCCGTCTCGCAGTCGACGACCAGGGCCGCGACGCCCGTCCCGGCCAGCCACCGGGCGGCCTGCCGCGACCTGTCCACCGGGTCGCGGCCCGCCGTGGCGCGCCCGTCGGTGACGACGACGAGCAGGGGCCTGCGCCGGGGATCGCGCAGGCGCTCCAGCCGCAGCACCTCGGCCGCGGCGAGCAGGCCTTCGGCGATCGGGGTGCGGCCGCCCGCGGGCAGGTCCCTCAGGAGGGCGGCGGCGATGTCGACCGAGGACGTCGGGGGGAGCACCACCTCGGCGGCCGACTGACGGAACGTCACCAGGCCGACCTTGTCGCGGCGGCGGTAGGCGTCGAGGAGGAGGGAGAGGATCGCGGTCTTGACCTGCGCCATGCGGCGGCGGGCGGCCATGGAGCCGGAGGCGTCGACGCAGAACAGGATCAGGTTGGACTCACGGCCCTGGCTGACGGCGACCCGCAGGTCCTCGCCGCGTATGCGCAGGCCGGGGCCCTTCCGGCCGCGTGCGCGCTGGTGCGGGGCCGCGGCGCGGAGCGTCTCCGGCAGGTGGACGGTGCCGGTGCTCCCGTCGGGCCGGCGGGCGCCGACGCGGCGTCCCGTGCGGGTGAGGGCGGGCGAACGGCGTCCCGCCTCCCCGGTGCCGGTGCCCGCGACGCGGAAGACCTTGGGGCGGTAAGGGGCGTCGGGGGAGGCGACACCGGCGGTTCCGCTGTTCGTCTCCGTCTCCTCCGGTCCGGCGGGTTCGCCGTCGGACGCGGAGGGCCGGTCGTTGTCGAGGGGCGTCCAGGTCTCGTCGTCTCCGGAGCCTTCGCCCTGGTCGGGAGACGTACCCGAGGGCTCCGGGCCGGAGTCCGGCCCGGAGTCCGGCCCGGACGGCGGTTCCGGGGGAGACGGGTCGGACGGGGGAGGGTCCGGCGGGAGTTCGTCCTCGCCGAGGATCCGGTCGAGCAGGTCCTCGTCGATTCCGGGCGCGTCGAATGGGTTGCGGCGGCGCCGGTGCGGGAGCGCCAGGCGGGCCGCGGCCCGGACGTCCTCGCGGGTGACGGCGGCGCGGCCGTGCCAGGCGGCGTGTGCGGCGGCGGCCCTCGCGGTGACGATGTCGGCGCGCATGCCGTCGACCTCGAACGCCGCGCACACCTCGGCGATCTTGAGCAGGGCGGCGTCGCCGAGCACGACCCGCTCGAGCAGCTCCCGGGCCGTGCGGATGCGGCGGGTGAGCTTCAGCTCGGCGCCGGCGAACCGCGCGGCGAACCCGTCGGGATCGGCCTCGTAGGCCAGCCGCCGCCTGACGACCTCGACCCTGGTCCGCGGGTCCCGGGGCGCGGCGACCTCCACGGTCAGCCCGAACCGGTCGAGCAGCTGGGGCCGCAGCTCCCCCTCTTCAGGATTCATGGTGCCGACTAGGACGAACCGGGCGGCGTGCTCGATCGAGACCCCGTCGCGTTCGACCGTCGAGCGGCCCATCGCCGCGGCGTCCAGCAGCAGGTCGACCAGGTGGTCGTGCAGCAGGTTCACCTCGTCGACGTACAGGATGCCGCGGTGGGCGCGTGCCAGCAGCCCCGGCTCGTAGACCGTGACGCCCTCGTTGAGGGCCCTCTCCAGGTGCAGCGAGCCGAGCACCCGGTCCTCGGTCGCGCCGACGGGCAGTTCGACGAGCCGGACCGGCCGGGTCTCCACGGGCGCGTCCGTGGGGAACGGGCCGTCGGGGGAGAGCGGTTCTCGCTCGGCCGGGTCGCTGGAGAACCGGTCTCCGGCGACCACCTCGATGGGCGGCAGGATCCGGGCCAGCGCCCGCACCATGGTGGACTTGGCGGTGCCCTTCTCACCCCGCACGAGCACGCCGCCGACCGCCGGAGAGATCGCGGTGAGGGTGAGGGCGAGCGCCATGTCGTCGGAGCCGACGATCGCGCTGAAAGGGAAAAGCGATGGCATGTGAGGCTCCCGCTCGTCGTGCCGCCGATCGACGCACGAGGCCGGTCTTCGGACTTCCCAGGTCGACGCCTGAGTCACCGCAGCGGGCCTGTGCCGGACTCTCACCGGCTTCCCAGATTCTCCCCCGAAGGGGCACCTCGTGCTGAAGTACGCGCCAAGGCTACTCCCCGGTCGAGCCGGGAGGAACCATCGGGTCACCTGGCGCTATGGTCGTGCGCCATGACCTCCCGCATGACCGTGGTCGGCATCGGCGCCGACGGCTGGGCCCGGCTCGACGAGCCGACCCGCCGGACCGTCGAACGCGCCGGGACCCTGATCGGCGGCGAACGGCACCTGGCGATGGCGCCCCCCGTCGAAGGGCAGCGGCGGCTGCGCTGGCCGTCCCCGCTGCGCGCCGGGCTGCCCGCGCTGCTGGCGTCCTGCGACGGCGACGTGGTCGCGCTCGCCTCGGGCGACCCGCTGCTGTCGGGAGTGGGCAGCACCCTCATCGACCTCCTCGGCCCCGAGCGGGTCGAGATCATCCCGGCGCTCTCATCGGTCACGCTGGCCCGCGCCCGGATGCGGTGGCCCGCCGAGACGACGGCCGTGCTCAGCCTCGTCGGCCGCGACCCGCGCACCCTGCTGAGGCTGCTGACCCCCGGCCGCCGGATCCTCGTGCTCTCCGGCGACGGCACCACCCCCCGCCGTGTCGCCGAACTCCTGGTCGAGTCCGGGTTCGGGACGAGCGAGCTGACCGTCCTGTCCGACCTGGGAACCGCCCGAGAGGCCGCGTTCCGCGCCGTCGCCGCCGAGGGTGTGCCCGCCGAGCTCCCCGCACTCAACGTGATCGCGGTCGAATGCGCCGAGGCCCTAGCCGGAAGGTCGCTGGTGGCGGGCCTGCCCGACGAGGCGTTCGAGCACGACGGCCAGCTCACCAAACGCGACGTGCGGGCCTCCGCGCTGGCCCGGCTCGCCCCGATGCCCGGCCTGCTGCTGTGGGACGTGGGGGCGGGCGCGGGCTCGGTCGGCATCGAGTGGATGCGCGCCCACGCCTCCTGCCGGACGATCGCCGTCGAATCCCATCCCGACCGGGCCCGCCGGATCGAGACGAACGCCGCGGCCCTCGGCGTCCCCGGCCTGCGGGTCGTGCACGGCCGCGCACCCGAGGCCCTGGACGGCCTGGAAGCCCCCGACGCGGTCTTCGTCGGCGGCGGAGCCACCCGCGAAGGCGTGCTCGACCGCTGCTGGAAGGCCCTGCGTCCGGGCGGACGCCTGGTCGTCCACGGCGTCACCCTGCAGACAGAGGTCCTGCTCGCGGACAAGTACCGCGAACTGGGCGGCGAGCTGGTCCGCCTGAGCGTCGAGCAGCTCGCCCCTCTGGGCGCGTTCGACGGCTGGACACCCTCCAGGACCGTCACCCAATGGTCGCTCAGAAAGGAAGAACAGTGACCGTCCACTTCGTCGGAGCCGGACCCGGCGCCGCCGACCTGCTCACCCTGCGCGCCGTCAAGCTGCTGGAACGCGCGGACGTCTGCCTCTACCCCGGCACCTACATCGACGAGCACGTGCTGTCCCACTGCCGTGACGACGCCGTGCTCGTCGACACCCGGGACCTGGACCTCGACCAGATCGTCGCCCACCTGGCCGACGCCCACCACACGGGCCGCGACGTCGTCCGCCTCTGCTCCGGCGACCCGTCGGTCTACTCGGCCCTGGCGGAGCAGAGCAGCCGTCTGGACGAGCGCGGCGTCCCCTGGGACGTGACTCCCGGCGTCCCCGCCTACGCCGCGGCCGCGGCGCTCCTCGGCAAGGAGCTGACGGTCCCGCTGCTGTCCCAGTCCGTCGTCCTCACCCGCACCCGGGCCAGATCCACCGCCATGCCGGAAACCGAATCCCTCGCGGCCTTCGCCCGGACTCGAGCCACCCTCGTCCTCCACCTGGCCATCACCCGCATCCGGCACCTGGCGGCCGAACTCGTCCCCGAATACGGCCCCGGCTGCCCCGCCGTCGTCGTCGCCAACGCCTCCCAGCCCGCCGAGCTCATCCTCACCGGCACCCTGTTCGACATCGCCGACCAGGTGGAGGCCCATGGCCTGAGACAGGCCGCCGTCATCCTGGTGGGCCCCGCCCTGGATCCCGAGGCCCGCCGAGGCCGGGAGTCCTACCTGTACGACCCCCGCAGGGAACGCCGCAGGACGGCCCGCGAGGACTGAGTTCCTCCCTCTCCGGCCGGCTCGCCCTCACCGGGCGCGCTCAGGACGTCGGCATGCAGAACGACGAGACCGTCACGCTTCCCGGCGACCCGTTCCCGCTGGAGAAGGCCCCCTGCCACCGCCGGACGGACGGCTGGAAACTCCGCACGAGGACCGGTGACGCGGCGGTGAACGCCCCGCTGACCAGCACGGTGTCCGCCGGGCATTCGCCTCCGGCCGCGACCGCCGAACCGCTCGCGGGCACCGTCACGGCCTCGCCGGGCACCGTGACGGGCTCCCTCACCACTCCGGGCGGGCTAGGGTCCCCCTTGTTCCCCTTTTCGCCCTTGTCTCCCTTTTCTCCTTTCTCACCGTCCCTGCCGTCTCTTCCGTCCCTGCCGTCAGCACCGTCCCTGCCGTCCGAGCCGTCCGAGCCGTCCGAGCCGTCCGTACCGTCCTTGCCATCCACGCCGTCCACACCATTTGGGCCGTCTCTTCCATCCCTGCCGTCCGCACCGTCCCTGCCCGTATCGCCTTTCTCTCCCTTGCGGCCTTTGCGTCCCTTGGGGCCGGTGCATTTGGCTTTGACGAGGACGAGCTTATGCTTGTATCCCCCTTTTTTAACCTTCACTCGCTTGTAGCACCCTACGCTCGAGTCCAGGGCATCGGCGGGACCGGTGGAAAGGGTGAAGGCAGTGGCGGTCGCCACTGCCAGAAAAAAGACTGACAGCCGCATAAGAAGCATTCTTCTCTCTTGTCCGACACCGTCCGGACCTGGTCGCCGGATGACAGGAACAGGAGATCATTTATGCGCCCGCGCAGGGCTTTTCCTCATTATGGATATGGTCGAGGATCGTTAATGCCGGGCGGTCTCGGGACGTCGGCCGGACGGCCTGCCCGCCGTCGGGCACGAGGGACGAACGGTGGCTGAGCAGCACCACGATCGCCGCGATGAGCACGAGGAGCGCGACGGCGCTGAGCGCTCTGGCCCAGCCCTGCGCGTCCGGGTCCAGGATCCGGCCGCCGACGGAGAGCACGAGGAAGAACACGATGGTCCCGGTGAGGCTCCACCACGTGTAACGGCGGAAGCCGCCCAGCCCGCTCCCACGTCCCCTTCAGTCACTACTGCGCGTGTCGGCCCTGCCGCAGGCTGGTTCCTCCACGGCATCTGGGACTTCGTCCACCTCAAGAAGGACGCGGTGGTGTCCCGCTCCTACGCGAAGTGGTGCGGAACCCTCGACGTCCTGGTCGCGATCCAGCTCGTCATACCGGACCCTGGCCGCCGAACTAGTCCCCGCCTACGGCCCCGACTGCCCGGTCGCCGTCGTCGCCAACGCCTCCCAGCCCACCGAACTGATCCTCACCGGCACTCTCTCCGACATCGCCGACCAGGTTGAGTCCCGCGGCCTCCGCCAGGCCGCGGTCATCCTCGTGGGCCCGCCCTGGACCCCGAGTCCAGACGAGGCCGCGAGTCCCACCTGTACGACCCCCGCCGACACCGCGGCCCGGCCGAGCCCGACCGCTGAGCCGCGGCCGACGGCGACCCGCCGGGGATCCGGGTCCTGGCCGGCTCACCTCTCCCCGGTGGCGAAGGCGAGGATCTCGGGGCCGGTCTCGTTCAACGGGTCCTGCAGGACGAAGAGGACCCGGTCGGTGGTGACGAGGAGGTCGGGCCTCCATCCCGATGGAGCCGTGTAGCCGACCGTGAGCCTGCGGGTCTCTGCGCCTGAGCCGGGGTCGAGCGAGGTGAGGTCGAGTCGTCAGCCGCCTGGGCGCCAAGGGAGTGGGCGAGATCGGCCTCGTAGGGGTCTCAGCCGCCGTGTGCAACGCCATTTTCCATGCCACCGGCCGCCGCATCCGCAGCACCCCGATGACCCCGGACAAGGTCATGCGCCCCTGACAGGATCCCGCGGACGAGGCCGAACTCTCAGTTCTTCGCGGGGGTCCGCCTGCCGGTGGGACGCCACCAGGGGGCGGTTCCGCTCAGGTCGCGCTGGACGTTGGTGACGCAGTGGATGTCCCCGCCCGCGGTGCCGACGTTGTGCGCGTAGTCCCAGTCCTCGATCCAGTGGACGCGGACGCCGACCCGGTCCAGGGCCTGTTCGGCGGCCTGCTGGAACACGTCCTGCCCGTTCTGTCGCGGTCCGTGCTGGGCGGGGGCCAGGTATCCGCCGGTTCCCGTGCTGATGCCGTTGGCGATGTCGGGTAGGTAGGTGAGGGTCAGGTCCTTGCGCGGGTAGTCGTCGGGCAGATCGAGCCGGGTGAACGTCGCGGGAAGGCGAATGATGTCCTCCTCTGTGATCCCCGCTCCGTCGCGGAGCTGTCGCAGTGCCCGCTCGACGCCGGCCGCGGCGATGCGGGTGCCGTTCACCAGCTCCGGCTTGGAGAGGGCCTGGGCCACGGTGAGGCCGGGGAAGGGCGTGTCGGCTGGTGCGATGCCCTGGACGAGCGGCTGCCCGCCGCCGCCATCGCGGGCGACCTGCTTCAGGAGGTCCATTCCCAGCTGGGGATCGGCGATGACCATGGCCCAGCCCTTGCCGCCCTGTTTGGGCACGAAGTGGAGGAACTCGTCGAGGTGCCCCACGCCGAGCCAGCTGGTGTCGACGGCGAGCGGAGCCTGGTGGCCCTGGGCCTCCAGCATCCGGATGAACGTCGCATCCGGGGTGAACTCGCCCTCACCTCCGTAGATGATCCGCCCGGCGGGGTACCCGTCGTACGGCGGGATCGTCCCGAAGTTGCCGCTCGAGCTCGCCGACCCGTAGTACAGGTTGTCGTCGGGGCGGTCGACGGCCTTCGGGTCGAACTGCTGGAGCCCCGCGACGCCCGGGCCGCGCATCATGGTGAACACGGGCCGGGAGGCGTCCCGCAGCGGGCGGTCGCGGGCCGGGAAGTCCGGGGGCACGGCCGGGGACCGGAGATTGACCACGATGTGGTGCTCCTTGCCGTCCTGTCCCGGCATGGACGCGTATCCGGCCTTGAACATGTCGCCCATCCACTGGTCGCCGCCCGCCGGCGACTCGATGAACGGTTTGCGCAGTCCCTCGGCGTCGAGGCCGCGCCGCAGGTCGCGCCGGTAGGCCTTAGCCCCCGGGGTCGCCTTGCCGGGCGCGTTCCCTCCTTCGAGGGTCACGGGAGCTTCGGGGTTCGCCACCACGGCCCGATCCAGGCGCAGGAGGTCGTGCTGGAAGAGCACCGGCGCCACGCGCAGCCGCACGGTATCGCTCCGGACCCGGCCGCCGTCGGTGATGGTGAGGGTGAGGTCGCCGAACCCGGACCAGACGGCCGGATCACGGACGAAGTCGCGCGCTTCGACCGCCAGCCGGACCCCGCGGCGCAATTCGTCCGCGCGGATCTCCCCATCCGCACCGAGCGCCGTGAGGTGCCCGTCGCGGGTGATGAAGATCCTCACCTTGTCCCGTGAAGGGGCATCGGGCAGCAACGTCGCCCGCGCGGAGGCCGAGACCCCCTTGACCGCCGGTATCTCCAGCGGCGCCAGGTCGGCGGTGTCGTCCACGCCGTTCACCACCGCGTCCGCGGCGTCGTCGCAGGCGGCCAGCACCGCATCGGTGAGCCGCTTTCCGCCTCGGCCCGCCGCGGGGCAGCGCGAGGCGTCATCGTCGAGGTTCGGCAACATGATCGCGCCGCGGACGTCCGTCCAGCTCCCGCGCCGGTCATCGTCAGCGGGCGACAGCCGCCCGTCGCGGTCGGTGTCCGCCCGCAGCAGCGCTTTGCCCGGTGACGCGCTCATCGGTGAGGCCCCGGCCGTCAGACCGCACGCGGTGAGCTGGGCGAGCACGACCGCGAACACCCCGATCCCTGCAATTCGCTTGTGATCGTTCATGGGAACAAGCCTCAGACCCGCGGCCCCACCGGGACATCCGCCGTTCGGCAGATCTTTCCTCCGGCCACCACGGCAGAGCGGATACGACCACGGTCTCAGCTGACACATTCCCAGGAGGAAATCCGGTTGTCCGGAAAGAGGGCGATACGGGAATGTTCCGGGATGGAGATCTTCGAGATCCGGGCCGACTACGACCGGGACAGCATCGTCGTCTACCAGGCGTACGGCCGGGCGATAGGAGAGCCGGCCGTGGCCGCGGGCCGGTTCGTGCCCCCGTTCTCCCGCGACCGGATGACCTGGATCAAGCCGTCGTTCCTGTGGCTGATGGGCCGCAGCGGCTGGGCGGGAAAACCGGGCCAGGAGATGGTGCTGGCCGTCCGCATCACCCGCGAAGGCTGGGAGAAGGCCCTGCGCGAAGCCGTCCTCACCAGCCCGGACCGCCGCGTATACGCTGACAGCGCAGTCTGGCGTGAACGTATGAAGAGCGCCCCCGTGCGCGTCCAATGGGACCCCGAACGCACTTTGAGAGGCGCCCACCTGGACGCACGCAGCATCCAGGTGGGCCTCAGCCGCCACATCATCGACGAGTACGCCGATAACTGGACGGTCGGCATCACCGACCTGACACCCGCCGTCCGGAAAATCCGCGATCTGCTGCGCCAAGGAAGGGAAGACAAGGCACGCGCCCTGCTCCCTCCCGAAAAGGTCTACCCGCTACCCGAAGAACTGGTGCTCTCCCTGGGAATGCGCGCTTGACGAGACCGGCCCACGGTGGCCGCTCTCTCCGGCGGGATCATTTCTTCCAGGAGCCGAAGGCCTGGGTCTCGGGCGCGTCGCTCCAGGAGCCCGGGTCGATGAAGAGGGCGAGTTCGGGGGTGCTGTGGAGTTCGAGGACCCGGGGACGGGAGAAGGCACGGGGGACGTGGGAGCGGTGGGTCTCGGCGCCTGAGGCAGGATCGAGGACGGCGAGGGCGGCCGGGGCCCCGCCGGAGGAAGCGGCCACGAGGAGTTCGGAGCCGGTGAGGTGCACGGCTTCGACACCGTCTTCGAAGCGGGCGCTCCACAGGATTTCGCCGGTGAAGGAGAGGGCGCGGACGCTTGTGGTTCCGGACTGGTCGACCACGGTGTGAATGCGTTCCTCTCCGACCAGGACGGGAAGATCTCTTGCCAGGGTGTCGGCGGGGAGGGCGGCCAGGCGCCGTCCCGTGGCGGCCTCGAAGACGAGGAGTTCCCGTCCGACGTCCGCGGTCTTCCGCGACCGCACCACCACGGGGTCGGCGGAGAGCACGGACGCCTCCCCGAGCGGGACACCGGTACCGAGCACGGCGGACCAGGAGGAGCCGGTGCCGAGCTCGTTCACGACGAGCCGGACGGAGTCGTCCTTCGCGCAGAAGAAGACGGCCGCGACCCTGCCGCCGTCGAGGGCCAGCGAGTCGTCCCACGCGCGAGGCCTGCACCCCGAGGGGGGACGCGGAGTGCGACGAGGCTCACCCGTCCGCAGGTCGAGGACGTCCAGGCCCACGCTGGAGAAGACGGCCGCGATTCCGGAGTCGGCCGCCACCCCTGTCAGGTACCCGCGGTGTTCATCGGGGTTCTCGGAAGTGCCATGGGTCCACAGGGGGCGTCCCGTATTCAGATCGAGCGCCGTCACCCGGTCGCAGATCCCGCCCTTCGTGGCGGAGGAGACGAGGCCGACCCCCTCGTCCGCGGATGAGCTCGTCCCGCACACCTCCTCCGGAGCGGAGACCCGGTGGTTCCAGAGCTCTTTCCCGTCCTTCAACCCGTGCGCGAACACCCCGTCCACCCGCGCCCGGACGAGCGCGTCACCGGTGACCCAGTAGCCCTTCCATTCCGGATCCTTGGGAACATCGGCCGGTATCGCCCACCGCTTTTCCAGCTCGTCATACCGGATCTCCTGGAAGAGCACGTACCCGGATCCCGCCGCCACGAGGGTGAAGAACGCGAGGGCCCCCGCCGACAGCCCGCGTCGCGGAACGCCCTTCCGCCGAACGAGAAGGAAGAACAGCAGCAATCCGCAGGCCGTCACCAGCAGAAAGGCTGGAAAGAAGGTGTCGTGATTCCATGGCTGGAAACCCAGGGCGAGGTTCAATGCGATTCCGCCGAACAGCACCAGTGACACCAGTGACTTCTTTCCCATGGCGGAAACGCTATACCGGCACAAGGATCCCTTTCATCCTCAGGGATCCGGTCGCGGTGGCGGCGCTCAGCAGATCCGACGATTCTCATCAGGCTCACTGAGCGCGTCCACGCGCCCGTTGGGACCCTTCCTCTAAGCTGCCGCAATGCCCCGAAAAGCGGAGTCCGTACGGTCGCTCGACGCCCGGAGGAGTCTGTTGTTCCTAGCGCTGCTGCCCGGCCTGTACGTCCAGTACCTCCAAGTCTCCGCCGCCATCGAGTGGCTCCGCAGCGACAGGCCCGAGGAGATCTACATCGGGCTTGCCAGCCTTCTCGAGCTCAACCGGGGATTCAATCTCCTGGCCCTGGTGCCGGCGTCTCGTCGACCGGCTTCCCGTCACGTCCGGATCGCAACTGACCGTCCAGGCCTGCGGGTCCCTCGTCGAGGCCGCGCTCGTGGTCCCTGGGATGGCGCTGACCGTCTGGATGGTCCAGTGCATCACCCGGGCACAACGTGACGACCACGGACTGCGCCCGAAACCCTTCGCCCTCACCCGGCCGGGCGGCGAGGCGGAAGCCGATGGCGCCGCTTGAAGAGTCCGGGGCGTCCTTCGTACGGGCCCTCCTACTTACGGGCGCGGGGTCTGGTCCGCCGCCCTCCTGACCACCGACGGACCCGACCGCACCGGCGGTTTCACGCGCCTGTCCCAGCTGCTGGACTCGCCGCTGCGGCCATGGAAGGAGGTCAGCCCAGCTCCTCTTCGGCGAGGTGGAGGAGGACGTTGATCAGGCGTGCCTTGAGGGGGAGGTCCTCGGCGAGGTGGTCCGGGGTTCGGACGTCCCAGGTGGTGGTCTGGAGAGCGATGTCCTGAGCGCGGGGCTCGTCCTCGGTGACGAGCGCCAGGGCGAGGTCCAGGGTGGGGCTCGGCCCGTCCAGGGTGGCGCGGAAATCGGTGAACCGCTGGAGGTGCGTCGCGGCCGCCGGCGGGTTGAGCGTGGCCATAAGGAGCAGCTGGGCTTTGTGGGCTTGCGGCGATCGCTGCCACAGGGTCAGCAGGGCG